>VFZE01000073.1 GCA_016871315.1 Acidimicrobiia bacterium | reverse complement strand
CGCTCCTACACCGCCGAAGACGTCGTCGAAATCTCCTGCCACGGTGCGCCCGTCATTCTCCGCCACGGAGTCGAGCGTGCTTGCTCGGCCGGCGCACGCATTGCCGAACCCGGAGAATTCACGCTCCGCGCCTATGTCAACGGCCGCCTCGACCTTCCCCAAGCCGAAGCCGTTCGTGACCTGATCGATGCCACCACCCTCTACCAGGCCCGCGTCGCCGCACAGCAAGTGGAAGGCTCCGTCTCCCGCCGCATCGCTCCCATCAAACGCCAGCTGCTTGACCTGATCGCGCTGTTGGAAGCAGGCATCGACTTCGCCGAGGACGACATCGACGTCGCTCCCGACGCCGAAATCGCCCGCCGCCTTGACCCGCTGATCACCGAAACCGAAACCCTCGCCTGCAGCTTCGCCTACGGCAAGCTCGTCCACGACGGTTTCTCGCTCGCCATCGTCGGCCGCCCCAATGTCGGCAAGAGCAGCCTCTTCAACCGCCTGCTCCAGCAGGACCGCGCCATCGTCACCGACATCGCCGGCACGACGCGCGACACGGTTTCTGAAACCGCATCACTCGATGGCATCCCTGTCCGCTTCCTCGACACCGCCGGCATCCGAGAGGGAGCCGAGCTTGTCGAAACCCTCGGCATCCAGCGCTCCTACCAAGCTATGGCCGACGCCGACCTCACCCTACTCGTCATCGACGCTTCCTCCCCACTAACTCCCGACGATCGCTCCCTCCTCTCACGCGCCGCCTCCCAAGGCCGCCACATCGTCGTCCTCAACAAATCCGACCTGCCCACTGCCACGGAAATCGACGGAACCAGAGTCTCCGCCCTCACCTCCTCCGGCATCCCCGAACTAAGAGCACAAATCCTCCGCACGCTATCCCCGGATGGCCTGATCGAACAAGACGCCGGCTTCCTCACCTCCATCCGCCACGAACAACTCCTCCGCGAGGCCTCCACCGCCCTCCGACACGCCCGCGAGGCTCTCGGCCACGCCTTCCCCCACGAAATGCTGCTGCTCGACTTCTACGCCGCCCTCACCCCCATCGACGCCATCACCGGCGCAACCACTGCCGATGATATCCTCAATCGCATCTTTTCTACGTTTTGTATTGGGAAGTAGAGATTGGCACTCGAATCGTCACGCCTCGCCTCCGCGCTCAAAGCGGCTTGTTTACGGCACATCACCACCCAGCCAAGGACTTTATTCCGCCCAATGTAGACGAACTCGTCAGAATTCGCGTTGCATACGACTGCCGAAGGGCACTCAAGAAATCGTTATCTAAGCACGGCATTCACGTGGCCGTCTTGTTTCCGGATCTGGACGCCCTCGCTCGATCCATAGCTCCTGGCGGTAGATCTCGATGGATATCCTGAGGCTCACTGTTCCCACATTCGCCGCGATGGTCTCGGCGCGCGAGTGAGATAATCCCCGTAACGCCCATGCCCCCCAAAACCCTCCTCCTCCTCCTCCTCCTCCTCCTCACACAAACCTTCCCCGCCGCCGACAACTGGCCGCAATTCCGCGGCCCCGACGGCACCGGCCATTCCGACGCACGCGGCCTGCCACTGCATTGGAGCGAAACACGGAACATCGTGTGGAAGACCGCCATTCACGACCGCGGCTGGTCCTCCCCCGTCATCCACGGAAATCAGATCTGGCTCACCACCGCCACCAAGGACGCGCGCGAGCTCTATGCCATCGCCATCGACCGCGACACCGGCAAGATCATGCGCGACATGAAGTTGTTCGACGTCGCCGAGCCGCAGTTCATCCATCCGTTCAACACCGCCGCCTCTCCCACCCCGGTAATCGAAGACGGGCGCGTTTACATCACCTTCGGGGCTCCGGGCACGGCCTGCATCAACTCCAGGAATTTCCAGGTGCTTTGGCAGCGGCGCGACATCGAGTGCAATCATTTCCGGGGCGCAGGCTCCTCGCCCGTGCTGTTCCGCAACCTGCTGCTCATGCACTTCGACGGCAGCGATGATCAGTTCGTCATGGCGCTCGACAAGCGCACGGGCAAGACCGTCTGGCAAACCAAGCGATCCATTGATTTTCAGGATCTCGATAAGAACGGTAAACCCGCCGCCGATGGCGATTTGCGCAAGGCGTTCGCGACTCCGCATGTCGAGCAGATCAACGGCCGCTGGGAGATGATCAGCCTGGGAGCGAAAGCCGCCTATTCCTACGACCCGCTGTCCGGGAAGGAACTCTGGCGCGTGGAGGAGCGGGCGCAGCACTCGGCCAGCACGCGTCCCGTGCTCGGACACGGCCTGATCTTCTTTCCTACCGGATTCTCTGCCGGCCAGTTGTTCGCCGTCCGCACCGGCGGCAACGGGCTCATCACCGACACCCACGTGGCGTGGAAGGTGAAGCGCGGCGTCTCGAACAAGCCATCCATTCTCCTGGTCGGGGATCTGATCTACATGATCGGCGACACCGGCATCGCCAGCTGCATCGATGCCAAGACCGGCGAACAGGTCTGGCAGGAGCGCATCGGCGGGGATTACTCCGCTTCGCCCGTTTACGCCGACGGCAAACTCTGGTTCTTCAGCGAGGACGGAAAAACCATTGTCCTCAAGCCCGGGCGCACGTTCGAGCAACTGGGTGAAAATCGACTCGACGAAGGTTTCCTCGCCTCACCCGCCATCGCCGGAAAAGCCTTCTACCTCCGCACTCGAACGCATCTCTATCGCATCGAGGAGAAGTAGGCATGGCGTACAGGAATCCTGTACAATAAAGCATGGCCGTCGAGACCACCTACACGCAATTGCGCCAGGAGCTTGCCTCTTATCTCGATCGCGTATCCAAGGATCAAGAAGTGGTCATCGTACGCCGTAAGAGCGCCGAGGATGTCGCGCTGATCCCTGCTTCCGATCTCGCAGGCCTCATGGAAACCGCCCACCTTCTGCGCTCACCCGCGAATGCGGCCAGGCTCAATTCCGCGCTCCGCCGCGCCGCGCGTGGTCAAGGTAGGCGCCTTACTCCAGACCGCCTTCGCCGCGAGCTGAAGCTTGCAACCTCCCGGTAGGCGCGAAGCCGTTTTTCAGAAGGAATTCCTCGAAGACCTCCGCCACTGGGTGTCCGCCGCTCGCCGAACCGCTTTGCGGATTCTCGACCTCGTCGACGCAGTGATCCGGGACCCCTTCACTGGAGCAGCCAAACCGGAACCTCTCCGCCACTCGCTGACGGGCTGCTGGTCGCGCCGCATCACGCAGGAACACCGTCTCGTTTACCGCGTGAGCAACCAACGAATCGACTTTCTTCAGGCGCGTTACCACTATTGAGGCCTAATCAAAAAATCCCCGATCCTCCTCCCGCAACCGCGCCTTTGCCGCCGCCACTTTGAACGTCACGCCTAGCCCGGGGTTGTCCCACACGTCCACGAACCCCTTCTTCACGATCGGATCAGGCAGCCCGTCCACAATGTCGTACCACCACTCCGGCTGCCCGTACGGATACTCGAAGGCGATGAAGTTCTGCGGCATCGCCGCTGCCATATGCACATGCGCCGCCAGCCCGATCAGCCCGTCGAAGATGCCATGGGGAGCAATCGCGATGCCGTGCAGATCGGCGTATTCGGCGATCCACTTCAGCTCCGCGATCCCTCCCACATCCTCCGGATCAGGACCCAGCACATCCACCGCCTGCTTCTCGATCAGGTCTTTGCAGTTCTGCCGCAGGTAAATCTGCTCGCCGGTGTGTATCGGCACCGACGTCATCATTTTCAGATCCCGGTACAGCTCCGCATTGGGATACGGCGTGTAGTCCCCCGTCAGCATGTCTTCGATCCAGGCCAGGTTCATCGGCTCGCACGCCCGCGAGAACGCCACCGCATCTTTCATCATGAAGCCCGGACCGGCATCCAACGCCAGCCCCACTTCATCGCCCAGCACTTTCTTCATCGCCTCCACGCAGGAGATGATGTACTTCAACCCGCGTTCGGTCAGTACGCCCTTGTTCGGGTGCGACGCTCCACCGCGCGGCTCGTCGTACCACATGTCCGGAATCGCTGTCATCATCGCCCGGTTGTGGAATGCCACAGCCATCTTGATCAGCGTGAAGCCCTCTTTCGCCTCCTTCATCCGTTGCACCGTCTCGGCGTAATCCTCCGGCCTCTGCCCCTTCATCGGTGGCCGGAAACCGCCGTTGTAAATCCGCACCCGGTCCCGAATCTTGCCTCCCAGCAACTTATAGACCGGCACGCCCGCCGCCTGACCCGCGATGTCCCACAGCGCGATCTCGATCGCGCTCACCGCCGCGCCCCACGGCTTGAATGCGCCCATCCGCCTGATCTTCAACATCACCCGCTCCACATCGGTGGGATCCTCGCCCAGGATGTAGTCCTTGTAGAAAAGGACCATCGGCTTCAGATAGCCCTTCGTCCCCTCCGCCTGCCCATAACCCGAAATGCCCTGATCGGTGACTATGCGCACGGTCGGATTACGCCCGATAATCGCGCAACGTAAATCCGTGATTTTGATCTTCGGGCGCGCCGCCCGCCGCTCCTGCGCCATCAACGATCCTGCTGCCAGCACCGGCAGCGATCCGAAAAACGCTCTTCTTGTTGTCATGCTCTTGATCTCCTTCTTAGCGCATCATTCTATATCCTGCGACGGTCCTGACGGATTAATATGGGTGCACGGCGATGCGTATTCTCCTCCATCCGCTGCTCGCACTGACCCTCTCCGCCGCCGACTGGCCGCAGTTCCGCGGCCCCGGCGGCTCAGGCCTCTGCCTCTCCTGCGATGCGCTGCCCACCGAATTCGGCCCCGCCAAAAACGTTCTGTGGAAAACTGACGTCCCCGAAGGCAAATCCTCGCCGATCCTCTCCGGCAAGCGCATCTTCCTCACCGCTGCGGAAGGCGACGATCTCATCACGCTCAGCCTCAACCGCGACACGGGCCAGCTCCTATGGCGCCGCTCCATCCGCGCTTCACGCCGCGAAGCCCGCCATACTCTCAATCACCGCGCCGCACCCACCCCCGTCACCGACGGCGACAACGTCTACGTCTTCTTCGCCGACTTCGGCCTCCTCGCCTACAGTGCCCATGGCGCCGAGCGCTGGCGCCTCCCGCTCGGGCCCTTCAACAGCCAGCACGGCATCGTCGCATCGCCCGTCTACGCCGACGGAAAAGTGATCCTCGTCTGCGACACCGACACCGATGCGTTCATCCTCGCCGCCGATGCCAAAACCGGCAAGATCGCCTGGAAAACTCCGCGCCACGTCATCAACGGCTACTCCACGCCGATCATTCACCGACCCGCCGGCGGCCCCACGCAAGTCATCGCCCCCGGCTCGTACCAGCTCACTTCCTACTCTGTTGCCACGGGCGAATCGCTGTGGTTCCTTCGCGGCCTCACCTGCCAGCCCAAATCCGCACCCACTATCGCCGGCGATACTCTCTACTTCAACGGCTGGACCCCCGGCAACGATGTTGGCGAGCAAGTCGACCTGCCCGATTTCCAGCACGTCATCGCCAGCGCCGACGCTAACCGGGACGGTAAGCTCGCACAAAGCGAACTCCCTCCGCCCTGGCAGCCCACCGGTACCTGGCGAGCTATCGACCTTGACCGTGACGGCCTCCTCAATGAACGCGAATGGAGTTTCTTCCGCACCCGCCGCGCCTCCCGCAACGGCATGCTCGCCGTCAAGCTCGGCGGCGGCGGCGACGTGACCAACACGCATTTGCTCTGGCGCTACGAAAAATCGCTCCCCGACGTTCCTACTCCACTCGTCCACGACAACGTCGTCTACCTCTTCCGCAGCGGCGGCATCGCCACCACCCTCGACGCCCGCACCGGCCATGTACTCAAGCAGGCCCGTCTTACCGGAGCCTTGGATGACTACTACGCCTCGCCCGTCGCCGCCGCCGGTAAACTCTATATCGCCACCGAACAGGGTAAGCTCCTCGTCCTCCGCGCCGCGGCCGACTGGGAAATACTCGCCATCAATCAATTCGACTCCGCCATCTACGCCACTCCCGCAATCAGCGGCGGCAGATTGTTCGTGCGCACCGGGACCGCTCTCTACGCCATCGGCGCCCCACAGTAGAGCGGAAAAACGCGCTCCTGCGCAGAGCTACGGTACACTAACGCGCTTTTCGATAGACTAGCTTGTATGAGGACTGCATCTGTTGGAATGGCATTATGGCTCTTGGCTACGACTTTGCCGGCAGCCGATGTGCCGCGGCCCGCGCCGGCGGCTTCCTTCCGCACCCCCACCGGCGCCACGGTGAACCTGGCCGACTATAAAGGCAAAGTAGTCGCGCTGGAGTTTCTCATCACCACTTGCCCGGCTTGTCAGCGCTGCTCCGGACTGCTTCAGAAGATGCAGACCGAATTTGGCTCGCGCGGCTTCCAGGCGATCGGCGTGGCGACCAACGACATGGCCCACATGCTGGTGCCCGATTATGTCAAGCAGCTCGGACTGAGCTATCCGGTGGCTTACGCGCCGAGGGAAAAGGCTCACGAGTTCCTGCAAATTCCCCTGATGCTCATCATGTATGTTCCGCAACTGGTCTTTATTGACCGGCAAGGGACCATCCGTGCGCAGTTCGGCGGCCGCGATAACTTCTTCGAGAATGAGGAAGTCAACATGCGCAAGCAGATTGAGTCGTTGCTGGGAGGCGGTGCGCGTCCGGCCTCCAAAAAGGGAACCAAGAGCAACTAGGTTAACGCCGCAGCTGCTGCAAGTACTCAAGCGATCCGGAAACGTCGGGATCGTTCGGCGCCACCATAGCCAGGTTGTTAAACTCCCGCTCCGCGTCGGCGAACTGCTTCAACTTCAAATAGGCGAAGGCGAGATTCTTCCGGGCCATGAAGTGCTCATAATCGAGTTCGAGCACTTTCCGGAAGCTGGCCAGTTCCTGCTCGGTCTGACCCAGCGCATGGTAGGTGCGGCCGATTTGAAAATGGGCCTCGACCTGATCCAGCGGCTCCAGACCCGAGGCAAGCCCCTTCTGGAATGCCTCCAGCGCCTCCTGGTTGCGGTCCATCGCGCGCAACACCAAGCCGCGGTTATGGTGCGCCGTGCCACTGTCGGGCTTCAGCCGTATCGCAGTATCCAGCAGGCTCAACGCCTCCTGCTTGTTGTCCTTTAGAAAGGCGAGTTCGGCCAGTTTGCGGTAGGAGTCGGAGTCTTTCGGGTCGAGCTCCAGGGCCTTGTTCAGATGAATTTGCGCGTTGGGGAAATCGCCACGCTTGGCGTAATACTCGCCGAGCAGCTGACGCCCCTGCACGTGATGGGGAACAATGGTCACCGTGTGCGTCCAAAAGCGCACCTGGTCACCCCAGAGGCTGGTCTGTGCGAGCGAAGTCCACAGAAGCAGGAGATAGAGCGCTCCGGCGGGGATGCGGAACCAGGCCGCCTTGCACCAACCCGGTTTGATCACCGCGTGGAGACCCCAGACGGCGGCGATGAACAGGCCGATATGCGGGACATAAGTATAGCGGTCCGCGTAAGCCTGATCACCGGTTTGCACCAGGCCCAAAAACGGCACCAGCACGCCGACAAACCAGAACCAGCCGAACGCGAGATACGGATTGTGACGGATGCGCCAGACGGCAAGGGCGGTAAGGGTGACCGCAACGGCAACGGCCAACGCCACCTCGGCGGCGCTCAGCGGGCGGAGCGTGTAGTTGAAGGCCAGATCCACCGGCCAGAAGGTCTTGGAAAGATACATCGCGATGCCGTGAAAGGCATTGGCCAGGCGCGTGGTCACCGGCAGTTTGCCATACTGCGACATGGCGCCGGCCTCGGACTGGCCGATGTAAGTGATCACCGACATCACCGCGGTCAGCAGCAGGAATGGCGCCTTCTCGAGAATCGCCTTCGGCAGTTCGGCAAGCCGGGGGAACCGGCCGAGAGGCCAGTACTCCAGCATCACCAGTGCGAAGGGCAGCGTCACCAGCACGGGCTTCGACATCAAGCCCAGCGCGAACAGCACGAAGGATGCCGCGCGCCACTTCCAGACTTTCTCCGGCCGGCGAAGGGAAAGCAGCCACGCCAGTGTCGAGGCAATCCAGAACAGCGCGGCCAGCAGCCCTTTGCGGTCGGCCAGCCACACTACTGGTTCCACATGCATCGGGTGAATGGCAAACAGCGCCGCCACCGCGGCGGAACGCCATAGCGCACCCGTTGCCAGCCGCAACAGCAAGAAGACACCCCATGTGTTCAACACGTGCAGCAAGATGTTCACGCCGTGATGGCGCCCGAGATTTCCGCCGAACAGCTGATAGTCCAGCATGTGCGACAACCAGGTGAGAGGATGCCAGCTGCCCATCTCGTTTGTGGTGAAGGCGTACTGGATGCCGGGCCAGGTGATGCCGGCCTGCACGACGAAATTGCCCGAGGTGAAGGAGGTGTCGTCAATGCCGATGACCGTGAATTCCGAGGCCTGATAAAAGACGGAGAGAATCACCGCCAACAGGGCGGCGCAAATGAGAAGTTCCTGTTTTCGCGTTTGGAGGAAACCAGGGACGGGCTGTTTTTGTCCCATGCTACAGTGACTTCTTAGCTTAACAAACATGGTTTGGCTCGACCGCATATCCGCGAAAGCGCACTGGATCGCCTTGTTGCTCACCTTAATCGGGACGGCGAGAATTGTTGCCACCTACGATGTCTTCCACCACACAATCGACGAAGGGTTCCATATCGCCTGCGGGCTGGAATGGATCACGCGGGGAACCTACAAGATTGAAGCGCAGCATCCACCGCTGGCGCGCGTGCTGGCCGCCATCGGCCCGTGGAAGCTGAACGCAAAACTTATCGACGACCCCCGCGCCGACATGTACGACCAGGCCTTGTCGGCTTTCTACAGCACGGACGCCAACTATGACGGCCGCCTACGATGGGCGCGAGCCGCCATGCTGCCCGCCTTCTGGCTGCTTTGCTGGGTGGTTTGGGCGGCTTGCGCGCGCTGGTTCAGCCGGCTCATCGCGCTCGGCAGCGTAGTGTTCCTCACGACGATGCCGGCGATCCTTGCGCATTCCGGGCTTGCGACCACCGACGCGGTCTTCACGGCAACCTTCTGCGGTTTGATGGCCGCCACCATGCTGCTGGTGGAGCGGCCGGCCTGGAAGACGGGGGTCCTGTTCGGCGTGGCGCTTGGACTGGCGCTGGTGTCGAAGTTCTCGACGCTGGCCTTCGTGCCGAGTTGCCTGGCCGCCGCGCTGCTTTTCGCCTGGCCGGGGAAGAAGGAAGTAGTGGCCGTTGTCAAACGCACGTGGAAACCTGCGCTCGCGGGCGGGCTGTTGGCGTTGTTCATCGTCTGGGCCGCTTTCCGGTTCTCGTACGGCCCCGCGAGGACGCTTTCCTTCCATGTGCCGGCGCCGGAATTCTTCAACGGCATCGAGGAAGCGCGGCAACACAATGAAATCGGTCACGACTCCTGGCTGCTGGGTGAGTTCAGCAAGACGGGCTTCTGGTATTACTACCCCGCCGCGCTTCTCTTCAAGACGCCCGTCGCTTTCCAGCTGCTGGTGATCCCCGGTATCTGGCTGCTGTTCCGGAGCGGGCGCAAGCGCGACCGCGTCGTCATCGGGCTGATGTTGGGCATGATTGCCTTCTCCGTCACCAGCCATATCAACATCGGCGTCCGCCACGTGCTTCCGGTCTACGTTTTCGCGGCGGTCATGGCGGCCGCTACCGCCGAATATCTGCTGAGGGAATGGAAGCGCCGCTGGACGGCAGGCATGCTCACCGGACTGCTAGCGTGGCAGGTGGGCACATCCGCGATGGCACATCCGGACTATCTGGCCTACTTCAATTTCCTGGCGGGCAGCAAGCCGGAAGAGGTGCTCGTGGATTCGGATCTGGATTGGGGCCAGGACATGAAGCGCCTGATCGCGCGGCTCAACCAGCTTGGCGTGAAGCAGTTCGCCTTCGATCCGGCGATTTACGGACTGTGGGTGGAGTACCACGGCATGCCGCAAAACGTGCCGTTGAACCCCGATTCGCCACGGCCGGGCTGGAACGCGGTGAGCCTCACTTTCAACAAGCTCACGCGGATGAACACGCGCGAGAAGAACCCAACCCGCATCATCTGGACCGATTACACGGAGCCCACAGAGCGCGTCGGCAAGGGCATCCTGCTTTACTATCAGCCGCCGGCGAAGTAGCTACACCAGATCCCACGGCTTGCGGGCATTGCGGCGGAGCAGTTTCGTTGCCGCCGGCGCGTCCGTAAAGCTCTCCTTCGCGGCGTCCCACTTCAACTTCAATCCCGTTTTGTAGGCGATGTTGCCGAGGTGCGCGATGTTGGTGGAACGGTGGCCGGTCTCGGCATCCGTCTTCGGCTTCTCGCCATCGCGGAGGCAACGGATGAAGTGCTGTGCGTGAAGGGAGGTGGCGTCGGTGGTGTTATGCGTCTTGCGCTCGATGCGGTCCTGAAACGGATAAATCTCATAGCCGATACGGTCGCAGAACAGGGCTCCATTGGCGCCATAGAATGCCATGCCGTGGGGGCGGTCCATGTCGCCGCGGGCATTGTAGTAGCGCATCCCGGGGGTGCGGCCGCCGAGCCCGTGGGCGCTCATGTTGCAGGCTTCGTAACTCATCACGAAGCCTGGATACTCATAGGTGACCTGCATCACGTCGGGCATCTCGCCGCAGTCATTCAGCGAGAAGCGGCCGCCGGAGGCCGAGATGGTATGCGGCGCGTCGACACCCATGATCTGGTGAACCGTATCGAAACGGTGAGTGCCGAAGTCGGTGATGGTTCCCCCGGCGTAATCCCAGAACCAGCGGTAGGAGCCCTGGAAGCGTGCGCGCCGGTAGGGAACCACGGGCGCCGGCCCGCAGTACATGTCCCAGTCGAGCCCCTCCGGCACAGGACCGGGCGGCTCATTGCCGATTCCGTTCGGAGTCATGTTGGAGAAGTTCCAAACGCGGACGTAGCGCACCTGGCCGAGTTCGCCGCTACGGATGATACGAGCCACTTCCGGGAAATGCGTGGCCGAGCGTTGCTGCGTGCCCACGAGCACGGTCCTGTTGTGGCGGCGCGCGGCGTTGACGATGGCGCGGCCTTCGGCGATGTTGTGCGCGAGCGGCTTTTCGACGTAGACATGCTTGCCTGCTTCGCAGGCGTGAATCGTAGGGATGGCGTGCCAGTGATCCGGCGTCGCCACCAGCACGGCGTCGACCTCCTTCACTTCGAGCAGGCGCCGGAAGTCGGCGAACACCTGAGCCTTGCCGCCGGCCCACTCCTTGGCCGCTTCGGCTGTCTTCTGGTAAACGTCGTTGACGGCGATGAACTCGACGTTAGAAGCCTGTTTCATGAACGCGCCGACATAGCGGCCGCGGCCTCCGGAGCCGATCAGTCCCATCGCGACTCTCGAATTGGCGCCCAGCACGCGGCTGTAGGAGGCGGCGGTCAGTCCGGCAGCGGCAACGAATTTACGTCTTTCCATGCAAACAGTCTAGTACGCGGAAAAGTGATTCGTGTCTATTCTTAAGGCGACGTTGAGCCGGAGGCTGGCGCACTCGTTCCAGTTTCCGTTCTACTGGACTGCATCGGAGGCCGGCTACTCGGGCAGGGAGAATCTTCACCTGTTCGCCAACTTCTATCTGGTTCTCCATGCCGCCGCTGTGCTCCTGCAACCCGCACGGGACTGCGCGTGGCGGAGGGAGGGGTCAAGTCCTCGATTCACCGCTCCAACTGGGAGCAGTCCTACTTGCCGCTGGAGCGCGGCCTGCGATCGCCTCGCGGATTGGGGAGGGGGTGGCGGCGGGACTGCTGCTGGCGTGGCTTTACCTGCTGAACCGGGATCCGCTGTGGATGACTTGGATTCCGCTGGGCGGGTCTGTATTATGGTTGCTGCTCACGCTGGCCATGCGGGCAAGCCGCGGCCGTTCCGGGCTGGCGCCGAGTGAAGAGGTGGAGTACCGCAGTGACTTGCCCATCCCCGATGGCTGAATCACGGTTGGCACCCTCGGTGAGGGTGTACAGCGCGAGCAATTAACAGGAGCCCCAACACCATGAAACGCCTGATTCTGGTTCTCACCGCGATCACCGCTCTCCATGCAGCGGAAACTTACCGCAAGGCCCCAGAGGCGGTGCGCGCCATCCTTGACGCGCCGGCTACGCCGCAGATGGTGCTCAATCCCGGGCGGACTCATGGGCTGCTGGTTCAAAGCCGCCGTTATCCACCGATCGCGGAGTTGGCGCAGCCCATGTTGCGCCTTGCGGGGCTGCGAATCAATCCGGCCAACAATGCTCCGCATCGGGGGATGAGCTTTTACTCGATGTCGCTGGTGAAGCTCGATACCGGGGCCAAGACCGAACTCAAGCTGCCGCCGAATGCGCGTCTGTCGGTACCCCGCTGGAGCCCCGACGGCGCCAGCTTCGCTTTCCTGAACACGACCGATACGACAGTGGAACTGTGGACCGGGCGCGCCACGGGAGAGATCCGGAAGCTGGAAGGTCTCAAGATCAACAACGCGATCGGGGAAGCTTTCCAGTGGTTGCCGGATTCGCGCTCGCTGCTGGTGCAGGTTGTGCCCGCTGGGCGCGGCGCTGCACCGAAGGATGATCCTGTGCCGGCGGGGCCCAACGTGCAGGAGACGGCCGGCAAAGCAGGTCCGGCGCGCACCTATCAGGATCTGCTGACGAGCCCGCATGAGGAAAGACTGTTTGAGTATCACGCGACCTCGCAGCTTGCCGTGATTGATACCGCCGGATCGGCGCGGCGCAATATCGGCAAGCCGGCCATCTATATTTCTTCGGATGCGGCGCCGGACGGCAAGCATCTGCTGGTGAGCCATGTCCATCGCCCGTTCTCGTACCTGCTGCCGTTCTCGGCGTTCCCGCGCGAAGTGGAAGTGTGGGACATGGCGGGCTCGCTGGTGCGGAAAATGGCGAGCAATCCGCTGCAGGACCGCGTGCCGATTGAAGGGGTCCCGGTGGGTCCGCGGCAGCACCGCTGGCATCCGTTGGAGCCGGCGACGCTGCTGTGGACGGAAGCGATGGACGGCGGCAATCCGAAGGAGAAGGTCCCGCACCGCGACCGCATCATGACGCAGGCGGCGCCGTTCACGGCCGAGCCGGCCGAGTTGCACCGGACCGAGCATCGCGCGATGGGCGTGGGGTGGCTGGAAAACGGCGGCGCCTTCATCAGCGACTATGACCGTAACCGGCGCTGGTCGCGGACGGTGCTGGTTGCCAAGGGCGCGCCGGTGAAGGAGATCTGGAGCCGCAACGTGCAGGATCGGTACAAGGATCCGGGTAATCCGGTGACGAAGGCGACGGCGGCGGGCCACCGTGTGATCCTGCAAACGGGCGAAGGGATCTATCTGGAAGGCAACGGGGCATCTCCGGAGGGAGACCGCCCGTTCCTGGACCGGTTCGACCTGCGCACGGGCAAGAGCGAGCGGCTCTTCTACTGCGATACCGAAAGCTACGAGGCGCCTGTGGACGTGTTGGACAAGGAGGCCAAGCGCATCCTGACGCGGCGGGAATCGCCGACTGAGCCGCCCAACTACTACATCCGTTCGGCCGGGGCGGCGCCGCTTGCTCTGACCAGTCACAAGGACCCCGCGCCGCAGCTGAGGCGCGTCACCAAGCAGCTGGTGACCTATAAGCGAGAGGACGGCGTTCCGCTCTCCTTCACGCTCTATCTGCCGCCGGATTACAAGCCCGGCACGCCGCTGCCGACCGTGGTGTGGGCCTACCCGCGCGAATACAACGATCCGGAAACGGCGGGCCAGATCTCGGGCTCCACCAAGCGTTTCACGGCCATTACGGGAACATCGCATCTCTATTTCCTGCTTAACGGCTATGCGATTCTCGACGGCGCAGCGATGCCGGTAGTGGGCACGCCGGAGACGATGAACAACACCTATCTGGAGCAGGTGGTCTCTTCGGCGAAGGCGGCGATTCAGAAGGCCGCTGAGATGGGTGTCACCGATCCCAAGCGCGTTGGTGTGGGAGGCCACTCCTACGGTGGTTTCATGACCGCCAACCTGCTGGCGCATTCCGATCTATTCCGGGCAGGCATCGCGCGCTCGGGAGCGTACAACCGCACGCTGACGCCGTTCGGGTTCCAGTCCGAGTGGAGGACGATTTGGGAAGCGCCCGATACTTACTTGCGCATGTCGCCGTTCCTGCATGCGCACAAGATCAAGGAGCCGGTTCTTTTCCTTCACGGCGAGGCCGATAACAACTCGGGCACCTTCCCGATACAGTCGGACCGCATGTACCAGGCGGTGCGGGGCAACGGCGGCACGGCGCGGCTAGTCTTTCTTCCGCACGAATCGCACGGGTATGAAGGCCGCGAATCGGTGGAGCACGTCATCGTCGAGATGCTCGACTGGTTTGATAAACATGTGAAGAACGCGCCTGCCGCCGGCAGCAATTGAGGGGACACGTATAGCGATGTCGTGGGACGGCGTGTTGTGGGGGTGCGGGATTAGAGGGTCATAGACGGCTTTCCGGCAGCTTCGAAGGTGGCTGGCGTCAGGTTTTCCGTGGCGGGCACTGCTTTCGGCTGGCTCGCGGGGGCGGTTAGGCGGTCAGAGGAGGGCGGAATTGGGTTTGTTTTGTAATGAGCCGCATCGGTTTGAGGAGCGGGGATTTGGGCGAGCTTGCGGCGGATGGCCTGGAGCTTGAGGAGCTGATTGAGGGCCTGGTGATAGGCGCGGCGGGCGGCGGATTCGTAGCGGGCGAACTTGAGGAAGATCTGGTTGTTGGCGCAGTCGCTGGCATAGATGGCTGCGTTGACTGCGTCCGGGTCGCCATCCTTGGGGAACTGATCGACGTAGTCCGGGTGTGGCGTGAATTCGCAAGCTTCGATGCGTGCGATGCGCATGAGCTTCCACTGGGATTGGGCGATTTGATCGACGAGGAAGTTCTCGGTGACGCCGTTGGGATGGAGGTCGAGGGCGAGTTCGTACCGCAAAGCGTCGTATTCAGCGGGATCTTCGCCGTGGAGGATGATGTGTTGGCCGGAGAGGCCGTGTCTGGTGGCGTTGGCAGCGACCTTCTGTTTGCCTTCGATGGTGCGGGGGCCGGTGGAATGCTGTGCGTTGCGGCGGTTGGCCGAGATTTGTGCGTTGGAGGACATGTTCAAGTCTCCTTGGATGAGATGCGCGCTGGCGGGCGGCGGCGCGGCAGATGGATAGGGAGCTATCCGAGGGTGAGTTTAGAGTGGGTGTGGGAAGGGCGGAGAAATCGAAATCGGCAAGTTGTTGATGGGTGGGGAGATTGGGTTTTTCCAATCTCGTGACTGAAAACAGTTCCCATCAGTCAGGCGCGCGCGGAGGCTGGGGCGGGCGGGATGGCGTGGCGCCTGATTGATGGGAACTGTTTTCAAAATCGGCCTTGTCCGTGGTGGCCATGGTGTTCCATATCGGCGAGGCTGAAGGCCTCGCGCAAACTGAAGTTTGCCCCACACCGGTGACGAAGCTGGATTCGTCAGAAGCGAGATAGAGGGCGATGCCGCCGATTTCGCCGGGTGTGCCGACGCGGGGGATGGGTTGGGTTTGCTGAAGCCGGTTTCGATGAGGCCGGGGCAGATGGCGTTGACGCGGATGTTGCAGACAGCTGATTGGATGCTCTGCCTAAAACTCGCGCCGCTTCAGGCGCGCGATGTTGAATTTCGCCGTCTCGGCCACGGCCATCACCGCCATCACGCCAGCCTGCACCGGATCGGAAACAACCAGATCGGCCGCCTCGGGAACACTGCCCGCCATGTTCAGGCTGATCACGAGAAGCCCCTGCGCGCGAACCTCGCGGACTGCCGCTTCAATGTCGCCGCCCATCAGGGCGCCGGCCATCACCAGCGCCCGGGCGCGGGGCAGCCGGGCAACGGCGCGGACCGCCTCGGCCAGCGGCTGCTCGCCAACTAGCGGGATCGTGTCCACCGAGATGTGCTCGCCGCGGATGTTGTGCCGGTCAGCCTCGGAAATCGCCCCGATCGCCACCTGCCCCACCTGCGCGCCGCCGCCGACAATGATGATCCGCTTGCCGTAGATCTTCTGCAGCGTCTCCACCTGCTTCACCTCGCGCACGACGGTGAGCGCACCGATCTCGGCAACCAGCGGCGCGGCGGGGCCCGGCAGCGACAGCTCGAAATAGATGGAAGCCACCGCCGCGTCCACGTTGACGATCTCGACGCTCGTGATATCGCCGCTGTGGCGCGCGATGACGCCGGTGAGCTGGTGCAGGACCCCAGGCCCGTTATCGGCCTGAATCAATACGCCGATCTTCTCAGTTTCCATCGCGGATCTCGTACTTGGATAGTATCTCCTCCCAGTAACCCTGGGCGCGCATGATCAACTCGCCCACTTCGCGCAGCGCGCCCGAGCCGCCCGCGGCTTGCGTCACGTAATGGGCCTGCCGCTTCACCTCCGGCCGCGCGTTGGCCACCGCCACGGCGAAACCCACGCGGTTCATGATCACCACGTCGGTCAGATCGTCACCGATATAGCCTACCTGGTCCGGCTGCACGGCGGCTTTCGCGAGGATCTCCTCGAGGATCGGGATCTTCTCGATGAAGCCTTGGTAGCAGTAGGTCATGTGGCCCTGCTTGGCGCGCAGATCGACAGCCGGCGACTTCCTCCCGCTGATCAAACCAGTCGCGATGCCCTTCCCATGCAGCCAAAGCAGCGCGATCCCGTCCTGGGAATCGAACCCTTTTGTCTCGGTCCAATCCCCGTCCGGCGAGGGTAGAAAGTAAACCCGCCCGTCGGTGAGCACTCCGTCAACATCCATCAGCAGCAGCTTCACGCGCGCCGCGCGCGCTTCAACGTTCATGTTTGGAACAGGCCTCCTGAAATTGGCTCAGCTTACAATGAAAATGTCGGCAAAGGAGCTTGTTGTGGAAGAGTTCGCCGCGCCCGATGCAGTGCTCGGCCGCGCGCTCAAGACCATTACTCGTTATAGCATGTTCGCGCGGGGGGAACGCATGGGCGTTGCTGTCTCGGGCGGCGCCGACTCGATTGCGCTGCTGCACATCCTGAATGAGCTGGCGGGGCCGCTTGAGCTATCGCTGAGGGTACTCCATCTCAACCACGGCTTGCGCGGTGAGGAGTCGGACGGCGATGAGAGGTTCGTTGAGGAAGCTGCCGCGCGGCTCGGCCTCCCGCTGATTGCCGAGCGAGCGCCCAAGCTTACCGGCAACCTAGAACAAGCGGGCCGGCAGGCGCGGCGCGAGTTCTATTTGCGCGCGATGCGACAGCACGGACTGCACCGAGTCGCGCTTGGCCACACGCGCGACGATCAGGCCGAAACCGTGATACTCCGCCTGCTGCGTGGCTCCGGCGGAGCTGGACTTGCCGGGATCCTTCCTACAACAGGGGAGGGCTTCGTCCGCCCGTTGCTCGATCTCACCCGTTGTGAGCTGGAAGCCTGGCTGTCGGCGAAAGGCATCTCCTGGCGCCAAGACAGCACCAATACCGATCCGCGGTTCGCCCGCAACCGGCTGCGGCACGGGATTCTCCCGCAATTGGTGCGCGACTTCAACCCCAACCTGTTGGAGACGCTCGCCCGCACCGCCGAGATCGCGCGCCAGGAAGAGAACTACTTCCAGCGTGCTGTGGCCGAAACCGGCCTCATCGGTCGAAGGCCTCCCGCTGTAATCATCGATGTTCGCAAGCTGGGCGAGCTTCATCCGGCGCTCCAGCGCCAACTGCTGCGCGCGGCATTTATCGCGGTCAAGGGCGACCGCCGCCGCATCAGCCTGTCCCATCTGGAAGAAATCCTGGCGCTGGCCGCAGCCGCAACCGGCTCGGGACGCCTGCAGCTGCCCGGTCTCGACGTGCGGCGCTCCTTCCACTGGCTGCGGATTTCGCCGCCTCTCCAGCCGCCCGAGCCCCTCTCGCTCACCGTCAGCCTGCCGGCACGGGTCGCGATTCCACCGCTGGGCATCAGCCTCCATCTCGAGCAACGGGACGCCTCCGGTTCCGGATATAATGAAACAGGCACTGATTTGGATTGGGATTGCATTTCCGGCCCCCTGCGTCTGAGGAGCTGGACTCCTGGGGACGCGTTCCAGCCGGCCGGCGAATCGGCGGCGAGGAGCGTCAAGGATCTTTTTCAAAAAGCCAAAGTACCCTTATGGGATCGCCCCCACTGGCCGATCATGAGTGTGGGAAATTCCATTGTTTGGGTGCGAGGCTTCCCTCCGGCGGCGGGCTCGCTGGCCGGACCGGGTACGCGCAGGATTCTGAGGATTAAGGAGATCGCGGAAACGCATGGATCAGGGGAGGCAAAATGAACCCACCAGAGGTGATCTTGCGTCTAATAAATTACAGCCCGCAGATTTGCGGGCAAGCTAATCAGATGCCATCCAACAATCCGCGCAGGCAGTCCAGCAGGGAGAATTCATGAATTCCAACGTAAAGACCGCAGTCTTTTGGGTCGTTTTGATCTGTCTGGCTGTTCTTTTGTGGGCGGTGGTGCAGAGCGGCAAATCGCCCAAGCAGGAGAACCTCACGTTCACTAATTTCCTCAATGAGATCAAGGATGAGCGCATCAAGACGGTGGAGATCGCCGGCAATGAGGTGAAAGGCACGTTCCGCGACGATCCCAACAAGGGTTTCCGGACGGTCATCCCTCTCAATTACCCCGACATCTATAATCAGCTGCGCGATTCCAAGGTCAATGTCACGATCAAGGAGACCTCCTCAGGGAACTGGGCCTCGATACTGATCAACGCCATTCCGTTCATCCTGCTGCTGGCCTTCTGGATCTTCATGATGCGCCAGATGCAGAGCGGCGGGAACAAGGCGCTCAGCTTCGGCAAGTCGCGTGCCCGGTTGCATTCCTCCCAGCAAAAGAAGGTGACATTCAAAGATGTTGCCGGAGTGGAGGAGGCCAAGGAAGAGCTGCAAGAGATTATCGAGTTCTTGCGCGAACCACAGAAGTTCCAAAAGCTAGGCGGCCGCATCCCGAAAGGGGTGCTGCTGATCGGCTCGCCGGGAACGGGCAAGACGCTGCTGGCGCGCGCCATTGCGGGCGAGGCCAACGTGCCGTTTTTTTCGATTTCCGGTTCGGACTTTGTCGAGATGTTCGTGGGGGTGGGCGCAAGCCGCGTGCGCGATCTGTTCGAGCAGGGCAAGAAGAACGCCCCTTGCATCATCTTTATTGATGAAATCGACGCCGTCGGCCGCCATCGCGGCGCGGGCCTGGGCGGCGGACACGATGAACGCGAGCAGACGCTCAACCAGCTGCTGGTCGAGATGGACGGGTTCGAGTCGAACGAAGGCGTGATCCTGGTGGCGGCAACCAACCGCCCTGATGTGCTGGATCCGGCGCTGCTGCGGCCGGGCCGCTTTGACCGGCGCGTCGTGGTTCCGCGGCCGGACTTGAAAGGCCGCGACATGATCTTGAAGGTCCACACGCGCAAGGTGCCGCTGGCCGATGACGTGAACCTCACCGTGCTGGCGCGCGGCACGCCGGGCTTTGCGGGCGCCGACCTCGCCAACCTGGTCAACGAAGCCGCACTCATCGCCGCACGGCAGAACCGCAAGGTCGTCACGATGTACGACTTTGAGGTGGCGAAAGACAAGGTGATCATGGGGGCTGAGCGCAAGTCGATGATGCTCAGCGAAGAGGAAAAGAAGACCACCGCCTATCACGAGGCCGGCCACGCCTTGGTTGCCGTTATGGTGCCCGAAGCCGACCCGCTGCACAAGGTCACGATCATCCCACGCGGCATGGCTCTTGGCCTGACGATGCAGCTGCCGCTGGATGACAAGCACTCCTATTCGCAGTCCTACTTGAAGGGGCAGATTTGCATCCTGATGGCCGGCCGCATCGCCGAGGAGATCTTCCTCAACCAGACGACAACCGGCGCGGGCAACGATATCGAGCGGGCCACGGACCTTGCCCGCAAAATGGTCTGCGAGTGGGGCATGAGCGAGCTGGGCCCTTTGAGCTTCGGCAAGAAGGAAGAGCAGATTTTCCTGGGGCGCGAGATCGCGCAGCACCGCGACTATTCCGAGGAGACCGCGATCCGGATTGACCAGCAGGTGAAGTCGATGGTGGATGAGCAGTACCGGCGCGCGCGCAAGATCATTGAAGAAAAGCGCGAAGCGATGGTGCGCATCGCCGAAGCGTTATTGGAGCGCGAGATCCTCGACGGCGACGAAGTGAAACAGCTGATCGAAGGCGTGCCGCTTGCCGCTGCCGAGACCGGTCCCAAGGGCGGCGGAGGAGAAACGCAGAAGGTAGTTCGTCCGGAGAGCGGTTCCGGCCTGCGTGTGCCGCCGCTGATGGATGGAGAGCGCCCGCAACCGGCGTGAGCATCCCCGCGTTTCCCGTATACCTGTTCGACGTCGACGGAACGTTACTCGACTCGGCGCCCGATATTTGCGGCGCCATGCAAGAGGTGCTCAAGGCGCACGGCCGCGCCGATGTGAGCGACGCCTTCCTGCGCACGTACATCGGCCGTCACTTGATTGACCTCTACGCTCCTTTGTTCCCGCGGTACTCGAGTGAACAGATCGACGGAATGGTCGTCGAGTACCGCGCCATCTATGCCGCCCGCGGCCATACGATGACCAAGCCTTACCCTGGCGTGGCCGAAGCGCTGTCGGCGCTGGGCGGCCGCAAGTCGACCGCCACCACCAAGGGCACGCCGACCACGCGCTTGGTGCTCGAAAAGTTCGGGTTGATCTCTCACTTCGATCACGTGCAAGGCACCGACGGCTTCCCGGCGAAGCCTGCTCCGGACGTGATCCTCCGATCGCTGGAAGCCCTGAACGCCAGTCCCGAGGAGTGCCTGCTGGTTGGCGACTCCGCCGCCGACATGGAAGCGGCCCGCGCCGCTGGTGTCAAGCTGTGCGCCGTCCGCTACGGCTACGGCAACCTCGAGGAGATGGCGAGGTTTGAGCCGGACTATTGGATCGATCACCCCTCGCAGCTGAACGGGGGTTGAGGTGTGTTAGCGTGGTGATATGGAGGTAACACTCCACATACCGGATGAAATCGCCACCCACCTCGGCAAGGGTGAGAGCGATATTTCGCGTAGGGCACTGGAGGCCCTGGCGGTGGATTTGTTGAAGACCGGACGCATCACGGAGGCGCAGTTATGCGAGATGCTTGGCCTCCACCGCATGGAACTGGACGGCTTCTTGAAGGCTCACGGCGTTTACCATGACTACACCATGGACGATCTTGAGCGCGAGCTAGAAGGGTTGCGGCGCCTGGGTATCTGATGCTGGCTCCGCTCCCGCTAGCGAGCTTGTTGAAGAATTCGTCGAGATGAGTCTCGACGCCGCACGCATGAGTGCGCAATGCCACACAGCTGCTTGTCGCAAGATTCTCCGGACCCCTGATGCAATATCATGGAGGAAGCATGAGGAAGCTACTGCTGTGGCTGTGCGTTCCCGCCCTGGTGTTGGGCGCGCTTGCCGCCGCGGATTTCGAGCCCGCTCCCGCGGCAGAGCAGCAAGCATGCTCCCCGCTGGGAGCCAATACCGCTGAGCTGATCGCCGGATCGGGCGGGGCCTGCTGTGTGCAGTTCAAAGCGGCCGCGACAACCACGGCCGTGAACGCGCCTGGCGTCCAACATGCGGCCGTCGTTCCCAATCCTCCTGCCCGCAACGTTGTTTCCAAGCACTGGCGCCCGCTCAGCCAGCGTCCCCCTCCTCACTTCTCCTTCTCCCCCGCTTAGACAAATTCATAAAAGAAGGAGATTGATCCCATGAGATGGAAATGGGTGTTGATTTGTGTATTGACACACATCGTCGTCTCGGTTCCGGGGCTGGACGATCCGGCACGCATCCGCCGCATGCTGATGACCACTGCTGCGCTCGAGATCACCGGCCTGATCGCGAATCTCTTCACCGCTCTTTATGTCTCGCGCGCCATCTTTGACGTTCAGCTGCGGCACGCCAAGGCGAGGCTGATATGATGAGCTTCATATGCAACGCCGTCATTTTCTGCACCTTTGCGGACTTACATTCGCCACCACGACGCCTGGATTCCCGCAAGGCTCCACCGGGAAGAAGCTGCGCATTTCGCTGGCGCAATGGTCGCTGCACAAGGCGATCCAGAGCCGGCTGATCTCGAACCTCGACTTCCCGCGCATCGCGCGCGACCAGTTCGGCATTGCGGGCCTGGAGTTCGTCAACGCGCTGTGGGAGGCTCCGACGCAGGGCTACCTGCAGCGGCTGAAGAACAACATGAAACAGACCGGCACCGAGTGCGTGCTGATCATGTGCGACAACGAAGGCTTCATGGGAGCCGCCGACAAGACCGAACGGCTGCGCGCGGCCGACAATCACCGCAAGTGGATCGACATCACCGCCGAACTCGGCGGCCACTCGATCCGCACCAACATGTATCCGGGCCAGAAGCAGCCCGCAACGCCGGCCGAGGTGGACGCCTTCCTTGGCTACTGCGAAGAGAGCTTCAACCGGCTGTGCGAGTATGGCGCTTCTCGCAACGTGAACGTGATCATCGAGAATCACGGCGGAGTCAGTTCGGACCCCGACGTCGTCGTGCGGCTGATGAAGAAGGTGAACAAGCCGCAGATGGGCACGCTGCCCGACTTCGGCAACTTCCCCAAGGAAATCGACCGCTACCAAGCCGTGCAGAAGCTGATGCCGTTTGCCAAGGGCGTCAGCTTCAAGTGCTACGACTTTACGCCGGACGCCAGGGAAACGACGATCGACATGGACAAAATGATGAAGATCGTCTTCGACGCCGGCTACCATTCCTGGGTCGGGATCGAGTACGAGGGCAGCCGTCTGACCGAGTTCGAGGGAATCCAGGCGGCAAAGCGCTGCCTGGAGCGATACAGTTAGCTCAATATCCGGCGCAAGAGCCTCATTCTGCGGTAGTAGCGACGCAGCTTGCGGGCGATGAAGACACCGGCCACGCCTCCGCCGAGCGCAAGTCCGCCCCCTGCAAAGGCGACCGTCTCGGCGGCGGCCAGTTCGTTCCGCAAAATGAACAAAAGGCTGAAAATACCCAGCCAAACCGACCTGTTGGCGTAGCTCATATCTCCTCCACTTGTAAGGTGAATCGGCAGGGATAGGCCTGGGCTTTATACCCTAGTGTAGTGCCCAAGAAATAACTGGGCAATCAAAATCGTGGGTCTCAGCCGAGATCAGCGTTCATCTGTGTTCATCGGCGGCCAATCATCATCCTGAGAGTTTTCGGTGGAGAACTCCCACTTCATGATGATGGCCGCCGATGAACGCCGATGAACGCGGATACTTCGACCTCTTGACC
>VFZE01000072.1 GCA_016871315.1 Acidimicrobiia bacterium | reverse complement strand
CGCGTTTTTGCGCAGCGCATGCCGAACGGGCCGGTTCACACGGTGTCCGTCAAGCCCGGCGACGTCTACCGCACCGGAATCGCACAGGATTCGGAAGGCAAGCTGTGGGTGATCTGGAGCGAGCGCGTGAACGACAACTGGGATCTGTACGCGCGCAGTTTCGACGGGTACGCCTGGTCATCCCTGCAGCGGCTGACGCAGGAGTCGCAGCCCGACATCCAGCACCGCGTCGCGGCCGACCCGCGGGGCCGGCTGCATCTTGTCTGGCAGGGCTGGCGCAACAACAGCGCCTCGATCCAGCACATGATTTATGACGCGAGCGAGGGCTGGTCGAAGCCGATGCAGTTGAGCCGCGGCGGCAACGCGTGGGAACCGGCGCTGGCGATCGCACCCAACGGGCACGTGCATGTAGCGTGGGACCAGTACGGCGCCAATGGCTACGACATTCTCATGCGCGTGTGGGCCTCCGGCATGTGGCACAATCCCGTGACGGTGGCTTCCAGCGCGCGGTTTGAAGCCTATCCCACGCTCGCCGCCGACAAGGACAACCGCGTCTGGATCGCGTGGCACGAATCGGGCGTGAACTGGGGCAAGGATTGGGGTTATCCGTACGACATCACGGCCAACGCGACGGGGCTGTACAACTCGCGCAGCCTGCGCGTAGCGGTGTGGAACGGCGCCGCGCTGGAGCAGCCGGCGCAACAACCCGAACAGGCGCTGCCGCCGCCCGGCAACAACTTCTACGAGTACCCGCACCTGGCAACCGATGCCGAGGGGCGCGTGCACCTGTTCTTCCGCAAGCGGACGCCGCTGCAATATAACGTCTACCCGCGGACCCCGTCGCACCAGGCGTTGTGGGAGATCTATTCGACGCGCTATGACGGGACGCGCTGGAACGGCATGACGCTGGTGCCCTATTCCACCGGCCGCCACGACATGCGCATTGCCACGACGCGCGATCTGGAGGGGAACGTGGTTGCGGCTTGGCCGACCGACCGGCGCAGCTTCCGCGACTTCATCAACGCGCTGCCCGACGTCTTCGCCGGGCGGTTTCCCACCTCGGCGCCCTTGACCACGATGAACCTGGCGCGCTATGAGCGCACACAGGAGAACGCCGCGCCGGTGCACGCACAGGAGGCGGCCGATGTGGAGCGCATGCGCAACTACCGCTACCGCGTGAACAACCGCGCCTACCGCGTCTTCCGCGGCGACATGCACCGCCACACCGAAATTAGCTGGGACGGCTACTCGGACGGCGCCACCGAAGACACCTACCGCTACGCCATCGATGCGGCGGCAATGGACTTCCTGGCCATCACCGAACACAATTTCGGCGTCGAGGATGAATACGACTGGTGGCGGTCACAGAAGTTCGCCGATATCTACCGCGTGGGCTCGAGTTTTGTGCCGCTGTTCGCCTATGAGCGCTCGGCGACCTATCCCAACGGACACCGCAACATTGTCTTCCGCTACCGCGGCGCGCCGGTGCTCGACGTGCAGCACTATGAATGGGGCGACAATCCCAACTATCGCCGCCAGGGCGCCGAACGGCTGTTCGGCTATCTGCGCAAGTACAACGGCATCGCCATGCCGCACACCACGGCAACCGACATGGGCACCGATTGGCGCGACTACGATCCGGAGGTAGAGCCCGTTGTCGAGATCTACCAGTCAGACCGCAACAGCTATGAGTGCGTGGGCTGCTGGCGGTCGGCTCCTCCGGATGAGAAGAAGAAGCAGTTCGGCGGCTACCGTCCCGACGGCATGGTGAGCGAGGCGTGGAAGAGAGGCTACCGGCTGGGCGTGCAGGCCAGCTCCGATCACTTGGGCGTGCACACGGCCTATTCGATGATCATCGCCGCGGAGAACACCCGCGAGGCGCTGGTGGAGGCGATCCGCTCGCGGCGCACCTACGGGGCGACGGACAACATCGTCGTGGACTTCCGGTTGATCGACGGCACACGCGAGCACCTGATGGGCTCCGACGTGCGCATGCAATCCGCGCCGCGTTTCCGGATTCACGTGGAGGGCACGGGACCGATCCAGGATCTGGAGATCGTCAAGGACAACAAGATGGTCTTTTCGCAGAAGCCGGGCACGCAAACGGTGGACGTGGAGTTCGCCGATACAGCCGCGCCAGGTGCGCAGGCGAGCTTCTACTACGTCCGGATCCGCCAGAGCGATTTGCAGGTTGCCTGGGGATCGCCGATCTGGGTGAGCCGCTAGGCGAGCGGGTAGCGCAAACTGTCGAGCAGCCACTCGCCGTTGCGGGCCACAGCTTTGTTGAGCTTGGCGCAAAGTTCCTCGCGGCGATCGTAAAGGCGGTAGCCCTCGCGGGGGCGCAGGTAACCTTGGGCTTTCTGGTCGCGGGCGTACTTTTTCGGCTGCCGCTCATAGCGGGCGCGGTTATCGAGCAGGGCCTTCACGAGAAACGGCATCACCGTCGAATAGTCGGCTTGCATGCTCTCGGTGTTTTGCACGTAGGTGTCCTTGTCCACCTTTCCCCAAGTGACAGCCTCCCCAGGGAAGCAGCTTGACAACGACCCGTCGGTGACGGGCGAGGTGACGATCTGCACATCGAACTGGTAGCCGCTGATCTTGGGCAGGCCGAGGATCTGGCTAAGCGCGGGCTCCGGTTGCAGATTGTAGTTCTTGGGGACGCCGCCGCCTAGAATGAGCGTGGCGAGCGATTTCGAGGGCTGACCGGTAAGGCCCCAGTAGTGGAAGGCGCAGGATTCGAAGACTTCCTTGTGGAGGTCGAGGTCGAAGGCATAGTCGGGGATGAGTCCGGCCTGACGCATCGCCCACAGCTTCATCGAATTGAGAAAGACGCTGCCGTCGCCGGGCGCGCCGACGAAGACGGGAATCCCGAGTCGGTGGCAGGTGGAGAGCAGCCCGGGCGTGACCTTGTTGCGCTTCTCCTGCCTGGCGTACCAGGCGCCGAGGCGGTTACGCAGCTCCGTGCCACTCATCTTGCGCTGGAACTCGGGGCGCTGGAGCAAGGCGCTGAGAAAGCGGTCCTGATCCATGAGGATCTTCTCGTCGAAGGCCATGTCGGTGACGCGGATGGTGCCTTCCTCCCGCAGGGCGGCGTCGTCGCCGAAGATGGGCACTTCGTGAATGGGCGATTGTTTCAGGCCGTTGAGGCTCCGGTGTCCGTCGTGATAGCAGACGGCATCGGTGGTGCTGAGGTAGGCGACCCAGCCGGATTCAAGCAGCGGAATCAGCCAGGTCTGATGCTGGCCGGAAACAGTGACGGGGCCGGCGATGGAGAGGGTGATCGGGCAGCCCTTGCCAATAGCAGTGTCGAGAATCGTATAGACGCGGCGGAGGAAGGCTCCGCCGAAGGCGGGCAGACAATCGCGAAAGAGTTCATCGAGGCTGTTGCATTCATCGACCCGGCGCACCTCTACCGGGCGGTGTTTTCTCTGTTTGGGCATTTCCTTTGTCAGGGTAGCAGAGGGCGTTCACCAGTCTGAATAAGGAGTGCCTTCGAGACTGACCTTATTGGAGCTGCTAAAGACGTTGAAGATGCCGGGCTCGGTCTGGTTCACCATGGTGAGGGAGTCCTCCATGACGATTTTCCAGCTGCGATTGTCGCCGACGATGGGATCTTCCGGGACTTGGCGCAAGTAGCCTTCCCGGACGAGGTCTTCCAGGCTCTGCGGCGCCTTCTGCTTGTCGTAGGTGTATTCGTCGATAACGGAGCGGAGGGTGAAGAGGTTGCTGCGCAAGACGCTTTCCTTGGTGCGCTGGATGGAGCGCTGATAGAGCGGCACGGCAACCGAAACGAGAATCGAGATGATCGTAATGACGATAATGATCTCGACCAGCGTGTAGCCTCGGCGGCGGTTACCACTCATTGTAGGCAGAGCCATCGGGCGCCCTTTCAAAGGTCTTGCTGTAAACATCGAATACGTGCTGGCCGCCCCAGCTCAAGCTGGTGGGGTCGTCCTTCATGCTGCGGAGGCCCCATTCGCGCTGGCCGGTGAAGGGATCCTTCGGAATGCGGCGCAGGAACTTCAGTTTCTTGTCCACCGAGCCTGAGGCCTTGACGCCCTCCACCAGCGCTTCCAGGTTTTCCGGGTAGCAGTTGGTGTCCATTTTTGCAGGGCCGAGAGCGCCGTAGTCGCAGGCGTCTTTGTACTTGTCGATGGCGGTACGCAGCTCGCGCAGAGCAAAACGCAGTTCGCGCTCTTTCTCCCGGCGCACCTTGTAGCGGGCCAAAGGCACCGCCATAGAGGTGAGCACCAGCAGAATAGTGAAGGAGACGATCAGTTCCACCAGCGTTAATCCGCGCCGGTTGCGGCGCTTCCTCACGGCTTACTGCACCTCCACTGGCACCGCCGGAGGATCGACGGCCACCGGCTGCATCTGCGAATTCCGCAGGCTGACTTCGGCTACTTTCACTTCGGTTGCACCTTTGCCGACGGCTTGAAAGACCAAAGTAACCAATGAGCCGGTGCCGCTGACCCCCGAGGAGCCTGGCAGCCGGTTGAGCACGATGGTGACCTCGCCGGCATCGTTGCGGATGTTGCGCGTGTAGATGGGCTGCTGTCCGTCGATGGCGAGCAGGCCGCCGCGCGAGGCGTCGTTAAGGCGCAGCACCTTCGGATCCCAGGTGATGCGCATGGGCGCGCCGGCGATGTCTGTTCCGTTTTCGAGTTCCAGGTTGAGCGTGACGGCTTCGCTGAGGTTAGTGCGGACGCTTGGCGCGCCGAAGCTGAGCTTGACGGCTACCGGTTTGGGTTCGGCAGCCGGGGCGGTGAGCGCTCCGGGCAGCGTGAACGGCAGCGGCGGCTTGGGCGCGTCGACCGGTTTCGGCTCCGGTGCGGGCTTGGGCGCTTCGGGCGGCGCGGCTGAGGCTTCGCGAGGCGCATAGTTGAGCTTCACGACAGTGTCCGTTCCGGCGGCGACGCCGCGCAGGTTGACTTCATTGATTTCCGGACTGCGCACGATGTGCGGCACCAGCGCGATCAGCAGTTCGCTCTGACTCTGCTCGATGCTTTCGCCGGCGAACAGGCGCCGGATGATGGGCAGGTTGCCGAGACCCGGAACGCCGGAGACCGAGCGCGTGTCCTGATCCTGCATCAGGCCGCCGAGCAGGCTGATTTCGCCCTGCCGCATGCGGACGGTGTGGGTGAGCTTGCGCTGACCGATGACGGGCTGGGAGAGTCCGCCGACGTCGATGCGGTCACGGACGTTCGAGATATCGACTTCCACTTGCAGGGTGACCTCATCCTCGCCGTGAATGGTCGGTGTGATATCGACGTTGACGCCCACGTCGGCGAATTGGAACTGCGTGGAGACGAGCGGAGAGACGCCGACGGCGCCGACGCCGGGCTGGAAACTGCCAGTGGCATATGGGAAGCGGTCACCGATCTTGAGGCTGGACTTCACGCCATGCGTGGCGCGCACCTGCGGCGATTGCAACACGCGCGTGCCGCGGTCCGACATCAATGCCTGCAGCAGCACGTTGGGCAGCGTGACGACGAAGTCCTGCATATTGATCTTGTCGAGGTTCGAGAGCCGGACCGCAGTGGAGGTTCCGGTCGTGGTGGGAACGCCAGTGCCGCCATCGGTGGTAGTCGTGGTATCTGTTCGCGTCGGCACGCCGAGACTGCTCCGCGGCGAGAAAGCGACCGGCAACCGGATGCCATTGACCTGCCCGCTGATGAGCGTGGCGGCAAGGTCGCGCGTGCGGGAACGGTTGGCCTCCATCACCATCACGTCGATCACAACCTCGGACTTCGGCTTGTCGAGATCGGCAATCAGCTTGTCGGCGAGGGCGACCTTGTCCACTTCTCCGCGCACCATGATGACGTTCTGCGCGTTGTAGGTGAACACGCGCCGGATGTCGCAAACCGAACGCAGGATGACCGCGATCTCCTGCAACTCCTGCGGCGTGGTGAGGTTCTTCAAGTAGTAGGCTTTGACGACCATCTCTTCATGGTCGCGGCGCTTGGTGACGTTGTCGTTGGTGAGAAAGATCGTGTTTGGCGAAAGCGGCTTCCAATAGGTCTTGGTCAGCACGGACAAGTAATCGAGAGCCTGCTCGAGCGTCGAGTTGCTCAGGTCCACCGAGTGGTTCTTGCCCGTCGATTGATATTCGGGATCGAAGACCACATTGACGCCGGCCAGTTTGCCGAGCGTCTCATAAAGCACTTTCACAGGCTGGTTGTTCATCTTGAGCGTCGAGATGCGGCCAGTGATGGGCTTCAGCTCCGGCGCGGGCAGGATGGAGGAGACTTTCGTATCGGCCGCCTTCTGCGCCTCCTCGGTGGGGGTCATCGGCGGCTCGCCGGCCGCGGCGCCCGTCTTCTTCTTCGCCGCCTCGATCATGGCCAGGGTGCGTTTGAGTTCCTGCGCGGCGATAGTGGAGGCGGGATCCGTGGCGAACGCCTTCTGGAATTCGGCCAACGCCTCCTCCAGCTTTCCTTCGCCGCGCAGCTTCAATCCAACCTCGACATGCTTCTGTCCAGCCTGAAAACGCACGCGGCGGGTGGCCATGATATAGCCGGCGTCGAATGGATCCTCGGCCAGCGCCTTTTCGTAAGACTCAAGGGCCTTGTCCCACTGCTGCCGGGCCTCAGCCAGCCGGCCCTCTTTCTGGAATTTGTCTCCCTTGCGGGTGCGGGCATGGAGCGGCGCGGCCGAGACGGCAAGGAGCGCCGCGAGGGCAAAGAATCCCGTTAACCGGTTCAAAACAAGCATGTTAATGTGTCCCGTCAAGCTACCGTGCTAAGATGGACTAGCCGTTCATCTTCCACATAACCGATTGACGATGAAAAGCTTGGATGCGTTGAGAGGAAAGCTTGTCGAGCCAGCAGGGACACTTCAAAATCCTGTCCGATAACCGCCAGGCCCGGTACAACTATGAACTGTTTGAACGCTTTGAGGCAGGGCTTGCGCTCACCGGCACCGAGGTCAAATCGGCGCGCACGGGGAGGATTCAGCTCCAGGACAGTTTCGCGGAGATCGCAGGCGGAGAGGCGTGGCTGTGCAACGCGCATTTCAGTCCCTATACGCACGGCAACCGGTACAATCACGAGGCGATGCGTAAACGGAAACTATTGCTGCACCGCCGCGAGATCGATAAGCTATGGGCTAAGACGCGGGATCGCGGACTTACTCTGGTACCGACTAAGATCTATTTGAAGGAAGGGCTTGTGAAATGTGAGATTGCCCTGGCGCGGGGCAAGAAGATGCACGACAAGCGCGAAACGATCAAGAAGAGAGAGCAGGAGGCGCAAGCCCGCGCCGCCGTTCAGCGAAAACGAGACTAACCCCTTATGCAAACCAGATTCGAACGTAACGTGGTGGATACGATCGCCTGCGATGCGTTGATTGTCGCGGCCTTCGAGGAAGGCGCGCCGAAGACGGGCGCCGGATGCGATGCCCAGATCCAGGGTCTATATGAGAGTGGAGAGTGCAGCGGCAAGAAGGACGAACTTGCCCTGCTCCACGCACCGCAAGGATTGGCGGCGAAGCGGCTGCTGGTTGCCGGCTGCGGCAAGCGCGAATCGTTCGACGCGCCGGCGCTGCGGCGGACGGTTGCGGCCGCGGTGAGGCATCTGAAGGGGAAGTCGATCCGCAATATCGCGTTCGCACTGGATGGCTCATTGCAGAGCGATGCCACGGCCGCGGCGGCGGTGGAAGGCGCGATCCTGGGCGACTATGAGCCGGATCAGCTGAAAACGGACAAGGAGAAGGACGGCAAGCGCGTGGACACGTTCGCGCTGGCCGCGCCGGGCTCGGAGCCTGCATTGGAAGCGGCGTATGCGAGAGGTGTCGTGCTGGCGGAGTCACAGAACTTTACGCGCGACCTGGTGAACGCGCCGGCGAACCTGATGACACCAACGCGGCTGGCCGAACATGCGCGCGCAATGGCGGCGGATGCGGGGCTGGAATGCGAAGTGCTGGACCGGGAGAAAATGCACGGGCTGGGGATGGGGTCGCTACTTGGCGTCGCGCAGGGCAGCGCCGAGCCTCCCGTGCTGATCCTCGTGAAGTACCGGCCGGAGAAGGCAGCGGGCAGCGATCATCTGGGACTTGTGGGGAAAGGGGTGACGTTCGACACCGGCGGCATCTCGATTAAGCCATCCGAGGGGATGGAGAAGATGAAGTACGACATGGCCGGTGGAGCGGCGGTGCTGGGCGCAATGCGGGCGATCGCGGGGCTGAAGCCTTCGATTGCGGTGACAGCGCTGGTGCCCGCGGTGGAGAACATGCCGGGCTCCAAGGCGCAACGGCCGGGCGATATCGTGACGACGATGAACGGCAAGACGGTGGAGGTGCTGAATACGGACGCCGAAGGGCGGCTGATTCTGATCGACGCCTTCGCTTACGCGCAGAAGCAACTGGGCTGCACGCACATGGTGGACGCGGCGACGCTGACGAGTTCGATCGTGGTGGCGCTGGGCCATGTGCATTCAGGCGCGTTCACCAACAACCAGGCGCTGCTCGACCGGTTGTTTGCCGTGGCGCGTGCGCAAGGCGAAAACATGTGGCAGATGCCGCTTGATGACGACTACAAGGAGCAGCTCAAGAGCGCCTTCGCCGATCTGCCGAACATCGGCACGCGATGGGGCGGCTCCATTACGGCGGCGTACTTCTTGAAGGAGTTTGCCGATCCGACGCCGTGGGTGCACCTGGACATCGCCGGCACGGCGTGGCTGGAGGAGGCCAAGCCGCACATGGCAAAGGGCCCCACGGGCGTGTGCGTGCGCAGCTTCGCGGAGCTGGCGCTGGGGTGGAAGTAAACACTGCGAGCTGATCGGAAGCACGGTGGCAAGAAGAAGGAAGAGCAATCGGGACCTCATCCCTGATCCAGGATAAGATTGATCAGGCCGTGATCTCACAGTGGGAGGACAGTCAGGAATGGGAAGCTCCCGTGCGGGTGAAGAAGTCTGGTCCGGCCTCTTTGACGATTCCTGGTGAGCTGGCAGCTCGTGCAGAGTTTCTTGCAAAGCTGCATAGAGAATCCAATCTCGGCAAATGGGTGGAGCGAGTAGTCCGGGAAAGAGTGGAACTGGAGGAGCTTGCTTTTACGGAGGCAAAGAAGGATCTCGCTTCCTGACAGGGGCCCTGAGGCCTCACGACCGCACCCCGAGCAGCGCCTCGCCACCGGCGTGGAGGAACTCCTGGACAGCCTCGGCGCGTTTCGATTCGGCCATGCGAGACCGGGGTTAAGGTCGAGGGCCTTCCTATCGCGCTTTCGGCACGGTCCAAGTCAAAGTCCTGCCCGCCGCCAAACTTGGTAAGGACGCGGTAGCAGCGCCCGAGGCGGGCCCAGGCAGGCGTAGTTCGGGTCGGCGTCGACGCACTGCACGTACAAATCGCGCGCTTGTTCCATCTTGCTCCAGTCGTGATAGAACTGGTTGGCGCGCAGGAAGAGTTCATACGCATTGGCTCCCGGGACGTCGAGAGGCAGGCGCTGGCTGTCGCCAGCCAAGGGAAGAGCGTTAAGTGCAACAACCCGATGGAGGCGCGCGTCCCTGGCGCGGTACACGATACCCATCCCACCTTGGCCGAGGATGTCGAGGATCTCGTCATGCGTGATTCTCTCGGGAGGTTTCATGCGCCCAGCTACTCCGAAGTATACCTACCTGCCGTTGGTGAACAGAAACTTGCCGCCGCGGGAAGCCACAAGACGCAGCCCATCCTTGCCGACTCGGCCCTCCAGGCGCGGCACGGAAGGCCCTTCAATCACCAGGTAGTGACGCTCTTCGCTGCGCCACCGCTCGACGAACTGATCGTCGTTGAGAAAGACATCCGGCGCGCCGGGGGCGTAGGAGCCGTATTCGAGGTTGTTGACGCGGCCGTTAAGCAGCCAGGCGCGTTCGAGGTTCGCGTAGAAGAAGATGCTCGAGAACGTGTAGTACTGGTTGTCGAGGATGATTTCCCCAGGGGGTCCTTCGCGCAGCGCTTGCGCCAGCGGCCGCGAGCCGAGGTAAGGATCGAAAGCGACCAGCGCCAGCCGGGCGGCGTGCGTGAACAGCACCATCATCGCGGCCAGCGCCCAAACGGCGCGCGCGCCGTGCAGAAGCCAGCAACCGATAGCGCCGGTGAGGAAGGCGAGCGTGGCCACAAGGAGCGGCGTCCGCAGATAGGCGAAGGCGCCGAGCGTCAGATCCTGCATGTGGCCCAGCGACAGCGTGTAGGCTTCCGGGTTCAACGTGAGCGCGGCGGAGATGTCGCCGGGCGTGGGGCGGCCAAGCGATGCGTACCACAACACGGCTGTGGTGATGGCGCAGAGCAGGCTCACCGCGGCGACGGTTTTCGAGCCCACCTCGATCCAACGCCCGCCTTTGGCGGCGGCGTGGCCGATCAGCAGCGCGAGCGCGGGATAGCAAGGCAACGAATAGTATTCCTGCGTCGTCGAAAACGTGAAGAACAGCAGAATGAACCCCGCCCAGCAAAAGGCGAGCAGGTTCATGCGGCCGGCGCGGTCTTCAGGCCGAAAAACCGGACGCAGCGCCGCGGGCAGCCAGGCGCTGAACGGAAATAGCCAGACCAGGTGCAACAGCCAAAACGCCAGCCGCGGCACCGTGTTGTAGTCGCGCGGGTGCCGCATGTTGAGGAAGCGGAACAGGTGCTCATTCAGGAAGAAGAACCAGAAGAAACCGTGGTATTCACCGGGAGCGCTGCGCATGGTGAAGTCGAAATAGGGCGGGTTGCGGAAAGTGGCGAGGACGACCCACGGAGCGGAGATCACTAGCACGATGGCGACTCCAGCGAAGGGGCGAAGGCGGCGCCAGACTTCGATGCGAAGCAGTTGACCGGTGATCAGCAGATAGAGCCCGGCGGCAGCGAGCGGGAACACCGCCGCGACCAGGCCCTTGAGCAGAAATCCAGCGCCGATGGAGGCCCACGCAAGCAGCGGCCATAGGGGGCGGTCCTCTTCAAGTGAACGAAGGAATCCCCAAAGGGCGACGGTGATGGTGAGCGTCAGCACGGCATCGGGAATGAGGATGCGCGTGAACAGGAACATACCCGCCGAGCACGCCATGACGAGCGCGGCCGAGACGCCTGCTTCCGGAGAAAAGGCCCAGCGGCCCATGCGATAAACAACCCAGACAAGCGCGATGACGGAGAGCACGATGGGAATGCGCGCGGCCCAGTCGTGGACGCCGAAGATCATGTAGCTCACGGCGATCATCCAGTACTTGAGCGGGGCCTTTTCCAGATACGCGACGCCGTTGAGTCGCGCCGTGACCCAGTCGCCCGACTCCAGCATGTTGCGCGCGATCTGCGCCTGTACGGCGTCGACATCGTCCATGAGCGAGGGCGGGCTGACGGCGCAGCCGCCAAAGATGAGCGCCGCGACAGCGATGACCAGGAGCTGCGAATGGCGGGGCAATCAGGTGACGGCCAGTTGCCTGGCGAGCGCGGACTGGCTGCCTTTCTTATGCGGGCGGGAGTCGCGGAGGAATTGATTGACCTCTTCCAGTGAGGCGAACAGGCCCTGGAAGGCGGCATCGCGCCGCGAGCGGCGCCGGCGGCGCGGCCGGAAATCGCGCGGCTGGAAGAGGTCCGTGGAGGCGATCACGGCAGCACCCATCGGGCGGTATTCGTGCGTGCCTTCCGCCCAGGCCGTTTCGGCGTCAACCCACAGAGCGAATGCCATGCGACTAGGGCAGTGCCTTCAGCATCTGCCTGGCCTCCTTCAATCGCGGGAAGAGTTTCTCGGCGGCCTTGAAATCGGGCGTGTGGATGCAGCGCCGCGGACCGTGATGCTGCGTGGGGTAGCGCAGGTGGAGCATCTCGTGATAGAGCACGTACTCCACTGCAAGCCGGGGGACGGCGGGGCTGTCCAGGATGCGGCTGAGGATGATGGCGTTGTGGGAAGGGTCGTAGTGGCCGAGCATGGTGCGGGATGGCCTGCGGCTCCAGCCGAGCAGCGGGCGGGCCATGAGACCGGTAAAGAACTGGAAGTTCAATTCCTCGAACATGGGTTCGAGATCGTAGACATCGCCTTTGGGACCGCTGACAAATTTGCGGCCGCGGGTCTGGCGAAGCAGGTCGAGAGTGCGGCGTATATCGGCGCGGTTGAGGTAGCGGCGGTAGCGGGCGTCGCAGTGGGCAGGCACCGGTTTGCGGTAGAGCTTGGCGATGAGGATATAGGCGAGAGCTTCATGGATAGGCGCCGGCGCGCCTTCCAGAACATCGCAAATGCGCACATGGAGGCAGCCATCCTGGAGACGGATGAAGCTGTTGGCACTCGCGAAGCGGCGGAACTGGATCTTGATTTCCGGCACCGCGGTGCGCGGCTTGAGGTCGGAGAATACGCGCGCGTAGATCTCGGCGGGGGTTTCAAAAAACAGTGCGCTCTGGACTTGCACCCATTGGAAAATTTACCATAACGGGGTGGGGCGAGAGCCCCACCGCATCGTATTTGGAAAGGAGCCTGCTTGCAAGGGGCCCAAATTACAGCACTCGGAACTTATACGCCGCCCGGACTCCTCACCAACGAGGATCTGGAGAAACTGGTCGAAACCACGAACGAATGGATTCTGGAGCGGACCGGAATCTCGACGCGGCACATCGCCGCGCCGGACGTGGCGACATCGGACCTGGCGGTGGAAGCGGCCATGGCCGCTCTCCAGCAGCGCGGCGTGGCGGCTGACACGGTGGAGGCGATCATCGTATGCACCGTGACGCCGGATATGATGTTTCCCGCCACGGCGTGCCTGGTACAGAACCGCATCGGCGCGAAGGGTGCTTGGGGCTTCGACCTGATCGCGGCTTGTTCTGGATTCGTCTATGGGCTGACGACTGCGGCGCACCTGGTGATGAGTGGCTCGCACAAGCGCGTGCTGGTGATCGGCGCCGACACCATGTCGCGGATTATCGACTACAAGGACCGGACCACCTGCGTGCTGTTTGGCGACGGTGCGGGCGCGATGCTGGTGGAGCCGTGCGAGAACGGCAGCTCGGCGTTCCTGGGTTTTCACAATGAGGTGGATGGTTCCGGCGGCGAGTATCTGAAGATGCCCGCCGGCGGCAGCCGCATGCCGGCATCGGCGGAGACGGTGGAGCAGCGGCTGCACTACGTGAAGCAGGACGGCCAGCAGGTCTTCAAGTACGCCGTGAAGAAGATGGAGGAAAGCTGCCGCAAAGTGCTGGAGAAGAGCGGCGTGAAAGCCGATGACGTCAAGCTGATGATTCCCCATCAGGCTAACCGCCGCATCATCACGGCGGCGGCCGAACGGCTCGGGATCGGCTGCGAGAAGCTCGTCATCAACATTGACAAGCTGGGCAACACCACCGCCGCCACGATTCCACTGGCGACGGCTGATGCCATCGCGGAAGGCAAACTGCAAAAGGGCGACTTGGTCCTTTTCGCGGCCGTCGGCGCGGGCTTCACGGTAGGCGCGAACCTGTGGCGGTGGAGTTGTTAGGCGGGGCCTATTAGTTCGGCAAGGATTTCGGCAGTGTGTTCACCCAGCCGGGGTGCCGGGCGCTGGATACTGGCGGGGGTTTTCTCGAGATCCATGGCCGGGCCGAATGTGCGAAGCCGGCCGGCTGCCGGGTGTTCGATGACGGGGTCTAGGCCCATAGCGGTGACTTGCGGGTGGTGAAAGAACTCCTGGTGGGAATGGACACGGCCGCAGGGGACGCCGGCGGTGACGAGAATCTCTTCCCATGCGGCGGCGGTTCTCTTGAGCAGCACCGGCTGCAGAATGGCGGTCAGCGTATCGGCGCTTTGGACGCGGAGCGAGTTGGTCGAGTAGCGCGCATCGCGGCCAAGCTCGGCGGCGCCGATGGCGTCACAGAGCAGACGCCAGAACTTGTCGGTCCCGGCGGCGATGAAGAGGGAGCCTTCGGCCGTGTCATAGAGACGGTACGGGTAGATGCCGAGCCCGCCTTCCTCGGTGTAGTCGAGACTTTCGACGAAGTAGTGGGGCTGCACGGAGATGATGGCCTGCAACAGCGAGGTTTCCACCTTCTGGCCCTCTCCTGTGCGTTCGCGGTGGAATAAAGCGGCTAGCACGCCACTGACGATGAGCATGGCAGCCTGAAAGTCGGAGACGGCGATGCCGCAGATGGCATCCTTGCCGCCGTTGAATCGGGCATTGAGCCGCGCGGCGCCGCCGATGGATTGCAGCACGGGGTCGTAACCGGGCCGTGCGGCCTCCGGGCCGCGCGCGCCGAATGCGGTGGTGGAGGCGTAGATGAGGCGCGGGTTAAGCCGCTGGAGCGTGGGGTAGTCAATGCCGAGTTTTTTGGTGACACCGAGGCGGAAGTTTTCGATGACAACGTCGGAGCGGCGGACGAGCGCGTAGAGGGTGTCGCGGTCAGAGGGTTGAGTGAGGTCCAGCGTGATGCCGCGCTTGTTGCGGTTCCAGGCGAGGAAGAAACGGCTTTCGCCATTGAGGAAGGGCGCCCAGGCGCGGGAGAGGTCGCCGGTGGGCGGCTCGACTTTGATCACATCAGCGCCAAGTTCGCCAAGCTGCATGGCGGCGTACGGGCCGGCGATGAAGCTGGCGAGGTCGAGGACGCGGATACCGGCAAGTGGACCCATGGGGAACATTATCGCCGCAACCGGCTCGATCCCCGCCACGTCAGGTTGCTAGATGAGGCTCTTGGCGATAGTAGCGGTAGCCGCCGTCAGCCTGACTGCGCAGACGCGGAGCGTGGGGAAAGGCCTCCATGTCTTCAGCTTGGAGAAGGAAGCGGCATTGGGAGAGGTGATGGCCCGGGATTTGAGGCGCAATGCGACGCCGTTGAACAGTGCGGCGACTTGGGGCTACATCGATTCACTGGGCTCGAAGCTGGCCGAGCATTCCCCCGTGGAAGGGCATCCGTATCAATTTGACGTAATCGTAAACGTCGATACCGTTGCGAACCCCACGCATGAGCCGGCCGCGCTGCCGGGCGGCCACATCTTTGTTTCCGCGGGATTGATCGCTGCCGCGGAAAATGAAGCGGAACTGGCGGGCATGATCGCGCATGCGATGGCGCACACTGCCGCGCGGCATGGAACGCGAACGGCCACGCGAGCCCAGATTGCCGGGCTATCAACCATCCCGTTGATTTTCATGGGCGGCGCAATGATTCCCGGGAGATTGAAACCCATCGGATTCCTGCAGTTTTCGCGCGGCTTTGAGCTGGAAGCGGACAGGCTGGCGGTAGAAATGATAGCCAAGGCTGGTTACGATCCCAAAGCCTTGCCCGCCTACATCGGCAGGATGCAGAAGGATACGGAGCCGAAGGTGTTCTCGCCCTGGCCAGATCGAGAGTATCGCGTGACTGCGTTAGAAGAAGCCGCGAGAAAAGTTGCGCCGCATCTACGCTAACAGAGGAACCGCGGTTTCGCGGCCCTTCGCATCAGCGGACACGTAACCAGCGTACAAAGTGAGCGTGATGTCGATGGCGAGATCGAGATCGCTTTCCGGCGCGCGGCCGGCGAGGATGGCGGTGATGAAGTCGCGCAATTCGCGGCCGTAGCCGAGGCTCCAGCCTTCCTCGGGCGAGGCGGGAATCCAGCCTTCGTTCGAGCTGATCTTTTCCACGAGGTAAAGATCCTTGAACTGCTCGTGCTTGGGGTTGTAGACGTCCACCACCGAGACCGGACTCATGCGGCAGCGCGTGCGGTGGTTGTTCGCGAAGACCTCGACAAAATCGTAAATCCCGCCGAGCACCAACTCGCTGGCTGTGACGTCGGCGACAGTGCCGTCATCGAAGACGACGTGGATAAAAGAGTAGTCCTCGGTGTCCTGGTATTTCGTGCGCAGGAAGCCGCGGTCCTCGAATCCTGGCAGCTTGGTGATGGTGTGCGTGCGCGCGGTGACGGCAGCGGGGCGTATCGGCTTGCCGCGGCGGGCGAGGCCTTCCTTGCGCTTCAAGTAGAGAATCGCCCCGAGCGGATGGCAGCCCTTGGCGATCAGCGAGCCGCCGCCTTGAATGCTCCAGATGCCGTAGACGGGCGAATGGGAGCCGTTGTGCGACTCCTCTCCCACCAGCCGCAGAATCTGCGCCTTGGTCTTTTCCACGATCTCGCGTTCCTTCTGGATGGAGGGAGCGTAGACGAAGTTTTCGGCGTAGCCGAGGATGACGCCGGCCTTGACGACCTCCTCGCGCAACCGGGCTGCCTGTTCGCGCACCGATTCGAGCATCGCCTGTTTCGAGTTCGCCTCCGGAGACCCGAAGAAGCCGGTGAGCGGCTTCTCGACGATGACATGCTTGCCGGCGCGGACGGCGGCGAGGATGTAATCGGCGTGAGAAGACGGCGGCGTGCAGATATCGAGGACGTCGATATCGGGCAGCATGGCCTCCACCGACGGATAGGCTTTCAGGCCATGCGCGGCGGCGAACTTGTCACGGCTCTCGGCCCGTGAGGAGGTAACGGCCGTGACCTCCACGCCCGCTTCCGGGAAGTTTTCCTGATGAAAGCGAGCGGCGAAACCGGCGCCGGCAATGCCAACTCGAAGCGTCTTGCTCATCTCTTCTTGAGGATAGTATCCTCAGTGCTTATGTGGAAAAAGATCGTGCTGGGGATTGTTCTGGTGATCGTCTTGGGAATAACGGCCGTCCTTGGGACGTTGACGTTCCGGCGGCCGACGCTTGTGCCTCCCTCCAACGTGAAGGTGGCCGGAACTCCGGAGCAGGTTGCTCGTGGGAAGTACCTGTTCCATGCGGTGAGCGTATGCGCCGATTGCCACTCCGTGCTCGACATGTCACGCTTCGGCGGCCCGGTCGTTGAAGGCGGACTGGGGAAAGGCAAAGTGATGCCGGAGGAGATGGGCCTGCCGGGCACGATTGTTGCCTCCAACCTCACCTCGGACAAGGAGACGGGCGTGGCAGACTGGACCGACGGAGAACTGATCCGAGCGATACGCGACGGCATCGGGCGCGACCGCCGCGCGCTGTTTCCGCTGATGCCGTACAGCGAATACCGTCACTTGAGCGACAGCGACGTGGAGGCGATCGTGGCCTACATAAGGACTCTGCCGGCGGCTTCCAACAGGCTGCCCCCGACGAAAATCAGTTTTCCGGTCAACCTGCTGATTCAGGGGGCGCCGCAACCGGCGGGAAGAATACCCGAACCGGACCGCTCCCGTCCTGAAGCCTACGGCAAGTACCTGGTCAAGGTGGCGGGATGCCAATTCTGCCACACACCCGTGGAGAATGAGGAGCCGATTCCCGGCAAGGAGTTCTCCGGCGGGCACGTGTTCCCGATGGACAAACAGTATTCGGTGGTGAGCGCGAACCTGACGCCGCACGAGGCGACCGGCACCGGCCGCTGGAGCGAGCAGCAGTTCCTCGACAAGTTCTATCAGTACAAAGACTACGTGGAGAATGGCTCGCCGCAAGTGCCGCTGAAGGAGAACACCATCATGCCTTGGCTGAACTACGCGCGGATGGAGGAGGCGGACCTGAAAGCGATCTTCGCTTACCTGAAAACCGTGCCCGCTATCGAGAACGCGGTGGAAACCAAGCCCGGCAGGTGAGGGAGAGATTCGGATAAGCTAGGCAGCATGAAAACCACAGTTGTCATGCTGATGGCTGCCTTGACGCTTGCAGCCGCCGAGCGCAAGGTGATCTTTCCGGCAGGCGCCAAGCCGGTGGGCCCCTACAGTCCCGGCATCCTGGCGGGCGACTATTTATATGTATCGGGCCAGGGCGCGCGTGACGCAGATGGCAAGTTCGCGCCGACCCCGGAAGAACGCGTGCGGCAATGCTTGAACAACGTGAAATCGATTGTCGAGGCGGCAGGTCTGCGGATGGAGCATATCGTCTATTCGCAGGTCTACCTGCACGAATCGACCAGCTATGACGTGCTGAACAAGGTGTGGAAGGAGTTTTTCCCGTCGAATCCGCCGGCGCGGGCGGCGTTGGGCGTGCACAGAATGCCGACTGAGACGCCTGTGGAAATCAACGCCGTGGCGGTGCGGAACCTGGCCGACAAGAAGCCGGTGCATGCCGCGGGGTTGAATGCGAGCTCGGTGGTTTCGGCGGGTATGCTGACCAAGGACCGGCTGTACATCAGCGGCCTGCTCGGGCGCGAACCCGACAGCGGGCGCATACCGGCCGATCCTGCCGCACAGGTGCAGATGGCGCTCGACCGCATGAAAGCGGTGCTGACGGCGGCGGGTCTGGACTTCCGGCACGTGGTTTTCGTGAACCCGTATTTGACGGCGAGCGTGCCGATGGGAGTGATGAACCAGGTTTATGCGAAGCATTTCGAGCACGGCAACACGCCGGCGCGAGCCACAATTCAGGTGGCGTTTCTGCCACACGGAGCGGGCATGGAGTTCACGGGCGTTGCCGTACGCGAGTTGAGCCAGCGCCGAGCGGTGCGCCCCAAGAACATGGCGCCCAGCCCAACCGCAAGCCCCTGCGTGTGGGCCGGCGATACGCTCTACTGTTCCGCAAAGGCGGGCTTCATTCCGGGCCAGAACGGGGGCATCTACGCCGGCAACGTGGAGGATCAGGTTCGTCAGACGATGCGCAATCTGCTAGACGGGCTGGAGGAGGCGGGCATCGATTTCTCCCACTCCGTGGCGGCGAACGTGTACGTCGATAATCTGGACGAGTTCGCGAAGATGAACGGCGTGTACGGAAAGTACTTCCCGGCGGGCTCGCCTCCGACGCGCACCACCGTGGCGCCACTGAGGCCCGTGGAGCGGGTGCGCGCGGCGAGCGGACATTTCCCGAAGCTGGAAGAGGTATCAATCATCGCCGTGCGGTAACGATGCGCAGGACGGTGGCGCCAAGGATCAGCGCGCCGCCCAGCATCGCGGAAGCCGAAGGCGCCTCCGCGTGCAAGAACCACGCCCAGACGGGGTTGAGCGCCGGTTCGATCATCAACAGCAGGGAAACTTCCAGCGCCGGAACACCGCGCACTCCGCGCGTGAGCAGCACGTAGGCCAGTCCGATCTGGAAGACGCCGAGATACCCGACAGTTGCCCAGTCGGCAAGAGAAGAATCCTGTAACGGAAGCGTCATCGGCAGGCAGATGAGGAAGGCGGTCAGGTTGCCGGCGGCGACGGTGGCGAGTCCTGCATCCTTACCCGAAGAGGAAGCCATCCAGCGCAGCCCGGTGAGCGTGATCGCCCAAGTGAGGCCGGTGCCGGCGCCGAGAAAATTGCCGGCCAGGGGATCCGGCGCGGTAACGGCGGGCGCCTCGGCGGCGGTGAAGAACAATGTCAGGCCGGCGCCGACGGCTGCCAGCGTAATCCAGTCCTTGAGATGGATGCGTTCCTTAAGCAGCCAGGGCGCGAAGATCACCAGGTAAAGAGGCGCGGTCGACTGAAGGAAGATGGCGTTCGCCGCGGTAGTGAGCTTGTTGGCAAGTACGAAAAGCACAAGCGTGGCCGCGTAGGACAGGCCGATGAGACCGACGCGAGGGCTCCAGCGGCGCCGTGATTCCGGAAGCAACAGCAGCAGCGCCGCGGCGGCAATGCCGGAACGGAAACCCGCAACCTGCCAGCCCGTGAATTGTGTCGCCTTGATGGCCGCTCCGCCGGTGGAGAACAGCACGGCGGCAGCAACCAGCTGCAAGCGGCAAATCACGGAGGGAGACATTCCTGTTAGGGTATCGCGGCGGCAACTAATCAGTTTTTGCGCCGATTCTCGCCCGTTGAAGGGATTGTCACGAGTTGCCGCGATTCCGTAGGCTGGAGAGAGGTGTAAGAGAGATCATCGAATTCCTACAGAGTAACTGGCAATTACTGGCCGCGCCGATGGCCATCTTCGGGGTGGTGTTTGTGACGGGCTGGCTCGCGCGGGGCCTTTTCTTCCGCGCTCTGCACCGGTGGGCGGCGAAATCGGAGACCAAGCTGGATGATCTATTGATTGAAGCGCTGCGCGCGCCGTTATTGTTGTGGGTCGCGATCCTGGGTCTACACGCGGCGGTGCAATCCTCCGAGCTGCCCGAAGCCGCCGCCGATGTGACGAGCAAGATTCTGCTGGTACTGTGGATCCTGTCGCTCACCGTGGCCGGGGCGCGATTGGCCGCTGCGCTGGTGAAGCACTATGGTACCCGCATCAGCAAGAACATGCCTGTGACCTCGCTGACCCAGAACCTGGCGAGCCTGCTGGTAGCAACCGTCGGCCTGCTGATCCTGCTCAACACGCTGGGGATTTCCGTTATGCCGATTCTTACGGCACTGGGCGTAGGCGGACTGGCTGTGGCATTGGCGCTGCAAGACACGCTGTCCAATTTGTTCGCGGGCTTCTACATCAGTCTGGCGGGGCAGGTCCGCGTCGGCGACTACGTGAAGCTCGACAGCGGCGAAGAGGGTTAGGTCACCGACATCAGCTGGCGCAGCACAACGATGCGCGCGCTGCCCAACAATCTCATCGTGGTGCCGAACTCAAAGCTGGCGCAGGCGATTGTGACCAACTTCAACCTGCCGGAGAAGCGCATGTCTCTGCTGATCCCGGTGAGCGTGAGCGACGACAGCGATCCGGAGCACGTGGAACATGTGCTGATCGATGAGGCGATACGCGGCTCCAAGCACATCAAAGGACTGCTCGCCGAGCCCAAGCCGATCGTGCGCTTCATTCCTGGCTTCGGCGATTCCTCGCTCGACTTCACCTTGATCTGCCAGGTGTCGGAGTTCGTCGATCAGTTCCAAGCACACGAACTGCGCAAGCGGCTGTTCCGGCGTTTCCGCGAAGAAGGGCTTGAGATTCCGTTCCCAGTCCGGACCTTGTACGTGAGGAGCGATTCGGGTCAGTTATTATGAAGAAGGAACGGCGATAAGGTATGCTTCGAAGCCTGAACATGCTGCTCGGCTACACCATCCATGAAAAGGATGGCGACATGGGCCATGTGCACGACTTCCTGTTCGACGACACCAGTTGGACCATCCGCTACCTGGTGGTGGAAACCGGCGGCTGGCTGCACCGCAAACGCGTGCTCATTTCCACGGCGGCGCTCGGACATCCGGAGTGGAGCCGCCGGCGGTTCCCCGTGAATCTCACGCGGGAGCAGGTCCGCAACAGCCCGGAGCTGGACACGGATCAGCCGGTTTACCGGCAGCAGGAGATCGCCATGAGCGCCTACTACGGCTGGCCGCACTACTGGACGCTGGAGCCGATTCTGGTAGCGCCGGCCATCGTGCGGCAAGAGGAGGAGCCTGGCGTGCAGGGCGATCCGCATCTGCGGAGCGTCAAGGAAGTGACCGGGTACCGCGTTCCGGGCGAAGGAGAGGATACCGATCTGGGGCACATTGCCGATTTCATCGCCGAGGAACAAACCTGGACGATACGGTATCTTGTAATGGAGGCTGGTGCGTGGCTGCGCGGCAAGAAGATACTGCTTATCTGCGACTCGCTGCAATCGATATCGTGGGCGCGCAAAGAGGTGGCTACGGCGATGGCGCGGCAAGACGCCGAAAGGGCTCCTGCCTTCGACCCGGCCGCGCCGGTTAACCGCGAGCACGAGGTCCGAGTGTACGACTACTACGGCCGGCCGAAAGACGAAGGCTAGAGCAGTCCAGCCGCTGAATCATACGTTATCTGGGAAAGGTATTCATGGAACGCATTCGCGTAGCTTCATTGCAGTATTTCGTCCGTCCGGTGCAGGCCTTTGAGCAGTTCCGGGATCAGGTGGAGGCGCTGGTGGACACCGCCGAGATCATGGTGCGCCCGTCGATGCAGGGCCACGGCATCGGCAAGAAGCTGTACGCGGCGCGGCGTGAGATCGTGCAGCGCCTGGGGCTTCTGCGCATTCGCGCCGGCGCGCGCCTGCGCGGCTATTGCACCTACGCCAAGGATTTGAGCCCGGAGCAGTACCTGGAGCGTGTCATCGAAGGCAAGATCTACGACCCCACGCTCAGCTTTCAGATCCGCCAGGGCTTTCACGTGATGGCCGCGGTCCGCAATAACCTGCGCAACGATCCGGAAAGCCTGGGCTGGGCGGCGGTAATTGAGTGGCTGAATGAAGAAGTGGCGACGGAGGCGGACCGTCAACATCATGGGATCGGAAAGAAGTGACCACAAAACCGGCGGGATTCCCCTTCTGGGTTTTACCGCTGGCAGTGTCGGCCGTGATCGCGCTGACCTATGTGCCTTCAAACTTCGTGGGCGGTTTTCACGACGATGGAGTTTACCTGGTCACCGCAAAGGCGCTGGCCGAGGGAAAAGGCTATACGATCGAAAGCCTGCCGGAGCCAATCCAACAAACCAAATACCCGATTCTCTTCCCTGCCCTTCTGTCGCTTGTCTGGTCGTTATGGCCGAACTTCCCCGACAACATCCCTCTGCTGCGGCTGATCCCGATGGCCGCGGCGGCGGCATGGGGCTGGGCGCTCTGGCGCCTGGTCGGCGTGGCCTGGAATCGCCCCGCGGAGGCGCGCTGGCTGGTTCCTCTGGTAATGAGCTGCCCGATGGTGATCTACCTGGCGGCGATTCCCTTGTCGGAGACCTTATTCGCTTTTCTGTGCACCTGCTCGATCCTGGTCCTGTGGAAGGCGGGACAAAGCTCGGAGGAAGCAATCCGGCAGCCTTTGCTGGCAGCCATCGTATGCGCAGCGGCGTTTCATACGCGAACGATGGCGCTTTCCCTATTGCCCTGCGCAGTGCTGGCGATGCCTCCGTGGAAACGCCCCCAGCAATTCGGTCTATTTGGAATTGTCCTGCTGGCGCTCTGCGCGCCCTGGTGGACCTGGTTGCACCGGAATCCCGCTTCCGCCGATCCCGTAGTGGCCTTCTATACGAAGGCAAACTATTCCATGTGGAACAGCCTGAGCAGTCAAAGCACGGCGCAGCCAATGGCAATTCTGCAACACAATGCCGGCCGCATGACCGTGGGCGCGGCGACATTCTGGAACTTGCCGCGGAACTCCGTGACCCTGTTGTTTTGCCTTGCCGTGACGCTGCTTGCCTCGGCCGGATTGGTGAAACAGCTGTTTCGGCAGGAGGCACTAGGGGCGGCGTGGGCGCTGGCTACTATATCCATGATCCTGTTCTGGTCGTGGCCGCCGGAGCGATTCCTTGCGCCCGTGCTGCCTTTCGTCGTCCTCGCCGTCCCGCACGCAGTGCCCTCCTCCTGGATGAGGCGCCTGCAGAAGCCGGCCCGGCTCTTCGCCATCCTCTTCATCGCATGGGGACTCGGCATGTGCATCCACTATGCGGTCAAGACTACCAAGGCAGGCTTGCCCCACGGACCGTTGATCGAGGGCGACGTGACCTGGCAGGATCACCGGCAAGCGTACGAGTGGATACGGGCAAAAACTCCACCCGCCGCCGTTGTGTCGAGCAACCTCGATCCCAACTATTGGCTATACAGCGGGCGCAAAGCGATTCGCGCCTTTTCCATCGACCCGGTGAAACTGTACTATCGCCCGGACGAACTGGAAGGCGCGCTGGGACTCCCGCAGAATCTGGTGGACCTCCTCAAGCGCTGGCGCGTGGATTACCTGGCCGTGGAACAGTCTAAGATTTTTCGCGAAATCGAGCCGTTCATGGGACAGATCCGCGCTCTTAGGGAAACGCATCCCGCCTTCCTCACCGTCGCATTTGAGAGCGACAATAAGCTCGTTACCATCTATAAAGTAAACTGGCCGGGCCTCTCGCACGGAACCGAAAGCCGCTGACTCGCCTGTTGCAGATTTGTGGAACATGGCTCTCACAAACTGCGTCTTAGCTCCAGTATGATTGACCCAGCCCCCAAAATCTGTACCACGTAATATGAGAGAAGCGGGCAAAAGGAAGGAGAAGAGGAATGCGTGGAACCAGGCACAGCGAGGAGCAG
>VFZE01000071.1 GCA_016871315.1 Acidimicrobiia bacterium | reverse complement strand
CGGCCTCGGCCTGCTTCAGAATCTTGATGATCTGCTCCTCGCTGTGCCTGGTTCCACGCATTCCTCTTCTCCTTCCTTTTGCCCGCTTCTCTCATATTACGTGGTACAGATTTTGGGGGCTGGGTCAGGCCCTCCGCCAGCAGCAGCAAATAGTACCGGGCGTGCTTGACCAGCCTGCCGCCGGTCTTCACCAACCTTTGTTGCAGACTCGTCAACGACCAGCCTCCGATCTTCCTGGGTAGCACCAACCGCCTCCAGAGGTTTCCCAAGTTGTAGGCGATCAGGCTCAGCCATAGACGCACCTCGTTGGAGCGGAAGCGGTGGCAGGACAATCGGGTCATTTTGACGGCCTGCTTGCCTTCCTTGATCCACTGCTCCGCCGTCCCCCGCTTGTTGTAGAACCGCACTACCGCCCGGCTATCGGTCTCCAGGTTGGTCACGATGAAGCCCACCCGCGGAAACAACTCCCCGCAATGGAACTCCACCTTGGCCACCACCCGCCGCGCCGTTTTCCAACTGGCTGCCTGGGTAAGAAGGCGCCGGACGGCCTAAGCGCGCATGAGCCGGAAAATGCGGAAGGGGAGGGTGACGATCATCCAAACCAGATCCAGCACGGCTCCGACGGCGAAGCCGAGGATCTTGAACGGCAGCAGGATCAGCCAGACCAGCGGATAGATAAAGAGGGCCAGGATGGCGAGCGGCCAGCAGATCACCAGCAGGATACACCAGAGCAGAAACGCAATCATCTTTGGGCCTCCACTTTGTAGATACGCAAAGTGGGGGTGGAAGTTCCTGGATTCATGCGCGGCTCCAGGTGGAGACAGGATCAATGGCGACTTGGCGAGCCCTGTAGCGATTTTCCATATAGACGAGGTGAGCCATCACCTCGAAAAGCGCGAACCTTTGCTGGAACGAGGAAAGCCGGTTCCCCCAGAGAAAGCCGGCGATCTGAAAGGGCGAGCGGGGTCCGTTGTGGAGAGCTTCGAGGATACGGCCGCAGCGCGCATCATGGTGGGCGGCGGTTTCGCGCACGCGGCTGAGGAGGCCGGGGAAGGGATCGCCGTGGGAAGGGAGCACGGAGTCGACGGGAAGGTTCTCCACGCGCCGCAAGGAGTTGAGGTAATCGGCGAGCGGGTCGGCTCCAGGCATCCAGGCGATGTTGGGAGTGATGGTAGGCAGCACGTGATCGCCGCTGATGAGCAGTCTTCTATCCGAAGCAAGCAGGCACAGGTGGCCGGGTGAGTGGCCGGGCGTCCAGACGGTTTCCAGTGGCCCGATGGCGGTGTAGAGCAGTTCGCCGCCTTCGAGGGTTTCGGCATGGCCGAGTTTCTGAAACGAGCGGCGCACGCCGGTGAAGGCATGGGTAATGGCGTCGACTTGATCGGCCGGAACGCCCCAGGCGCGCAGCTGGTGATCGAGGCTGTGCGGGTTTTCTACGAGATGGGCGATGGTGTCGAGGTGGGCCAACTCGACGCGGTGGATCAGAACACGCGCGCGGCTGAGCTCGAGCACCCTGGGCGCAAGGCCGACGTGATCGGGGTGGCCATGAGTGATGAAGAGTACGCGAATCTGGTTCCAGGCAATACCGAGGCGGCGCAGGGATGCCTCGAGGACATGGAAGCAGTCTTCGGAGTGGATGCCGCAATCGATGAGCAGATAGCCGTCGTCGAGACGCACCAGGTGGACGTTGACGTGGTTCAGCTCGAAGCTGAAGGGGAGCCTGATCCGCCAGAGGCCCGGGCAGATCTCCGCTACGCTGTCCTGCACGAAATGGCCTCGTCAGCGTGATAGGAGCTGCGCACCAGCGGTCCGGCTTCGACGTGGGAGAAGCCAAGTTGCGCGCCGAGTTTGCGGTAGAAGTCGAATTCCGGTGGCGGGATGTAGCGGACAATGGGCAGGTGTTTGGGCGAAGGGCGGAGGTACTGGCCGAGGGTGATGATATCGACATTGCTGTCCCGCAGATCGCGGAGAACCTGCTCTACTTCGTCCGGCGTTTCTCCGAGGCCGAGCATGAGACCGCTTTTCGTGGGCGTAGAGGGCCGCAGCTGTTTGGCGAAGGCGAGCATGTCGAGGGAGCGCTCATAGCGCGCGCCGAGGCGGACCTGGCGGTAGAGCCGGGGGACGGTTTCGGTATTGTGATTGAGCACATCGGGCGCGGCATCCATGACGATGCGCATGGCGTCGTGCGAGCCCTGAAAGTCGGGTACGAGTACTTCCACCTTGCAGGCGGGGATGCGTTGGCGGATGGCGCCGATGGTGAGGGCGAACAGTTCGGCGCCGCCGTCGGAACGGTCATCGCGGTTGACGCTGGTGATGACGGCATGGCGCAGGCCCATGGCGGCGACGGCTTGGGCGACGCGGCGCGGCTCGTCGAAATCGACTTCGAGCGGAGCGCCCTTCTGCACGGCGCAGAAGCCGCAGCGGCGGGTGCAGACGTTGCCGAGGATCATGAAGGTGGCGGTGCGGCGGTTCCAGCAATCGCCGACGTTGGGGCAGGCGGCGCTCTCGCACACGGTATGGAGGCCGAGCCTGGTGATCAGGTCTTTCAGTTCGCGGTAGTTTTCGCCGGCGGGGGCGGGGGCGCGCAGCCACGCGGGCCTGGGGCCGCGCGGGGCACCGGCCGCGTGGGATTCCATCGTAACCATCACGAAGTTTCATTTTAGCGCGGCGATTCGGTTTTCCAGGATGATGGCGTCCGGATCGGTGCGGCTGAGCTTGAGCTCGTAGGCGGCGGAGAACTCCCACGCGCGGCGCGGAATAAGACCGATGAGTTCGCTTTCGACGATCTGCATTCCTTCTTTTTCGGCTGCGCTGTTGACGGCGTGAAAAGCCGCGTGCATGGGCGTGACCTCGAAGTTGGTGAGATTCATCGAGACCTGTAGGAGGCCGCGGGAGGCCAGCGGCAGTCCGAGCGCTTTCACGCATGGCAGACCGCCGGAGGATTCCCGCACGCGGGCGGCGATGCGGCGCGCGGCGGCGAGACTGCCGCCGGTGAGGTTGACGTTGTAGGCGATGAGGAAATTCCGTGCTCCGATGGCGACGGCTCCGGCGGTGGGATGGAGAGCATCGCCGATATCCGGCTTGCCGGGCGGATGGCGGCGGATGGCGGCGAGGTTGGTCCGTTCGGGGAGCCGGGCGGCGGCCTCGTAGAGGAAAGCGGGTACGCGGTGAAGGTCCCAGATCCGCTCCGCGGCGCGGACGGCGAGTCCGGCGCACTCTGTCAGGCTGATGCCGCGGATGGGTACAAAGGGGAGGACATCCAGAGCGCCGATGCGTGGGTGGACGCCTTTGTGGCGGCGCAGGTCTATGAGGTCGGCGGCCTTGCCGGCGGCGGCCACAGCGGCTTCCAGGATGGCATCGGGGGAGCCGGCAAAGGTGATGACGGAACGGTGATGGTCCGGGTCAAGAGAGTGATCCAACACGCACGCGCCGGCGGCGCGGATGGAATCGAGCAACGCCTCGACGGTGGCCGGATTACGGCCTTCGCTGAAATTAGGGACACATTCGAGGAGAGCGGCCACGTTACCTAGACGGTCTCCAGGCGCGGCCAGACGCGCTCGCCCCGCCGTAGAACCATGGCCACGGGATTCATGCCGAAGTGGAAGGGAATCTCGCGATAGTCAGGGACGTTCATGAGCAGCAGATCGGCGTCTTTGCCGCATTCAATGCTTCCGCATCGGTGGTGAATGCCGAGCACATGGGCTGGCTGAATCGTGCAGGCGGTGAGGGCTTCGGCGGGCGTCATCCTCATTTGCGCGCAGGCGATGGACATGATCATCGGGATGCTGACGGTGGGGCTCCTGCCGGAATCATAGCCGGTGGCGAGCGCGACGGCAACACCTCCGTCAATCAACCGGCGGGCCGGGGCATGATCGAGGCCAAGATGAAAACTTTCCCCCGGAGTGAGGGTCGCCAGCAAGGAACTTCCCGAAAGAGCCTGGATCACGGCGGTGTCCGCGTTCCGCAGACGTTCGATGCTGACCGCGCCGGATTCGAGAGCAAGCCCGAGGGCTTCCGCTGCGGAATCGGCGCCGGCGACGACACGGGTGCGGAACCCGAGGCCGGCCGCTTCGCGCAGGAAGGGGAGGCAGAGTTCGGCGGGGAAAGCGGTGGGTCCGCAGTGCGCGTCGGTGATCTTGGCAAGGCGTCTCTTCTTGACCAGGGGAAGCATATTCTCCATGGCCCAGCGGAGGTAAGCATCGGAACGGCCTTCGTATTCCGGTGGTGCGAAATTGGCGCCGAAGTAGGAGGCGATGACGGCCAGGGGATGTTCATGGAGATCCTTGAGGATTCGCAGGGAACGCAATTCGGTGGCTTCGTCGAGGCCATAGCCTGTGAGGGAGCAAACGGTGGTTGTGCCATGGCGGATGGAATTCCGCAGATGGCGCTTGGTTTCCAACTCCAGCCGCTGTGCAGAGAAGCCGCGGACAGTCTTGAGCGCAGCCCTGTCGTCAGGGAGGGAACTGTCTCCTCCGTAGGTGTTCAGTCGGGGCGAGCCTGACATCGCTTGGGTGTTGCAGTCGATGAAGCCGGGAACGACGACTTTTCCGGTGGCGTCGATGACCTGAGCCTTGCGCGCGGAAGTCAGCCGTTCCACTCGGCGCGTCGGGCCGACGTCGGTGATGACGCCGTCCTGGATCAGCAGCGCACCGTCGGGGATGATGTTTGGCTCGTTCATGGCGGAACCGCGGCGCGGAACGCCAGGCCCGGACATTGTGACAAGCTGCCGGGCGCCACGAACCAGAGTCACTGTGCTCATTCTTCCGGCAAGGCAGGAATCTGGTCAGAAGTTCATGCTAGGAAGAAGACGAAGCGGGACAACGTTCCATAGCATCATTCATTATATGAAGCCGAGAGGCGGGACTAAACGGCAGCTGAAGACGCTGGAGCGGATTTTGTCGAAAGCAGGGCTTGGTTCTCGCACGGAAGCGCGGCAATGGATCGGCGCCGGGCGGGTGAAAGTGAACGGGAAACTGATCCAGACTCCGGATCACTGGGTGGATCCGGAGCGCGACCGAGTGACGCTGGACGGCAAGAGAGTTCGCGAGGAGGCGCGGGTTTATCTGCTGCTGTACAAGCCCAAGGGCTACAGCACGACGTACAAGGATCCGGAGGGGCGGCCGACAGTCTACGATCTGCTGAAGGGGGTGAAGCAGTTCGTGTCGCCGGTGGGGCGGCTGGATCTGGACACCAGCGGTCTGCTGCTGCTGACCAACGATACGCAGCTAGCCGAGCAGCTGACGAATCCGGATTACCATGTGCCGAAGAAATACCTGGTGAAGGCGGCGGGCCTGCTGAGCGAGGAGCAGCTGAGTCAGCTGCGGACAGGCGTGGAACTGGACGATGGGCCGACAAGGCCGGCGCGGGTGGAGAGGGTACGCGACGGGGTGAAGGATACGTTCCTGGAACTGACGATCAGTGAGGGCCGCAACCGGCAAGTAAGGCGGATGCTGGAGGCCGTGGGGAGCCGTGTACGGAAGCTGGTGAGGATCGAGATGGGAAAGCTACGAATCGGAGAGCTGCAGATCGGCACTTGGCGGTATTTGAGCGGGCAGGAAGTGGCGGAGCTGCGGGCTCAGACGAGAGTCCACAGGCCGCGCCCGGAGTAGAGGAGTCTGAAAACGAATCTTCGATGTGACCTGATGTGTAGTTAGCGGGAGATCTCCGGACACCACGGGGGTGCTCCGGCGGATCTCCCGCTAACTACACTTCATTGTTCAGATATGCTCCTCTAGAGCTACACTATCGTGAGGGCAATTCATGCGTACAATCAGCCGCCGTAGTCTGCTGCAGATCCTGAGCGGCGCGCTTCCCTCGCTGGCGCAGGGGAGGAAGCCGAACTTTCTTTTTCTATTCACAGACGATCAGCGCTTCAATACCCTGCATGCGCTGGGGAACAAGGAGGTGCAGACGCCGAACATGGACAATCTTGTGCGTCACGGCCTGCACTTCAGCCACGCGGCGATCATGGGCGGCACGGTGGGCGCCATCTGCCAGCCCAGCCGGGCGATGCTGATGACCGGGCGGACGCTGTTTCAGGTCCATGACCACACGATGGCCGCCAACCCACCGGCGGGAGAGAGCCGCAAATACTACCCTACGTTTCCGGAACTGCTGCGCAGGAACGGGTATGAGACGTTCGGGACGGGGAAGTGGCACAACGGCACGTCGATGTTCGCGCGGAGTTTCAGCGCGGGGGAGAACATCTTCTTCGGAGGGATGAGCGACCACTTGCAGGTGCCGGTGCACGATTTCGATCCGGCGGGCAGGTATCCGCGCGCGGCGCAAAGGGTGGCGAAGACGTTTTCGAGCCAGCTGTTCAGCGATTCGGCGATCCGGTATTTGAAGCAGCGGAACCGGGATAAGCCGTTCCTGGCCTATGTAGCGTACACATCGCCGCATGACCCGCGAATGGCGCCGGCCCGGTTTGCGCGGATGTACTCAACGCGAGACATCCAGGTGCCGGAGAATTTCCTGCCGCGGCATCCGTTCGATAACGGCGACCTGAAGCTGCGGGATGAGGTGTTGGCGCCGTTTCCACGAACGCCGGAGGTGATCAAGGAGCACATCGCGGGCTACTACGCGATGATCACGGAGGTGGATTACCAGATCGGGCGCGTGCTGGCGGCGCTGGTGCAAAGCGGGGAAGCGGATAACACCTATGTCATTTTCACGGCCGATAACGGGCTGGCGGTGGGCCAGCACGGCTTGCTCGGCAAGCAGAACCTGTATGACCACAGTATGCGTGTGCCCCTGGTGATTGCCGGGCCAGGGGTCAAGAAGGGACAGCACACGGACGGACTCTGTTACCTGATGGACGTATGCCCCACGGTGCTGGAGTTGGCGGGAGTGGAGCCGCCGGAAGGGATCGCCGGGCGGAGCCTGCGGCCGATGATGAAGGACCCAGAGGCGAGCATCCGTGAGGAAGTGGTGATGGCCTACCGGCATTATCAGCGCGGGATCCGGACACGGAAGTGGAAGCTGATCCTGTACAACGTGGGAGGCGAGAAGCATACGCAGTTGTTCGATATGGAGTGCGATCCGCTGGAAAGGCAGGATCTATCGGGGGAGGCGGCGCACGCGGCCCGGATCACGGAGTTGCGGGCGCTGCTGGCCCAGAGGCTGAAAGAGTACGGCGACCGTACGGATCTGGACGCGGCGGTATGGCCCGCGTTCCGGGACTGAGCGGCGCCGATGCAGACGTTAGCGGGCATTCATCCGGTACGGGAGGCGCTGCGCGCAGGTAAACCGCTGGACAGGGTTCACATCGTGCGCGGTTCCGCCAATGCGCGGCTACAACAAATCGTGGATCTGTGCCGGGCTCAGGATATCCCGGTGCGGTTTGAAGACCGTGCATCTTTAGACCGGCTGGGGCGCGGGGCATCGCATCAAGGTGTGGTGGCATTGCAGGCGGAACAGCGCTATCGGGCGCTGGAGGAGATTCTGCCGGAGGCGCGCATGATCGTGGTGCTGGACGGCGTGGAAGATCCGCACAACCTGGGCGCGGTGATCCGCACGGCGCATGCGGCGGGCGCCTCGGCGGTGTTGATTCCGGAGCGGAGGGCGTCGGGGATCACGCCGGTGGCGGCGAAGGCGGCGGCGGGGGCGCTGGCTCATCTGCCGGTGGTACGGGAGACGAATCTGAACCGCGCGATTGAAAGACTGAAAGAGGCGGGATTCTGGATTTACGGACTGGATGAGCGCGGCAAACAGACGCACGATCAGGTGGATTATGCGCCAAGGGCGGCGCTGGTGTTGGGAGCGGAAGGCAAGGGGTTGCATGGGCAGGTGCGAAAGCATTGCGACGTGCTGGTGCGGATTCCGATGGCGGGAGAGATCGCATCGCTGAACGTATCGGTGGCTGCCGGAATCGCGCTGTTTGAATGGAAACGGCGCTATCATCAACATTAATGTGCCTACTGCGGCCGTTACTTGTTCTGGGCTTGATTTTCGCGTTCGTGGCGGAGGCGCGCCAGCCTGTTCGCGTGCGGCGGGCGATGGTGGTGGCACAGGAGCCGCTGGCGGCCGATGTTGGCGTGGAGGTTTTGAAGAAGGGCGGGAACGCGGTGGACGCGGCGGTGGCGGTGGCGTTTGCACTGGCGGTGACGCTGCCGTCGGCGGGGAACCTGGGTGGCGGAGGGTTCCTACTGGCGCGGATGGCGGGCGGGGAAACGACGTTTCTTGATTTTCGGGAGCGCGCGCCGCTGGGCGCAACGCGCGAAATGTATCTGGATGCGGAGGGCAAGCCGACGCGGGACAGCGTGACGGGATGGCGGGCGGCGGGAGTACCGGGCACGGTGCGCGGGTTGGAGGTGGCGCACAGCAAGTACGGGCGGATGTCTTGGAGGCACTTGGTGGCGCCCGCCGTGAAGCTTGCCCAGGACGGGTTTGAAGTGAGCTATGCGCTGGCCGAGTCGTTGCGGAGGGCTCAGAAAGACCTGGAGCCGTTTGCCGAATCGAAGAGGATTTTCCTGAAGGGCGGAGCCTTCCACGAAGCGGGCGGCCGTCTGGCGCAGCCGGAACTGGCCAGAACGCTGGCGCGGATTGCGCGGCATGGGGCGAAGGATTTCTACGAGGGCGAGACAGCGAAGATTCTGGCGGAAGAAAGCAAGGCCGGCGGGGGTTTGATTACGCTCGAGGATTTGAACCGGTACGAAGCGACGGTGCGGGAGCCGTTGAAGGGCTCCTATAAGGGATTCTCAATACTCACAGCGCCACCGCCGAGCGCGGGCGGCATCGGGCTGTTGCAGATGATGGGTGTGCTGGAGGGATCCGGCTACGAGAAAGCGGGACCGGGAGCGGCAGAGACAATTCATTTCGTCGCCGAGGCAATGCGGCGGTATTATGCGGATCGCAGCCGTCATCTGGGCGATCCGGAGTTCCACCGGGTGCCGTGGAAGGGGCTGCTGAACCCGCGCTACATCGCGGCGCAGCGAGCCTCGATCAACAGGAACCGTGCGTCCGTAAGTAGCGAGGTGGAGCCAGGAGACGTGTCTGGATATGAGAGCACGGAGACGACACATTTTTCGATTGTCGATGCCGGGGGCAACGCGGTGGCGCTGACCTACACCATCAATGAGAGCTACGGGAACGGCGTGACCGTCCCGCGGCTGGGCTTTCTGCTGAACAACGAAATGGACGATTTCGCGGCAAAGCCGGGTTCGCCGAACCTGTTCGGGCTGGTGCAAGGGGAGGCGAACGCGATTGCGCCGGGCAAGCGTCCGGTGTCGTCGATGACACCGGCGATTCTGCTGCGCGGCGGGAAACTGTACATGGTGATCGGCGCGCCGGGCGGTTCGCGAATCGTCAATGGCGTGATGCAAGCGATTCTGAACGTAGTGGACTTCGGGATGAACTTGCAGGATGCGGTGGATGCGCCGCGATTCCATCATCAGTGGATGCCGGATCAGATCAGCCTGGAGAAGGGCTTTTCGCCGGACACGGTGGAGCTGTTGAAGAGCAAGGGTCACAAGATTGCGCCGATTGAAGGTGTGGCGCGCGTGGAGGCGATTCTGATCGAAGGAGGCTGGCTGCAAGGCGCCACAGACGGGCGCGGCAGCGGGAAGGCGGCTGGGTACTGAGGGAATGCAGAGGGCGCTATCGACACACTTGTTCGTGAATCACCGGCTGACAACGGTGTGGCTGGACCGTATTGGGGAGGCCGGGATTGAAATGGTGGAGATCTTCTGCGCGCGGCAGAACCTGGATTACCGGAACGCGGCGCAGGTGAATGAGCTGAAGCACTGGTTCGCGGATTCGCCGATGAAGCTGCATTCCCTCCACGCGCCGATGTACAACGACGACTGCTGGGGGCGGACGGGGCCAGGGGCGGTGGTGAACATCGTGGACCCCGACAAGATGCGGCGGAAGGCGAGCGTGGATGAGGTGAAGCGCGCGCTGGAGATCGCCGAAACGATTCCGTTCCGTTACCTGATACAGCACCTGGGCGTGGGCGGCGAGGAATACGACGACCGGAAGATCGACGCGGCGTTTTCCTCCATGGAGGAGCTGAACGTGTTTGCGCGGCACCGTGGCGTGGAGGTGCTGCTGGAAAACATTCCGAACCAACTGTCGAGCGCCGAGCGGCTGCTGTTGTTTCTGGAGCAGACGCACCTGGACAACTATTTCTGCTTCGACATCGGGCATGCACACATGAAGGAAGGCGTGGCGGCGGCGTTCGGGCTGATGAAGGACCGCATCCGCTCGACACATATTCACGACAACAATGGGACCGACGATGCGCACCTGTTTCCGATGAACGCAAGCGGGGGGACCATTGACTGGAGGGCGGCGATGGAACTGCTGCGCACCGGGGATGGAAACTATCCGCTGCTACTCGAGTTGCGTGAGGTGCAGGAGATGGAATCGCCGCTGACCGAAGTCCGCGGAGTATTCGAGAAACTGGAGAACGTATAATTGTCCGCCACAGAATATCAACGGATCCGCATCGCCGAATGCGCGGCGCATGACGGCAAAAAAGTGGAGATCGCCGGGTGGCTGTACAATTTGCGGCGATCCGGTAAGATCTGTTTCCCGCAGGTGCGCGACGGATCGGGCGTGATCCAGTGCACCGCGTTGAAGAACACGCTCCCGGAGGAGCTTTTTGAGGGGCTGAAGCACTTGACGCAGGAGTCGTCGGTGATCGTGCGCGGGAAGCTGCGCGCCGAGGCGCGCGCGCCGGGCGGCTATGAGATGGAGATCGAAGACGCCACGATCGTGCAGAAGGTGCCGGAGGAACAGCCGTATCCGATCACTCCGAAGGATCACGGCATCGAGTTCCTGATGGATCACCGTCACCTGTGGCTGCGCAGCCGGCGGCAGCACGCGGTGCTGGGCATACGGCACGAAGTGATCCGCGCGGTGCGGGACTATTTCGACAACAACGGCTTCACGTTGGTGGATACGCCGATCTTTACGCCGGCGGCTTGCGAGGGCACGACGACGCTGTTCGAGGTGAACTACTTCGACGAGGAGAAGGTTTTTCTCACGCAGTCCGGGCAGCTGTATAACGAGGCGACGGCAGCGGCGTTCGGCAAGGTGTACACGTTCGGGCCGACGTTCCGGGCAGAGAAATCAAAGACCCGGCGGCACCTGACGGAATTCTGGATGGTGGAGCCGGAGATGGCCTACGCCACGCTGGAAGACGTGAAACGCGTAGCGGAGGAGCTGATCTGCTTTGTCACGGGAAGGGTGCTGGAAAGGCGGAAGGAAGAGCTGGCGGTGCTGGAGCGTGATGTGTCGAAGCTGCAGGCGATTCAGGCTCCGTTTCCTAGGATCAGCTACGACGAAGCGGTGGAGCGGCTGAAGAAGAAGGGGAGCGAAATTGAGTGGGGCGGCGACTTCGGCGGAACCGATGAGACGCTGCTGAGCGAGGATTTCGACCGGCCGGTGATTGTCGATCGTTTCCCGACGGCGATAAAGGCGTTCTACTTCCAGCCTGCGCCGGACCGGCCGGACGTGGTGCTGGGAGCGGACGTCATCGCGCCGGAAGGGTACGGCGAGATTGTGGGAGGCGGGCAGCGCATTCATGATCTGGATCTGTTGCTGAAAAGGTTGGAAGAGCACCAGCTGCCGCGCGAGGCGTTTGAATGGTACATCGACTTGCGGCGCTACGGCACGGTTCCGCACGCGGGCTTCGGGATGGGGATTGAGCGGTTCGTGACGTGGATGTGCGGGATCGACCACTTAAGAGAGACGATCGCGTTTCCGAGAATGCTGTACCGGACGCGGCCCTGAGCAGAATATGCGGCATTCCAGTATTTCCATCATCGGTGCGCCCCTGGACTTGGGGGCGGGACGGCGCGGCGTGGACATGGGGCCGTCGGCGATTCGCGTGGCGCGGCTGCAACCGCGGCTGGAGGCGCTTGGCTATCCGGTGGAGGATCTGGGCAACGTCGACGTGGAGCAGCCCGAAAGCCGGCCGATGGGCAATGAGCGCGCCCGGTATCTCACCGAGATCACGCGCACCTGCACGAGACTGTCCGGAATGGTGGAGAAGGCGATTGCCGCCGGAAGCATGCCGGTGGTGCTGGGAGGGGACCATTCGATCGCGGTGGGATCAGTTGCGGGGATTTCACGGCACCTGCGCCGGAAGAAACAGAAAATGGGTCTGCTGTGGCTGGATGCGCACGCCGACATGAACACGCCGGAATCGAGCAGCAGCGGCAACGTGCACGGGATGCCGCTGGCCTGCTGCGCGGGAATGGGACTGCACGAGCTGACACACATCAACGGCTACGCGCCGAAAGTGGACGCGCGCAATGTCGCTCTGGTTGGGATTCGCGAAGTGGATCAACTGGAACGGCCGCATGTCCGCAGTTCGGGGGTCCGGTTTTTCACGATGCGTGACATTGATGAGCGGGGGCTGCGGGCGGTGATGGGCGACGCGTTGCGGCTAGTCACTGACGGCACGGCCGGGTTCCATCTGTCGTTCGATATGGACGTGGTGGACCCGCATGAAGCGCCGGGCGTGGGGACTCCGGTGAAGGGCGGGCTGACGTACCGCGAAGCGCACCTGGCGATGGAGCTGATCGGGGACTTCGGGTCGCTGCTCTCGATGGATGTGGTGGAGGTGAACCCGGTGCTCGACGTGGCGAACCGGACGGCGGACCTGGCGGTGGAGCTGATGACTTCCGCGCTTGGCAAGCGGATTGTGTGAGCGGTATGGTGCTGGCGCTGCTGTTTTGGTTCGCCGCCGCTGAGAACGAGCTGGAACAGGCGATCCGCGCCTTCACCCGCGCCTACGCGATGGTGGAGGCCAACGCGGCCGATCCGGTGAATCCGGGCCCGGTGATATATGAAGGGGCGCTGGCGGGAATGCTGCGCAAACTGGACCCGCACTCCGTTTTCTTCAATCCGGACCAGTTTCAACAGCTGAAGGAGCTGGAGCGTTCCACCAGCAAGGGGTTCGGGACGGTGGTGAGCGTGCTGCCGGGGCGCGTGATCGTGCTGCAAACGATGCCGGGGACGCCGTCGGCGCGGGCGGGGATTGCGCCGGGCGATGAAATTCTGGCGGTGAACGGGATCCGGCTTGACTGGCTGGACATGGAGCAATTGATCGGTTTGTTAGGGGAAACACGGCGGCGCGAGGCTCGGCTTGATGTCCGCCGGCAAGGCAGCATGCACCTGCTGCAATTCACGATGAAGCCGGAGGAGATGCTGTCGGCATCGGTGGATCGCGCGTTCATGTTGAATGAAACGACGGGCTACGTGCGGATCACGAGTTTCGAGGGCGAGACGGGAAAGCAATTGAAGGAGGCGATCGAAAAGCTGGGCGGCGCGTCGCTGAAGGGTCTGGTGCTGGATTTGCGGAACAATCCGGGTGGGATTCTGCCGTCGGCGCTGGAATGCTCGGCGTTGTTTTTCCCGGAGGGAACAAAGCTGCTGTCGATCCGCGGGCGGGCGCGGCAGGAGGAGGAGACGCTGGTGCCGAAGGGCGTGGAACCCTACAAATCTCCTCTTGCGGTGTTGATCAACGAGAAGAGCGCGAGTGCGGCGGAGATCCTCGCAGGAGCGGTGCAGGATCACGGACGGGGAGTTGTGGTAGGGGTAACAAGCTTCGGCAAGGGGCTAGTGCAGAGCATTTATCCGCTATCGGAAGGGAGTGGAATGGCACTGACGACGGCTTTCTACTTTACTCCGAAGGGGCGCTCGATTCAGCGGCGGCTGTCGGAGGGGCAGTTGCGTGGCCCACAGGAAAATTCGGGCGCCGGCGGAATTCAGCCGGATCACGTTGTCGGATTCGACCGGCAGACGCGGCTGCGGGCGGCACTGGACGCTACGGGGGCGTTCACGAGCTTTGCGACGGAGACGATCCGGAAGGGACTGCGGGTGGCGGAGGAGTTCACCCTCGAGAACGCGACGCTGGACGATTTCAAGATTTACCTTTCGGAGCGCGGGATCAGTCCGGGAGTGAGCGAGTGGTCGGTGGACCGTGAATGGATTCGGTCTCGGCTCCAACAGGAGGTCTTCAACCAGACACTGGGGGTGGAGAAGGGCGATGAGGTGGAGGCGCGGCGGGATCCGCAGGTGCTGCGGGCGGCGGAATTGATCGCGCGCTAAGCCTGGACTGTGCGGCGGGCCATTTTCTCGATCATCGCGGGATCGAGGAAGGGATCACTGCTTTCCTTGCGCCAGTCAAGGAGCGCCTGCTTCATGCGGTCTTCTGTGGATTTGAGTGCGGGCTGGCCGGCGAGATTGCGGAACTCGACGGGATCGCCGCGGAGGTCGTACAACTCGAATTCCGGCGGATTCGCAAAGGTATCGAAGGCAGCGCGAACGGGGGTGCCGTCGTAACGCGAATCGCGGGAGATGGGGTAAGCCTTGTCGCCGTCAATTCCCGTGGAAGGTTTGTTGCGGCCGGCGAGCAGGTTGTGGATCAGCTTGTACCGATCGTCACGAATGGCGCGGCGCGGATAGAAGGGCGTGGCTCCGTGGAAATGGAACTCGCCCGCCAGGTAGCGTCGCCATTCCGCCTTGCTGTTGGCGAGGACGGGGCGCAGAGAGCGGCCGTGCATCCTGACGGGTGAAGTGACGCCGGCGGCGTCGAAGATCGTGGGGGCCAGATCCACGGTGGAGACCATGGCATCGCTCACGGCGGGTTTGGAGAGGCCGGGCCAGCGGACCATGTAAGGAACGCGGAGGCCCGATTCGTACGTTGTGGTCTTGCCGCGGGCGAACGGGGGGCCGTGGTCGCCGACGAACAGGATGACGGTCTCCTGCTCCTTGCCGCTCTTGCGAAGCGTGTCCATCAGCATGCCGATGCCGGTGTCGAGGCGCTGGATGGCGTTGTAGTAGCCGGCGACGCGGACGCGCTGTTCGGGTGTGTCGATCTGCTGGAAGTCGAATACGGCGGTTGGTCCCGGCGGATAGGGGTTTTCCGGCAGCCCGTCGACTTGAGGAGGAAAGTTCCATTCGCGGGGATTGTCGGGCAGGCGGAAGGCATGCGGGTCAGAGTAGTTGACCATGAGGAAGAAGGGGTCTTCACTCTTTGCGGAGAGAAAGCCGCCTGCCAGAGTGGCAACATCGCGCACCTTGCGGGTGTTGGCGCTGTTCTTGTGGAGGAAGTCAAAGGGGAAAGTGTCTTCCGGCTCGACGTGCAGCTTACCGATGATGCCGGTGCGATAGCCGGCCTTTTTGAGTACGGCGGGAATGGTGGCCTGATGGAGATTGTCGTGTAGGGCGAGTCCGGTGTTGGCAAGGCCGTACTGACCGGTGCCATGCGGATAGAGGCCGGTGAACATGCTGCTGCGCGAAGGGCTGCAGGATGCCTGCGTGACATAGGCAGTGCGGAAACGGACGCCGGAGCCGGCGAGGCTATCGAGATGAGGAGTTTTGATGCGGGTTTCCCCGTAGCAGCTCAGGCAGAGGCCGAGATCGTCGGCGGTGATGAGCAGGATGTTAGGCCGGCGCGCGGTTCTCGTCTGCGCGGCTCCTGCCGCGGCCGATGCAAGAAAAGTTCGTCGACGCATGGGCTATTTCTCCAGTGAGGCGCAGAGAATCTCTTCATCGTTTCTCGCGAAGATGTGGCGGTTGGCGTAGGCGGGGTGGGACCAGTTGACGGCGCCGAGCTCGCGCCGGCCGATGCCCGCGGTGGAGGTGGGCTTGATGAGCGGCGTGCGTGAGATCTCCTGATAGCCCTTGGGCGATAGACGCGCCAGGATCAGCTCGCCGCGGTCGTTGTTGATGAAGTAGCGGTCCTGGTGGCGGACGATGAGGCCGGTGGACCAGCGGGCCTTTTCCTTGGTGACGTCGAGCGTTTCCCAGATGCGCTCGCCGGTGCGCGCGTGGAGGCAGCGGAACTGGCCATAGCTGTCGATGCCGTAGATATATCCGCCATCGATGACCGGGGTGTTGATGAGCGCATGCAGGCCGTCGGTCTGGATCTCGCTCTGGCTCTTGCCCTTCCAAAGCATGTGCGCGGCGGGGGCGGCGTTGTCGAGCTCCATCATCATGGAGCCGGTGTAGAATGAGCTGATAAGCAGCAGCGGGCCGCTTTTGACGGGCGTGGCGACGGCGAGACCGAGGTGGGCGTTGAAGGGGAGCTGCCAGTAGAGTTCGCCGTTCGTAGGATTGAGCGAGGCGACGGCGGAGGCATGCCAGATGATGAGCTGGCGCTTGCCGCCGGCTTCATAAATGACCGGGTGTGCGTAGCCGGGCTCGGTAGAGGAGTCGAGCGCGCGCCAGACCTCTTTGCCGGTGAACTTGTCGAAAGCCATCACCTTGGCCCCGGGCTCTCCGCCCACGACAGCGATGACGAGGCGGCCTTCGACTAAAGGCGAACCGACAGTACCCCAGCCGGGAATGTTGGCTTTGAAGTCGCGCGTGAAGTCGCGTTGCCAGAGCAACTCACCGGTGCGGGCGTTGAGGCAGACGAGGATGCCCCTGGCGCCGAGCGCGTAGAGGCGGTCGCCATCGACTGTGGGCGTGGAACGGGGTCCGGTGGCGTAGCTGCGGGAGAGGCCTGTGTAATCGGCTTCCCAAGAGCGGGTCCAGACCTCGCGGCCGGTCTTCTCGTCAAAAGCGACGGCCCGTTCCAAGCCCTTGTTGGGACCGGTGGACTCGAAATCGAGCACGGAGACCAAGCCCTGCGAGACGGCGGGACCGCTGAAGCCGCTTTTGATGGGTGTGCGCCAGCGGATCTTCAGGCCCGATTCGGGGAACTTGTCGAGGATGCCGCTTTCGTTCCAGAGGCCGAGGCGCCCCTTGCCGCGCCACTCCGGCCAATCCTCGGCGGAGGCGAGGATCGCGATGGTCAGCAGGGCAAAGAGTCTGGTGAAGTTCATCGCGCGGGTCTGAGCCGCGATTTTATCACTTCAAAGACGATGGGCAGGACAGAGACGAAGATAATGCCGAGGATGACCTTCTCGAAATGGGCGCGAACGATGCGGTTGCTGCCGAGGGTGTAGCCGAGCACGGTGAGGCTGATGACCCACCCTATGCCGCCGAAAATGTTGAAGGCGGCAAAGCGCGCATAGCCCATGTTGGCAACGCCGGCGACAAATGGTGCGAAGGTGCGGATGATGGGGACGAAGCGGGCGTAGATGATGGTTTTGCCGCCGTGCTTCTCGTAAAACTCCTGGGTGCGGCGCAGGTGTTCCTGGTGAAAGAAGCGCGAGTCGGGACGGGAGAAGATCCTGGGCCCGGTGCGCCTTCCCAGGGAGTAGCCAACGGCATCGCCGATGATCGCGGCGCCGATCAGCACGATGTTGATGGCGACGATGTTGAGCTGACCCGCTCCGGCGACGACGCCGACGGTGAACAGGAGGGAATCGCCGGGGAGGAAGAATCCCATCAACAGGCCGGTTTCCGAGAACACGATGCCGGCGAGCAGGCCGTAGCCCCACCAGCCGCTGAACACGGTGGTGAGCAGCTGAATGAGGCGGTCAGGCGTTGTGAGGATGCGTAGGAAGTCCAGCAGGGCTTCGATCATGAAGTGTGGACCGGCCTATCCTTTGTAGCTTGCGGCCAGCCGCTTGACTGCGTCGTCGTTGATCTTGATCTTGCCTTCTTCGGTGAGCTTTCTGACGAGGCCGTCTTCAAACAACTCACGGCGTTCGCGGAGCTTCTTATCACGCAAGCCCGTGACGATGATGTCGCGCTGCGCCTCCAGCTGATTCAGATCGGGCGGAGAGCGCGAGAGGATCTTGAAGAAGTAAGGGGTTGTGGAGACGCGATAGAGAGCGACGACCGTGCCGACGGACCTGACGAAGGGTTGTTCGCCGAGATAGGCGGCCGGGCCGATGCCTTCCATCTGGCCCGTGCGGTCGAATTCATTGGTCGTGATGATCTTGGCTCCAAGTTCCTGCGCGGTCTTACGCAGGTCATTCTGGTTGGCCCTAAGCCGGGTTTCGAACTCCTTCGCCTTGGTCTCCACCAGCTCCGCGGTCTTGACGGTGGAGAGCTGCGTGCGGATGGTGGCTTCGACTTCCGACAGCGACGACTGGCGCGGCGGCATGATGTCGACCACCGCCGACACGGCGAGGCGGTTTTCCGGCAGCTGCATCACTTCCGTCACCGTCCCCTTGTCAATGCTGAAGGCGATGTTGATCAGTTCCGGCGCCGATCCCACACCGGGGATGGCATCACCAGGAGCAATCTTGTCGGCGCGGATGTGCGTGAGATTGAGCTTTGCGGCAACCTGCTGTGCCTGAAGCGGAGTCTTCAGGAGTTCGGCACGAGCCTGATCGGCCAGTTCCGGCATTTTCTCGAACAACTGCCGGCGCTTCAGTTCGGCGGTGAGTTCTTCGCGCACCTCATCCAGCGGTTTGATGCGGGCCGGTTCCTTGTCCAGAGTGTGAATGATGTGGTAGCCGAAGAAGGTCTCCACGGGTTCGGAAATCTGCCCGGGCTTTTGCTCGAAGGAGGTCTTCTCGAAGGGCGGAACGGTTTGGCCGCGCTGGATCCAGTCCAGATCGCCGCCCTTGACGGCCGAGCCGGGGTCGTCGGAGTTCTTCTTTGCCAACTCGGCGAAGTCGGCGCCGCCGCGAATCTGCTTGAGCAGGCCCTCGGCTTTCGCCTTGGCCTTTTTCTTTTCGGCCTCATCATCCGGTTCCGCTTTGACAAGGATGTGCCGGACCTTGGCGCGCTCGTCGATGCGGTAACGGTCCTTGTTGGACTCATACGACTGGCGGATCAGCTCTTCGGTAACCGGGATTTTCTCGCCAAGCTTTTTCTCATCCACCAGGATCACGTCGATGGTTCGGCGCGGAGCGGACATATAGGCGGCTGCGTTGGTCTTGTAGTGGTCTTCAATCTCCTTGCGGGAAATCACGACCTGAGATTTCAGCTCCTCGGCCTGGAACCGGACAACCTCCAGCTTCACTTTTTCGCCGCGCCGGAGGTATTCGGCCTTGATCTCCTCGGGTGTGATGACGAGACCGTCGAAAACCAAACTTTGCAGCTTGTTCAGCAGGATCTGCTTGCGGACGTTCTCCTCAAACTGAGGAATGGTGGTGTTCATCTGCTGGAGATAGGCTTGATAGGCTTCCTTGCCGACGAACTGGCCGCTCTGGAACAGCTGCGGGATCACTTTTCTTATGCCTTCGATCAGTTCCTCTTCCGATACGGTGAAGCCCATGCGCTCGGCTTGATAAACAGTGGCCATTTCGCCGACAAATTGGGTCACCATCTGGGGGACGATCAACTCCGCCATGTCGCGGGGAAACTGGTTCTGGCGCATCTGAGCCTGAACAAGCCGGTTAATGTCCTGGGAAGAGATGACGTTATCGCCGATTTCGGCGAGCACGAGCTGGTTGCTGCTGCCGAAGCCGCCCCCGAATCCAGGGATCAGAGTGATGACCATGGAAAGGGCCACCAGGGAGAGCAGGGCCATGAGCAGATAACGCGTAGCTTTGGCCCGCGAGCGGAAAAGATCAAACATTGGGGGTAGAACTCCTAAACTCTAAGGCGCGGCAAGCGCCAGTGTACAAATCTATCCTAGTATATCCGGAAAGAGGGGCGGCTGGCGCCTGATCACCTTTCGTAGAGGCGCGCCTGATCGGAGAAACCGGCGACATCGGAGGCGCGGCGGCCGGGAAACAGCTGGAGCCTCAGACGCCGTGGCGCGATCAGTTGCACCAGCATGACAGCTTGGACGTTGTTGTCATCGCGATGATAGACGAGCGTTCCGGAGGAGCGCCCCTGCAGACTCAGGCCCACGGGGATCAACTCGTATTTCACGAGGCCCGATTCGATCCCGACGCTCGCGGGATCGGGAGAGTTTCCCCGGACCCAGAACTGCCGGGATTTGCCTTCGTAGTCGCCAATGGAGATGGTGATATTGGAGGGATCGAGATAATTAGGGGCCGCCGCCAGATGGCCACTCCAGTACCTCTCCCGGTTCACGCCGGCATAACCGTTGGTGGCTTCCAGAAACCAGTTGCCGGAAAAGCGGCCCTCGATGTCGTAGTCGATCTTGCCGCCGCGCGGTACCGCCTTCCTGGGGTTGAGCTCCAGGATGCGGGAGCGCACCGGTTCGTCGAAGTGATCGATGGGATCGACGGTGTGAATCTTCCACGGCTCGGCAAGGTAGTTTTCAGGAACAAGCAGGCCGGGCAACTGGACGTCGGCGTTCACCGTACCGATATCGAGGGTTTGTCCGCCTATCCTGCCAATGGGCTGGCCTGCACGGACCGGAATACGGACGGGCAGAGTGGCCATTCCGGCTGGAGCGGCGCCGCCGGGTAGCTGGCTGACGATCGCCGGATCCAGGCTGGTGACAAGGTCGTAGTAAGTCCAGAAGGTGCAGGAGTGCTCAAAAACGATGCGGAACTCGCTGGTGCCGCCGGCGGGTCCGGCCTGGTCGCCGATGAAGCGGCTGCGATGCTGGATGGATACGATGGAGCCGTCGGCTGGGGCGAAGACGGGATAGGCGTCGCGGCCTAACGTTGGGTCCTTCGGGGCCCAGTACTGATGATCGGTAGGCGTCACGTGGGCGTCGGCCATGAGCCCGAGCGGGAGAACGACGGCAACGTCGGCAAGCGACATCGGCGTGGCGGAGTACCGCACAGGGCCCTGGCCCGTGCATCGGCCCTGGCTCCACATCATGCGTAGAAGATCGGCGGCAGCGGCCGGATTCACCTGCACCCGGACGGGCGCACTCTCGGCGCCGGCAATGGAAACAGCCAGCGCATGCACGCCGGCGGCCACGAAGGGAACACGCAGATTCAACTGACCGACGCCTACCATGCCCGGCGCGAGCCCGGCATAGGCGACCTCCGAGAATTGACCGCCGATTTGTGCTCGTACCTGGTGCCTGGCGGCCGATAGCGGGCTTAACGGGGCAAGGAGCCCGGAGGCAACGGGGGGAGTCACCTGGCCGAGTCCGGTGAGGTAAACGGTCAGGTAGCGCCCTGGCAACGCGGGACTCAAGGAAGCCAAGTCGTCGCGGAGTGTGAAGATGCCCGGGGCGCCTTCCAGAACCTGAATGGTCGTGGAAGAGTCACCGACCGAGATCCGAACCCGGCCCGGCCGGGTTTCATAGGGCAGCTGGGCGTTGATCTGGGTAGGGCTGACGAAGTAGAGCGGCGCCGGGAGGTCATCGGCGAGAACGGATACACCGCCCAGCGAGGTTGGCAGCGGGGACCTCGCTTGCCTGAACTGTGTGCGGGGCCAGGTTGGCTCCAAAGATGGCGATGATCGAGCCGGGGGCGACGCCGGGACGGTAACTGGCGGCATTGACGACGGTCAAGGGATCGGAAGCCAATACGCCCCCGCGGCAGCCAACCACGTGAGACAGAACAATGGCGACGGAGTTCTTCGCATATCCTATTATCTCCGTATCGACCACGGCACGGGAACCTTGAGCGGAGCCCTTCCGGCTGTCGCACCCTGCGGTAGAATGGTTCCCATGAACAGATCCCGTTTACTGATTACTCTGCTGTTTGCCGCTTCCACCGCATCACTGGCCGGCGAAAAGACGATGATGCACTGTTTTGCGTTTACCACGATCGATACGGCTTCCGAGGCGGAATGGAAGGCGTTCCAGGCAGCGACCGACGCGATGCCCGCCAAAAACCCCGCCATTCTCCGCGTTTGGCACGGGAAGCTGCTGCGTCCGCTGGCCCAATTCTCGCCCGACGCGGAAACACGGAAGAAGTTCACGCCGCAAGTGAATGAGGCGGAGGGAAAAATGGTCCGTTTGCAGAGGCAGTATGGGGTCTGCTTCGAGTTCAAAGACCAGGGAGCGGATGCCTTGAAGGCTTACACGGCGAATCCCTATCATGCGGAATGGACGAAGGCGTATGAGAAGGTGAGGCGGCCGGGCACGACCACCTACGACATTCTCGGCCAATAGCCGCAAACTTCCCCCTTGCACTTTACGATGTCAACCCATACAATCTCAGGCGGTTGACCGTACAGAGAAGGAGGGAAACGATGGCTCCCATCAATATGGCCCGGGTTATTCTCGGCGGCTTGGTAGCCGGCTTGATCATCAACATCAGCGAGTTTGTGCTGAACGTGATTGTGCTGGAGGCGCAATGGCGCGAGGCGATGACGTCATTGAACCGCCAACCGGTGGAATCGGTTGGCACGATTGTCGCTTTCAACATCATCGGTTTCATCTACGGAATATTCACGGTATGGCTCTATGCGGCCATCCGGCCGCGGTATGGTCCCGGCGTGAAGACGGCACTTTGTGCGGGCAGCTCGGTCTGGCTGATCGGATACGCGATGGCGCTTGCGTTTCCGGTTTTGGCGGATCTGTTCCCGATAAAGTTGATTGCGATATCGCTGCTGTGGGGACTGGTGGAGTTGCTGGTCGCGTCCGTGGTTGGAGCGAAGTTGTATCAGGAAGCGGCGGGGCCGCAAGCTGCAGCGGCGGCGTCCGGCGGCTGATCAGCGCTTGAGCGGATCCTCAACCCAGGGCGGGGTGGCCTGAATCAGGCGCCCCAGCTCGGGTTCGAGTTCATCCATCCTCAACTTCATCTGCCAGGCGATCTGGCGATAGCTGAAGTGTCCCTTGACGCCGCTGCGGAGGCGGGAGATGTATTCCGCTTCCGCGAAATCCATCTTGAAGAGGAAGCGGGAGCGCGCGCCGAAGGGGAGCAGGTAGTGAGAGCCGGGTTCGGGTAGCTGCTGGATGGCTGCTAGAGTCTCCTCCATCGAGCTGCGGTAGAAGTCCTCGAGACCGGATTGGAGCACGGCGCCGGGAACGTCGTAGCCGAGACGGCCGGAGAAATCCTGCCGGTATTGATGGCAGCGGCGGTGGCGGTGGAGGTCGCGGTAAGCGCCGATGTCCATGATGATGTCGTAGGCGAACAGGCCGCCGCGGAACTCGCGCAACAGTTCGTCACGGCGAGTGCGCGAGCCAAGGGCGAGGTCGATGATCTCCCTTTGTTGAGGACGGCTCCAGGCTGAGGTGATCCCGTACAGTTCGCGGAAGGGGCGATCGGTGACGGGGTAGAGAAGCGTGGCGGCGATATCGGCGACGGTGTCGGCCGGGCGCAGCAGGTCGACGGCATCGGGCTGGAGTTCGGATTGCCGTGGCAGGTTCTGGGCGGCCCAGAGGCGGAGATCCTGGCGGGACTGGCGCAAGTGGGAATCGCAATCGACGTACTTGGCCAGCGTCGGCGCGACAGGCTCGGCGGAGCTTTCCTCCCAAGCGCAATCGGGAGGAGCGGCGCAGGCTTGCGCCATTTCGTCGGCGAGCGTTCTCAGTTCCAGGTAATCGCTGGCCTTCAACCGGCGGATCTGCCGCTCCAGCGTGCGGATGCTGGTGACCTGGCCGACGCCGGTGGGAACGCCGAAGAAGAGCAGGTAACGCGCGACGTCGAAAGCGCGGGCGTTGAGGTTGCGGCGGTACGCATCCTCTTTCATGTCGGACGGACGAGCGAGCTGCTCCTGAAGGTGTTCGAAGACGGCGGCGTGAATCCTGCCGTAGGCTTCGAGCAGGCGGTGACCATGCTGCTGGTAGAGCGCGGCCTGGGAGGCGTCGAACTCCGGCGGCGTGACGAAGCCGCTCTTGCTGAAATCCTGATAGCGTGACGAGCGCGCCTGGCCGTCCCAGAGCTGTTCGTCCTCGGCCTCGGTCGCGGCAAGTTCGGAGATGCCTTCCAGGCAGACCACGACATGGCCGAGATCGGCGATGGAGGCGTGGCCGTACTGGAAGTAGAAGCTCTCGAGAAACTTGGCGGAGTCGTGCGTGCGGACCCATTCGATGGAGTCGCGGATGGAATCAGGAGAGCGGCTGTAGCGGGCCAGGGCGTAAGCGCATTTTTCCGGTGGCACGCCGGCCACGGTGAGCACGCGTTTGGGTTGGGAAGAATCCACGAAAAGGCGGGCCGTCATTTCGCCTTCCTGGCGCTCCACCTTCCTA
>VFZE01000070.1 GCA_016871315.1 Acidimicrobiia bacterium | reverse complement strand
GGCAAGATCCACACGAACGGCCTTGAGAATTTCTGGTCGCTGTTCAAGCGAGGACTCAACGGAACCTACGTGAGCGTGGAACCGTTCCACCTTTTCCGCTACTTGGACGAGCAGAGCTTCCGCTTCAACAATCGCAAGATGACCGATGGCGAGCGTTTCAGCCTCGCTGTGCGCGGCATCGTCGGCAAGCGGTTGACCTGGGATCGGCTCATCGGCAAGGAGGACGTTCGCTAGGAGACAGGGCAGAGGAAAGCGACCACGCTACTGAACAGTAGGGGCTTTGTATCCAGGAGCCATGCTTGGGTTCCAGAACCAGTGGATTGGAACGCCATAAAGGAAATGGAGACGAAACAGCATGTTCTTCTTAACCATAGGTCCGTCGAGCACCAATGTTTCGGTTTGATCGCCTTTGGCTACGGTTACATGAGGACCCGGCCCCTCAGCCACAAGCACACCAGTGGCCCTCAAAACCGCGATGACAACTTCCGTGGGGACGCCACTAGAAGGCAGGCTGACCCTCCGCTATGGCGACTAAATACTCGATGTTATTAAACGGAGCCGCTTCGTGAATTTCGTGTGCCGAAATCTGCGAAAACGATTTGAATTGCGCCGAGCTAGCCAGCAGTAGGTGCTGACAGATTGCGGGCGGGGCGACTTTAATAAAATGGGTGAGATGCCCATACACCTTCAGGTGGTGGTTAATCGTAGCCCGCAGCCCGATTTCAAAATTCTTCCGGGCCTTGGGGACTGTTTCTCCTTGGGCCGCATAGTCGATGTCCAAACCTTGCGCGAACCACGAGCCTTCATCGGGCACGATGACCACACGAATGTTCGCTAGTGTAACCAAATGATGCGTGCCATCAGCATGCTTGGCATGGATTGCCGTCGGCGCAACCGCTTTTTTGTGGCTCGCCTTCTTCTTGGTGGTCGGCATCTTAATCATCCTCCGTTTCATCCTCAAGGGTAGTGTACCCGAAAGGCCAATGCTCTCTGGCGCAAAACTTTAAACTTTGGTTAGGGGGGGCTGGCTTTTATCCTGGCCGTCCAACAGCCCCCTAACTCGTTGTTTCCGCTCAACTCGTTACGGTTCGTTTGGACTGGCGTGTGGTCGTTCCAGCTTGCCAACACAACACGGAATACCCCACCTTTTGCTGGGGCACAAATACAATGTAGCATACAGATAAAGGCTTGCGCAACCCCAGAAACATGGTTTACTATGATGCTGGATGAAGCCAGAACCAGCCCCGAACGTTCCCGGCAGGACGGACGCCGAACGCATGAGCAACGCTCTCCGAACTGTACTCACCGTCTCCAAGGAAGATCTCCTGAAGGCGGAAGAGAAGTGGAAGCGGGCACGGGCGAAGCAGAAGCAGGCGAAGAAAGCCTCCTGAATCGTCGGCCTGTCACGCCTTCAGCGTATCCACGCAGGCATGAGTTGTCAACTATATTATTACCCAAAAAAGGGCGCAGGCGATCATGGCCCGTTCGACACAATTCGACACTTTTTCGACAGTTTTCTGCCCGCGCCCCAAATTTGCAGAACAAACCCAATTCCCACTTAACCCCTGCTCCCTCAGCCCCTTAACCCACCAGCGAAGCCAGAAACCTCGCCGTATATGTCTTCGACCGCGCCACTTCCGCCGGCGGCCCCTGCGCCACGACGCGGCCGCCCAAATCCCCGCCCTCCGGACCCAGGTCGATAATCCAGTCGGCGTGCCGGATCACCTCCAGGTTGTGCTCGATGATTAGCAGGCTCGCACCATTCGAAATCAGCCGCTGGAACGCATCCAGCAGCTTCGCGATGTCGTCGAAATGCAGCCCCGTCGTGGGTTCGTCGAAGATGAATAGCGACGCCTTCGCCGTCGCCTGCATCAGATGCGCCGCCAGCTTCACCCGCTGCGCCTCACCGCCGGACAGTGTCGTCGCCGATTGGCCCAGCCGCAGGTATCCAAGCCCTACCTCGGCCAAAATCTTCAAACGGTCCGTCAGCCGCGGCAGATCGGCGAAAAAGCCAATCGCCTCGCTCACTGTCAATTGCAGCACCTCGTGGATGTTGAGCCCTCTGTGGCGAATCTCCAAAATGCTCGCCTTGTAGCGCGTCCCGCGGCACTCCTCGCACACCAACTCGACATCGGCCAGAAACTGCATCTCCACAGTCACCGTGCCGTCCCCTTGACAGGTATCGCACCGGCCGCCGGGAATATTGAAGGAGAAGTGCCCGGGTGTGTAGCCGCGCCTTGAAGCATCGCGCGTGGCGGCGAACAGGTCGCGGATACTATCGAACGCCTTGATATAGGTAACCGGGTTCGACCGCGGCGTCCGCCCGATCGGCGACTGGTCCACCAGCACCACTTCTTTAATAAAGTGCGCGCCCTCCACCCGCCGCCACGTCTTGCGCGCCGCCAGTTCCTCGTCTTCCTCGGCGGAAAAGGCGGCCGCGCCGGAGCCGCCCAGCGCCTTGTGAATCACCTCATGCACCAGCGTCGATTTGCCCGAACCCGACACACCGGTCACCGCCACCAGCATGTCCAACGGGATCGCCACGTCGATATTCTTCAGGTTGTGCGCGCGGCAGCCTTCGACGCGCAGCATGCGCCTCTGGTTGACCTTGCGCGGCACACGCGCCAGCGCCGTCTTCTTCTCCCCGCGCAGATAGAGCGACGTCAGCGTCGGCGCTGCTCCATCGAACAGTTGCTCGCGCGAACCCTGAAATACAACCCGACCGCCGTTCTCGCCCGCTCCCGGACCGAGATCGAGAATATGATCGGCGGCGCGCATCACATCCGGGTCGTGCTCCACTACCAGCACCGTGTTGCCCAGGTCGCGCAGCTCGTGCAGGATCCGGATCAGCCGCGCCGTGTCGCGCGAATGCAGCCCGATCGACGGTTCATCCAACACATAACAAGCACCGACCAGCCTCGATCCCAGACACGTCGCCAGCGTGATCCGCTGCGCCTCCCCGCCCGAGAGCGTCGACGACAAGCGGTCCAAAGTCAGATAATCCAGACCCACGTTGTCCAGGAATTGGAGCCGCTGCCGGATCTCCACCAGCACCTTGCCCGCAATAGTCGCCTGCTCCGGCCCGAGCCGCATCTCTTCGAAATAGTCCAGCGCCTCGCCGATATGGAGCGCCGCCGCCTGGGCGATCGTCTTCTCGCCCACACGCACCCGCAACGCCTCTTTCCGCAGCCGCGCTCCCTCGCACTCCGTGCACGGTGCATAGCCCCGGTACCGGCTCAAAAACACCCGCACGTGAACCTTATACTTCTTGCGCTCCACCTCCGCGAAGAAGCCGCGGATCTCACGCCACACGATCTCTTTCTCCGCCGGATTCAGCTCCGCATAGGGAAGCGACAGCCGCACCTTCCCCCGCGCCGTCTGCGAGAAGTGCTTATAGAAATGCTTGTAGCTCGGCTTGGTCCACGGCTCCACCGCGCCGTCGCTCAAGGCCAGATAGGGATCGGGGATAATCAGCGCCGGATCGTAGTCAATAATGTTGCCGAAGCCCTGGCAGCGCGGGCAGGCTCCCGCCGGCGAGTTGAAGCTGAAAAGGTTTGGCTCCGGCTCCGGGAACTCCATGTTGCAGGTCTTGCAGGCGAACCGTTCATGGAACGTCATCCGCTCGAGGCCCGCCGCCGACTCCACCAGCGCCTCGCCCGCCTCGCGGTAGGCGATTTCGACCGCATCCACAATCCGCTGCCGCAGCTCCGGCGAATCGTTGATCACCAGCCGGTCTACCAGAACGAACAGCGGCTTCTTGAAATCGATCTCCAGCAGCGACTCGGGCGTCGAAAACTCATACATCCGGCCCTCCTGGAAGAGCCGGTTGAAGCCGCGCTTGCGCAGCTCGAACAGTTGCTCTTTCCATTCGGCTTCCTTGCGCGCCAGCCGCACCGGAAACAGCACGTACCAGCGCGAACCCGCAGCCTGCGACAGTACCCGCACCGCCACCTGGTCCACGCTGTCCCGCTGCACCAACACGTCACAGTTCGGGCACCAGGTATCCCCGGCGCGCGCCCACAACAGTCGCATATAGTCGTACAGCTCGGTCGCCGTGGCCACCGTCGACCGCGGATTGCGCGTCGTGTTCTTCTGCCGGATCGCGATCGGCGGTGCGATCCCGTCGATCTCGTCCACGTCCGGCTTTTCCATCCTCTCCAGGAATTGCCGCGCATACGCGGACAGCGATTCCACATAACGCCGCTGCCCCTCCGCGTAAATCGTGTCGAACACCAGCGACGACTTGCCCGAACCGGACACGCCCGTCACCACCGTCAGCCGGTTATGCGGGATCTCGAGCGTCAGGTTCTTCAGATTGTGGACGCGCGTGCCGCGAATGACAATGGAGTCTTGCACACTGTGGGGTTGGCTGCTCAAAGGAGATCTCTTCATTTTACCCGGCGCCGCCTGCTTGGCTGGTATACCCGCCACCGCCGCCATCTGCCCTGGCGCTCCACGCGCGACCCTTACCGTATCCTCGTCTCCGAAATCATGCTCCAGCAGACGCGCGTCGCCGCCGTCATCCCCTTCTATGAGCGCTTCCTCAAGCGATTTCCCACCGCCGCCGCGCTGGCCAAGGCCCCTGAATCGGATGTGCTCACGCTCTGGGCCGGCCTCGGCTATTACTCACGCGCCCGCAATCTTCACAAGGCTGCCAGGCGCATCGTCGAGCTGGGCGGCTTCCCCTCCTCCTTCGAACAGATCCGCCAATTGCCAGGCGTCGGCGATTACACCGCCGCCGCGGTCTCCAGCATCGCCTTCGACCAGCCTCACGCCGCCGTCGACGGCAACGTACTGCGCGTGCTCAGCCGCTTCACCGCCGAGCCTGGCGATATCGGAGCCACCGCAGTCCGCCGGCGGCTCGCCGAAACGGCAAACCAGTTGCTCGATCCCAAGCGCCCCGGCGAATTCAATCAAGCTCTCATGGAGCTCGGTGCGCTCATCTGCCTCCCTCGTGAACCCCAGTGCGGCGCTTGCCCTCTCTCCGCCGATTGCCGCGCCTTCTCCCAAGGCCGCCAGCGCGAACTCCCCATCAAGCTTCGCAAGCCCTCGCCGGTTATCACCAAACGCACATTGCTCCTCATCCGCCGCGGCGGGCGCATTCTCCTCCGCCGGCGCGGACCCGAGGAATCCCCGATGGCCGGTTTCTGGGAGCTGCCCGAGGCCGCACAACTACCTCAAGCGGAGTTGCGCGGAGAGATCGCCTCCTTCCGGCACACCATCATGCAGCATCTCTATGAAGTGGAGGTGGCCGAAGCACGGATCAGATCCAAGCCGCGCGGTTATGTATGGTTAATGGAAGACGACCTCGATGAAATCCCCTTAAGCACGATGGCCCGCAAAGCGCTTCGTGCCCTGGAATTGTGAATTTTTCCCTTTCGTACCCGCTTTCCTGCCTTTTTGCGAGTAGACTAGTGAGAACGCGGGTTTGAACCGCAGTAGGGGTGTTTCCAGCAAAACTTATGAATCGTAATCAAAAGATACGTGTAGCCAAGATGGCCGGCATCCTCAGCGTGATCCCGATGTTGATTTTGGGTAATGCCTCCGGCCCCGATGCGGGCAATACCGCCGCGCCCGGTGAACCGGCCAGTGGTTGTGCCCAGGCCGGATGCCATACTGGCACCGGCAATCCCACGCGCGACAGCGGTGTTCAGGTTGTCTTCCCCGATGGGCCAGTTTACATACCCGGCGTCAAGCAGCGCTGGACGGTGCGTGTGACTGGAGCCACCACCGCCGCTTACGGATTTCAATTGAGCGCCCGGCTGGCCAGCAACGAGCGTACCGGCCAGGCGGGCGATCTCGCCCCCGCTCCCGGCGAGCCCGTGCAAGTAATCTGCCAGGACAATCGCGTCACCAAACCCTGCCGCGCCGACGCGCCCATCCAGTTCGCCATGCACACCATGCCGCGCTCCTCCGACACATGGTTCGTCGAATGGACTCCACCCGACTCCAATGCCGGCGACGTCAAGGTCTATGTTGCCGGCAACGCCGTCAACAACAATGGCCAGAGCACTGGCGACCGCATCTTCCTCAACAACTTCACGCTCACCCCGCGCGCGCCCATCAGCGGACCGCCCGTCATCCGCACCGCACAGCCCGTCCTCCAGGCTTTCGACAACTCCGAGCGCGTCTCGGCCGGCTCCTGGATCCAGATCTTCGGCACCAACCTCTCCGACGCCACACAGGTCTGGGGCGGTGACGACTTCGCCGGCGCGCTGGCCCCTACTTCGCTCCGCGGCATCCGCGTCAACGTCAATAACCGGCCCGCCTTCGTCAGCTTCATCAGTCCGAACCAGATCAACGTCCAGGCGCCTGCTGACGACAGCACCGGTCCCGTGCCGGTGGAAGTCATCCACTCCGGCGGCACCTCCAACCGCGTCACGATCAACAAGTCGCGAGTCTCACCCGCCTTGCTGACTACGCCAAACTTCAATGTCGGAGGACGGCAGTACGCCGCCGCGCTGCACACGGACCTTACCACCTTCGTCGGCCGCTCCGGCCTGATCGCCGGCGTCAACTTCCGCCCCGCGCGGCCCGGCGATACCATCATCGTCTACGCCGTCGGCTGCGGTCCGACAGACCCCGCCTCTCCCGCCGGCCGCATCGTATCCGGCTTGAATTTCCTTTCTTCTCCGTTCCAGGTGCGCTTTGGGGAAACCGTCGCCCAGGCGCAGGCTTTCATGGAACCCAATTTTGTCGGCCTCTGCCGCTTCAACGTCACGGTACCGAACGTGGCGGACGGCGACATTCGTCTGGACGCGACAGTCGATGGAGTCGCCACTGGACAAACCCTCTTCACCACCGTTCAGCGATAACAACAGGAGATCCTCTCATGCTCAGCCTACGCTCTTTGGCGGCTCTTGCCGCGCTTGCTCTGCCCGTCTCGCTGCTTGCCAACGCCGGCGGCCCGCCCATCATGCGGACCGGCGCTCCTGCCGACGGCGGCCTCAACTGCACCGTCTGCCATTCCAGCCTCGGCCCGGCCAACTCCGATCCGCGCGGCCGCGTCACCATTGAAGCAGAACCATACCGGCCAGGCGTCAAGCAGATCCTCAAGGTCATCGTCGAGCATCCGGATATGATCCGCTGGGGATTTCAGCTCACTGCGCGCCTTGTTCGCGACGAGCGTCAAAAGGCCGGCACCTTCACGCAAACTTCCACCGTACGCGTGCGCTGCTCCGGCGGCGCCCCGGACGGCAATTGCGGAAACAACCTCGAGTTCGCCGTGCACAACGCCAGCTCCACGCAATTAAACACCCCGAACCGCGGCATGTGGGAGATTGAATGGACCCCGCCGGCCGCCAATGAAGGCGACGTCATTTTCTACGCCGCAGGCAACGCCTCCAATGGCAACAACATCAATGTCGGTGACCGCATCTACACCACCAATCGCCTGGTCTCGGGTCCCTGCGAGCTTTCCACGCCCCGCGTTACCAGCGTCCGCAACGCCGCCTCCTTCGCCGAAGGACCCGTCTCGCTCAACACTCTCATCAGCATAGGCGGCTCCGGTTTTCAACCGCCCGGAGCCAGGCGCGCCGTTCAGCCGTTCGACATCGAGAATGACCGATTCCCTAACGCCCTCGGATGCATCGCGGTGGAGATCGGCGGCCGCCGCGCCCCGCTCACCTTCGTCAACGAGAATCAGATCAACGCCCAGGTGCCGAGCCTGGTTGATCTGGGTCCCGTCGAGATGCGCGTCATTGCCAACCCCGGCACGCCGAACGAGCGCCGCGGCGACCCTACCACCATCCAGCTCGCTGAAGTCACTCCGGCCTTCTTCCGCTTTTTGCCTTCCAGCGCCATCGCCGCCACACTTGCCGGGCTCAACCAACTGGTCGCCGACCCCGCGCAGATCCAAGGCGCGCGTGCGGCGCGGCCTGGCGACGCGATCAGCTTGTTCGCCACCGGACTGGCCGCCACCGATCCTTTCTTTCAGGCCGGAGAGATCTCCTTCGGCCTGCCGCGCTCCACTCATCCCATCACCGTCATGTGGAACAACGTGATTCTGCCCGGCGCCGCCGTCCGCTACATCGGCCTTGCGCCGGGCACGCTGAGCGGCCTCTACCAGATCGATGTCGTCGTGCCATCCGCCGCCGGCGCCGGCGACAACGAGGTCCGCTTGCGCGTTGGCAGCGTCATGAGCCCGGCCGGCACTACCGTCTTCGCCGCCCCCTGATTGGGCGCCGCGGCGCTAGAATAGTAGCAGCTTCGTACTGCGGTCGATCCAATGAGAGCAGCCTTCGCGCTGCTTGCCGTATGGTGCTTCGGAACCGCCTGGGCCGAATCCGGCGGGAGCCGCTTTGCTCCCACCTACTCCGCGGCCAGCATCGTCAACTCCGCCTCCAATCAGCCGGGTTCGCTGGCCCCCAACACCATCGCTACGCTCTACGGCTCCGAGCTGGCGTTCATCACCCGCGCCATACGGCCGGACGATATCCGCAACAACCTGCTTCCCACCGTGCTTGCGGGCTCCGGCGTGCAGGTAATGATCAACCGCACCCTGCTCGCCAATATCTACTTTGTCTCCCCCACGCAGGTCAATCTGCTGATCCCCGCCTCCATCGATCCTGGCCCTGGCTTCCTCCAGCTCATCCTGGACGGCCGCGCAGGTCCGGAGATCCCCATCCGCATGGAGGCGGCTGCCCCGGCTCTCTACCTCCAGGCGCCCAACCTTGCCGTCGCCACCCGCGCCGACGGCTCCCTCATCGAACCAGCCCGCCCGGCGCGGCCCGAGGAATGGGTCGTTCTCTACTGCACCGGCCTGGGGGAAACATCTCCCCGCGTCCGCTACCTGGAGGTGCCTCGCAGTCCCGCAACCCTGCTTCACATGGACCAGTTCCGTGTCCTGGTCAACGGTCTCGCCCTGCCCAGGGAGAACATCGCCTACGCCGGACTTACTCCCGGCTTCGCTGGACTCTACCAGGTCAATCTGCGCCTCCCCGCCGGAACTTCTCCCCATCCGGAAATCCGCCTCGCCGCCTCCGGCGCCACCAGCCCCGCCGGAGTCCTTCTTCCCTTTCTGCCCGAATAACCCGCAACCTGCCACGTCCATGCGGCGTTACAATAATTAGAGGAGTCGATCCATGATTCACCGCCTCTGGCTTCTGCCCGTCTTATCGGGCGCCCTGGTCTGGGCCCAGGATCAGCCGAAAACCTTTACGGTGGATACGGGTACGCGTATTCCGTTGAGCCTCATCAACTCCATCTCCACCAAGCACGCCGCCGAAGGCGACCGTGTCTACATGGAGAGCGTCTTCCCCATCCTCATTGATGGCCGCATTGTGATCCCGCCCGGCAGCTACGTCGCCGGCACCGTCACTCAGGTCACCCGTCCCGGCCGCGTCAAGGGCCGCGGACAGCTCTATATCCGGTTCGACTCCCTCACCCTGCCCAACGGCGTCACCCGCGATTTCCGCGGCCGCATCGGCAGCCTCGATGGCCGCTCCAGCGAAGAGCTGGACCGCGAGGAAGGCAAGATCAAGGGCGAAGGCGATAAGAGCGGCGACGCGCGCACGGTTGGCGAGGCCGCCGCCGGTGGAGCCACCATCGGCGCCATCGCGGGCAGCGCCGCCGGACGTTCCGGCATGGGTGCCGGCATCGGCGCCGCCGCGGGAGCCACCGCCGGCCTGGTCGGCGTTCTGCTCAGCCGTGGACCCGATGCCGTACTGGCAAAGGGTACGACTATCGAAATGGTACTAGATAGGCCGCTCGAGTTTGAAGACAAGGAAGTCGACTTCAGCGGCGCACCCAACTTCCGCAAGCCTGCAGGAAGCGCCGACGACGGTCCGCTACCCTCGGGAAAGCGTGGGTCGGTCCCCTTACCCGGGCGCACAGGCGGCCTGGGGAGGGTGCCTTAAATACCTGAAAACAAGCCGGGTAGTCTTTCCTAGGACTTCCTTGAGCGAAGATCCAGTACCAGGGGGCCCTAAGCTGAGTAATCCGTACTAAGGCCCGCTGATGATTTTGTACCACCGCGATTTGAAACGGAAGATCTATTCTTTCTTTCCTCCCCCGACGATTAGAATAGAGACCAGCCATGGATCTCGGTACACAAGAAATCGCAATTTTCGTTAGCCTGGTCGTCGTACTCGGCGTCGCCTTCGTCGCCTTAGTCTGCGACTTTCTTAAGGGCAATAACGAGCAACTTCGAGAGCGCAATATTGAACTCCGCGTCCGCCAGGATGAGAGGGAGCGGCTGGGCTTGCACCAGCCGCTGGCCTGGCTCCAGCAGCTGGCCTCCTTCTCGCGCAATCCTCAACTGGCCGAGGCCGTGGCAAGCTCCGCTGCGCCCGCTCCGCTTCCGCGCGTGTCCGTGAGTGAAACCACCGAAACAGCCGCGCCCGCCGGCCGCCGCGCGCGCGAAGAGCGTGACTCCCGCGTCTCCAACTGGGCCACCCCGGAAGAGCTGGAACAACTGGCTGGCCGCGCCGCGCGCATCCGCGCCCGCCATGAGGCCGCCCAGAAGCAGCCTGAGCCCGCGGTTCCTGAAGTGACCCAGGCGCCGGAGCCTGTCGCGGAAACACCGGTCGTGGAAGCTCCGGTTATCGAGACCATCGAAGAGTCCGTCAGCTTCACTTCCGAACCGGTTGCCGAAGAACCCATCGTAGCCGAAGAACCCGTCGTTGCCGAAGAACCCATTGTGGAAACTCCGCTGGTGGAAGAACCCGTTGCCGAAACGCCCATAGCCGAAATCATCGAACCGCCGGCCGCGGAAACTCCCGCCGTCGTGGAAGAACCGCCCGTCGTCACACCGGAACCTGTCGCTGCTACCCAGCCGGAGCCGCAACCGGAAGCAGTGCCCGAAGCCGAGCCCGTTCGCGTCAGAGTTCTGCCCATCTTTGAGCGCCAGCAGCTGGATCTGACCAGCGAACTGGCCCGGGTCAGCGGCGCCGAAGAGCCCGTTGCCGGGCAGCCGGCTGCCATCGTCGAAGAACCGGCCGCCGCCGTCACGCCCGGAGAAGCCGAGCCCGAACTCGCCTTCCTCTCCGTCCCTCCCGGAATTCACGAAGCCTCGATCCTCAACACCTTGCTCGAGAATCCCGCGCTGTTCAGCGGCGTGATCGTCGCCATCGGCATCAACGACTTTGAAAGCCTGAAGGAGAAGCTCTCCGGCGGCAACTCCCAGACTTTCTACGATTCCCTCAACCGCATGCTGGGTACCATTCTGCGTCCCGCCGACTTCGCCTGCCAGTTCCAGGAAGACGAGATCATCCTCCTGTTCCCCGGCGAAAGCGGATCCTCCGCGCAGCGCCGCCTCTTCCAGGTTTCCGAGAAGCTCTGGGACTACCAGCTCCGCTCGCTCGGCCACCTGTCGGTGATCTTCAGCTGGGGCGGCATGGAAGTGCGCGTCGAAACCCTGGCCGAAGCCGTCGCCTCCGCCCGCGAGCGCATGTACCAGACCAAGCGCAGCCGCAAGTCGCCGGTCAGCATCTCCTCCAAAAAGGTCGTCAACGGCTAACGCTGCTGCAGCAGCGCTTCGATCGCTTCCATCGCCTTGCCCGCCTCCACCCACTTGCCTTGCGCGGAGTTCTCGCGGTAGCGCCTTAGCTGCTCGCGGATCTGCTCCACCCTCGGATCGGGCGCTCTTCTGGCCTCCACCGGAGCCCCGGCCGCCTGCGGCGTGGGCACCGGCTCTGTAGCTCGGGACACCGCCGGCATTCCCGAGATACGGGCTAGCGAGGCCAGCGCCTGATCGTAGTCGTTCTCGTAGATCAGCTGATCGCCCACCGCCAGCACCACCTTCTTGAGCTGCGGCATCCGCGCCTCCGACGCCTGAATGTAGATGGGCTCCACGTAGAGGAAGGTGTCCTCGACAGGCAGCACCAGCATCTGCCCGCGCAGCACTTGCGAGCCTTGCTGGTTCCACAGCGTCAGGTCCTTCGAGATGTTCTGGTCCTGGTTGATCCGCGCCTCAATCTGCATCGGCCCGAAGATGAGCGCCTGCTTCGACAGTTGCAGGAAATGCAGCTCGCCCAGCGATTCCCCGTCGCAGCGGGCCACCATCACGCCGATCAGGTTGTCCTTGTTGCGCGGCGTGAAGGGCAGGATCAGCAGGAACTCCGGCTCCTTTTCGCCCGGCAGCGTTGCCACCACGTAGGTGGCTTGCACGGTCTGCGGACGGCTCTCCTGCCCGTAGATGTTGCGCGCGATGTCCCAGACGTCCTCCTTGTTGTAGAAGGCCTGCGGGTCCGTCATGTGATAGGTGCGGTAAATCTCGGCCTGCACGCGGAAGAAGGTTTCGGGATAGCGGGCATGCTTGCGCAGGCTGGCGGGCATTGCCGAGGCCGGCTTCAGCAGCGTCGGGAACAGCTTCTGGTAGGAGAGGATGATCGGGTCGGCGGCGTCGAAGATGTACAGATTCGCGTCGCCGTTGTAGGCATCCACGGTCGCCTTCACGGAATTGCGGATATAGTTCAACTGCCCGGTCTCCTGCGCCCCGAAGCGTTGCGAATAAGGGTGCGCCGTTGAGGTCGTATATCCGTCCACCGTCCATACGAGGTGACCCTCATCGGTCAACACCAGGTACGGGTCGTCGTCCCAGGTGACGAACTCGGCCAGCGCCGCCAGCCGCCGCCGGATATTACGCCGGATCATCATCCGGCTCTCCGACGTCAGAATCGAGGTCAGCAAAATGTTGGGGTCGGCTTCGCGCACGGCCGCCATGAGCCGCACCAGCGGCGAAGAGATCGGGAAGCCGCCCGTACCTTCGTAGCGTGTAAACACACCGGTATTGCCTTCCGGGTAGCTGAACTCCTTCTCGCCCGTCCGCACGAACACCGGCTCATGCACCACCTCGCCGTAGTAGATCTCCGGCCGCTTGAGTTGCAGACTCTCGGTCAGCACCTTGGTGGGGGCGTCCTGGACGAACAGGTTCGGCAATCCATCGGTGGTGATGCGGTTTGCCTCCGCCATCACCATGCCGTAGCCGTGCGTGTAGATGAAGTGCGGGTTGATCCAGCGCGTGCGCGCGTCGGGCAGCTGGCGGATGTCGAGCTCGCGCGGCGTCAGCAGCATCTGCCGCAGGTTGCCGTTGATCACGTAGCGGTCGACGTCGCTGTCGGCGAAGACGTAGTAGGGACGCAGCGCCTGGATCTGCGTCACCGTGTCGTGGAAGGCGCGCCAGTCCCACAGCCGGACGTTATCGAGCAGGGGCTTGTGCTTGGATTGATCGATGCGCGCCTCCATGCGCGCGGTGAACTCGGCCTCCTTCACACGGCGCGTCAGTCCGTAGGCGTGCCTGGTGGCCTCGATGTGCTTTTCAATATAGGGCCGCTGGATGGAGATCTCGTTCGGCCGCACGTACAGCGCCGACACCGCGCGCGGCACGATCGCCTGGAGCGCCAGCACGCCCGCCAGTCCGATCAGCCAGCGCCACTTGCCCGCCAGCACAGCGGCCGGAGCCAGCAGGCACCCGGCGATAATCGCCCATTGCAGCGGCAGGCGGATCTTTTCATCCACGTAGTCGACGCCCACCATGAAGCCGTGCTCGTTCATGAGCATTCCGTAGCGGTCCAAATAGAACTTCGCCGCCATCGCCAGCAGGAACACAACGACGGCGCCCCTGAGGAACTTCGACTCAAGGCCGCCTTCCAGCCGTAGCACACGCAGGTCGATCTCCCCGGTCTGTTGCATTTGCGGGAGGCTGTCGCGAAGTTGGACCAGCCGGGCCGAAAGCCAGTAGATCACCGCCGCGCCGAGCGACACGGCCAGAAAGTACTGGCGGATCACGTTAAAGAACGGCAGGTCGAACAGGTAGAACGGCAGGCCCTTGGAGAAGACCGGGTCCTGCCACGGCGCAATTTCCGGATTCAGCCCGCGGCTGCCGAAGAAGCGGATCACCGCCCAGGTGTCGATCGTCGCCGAGGAGATAAATATACCTGCCAGGAGAGCAATCAGCGTCCCCACGCGCGCCACAACCGGCATCGACCGCATGCGCCCGCCGCTGAACTTCAGCCCGCGCGCCAGCGCGATCCAGAACACGGCGAAGGCCAGCAGCGACGCAGCGGCAACCGGCGCCACGCCATAGGCAAGCAGGCTCAGCCAGACCGCCACTTGGCCCATCTCTTTCCACCAGTGGTACTCGATCACGGTGTTCGCGATCGTGCGCGCGCCGATCAGCAACAGGAAGAGGACAATCAGCAGATAGCGCCACTTGGAAGCGGTTCTCGTGCGTCCGGGAATCTCGGGATACATAGCTTTGACTATGGTAGCGGTCTTTTACTTCAGTTGCCCGCGGAATCGCCAAGCGCTGACCGCGTACAGCGCAACGGCGAAGACGGCGAGCGCCCCCAGCTGAGGCCACAACTCCGCCAGTCCGGCGCCTCGGAGCGACGGGAACAGAATCAGTACCAGCCCCATAGCGCCGGAGCCAAAGAACAGAGAATCGGAAAGTCCCGGGTTGTACCAGTGCCTCACGCGCAGCGCCAACGGCGGTTGACCCGCCGGGCGGAACGTGCGGCTGACCGCCTCGCCGATGTTTCTGACCAGCAGCGCCGTGTTCGATTCGGTTCCGTCGATCACCAACTGCGCTTCCACGCGCACGCCGCGTTTGAAGCCGCGCTCAAAGCCCGGCGGAATAATCAGCGCCGCACGCGCTTTGCCCGCGTCGAACATCTCGTCGAGAGTGCCGTCGGGGGGCGGCAGCAGTACGAACTTGTTTGTGGAGGAGAAGGCTTCCAGATAGGCCCGGCTCAGGCTTGAATTGTCCTGATCGATTACCGCGAGTTGAAGATTGCGGACATCGAAGTTCAGCGCCGTGCCGTAGAGCGCCATCAGCACTATCGGCAGCGCCGCCGCGATGCTTAGCGTCAGACGGTCTCGTAAGAACTGGCGCGACTCCTTCGCCGCCAGTGTCCGTAGGCGCTTCATGCGGCGCGCCCCCGCGCCGAGGCCAGCGTGAAGAAGACTTCGTCCAGGTTCGCGCCGCCGTGAGTTGTCTTCACCTCGCCGGGCGTTCCTTCCGCCGCCAGCTCACCCGCGACCATGAATCCGATGCGGTTGCACTGCCCGGCCTCTTCCATGTAATGCGTGACCACCAGGACGCCTGCGCCGGCGTCGGCCAGCCCGTGAATCATGCTCCACATCACACGCCGCGCGAGCGGATCGACGCCCGAGGTCGGCTCATCCAGAAAGATCAGGTCCGGCTCATGCAAGATTGCCGCTCCGAAGGCAACGCGCTGCTTCCAGCCGCCGGGCAGCTTGCCCGTGAGCAGCTTCTCCTGACCGGCCAGTTCGGAGATGTTGAGCACCCACTCGCGCCGCGCGCGCCGCACGGCATCGGGGACCCCGTAGAGGCGGATTACGGCATGAAAATCCTTCACCGCGCGGAAGTCGCCGAAGCGCTTTTCCAGACCCGCCGCCTCCAGCAGAACTTCTCCATCGAGCGGGCGGCGGCGCAGGTCGAACAAGCTGCGCTCGGGGGTGTGGCGCAGGCGGCGCAGCCGCGCCACGAAGGCGTTTTCGAGAGTAGGCTCGGAACGGCGGATCGCGCGCACTTCCACGCCCGCGCCGTCGAGGGTCTTCCGGATCTCCGCTTCCCCCGCCGCAGCACCTTGGACGAGCACGTCAAGCCGGTCGCCGAAACGCTGCACATCCTGAACCGCGGTGTTCGAAAGCGCTTCGCGCGCTGCGGCCAGGCGAGGCGTTTCCAGTTCCAGCCGGGTCCAGCCGAGACTCGAGCGAAAGTTGGCGGGGGTGTCGATTTCCAGTATCCGGCCGCGCTCCATCAGCGCCACGCGCGTGCATTTTTCGGCCTCATCCAGGTACGGCGTCGCCACCACGATGGTCATACCCTGCGCGGCAAGCGCCAGGAGGGCGTCCCCAAAGGTAGCCGACGAGGCCGCGGCTGGATCGGGCCGGCTCGCCTCCCGCGCTCGCGCGATGTCCCCTAACTGCCGCGAGAGGCCACGCTGCAGCTCCAGCGTTTGGGCCGCCGACTGTGCACGCAGAGCCTGCGCGAAGGCCACCGCAACTTGCATCGCCAGCAGCTCACGCGCGTTGTCGCGGATGGCAACCGCGGCCTGCGTGCGCGCGCGGCCGGCGCGGTTGCGCTCCACGACGCCCCAGTTGAAGACGTTCTGGGTAAGCAAGGCCCTGGCGTCCATGCTTTGAAACGGTCCGACGCGGGAGGGCGCGAACGGAATGTCGATCCCCATGGCGCGCAGGTTTACTGTTTGCAGGGTGTCGTTGAGCGAGAGGTTCAGCTGTGGCATAAGCGCCGAACGCAGCTGATCCGACTGTGCCTTGCTCTGATCGAGCTGCGCTTCGGCGCGGGCGAGCGCGCGGCTGCTACGGAAGGCGATCTCCATGGCTTGATCGAGCTGGGTTTCGCGGGGATCTCTGGACGCGTTTCCGCCCGCAGCGTTACGGCAAGCATAAGCGCGAGCAGCAGCCTCATGCGGCCTCCCCGTTCTCGGCCTGCGCGCGGAAGCCGGCCGCGGCAAAAGCGATGAGGCAATCGATGGCGTGGTTCGGGTCCAGGTGGCCTGCCGATTGGCCGGCCGCCATCTCCAGATCGGCGCGGTGCGTCCAGCTATGCACCATCGCCCCGATCACGAAGGAAAAGCCGAGCCAAATCTCTCTTTCCGGTACGTCCGGCAAACTCTTTCGCAGCGCGGCGACGAAGCGGTGCGCGACGAATTCAAAGCGCTCGATCAAAATGCGGCGGAGCTTCGGGTCGGGCTCCGAGATCATGCGCCCGGCGAACCGCATGAAGGATGGCGAGGCAGACAGGAAACGAGCCGTAGGCGCGAGGAATGCTTCAAGGACCCTCTCGACGGAGAGCGGCTGGCCGCCGGCTTCGGCTTCAAAAGATTCGAGCAGCCGCAACCGTTCTTGGTTGATCGGATCGGTGTGGCGTGCGAGGACGGCAGCCAGCAGCCCTTCCTTGGAACCGAAGTGGTAGTTGACGGCGGCGAGGTTGGCCTTGGCGCTTGAGGTGATGTCGCGAATGGAGGTGGGGTGGAAGCCTTTGTCGCCAAAGAGAGATTCGGCGGCGTTGAGGAGACGGGCGACGGAGTCATCAAACGACTGTTTCATATAAACGTACGTTTCAATCATACGTTCATTCTTCACGTCAGTCAATCCCCTTCTCTAACTCAACATGGCATAATGGTCTACTGCTAAACAAGGCCGCCCGCCATGCATCAGCACAAGCTGGAACTATCGGCCCCCATCCATCCCCAGGAAGAGCGGATGGAGCGCATACGCTACTTCGGTTTCGCGGCCGTGGTCGGCGTGCTACTGCTGCTGAACCTGACGGGTACCTTTAAGTACGTCTACGGGATCGACACGGCGGCGATCCTGACGATGCTGGCAGGCTACCGCACCTTTTACAACGCCATCAACGGGCTGCTGGAGAAGACCATCTCGGCGGACCTGGCCATCGTCATCGCGGTGATCGCGGCGCTGTCTATTGGGGAATACCTGGCCGCCGCCGAGGCGATGTTCATCATGCTGCTGGGCGAGGGGCTGGAGGGCTATGCGGCCAAGCGCACCTCCACCGCGATACAGCGGTTCGTGGAGCAGATGCCGCGGCGAGCGCGGCTGTTACGAGATGGCGAAGAGGTGGAGGTGGAGGCCTCGACGCTGCAGGAGGGCGACATCATCGTGGTGCGCGCGGCCGAACGCATCCCGGCCGATGGAGTGATCGCGACCGGCGAATCCAGCATCAACGAAGCGGCGATCACGGGCGAATCGGTGCCGCGCGACAAGCAGGCCGGCGATGAAGTCTTCTCGGGCACTCTGAACGGCCACGGGCTGATCCATGTGCGCGTGACGCGCGCCGGGGATGAGACGACGCTGGCTCGCGTGATCAAGCTGGTGGAGCAGGCTCGCGAGCGGAAGGCTCCGGTGGAGCGTCTGGCCGACCGTTACGCGAAGTACTTCGTGCCGGCGCTGCTGCTGGCCGGCGCGGGAACCTACTACTTCACGCAGGACTGGCTGCGCACGGTGGCGGTGCTGATCGTCGGCTGCCCGTGCGCGCTGATCCTGGCGACACCGACGGCGATGGTGGCGGCGATCGGGGGTCTGGCGCGGCGCGGGATCCTGGTGCGCGGCGGGACGGTGCTTCAGGAGGCAGCGCAACTAGACACGATCATTTTCGACAAGACGGGCACCGTCACCGAGGGCCGCTTCGAGATCATCAAGCTGATCACAAGCGACGGCAATGAGAATCGCGTGCTGGAGCTGGCGGCGGCGGCCGAGTCGGGCTCCGATCACGTGCTGGCGAAAGTGATTGTCGAAGAAGCCCGGCGGCGCGGATTGCGGATTGAGCGTCCGGATACGGCGCGGATTCTGCCGGGACGCGGCGCGGAATGCTCGATCGATGGGCGTACGGTTCGCGCGGGCAGCGCGGCGTTTCTGGCCGAGCACGGCGTACTGGGGTCGGAGCCATTGCTCGAAGAAGCCGACCGATTGGGCGCGACCTCCGTATTGGTGGCCGAAGATGGGCGGCTGGAAGGAGCGGTGCTGCTGCGCGACCGCATACGGCGCGGAATCAAGGAAGCGGTGCATGAGCTGGAACACCTGAATCTCACGCACCAAGTGATGCTGACCGGCGACCGGCGGCGCGCGGCCGAGGCGATTGCGCGTGAGGTGGAGATTCCGAACGTGGAGGCCGAACTGCTGCCGGAGCAGAAGCTGGAGCGGATACGGCAGATAATCTCCCAAGGCCGGCACGTAGCGATGGTGGGCGATGGGGTGAACGATGCCCCGGCGCTGGCGGCGGCGCATGTGGGCATCGCGGTGCACGGGGCCAACGACATCACGGCCGAGGCGGCCGATGTTGTCTACATGGGGGAATCACTCGAGAAGCTGCCGAAGCTGGTGGAGGTTTCCCGCGAGGCGGTGCGCACGGCGTGGCAGAACATCATCGGCTTCGCGCTGATCGTGAACGTCGTGGCGATCGGGCTGGCATCGAGCGGCATCATGGGTCCGTTGGGCGCGGCCTTTACGCACCAGATCGCGAGCTTCCTGGTGATGCTGAATTCGCTGAGGTTGCTGAAGATTGAGCAAGCGGCCAAAGCTCCGGGGAAGCGGGGCTGGCCGCGGCGGACGCTGGATCGCGCCAAGGTGTACGCCTCGCGCATTGATCCGAGCGAATGGTTCCACTGGCTGGTGGAGAACCGGCGGCGCTTCTATCGTCCGGCCGGTTACACGGCGCTGGCGCTGTTCCTCTTGAACGGCTTTTACATCTTGCAGCCGGAAGAGTCGGGCGTGATTGAGCGGTTCGGCAAGAAAGTGCTGCCGTACAAGCAGCCGGGGCTGCATTACAAGTTCCCGTGGCCGATGGAGACGCTAACGCGGTTGCAGACGCGGCGGGTGCGGGCGGTGGAGATCGGGTTCCGTTCCGGGCTTGAGGGTTCCGAGGCCGAGCCGGCGGCGTATGAGTGGAATGTGCAGCACCGTTCGGGCCGGTTCCAGCGCAAGCCTGAGGAGTCGCTGATGGTATCCGGCGATCAGAACATGACGGAGCTGACGGCTACTGTTCACTACCGGCTGGTGAAGCCCGACGATTATCTGTTCCGGCATCTGGATGCCGGCGCCACGGTGCGGGCGGCGACCGAATCGGTGGTGCAGTCGGTGATCACGACAACGGCGCTGGACGAAGTGCTGACTGTGAACCGGCAAGCGGTGGAGCAGCGGATTCACAAGGAGACGCAGGCGCGGCTGGATAAGTATGAGACGGGCGTCGAGGTTCTGCATGTGAAGCTGCTGGACGTGCATCCGTCGCTGGAAGTGGTGGACGCGTTTCGTGACGTCTCGGGCGCCTATGAAGAGAAGAACCGGCTGATCAACGAGGCCGAAGGATACAGGAACGAGCAAGTGGCGCTGGCGCGCGGTAATGCAGCGGCGCGACTGCGCACTGCGCAGGGCTATTCGACGGGCCGCAAGAACCGCGCGGCGGGCGATGCCAGCCGCTTCACGCAAGCGGAAGCGGCCTTTCGTGCCGCGCCCGGGCCAACCGAAACAAGGCTGTACCTGGAAACCATGGAGGAGGTGCTGCCTGGCAAGAAGAAGATGATCGTCGATTCCGGACGCGGGCGGCGGCATCTTTATTTGATTGAAGACGGCGTGGAGATCGGGCCCGGCATGTCCGGGATGATCGCGCCGCCGCAGCCGAGGATCCCCATGGAGGATCGGGAGTAACCATGCATCAACACGCCCACGATCACCACCATCATGACCACGATCATGATCATCATCACCCTGATGACGAGCCCAAAGCGCCGCGCGACTGGAGCAGGTACCGTCCAGCGCTGTTCGCGCTGCTCGCGCTCCTGTTTCTGTACCGCAGCTTTGTGGTGGTGCGCGAGACCGAGTTCGTCCTGATGACGCGGTTCGGCCAACCGGTCTACACGATCGCGAATGCGGGGCTGCACCTGAAGTGGTTCTTCGACAGCGCGAGCATTTTCGATAAGCGGCTGCGGATCTACAATCCGCGGCCGAGCGAGTTTCTGACGCGCGATAAGAAGAACCTGGTGATTGAAAGCTACGTGGCCTGGAAGATTGAAGACCCGAAGCGGTTTGTGGAGACGGTGGGCGATCCGCTGGCGGCGGAGATGCGGCTGCACGACATCGTGTGGAGCGGACTGGCGGCGGCGCTGGGCACGCATGATCTCGAATCGATCATTTCGGCGAATGTGGAGGCGGTGAAGGCGTCACAGATGCTGGATTCGCTTGCGGAGCTGACGGGGCGCAAGGCTCTGGAGCAATACGGGCTGCGCGTCGTGGACGTGCGGATCAAGCGTTTGAACCTGCCGGAACAGAACAAGCAGAGCGTCTTTGCGCGCATGAGGGCCGAGCGCGAGCGGATCGCCCGGCAGTATCGCGCCGAAGGCGAAGAGCAGGCGCTGAGCATCCGCGCCGATGCGGACCGGCAGAAGGAAGAGATCCTCTCGGCTGCCTATAAGGAAGCGGAGAAGACGAAGGGCGAGGGCGATGCCGAGTCGACGCGGATCTACAGCAATGCCTATTCGCGCAATCCGCGGTTCTACAAGCTGCTGCGGACGCTCGAGTCCTACAAGAAGATCTTCGATGACAAGACCACGGCGATTCTGAGTTCCGATTCCGAGTTGCTGAAGGTGCTGATGCGAGGCGAGAACGCGCAATGACGCTGATCGGCGAAGAGCGGCCGGTGCTGGTTCAGGTTCCGACGGAGCCGAAGCCGGGCTTCGAGTGGACGCGGCGGCGGAAGATCGCCGCGGGCCTGGCCGCGCTGTGGGTATTGAGTGGAGTCTACATTGTGGCCGCCGATCAACAGGCGGTGGTAACGCGGCTGGGCAAGGTGGTGGAGCCGCGCGTGATGCCGGGCATCCACATTTCCCTGCCCTGGCCGATTGATCAGGTGACCAAGCTGAAGGTTCGCCAACTCCAGCGGCTGGTTGTTGGCGGCGCGCCCGGGGACAGCGTGCTTGGCCGCAGCCAGCCGCTGCAGTCTCAATTCCTGACCGGCGATCAGAACATCATTCACCTGCGTGTAGCGGTGCAGTATTCGGTGGGCGTGCCGGCCGAATATCTGTTCCAAGCCGAGGATGTCTCGAAGAGCGTGGGGTCGATCGTGGAGTCGGAAATCGCGCGGCGGATCGCGAATCATACGGTGGATTCGGTGCTGACGACGGAGAAAGCGGCGATTCAGGAAGAGGTACGCGGAGCGGCACAGAAGCTGATCAACGATTATTCGCTGGGAGTGCTGCTGGCGAGCGTGAACATCGAGCAGGCATCGCCGCCGCCGGAAGCCGCAGATGCGTTCCGCGACGTGGCTAGCGCACGGGCCGATTCGGCGCGGATCGTGAACGAGGCGCAAGGTTACGCGAACGACGTGATTCCTAAGGCGCGCGGCGAGGCGCAGACGATGTTGTCGGCGGCGGAGGCCTACAAGCAACGCAAGATCAACGAGGCTCAGGGCGATGCATCCCGCTTTACGCAGGTGGCCGCTGAGTATGCGCGGGCGAGCGAGGTGAACGGGCGCAGGCTGTACGCCGAGACGATGGAGGTGATCCTGCCGCGGATCAAGAAAATGTTCGTCGACAGCCGCGGGAACCTGGATCTGACGATACTGCGGCGGGGCGAGGAGCCGAAGAAGCAGTGACGAAGCAGCGGAAGGCGCAACTGCTGACCGGCCTTATTATGGCGGGGGCGCTGGCCTTTGTTATGCTGCGCGCGACCAACCGTCCGGTGACGGACCTGATTCCGGTTGCGGCGCAGCCGAAGGCAGATCCGACCCCGCAGGATGCGATCTACGCGATGCTGGACGCGGCACGCGAGGGCAACGTGCAAGCCTATCTTGCCGCTTACACCGGACAGATGGAGACGTCCCTGAAGCAGAGCATCGCCGAGCAGGGCGAGCAGGCCTTCGGGCGATACCTGAAGGAGACGAACCAGCCGGTGAAAGGGATCGCGATCACTGAGCCACAGACGCTGACCGAGAGCCAGGTGAAGGTGCGCGTCGAGTATGTGTTTCAGGACCGCAACGAGATCCAGTTTTACTACCTGGAGAAGCAGGGCAAGGAGTGGAAGATCGCGCGGCTGGACGCCGCCGAGCGGATCAAGACGCTGGTGCCGTATGGGACGCCGGTGCAGTAGACCACCGATCGTCACCGGCCGCGGGTCCAAACGAGAGTGCCTGAGCGGCCAGGATCACATCAATGTCCAGTCCTTGACGTCAGCAGTTGGCCGCCCTATTTGCCGCGCTCTGGCCCAGAGAGTTGCCGCCAACTGAAGTGCTTCGTCTGAAAGCGGAAGGTATCGACCGGGCGCTGTTAAGAACGAGAAAGCGGCTCACGGAAAGAGCAGGCGGGCACCGGTAGCCGCACGATGGGCATGCATCGCTCTCTTGAACTCGGCGACGTCTTCATCGGCCTCCCGCAGCTTTTCTGGGTCGGCCGTTGCATCTTGAGCTCTCCAGGCAGCAAGGAGTTCAAGCGTAGCGTTGTCCACTGAACTTCCTGGCAAGGAGAGCAGTGGCTCATTTAGCGGCCTGGATGTGGTTGGCTGCTTCATTTACCTCACTACTCTCCAATCTTACCGTAGGGCGGGATTACGTGCCGCCACGTTGCTAGATGCAATGTTTCAGAATGCGAGGCGCAGCGCCATCTGGACCTGGCGCGGGTTGCCGACAACGCTGGTGATGGTGCCGGCATTGGGGTTGCCGATGCTGGAGTTCGGCAGGTCGAACTGCGGCGTGTTGAACAGGTTGAACATTTCGGCGCGGTATTGGAGCTTGAAGCGCTCGCTTAGCTGGAAGTCCTTGAACACGGAGTAATCGAAGTTGACGCGGCCGGGTCCGTAGAGGATGTTGCGGCCGCCGTTGCCGAAGGTGAACTGGCGCGGAATGCCCCAGGCGGCGTCGGCGCGGTTGAAGGAGGTGTCGTACCACAGCGCGGGGTCCTTGGTTCCCGAGAGTTCGCCGGATTTGAGACGCTCGGGACGGCTGCCGCCGGCGTTGGAGACGGAGGTGGCTAGCGTGGGGGTGAACGGCAGGCCGGTTTGGGAGGTGAAGATGACGTTCATGGCCCAGCCGCCGATGACAGCGTCGGCGAGGCGGGAGTCGAGGTTGTACTTACGGCCGCGACCGATCGGGAGGTCATAGTTCATCGAGTAAGTGAGCCGGTGGCGAATGTCGAAACCCGAGTTGCCGCGGTCGCAGCGGCGGCAACGGCGGTCCTGCGGAATGGGTCCGTTGTCGGCGCCGCCGAACGCGTTGGCGACATTGTCGATGGAGTGGGACCAGGTGTAGGCTGCGAGGAAGCCGACGCCGTTGTTGAAGCGGCGTTCAAAGGAGGCCTGGAGCGAGTGGTAGGCGGAGAGGCCGTCGGAGACGTTGTAGCTGGTTCCGACGACGAGCGGCGCGATGCCGATCAGCGGGCGCCGCGGGCCGGGCGCGCCGGGACCAGGCTCGGGCTGGTTGACGTCGTAGCTGGTGTCGAGCCGGCGGCCAAGATTGCCGACGTAGCCGAGCTTGAGGACGGTGTCCTTGGGCAGCTCCTGCTGGAGTTGGAAGTTGAACTGCTGCGTGTAGCCGGACTTGAAATTAGGATCGACGGCGAGCATCGCGCCGACAGGGCGGTCGGCGACGGCGGCGAAATCGAGATTAGTACCTCTACATTCAGATCCTGCGCGAAGCAGGCAGGAAAAGCAAATCAGGCAACGCGGCCGTAGGCCAGTTGCGGGATGATTACCAGTTCCCGGAGTTTGAGCCCAGCGGCGAGAATGTCCTT
>VFZE01000069.1 GCA_016871315.1 Acidimicrobiia bacterium | reverse complement strand
GGCGCTGGCAAAGCCGAAGCCGGCGCCGAAGCCGGATCCAAAGTGGGACAAGTACACGGGCGCCTATACGTGGCGCAACGAGGAGTCGATGGTGATCGTCATTGAGGGACAGCTGTGCGTGGTGACGCCGGCGGCGGACAATCCCTGGGAGACGCGCACCAGGCTGGAGCCGGTGACCGAACATACGTTCCGGATGAAGGGTGGCGCCTCGCCGGGAGAGTTGTTGCGGTTTGAAATGGACGCGGCGGGCAACGTGACCCGAATGTGGGCGGGCAGCGGCTTCAGGGACAGGAAGAAATAAAGCGGTCCCACCAGAGCTGAAGCACAACGAGGGTCCAGATGAGCCTGGCCTCCTCCGTGTTGCGGCGGTTGGCCGTGGCGAGAATCACTTCGATGCGGCGCCGCTCGAAGAGGCCGTCCGTGCGGAGAAGAACATCGCGGGAGAAGTCCTGCACGGCGGGCGCGGAGAGATAGTTGCGCGGATAGCGGAAAGGCTGCTTCTTGCGCTGCGCAATTTCCGGCGGCAGGCGTTCGGCGAGCTTGGAGAGGATGAACTTCTCCTGGCCGTTGCGGATCTTGAGATCGGAGGGAAGGGAAAGGGCGAAGTCGACGATCGGGGGATGAAGGAATGGCATGCGGAGCTCGAGTGAATTGGCCATGCTCATCTTGTCCTGCACGAAGAGAAGGCCGTCGGCCAGGCGGCGCGAGATTTCGATGGCAAGCCGGCGCTGCAGGTGATCGCTTGCCGAGCTGAGGAAGAAGGGGTCCGGCCGGAGCGCTTCCAAATCGATGGAATGGATAGCCGGTGCGGAAGCGAACAAATCTTCCTTTTGCGAAGGCTTCAGGACACGCATCCATTCCAGATCCGCGGCCACATCATCGCGCGCGGCAAGCAGCATGAGAATCCTGCTCCACGGCGCGCGGTGGATGCGGCGGGACAGGGCCTGAGCGAGCTGTCTGGGAACGAGTCTGCGCAGCGGATAGAATGAATCCGAGCGCAACCAGATGTAGCCGGCAAACAATTCATCGGCGCCTTCCCCGGAGACAACGCATTTCAGGTCGCGCGCCGCGGCGCGGGAGAGTTTGTAACCGAGCAGGGCGGGATAGATGGCGCAGGGCTCCTCCAGGTGCTCAATCATTTTCGGGAGCAGATCGGGAGTTTCGGCGGCGCGGAACTCCACCTCGTGGTGGTCGGTTGCGGCATGCGAGGCCATGATGCGCTGGAAGCGGACTTCGTTGAGGGTTTCGTCTTCGGGAAGGACGAGGGAATAGGTTTTGAGCGGCTTGGGGAGCGCTTCGGCGGCATACAAGGTGATCAACGAGGAGTCCCAACCGCCGCTCAGAAAGGAGCCGACGGTGACGTCGGCCTTGAGATGAAGCTGGACCGAAGCGCGAAGCAGCCGCTCGAGCTCTTCGGCGTATTCCTGGTCCGAGGCGCGGCTGGCAGGGGCGGAAAAGCGCGGACGCCAGTAGCTGTCCTTCCTCGAAATGGCTCCTTGGGCGCGTAGGAAGCCTCCTGCGGGGAGTCGGCAGATGCCGCGGAAACAGGTGGCCGGGGATGGCACGAATCCGGCGGAGAGATAAACATCCAGGGAGGTCCAGTCGGGCGCGGCTTCGAGAAGTCCGGAGGCGAAGATGGACTTGGCCTCGGATGCGAACACAAGCCCGGCGGGCGTCTCGGCATAGTAGAGGGGTTTCATGCCAGCGCGGTCGCGGGCGAGCAGGATGGACTGATCGCGGAGGTCGATGACCCCAAGACCGAACATGCCCTCAAGAAGTTTCAGGCAATCGGGGCCGTGGTCCTCGAACAAGTGCACGATGACCTCGGTGTCGGAGTCGGAGCGAAAATGGTGGCCGCGGGCCTCCAGCTGCTTACGCAGAGAGGTGTGATTGTAGATCTCGCCATTGAAGGCGGCCCAGACGGAGCCATCCTCGTTCGACATGGGCTGATGGCCGGTCTCGACGCCGACAATGCTAAGGCGCTGAACGGCGAGGCCGGCGCCGAGTCTTTCAAACGGAACGATGCCGCTTTCATCCGGGCCGCGATGCACGATGCGCGCGGCCATCCTCTGCAGGGTTTCGGAAATGAGGCCCGTGGGAAGGTGGGTGTTGTAGAGTCCGGCGATGCCACACATATCAGGGTTTGCCGTTGAGGAGTGTGATGTCGAGCGAATGCAGGCAAGAGGTAATGGGAAGCTGTGTCCATGGCTCCAGAGCCAGCCAGTTGGCGGAGATGGCGCGGCGGCGGCTGTAGAGGCGATGAAGGCTGGCGCCGCAACGCAGTTTCCAACCGGCGGAAGGAACAGCTCCCGTGACGATGATTTGTTGGGAGCCGATGATTTCGTCCATGCGGAGACCGCCGTGGAGCCGTTGAAACACAGATGATGAGTAAACACCGGGTTCCAACTCTCCGTTCACCTTGCCCTGCGCTCCGAGATTCCAGCGGAGAATCATCTGCGAAACCGTGATGGGCTGGAAGAAAAGGTCGGCTTGATTAGCCAGCCAGGTATTGCCGATCTCACCGAGCCTGGCCAACAGATAGGCAGCAATAAGGGGGATGCGGCCTGCATCCTGCTCGGACTGGATTTGGAGATGGGTGGAACCCTGCCAGCGGGGATTGAGATCGACGACGTAGAGCATGCCCGAGGTCTGTTCAACGACAAAATCGAGTCCGAACAAACCTTGAAAACCCAGGCCGGAAAGCCACTCACCGACACACAGGGTTTGCCGCCGGGCCTCCTCGACAATGCTCGATTCCAGGTCCTCGGCGGCGGCGAAGTCGTTGCCGCAATACTGGCCGGGAGTGGCGCCGAGCCCGGCAAGGCCCACTAACTGCACACTGGGCCAGCTGACATAGACCGCATCTTGCAGCGTGACGGCGTTGACGTTGAGAGAAAGTGGACCGAGGTTGGGGGTGATCCAGACGGGCTGATCCCCAAATCGTAGGCAGGCGTCAAGGTAGTCCTGCCGGGTGTCGATGAACGCCGTGCCGGAGCCGGCGGCGCCCACCGGCAGCTGCGCAACGAATCGGGCGGCTATGCTGTTGCGGAGCTCTTCGTAAGTCAGTTGCGGAAGCGGCCGCCAGCAGCCGTTCATGACGGGGAGTCCCAGCTCGCGGAGGCCGGAGAAGAGGTTGGGTTTATGGTTCAGCCATTGGGCCAGTGCAAAAGGAGGACCGATCCAGCGGTAGTTCTTTTCGGCGGCGAACCGCTCCATCGCCTGGCAGGGGAGTCCGCTCACGATCGTCCAGGAGGTTGCGCGTTGGGAAAGGAACGGATCCAGGCGCGTGCGCACGGCGGGCAGCGCCTGCTCGATGGCTTCGTCAGGCCAGGCGATGCGTTCGCGGGTGGTCTGCTCGATGGTGAAAAACGGCATGCCCTCGGCGGTGCTGATGGATTCGTATTCGGCGCCGTAGTCCAGGCAAACGGTGGCTTGTATAGGGCAAACGCGGTCCAGTCCCTGACAATAGAAACCAAGGCGGTTCTCAAAGAGGATAGGTGAAGACCAGCGCGGGTCCGCGCGGTGTAGGGACATGGAGGAACCATTGTATAATCCTGTGTGCCACTTACCGCGCGGTTGGAGAGTCTGGCGGCGATAGGGTTGGGGCCGCGCTGGAACCAGGAACGGGTGAGGCGGTTTCAGGATCGGCGGCTGCTTCGGCTGGTCCGCCACGCCTATGAGAACGTTCCGCACTACCGGCGGCTCTTTGAAAAGGCCGGACTGAGGCCGGAGGCGATTCGGGGCGTGGAGGATCTGGGGCGGATTCCGATTACACACCGCTCTGATTTCCAAGCCGGTGCGGAGGAAGTGGTGGCTCGGGGTTACGATCCGCGGCGATTGATTACCCACCGATCAAGCGGAACTACGGGCGAGCCAATGACGATGCGGCGGACCTGGTTCGAGGAGCGTCTGCTGCACGTGTTCCGGTTGTGGGTGCAGATGTCGGAGGGGCTAAGGCCGACGGATGCGCGCGCAGCGATCGCACTGCACCGCTGGATCGACCCGAAGTTGAGGGACCGGCACAAATGGCCGGAGCGGTTCGGGCTGTTTGTGCGGTATGCCCTGAGCTGTGAGATTGCTCCGGAGGAATTACTGGAGCAATTACTCCGCCTGCGGCCCGAGGTGCTGCAAGGTTATCCAAACCAGATCGCGGCAGTGGGCCTGGCGGCAAAGAGAAGCGGAACAACTGGGTTAAAACCGCGGCTGATTCTGAGTGGAGGCGAGACGCTGACGCCGCTGTTGTTGAGCCAGATCCGGGAATATTTTTGTGCACCGGTGCTGGTGAACTACGCCGCGCATGAGTTCAACTTGCTTGCGTATCAATGCCGGGAGGAGGGACTGTTTCATGTTTGCGGAGAGTCGCTCATCCTGGAGGTGATCCACGAAGGGCGTCCGGCGGCGGAGGGGGAAACCGGGGAAGTGGTGGGAACGGCGTTGCACTCCTTCGCCATGCCTGTGATCCGCTACCGGTTGAATGACTTGGTGACGGTCGGGCCACAGAGGTGTCCCTGCGGCTTGGAGGGACCGACGCTGTCGGCGATTCAGGGCCGGGTGATCGAGATGTTCACGTTGCCGAGCGGAAGGAAGCTGCATCCCTATTCGCTGGTTGTGCCGATGTCGAAGGCGGCGGTGAGCTGGCTGAGGCAGTACCAGATTATTCAAGAGCGGGTGGATTCGATACGGTTTTTGATGGAGCCGGTAAGAGAGCCGTCGCCGGAAGAGATGGCGTCCGTGCAGCGCGTGTTGCGGGATGAACTGGAAGAAAGCGTGGCGATCCAGCTGGAACTGGTGAGCGAGATCCGGCCGGGATCAAACGGCAAACACCGTCCGTACTACACGCGGGTGAAGAGTGGATCAGCCTAGCAGATCGAGTGCGGCCTGCAACTCACTGCGTGTGTGAAGGTCGCCGGTGCGGGTGGTGACGTCGATGCCACGGCGGTAGAGTTGCCTGGCATCCTCGATGCGGCCGAGCTTCTCCAGCGTCTGCGCGCCGTGGAAGTAGGCGGCGGCGTAGGTGTCGTCGGCGGCGAGCAACTGTTCAAAGACGGTGTGACCGGCCTGCAGGTCGCCATTGTTGATGGTTTCCATGGCGAGCATATAGCGGAGGCGGCTGTTGGAAGGGTCCTGCTCGACCATCGATTTCAAAGTTTCCAGTCGCGCGCTCATCGAGGTTTCATTATAGCGGCACGCGGCCGTTTGCCTGTTCGCGGCCTTCAGCGGGACAATAGAGGAACAATGAGCGAACAAGATCTGCTTGCTGAAATTGAACGGTTGAAGGCGGAAAACGCCAATTTGAAGAAGCCCGCCGGACGCGGCACGATCACCTTCAAGGTGAGCGACAAAGGCGGGGTATCCGTGTATGGACTGGGGCGGTTTCCCGTTACTCTCTATAAGGAGCAATGGGAGAAGTTGCTCAGCCAGGTGAATGAGCTGAAAGAGTTCATCGAAGACAACGACAGCCAGCTAAAGAAGAAGGACGCCTGAGAGCAGGGCGGAAATGAGTTCCACTCCGGCAGCGCTCGCGGTGGGGCGGGAAGCGGGACGGTCGCCGGAGCGTACCGGCTTGGCCGCGCTGATTCTGCTCAGCGTCGGCCACTTCTGCATCGACATGTATGCCGCCGGCCTGGGCGCGTTGCAGCCGCGTCTGGTGGATAAGCTCGGATTCTCGCTGACGCAGGCGGGACTGCTGGGCGGGCTGCTGGTGTTCTCCAGCTCCGTGTGCCAGCCGCTGTATGGGTACCTGTCGGACCGGTTCCCTACGCGGATGTTCACGGTGCTGGCGCCGCTGGTGGCGGGACTGTTCATTTCGCTGCTGGGCGTGGCTCCCGCCTACGGATGGCTGGTGCCGCTGGTGTTGCTGGGCGGAGCGGGAGTAGCGTCGTTTCATCCGCAGGCCTCGGCGCGCGTGACGCATGGGGTGTCGGCGGCCAAGGGGCGCTGGATGGCGGTCTTCATCAGCGCCGGAACGCTGGGAATGGCATGGGGTCCGACCTATTTTTCCTGGATGCCGTCGTGGCTCGGGATGGAGGGGCTGCATTGGGCGGCGGTGCCGGGCGTGCTCTGCACGGCGCTGTTGTGGGTGACGTTGGGCGAAGGCCCGGCGCCGCAGCAAAACAAGCGTCTGGACCTGGCCCCGCTGAAAGCCGTGTGGCGTCCGCTGACGCTGCTCTACTTCTGCGTGTTTATACGATCCGTGGTGCAGGTAACTTATGCGCAATTCGTGCCCCTGTACCTGAGCCTGGAGCGCGGGTTTCCCGTGACCAAGGCCAACTACGTGCTGTCGGCCTATCTGACCTGCGGCGCGCTGGGAGGCTTTCTCGGCGGCCACCTTTCGGACAAGCTGGGCGGGCGCAAGGTGATCATGATTTCGTTTCTCGGTTGCATCCCGTTTCTGGCGCTGTTCTTTTTCGGGAGCGGATGGATGTCGCTGGCGGGGCTGTTTGCGGGCGGGCTGGTGCTGCTGTTCACGATTCCGGTGAACGTGGTGATGGCGCAGGATCTGGCTCCGGGACAGACGGCGACGGTGTCGGCGCTGATGATGGGTTTCGCTTGGGGCATGAGCGGGATGATCTTCATTCCACTGACCGGGTGGGTGTCGGACCAGATTACGATGCACTACGCACTGGCGGCGCTGGCGCTGTTTCCCGCGGTGGGATTCCTGTTGGCATGGATGTTGCCGCGGACCGAATATGCCTGAGACAGGGCCACGCGCGGTATGCCTGCTCAGCGGGGGCCTCGATTCGGCCACCGTGCTGGCAGTGGCGCGGCGAGACGGATACTTCTGCCATGCACTGTCGTTTGACTACGGGCAGCGGCACCGTTTGGAGCTTCACGCGGCGGCTCGCGTGGCGGCACGGCTGGGAGCGGTGGAGCATGTGACGGTGGCGATCGATTTGCGGCAGATGGGCGGTTCGGCGCTGACCTCGGCGATCGAAGTGCCCAAGCATCGCAGCCTGGAGGAGATGGACGCGGGCATTCCGGTAACCTATGTTCCGGCGCGGAACACGATTTTTTTGAGCTATGCGCTGGCGTGGGCGGAAGTGCTGGAGGCATCCGATATTTTTATCGGTGTGAACGCGATCGATTATTCCGGCTATCCGGACTGCCGGCCGTTGTACATCGAGGCGTTTGAGCGGATGGCGAACCTGGCGACGAAGGCTGGCGTGGAGGGCCGGACGCGGCTGAAGGTTCATTCGCCGCTGATCCGGCTGACCAAAGCGGGGATTATCCGGCTGGGGGCGGAACTGGGAGTGGATTTTTCCTTGACACACTCCTGCTATGATCCGGCAGGCGAGGGAAGGCCGTGCGGGGCCTGCGATAGCTGCCTGCTGCGGCGCAAGGGGTTCAAGGAGGCAGGGCTGGTGGATCCGCTGGAGTATCCTCGATGAAGATCGCCGAGATGTTCTATTCGATTCAGGGGGAGGGGACGCTGGTGGGCGTTCCTTCGGTGTTCGTGCGAACGTCCGGGTGCAATCTGCGCTGCCACTGGTGCGATACGCCGTACACGAGTTGGGCGCCGGAGGGGGAGGAGAAAACCTTGGAGGAGATCGCCGCGTATGCGAGGGCGAACTCCACCGGCTACACGGTGGTGACGGGCGGCGAGCCGATGATCGCGCCGGAGATCGTCGAACTCACCAGGCGTTTGAGGGCAGCGGGCGAACACATCACGATCGAGACAGCCGGAACCGTTTTCGCCGAGGTCGACTGCGACCTGATGAGTATCAGTCCGAAACTGGCCAACTCGACGCCGCTTGAGCGTGACGGGGGACGCTGGGCGGGGCAGCACGAGCGGCTGCGGTGGAAGCCAGCGGTGGTGAAGCGCCTGATGGGGCTGTGCGCGTATCAGCTGAAGTTCGTGGTCGTGGAACCGGAAGATCTGGAAGAGGTTAGGGAAATGGCGGCCGAAGTGGGGGCTGCCCCGGATCGCGTGGTGCTGATGCCGGAGGGTGTGGACGCCGAGACGTTGAGGGAACGCTCCGGATGGCTAAGCGAGGCGTGCAAGCGGGAGGGCTACCGGTTTACACCGCGGCTCCACGTGATCCTGTACGGCAACCGGCGGGGAGTTTAATCTCATTCCAGGACATTTTGTATAAAGCATTGTCCGGATTCGCCCGATTAAGGGGGAGCGGTGAAATGAATCGGCCCGTCCATTCGCCGGGCACGGGAGGCAGAATGAAGAAGAACCTCTTTCCTTTGTTGGCGATCGCGTTTATTGTGGCAGTTATCGCGACGGGAATTTTCTACAGCCTGCTAGTGAGCCGGATGTCGGCGCGGACAGAGGCCGAGCCATCCAATAAAGGGAGGATAACGGCTGTTCCGCTGGCCCCGGAGGAGCTGCCGAACCTGGGGATTCCGAAGGGCATGCGGGCGATTTCGGTTCAGGTGGGAGATTCCAGCGGCGTTCTGCGGATGCTGAAGCAAGGGCACAAGGTGGATGTTCAGGCGGTTCACTCGCGTGGCGGCATCGATCACCAGTTGAAGACGATTCTTGAAAACGTCGCCGTTCTGAAAGTGGATCTGAGTCCGGAAACCGCTCCGGGCAAGCCAGCGCTTCCGGTGGTGACATTGCTGGCGACGCCCGCCGATGCCAATGTGCTGGGTCTGGCCGATGCGGCATCCAGGATCCGGTTGACGTTGCGTAATCCCGCGGATCAGGAACGGGTGGGTGGCTCATCGGTGGCGTTCCAGAAAGTTGTGCGTGATTCCAGCACAAGAAACAGCTCCAGCACGGCACCGCGCGCCGCCGCCCCACGGCCGGCCTTATCTCCGGCCGCTTCTCAGGCCGGTTGCGCGCCGCAGACGACGCAACTGGCTCCGCTGCTGCAATAGGCGAGGCGCAAACATGTTGCTGCTGGCGCTTGTCCTGATTTTCCTGGTGGCGTTTGGAGCCGCAACCGCGGTTCTGGTGCTGGGGAAGAACTACTTCACCGGACATCCGGAGACGGCAACCCCGGAGATAGAGGTCAGCTACGATTCGATTTTCTCGCTGGACAGGACACTGCTGTTGAAAGAAGAGACGCTGAGCACGATTTCCTTCTGGGACCGGCTGTTGGCACGGATGAACGGGATTGAGATCGTAAAAAGGCACCTGGCCGAGTCGGGATCGGACTGGTCGGTGGGACGCTTGACGCTGGCGATGCTGCTGGCAGGGGCGGCGTCGTGGGCCATCCTGCACCGGATCAGCTGGATTCCGGAAATCGGCGCCTTGATCGCGGGCTTGGCGGCTGGTGTCAGCCCCTACCTGATGATCATGCGGCGGCGGACCAAACTGCTATTGGAGTTTGAGCAACAGTTCCCTGACTCGATGGACACCTTGGCGAGGGCGTTGCGGGCGGGCAACTCGCTGGCCGGTGGGCTGGAGCTTTTGGCGCGTGAAGGTAGACCTCCGGTTTCGACGGAAATCCGCAAGACAGTGGATGAGCGGAATCTGGGGCTGAGCTGGGAGCAGGCGCTGGATAATCTGGCCGTGCGGGTGCCGATCCAGGAGGTGAGAATCTTCGCGGCCTCGATCCAGTTGCAAAGCCGGACGGGCGGACGTTTGCATGAAGTCCTTGCGCGTTTGGCGGAAAACATGCGCGAGTCCGCGGCATTGAAGGGCGAGATCCGCGCCATCGCCGCTCACGGCAGAACCACAGGCCTGATTCTCACTGTGTTGCCGGTGGCGATCGCTTCGATGATGATGATTGTAAATCCGACGCACATGGCAGTGCTGTGGAACCATCCGTCGGGCAAGAACATGATCCTGGCGGCGGTCGGCTGCCTGGTGGCGGCGCACTTCGTGATCCGCAAGCTGGTGGACATCAAAATATGACACTGCTGGTTTTCGGGTTCTTCGCCGCAGTCATGGCCTTGGTGGCGGGTGTGGGTTATGCATGGATGCGCATAAAGCCGGAGGCGGTGGCGCCGTCCGCCGCGGCAAGACCGGATTCTCCCACAACTGCCTGGGTGCAAGTCACTCTGGTGGAGATCGGGCGGCGGGTATCACGGCCGGGCAAGACGGATGAACCTCTGCGCAAGCAGCTGTTCCGCGCTGGATACCGGAAGCCGTCGGCGCCACTGATCTTCCGCGGCGTGCAAGTGTCGATCGGCCTGACGCTGGCCACTTTGCTGGGCTGGGCCGGTGGCATGCGAGGGGACGGCTTCTCCGACGCCCTGCTGGCGCTGGTTTGCGGCGCCGGCATCGGCTACATGCTGCCGTCGCGCCTGGTGGAGTTTCAAGTGAAAGCGCGGGCGAACCGGGTGAGACGTGCGGTGCCCGCGGCGCTGGATCTGCTCGTGCTGGCGCTGGAGGCAGGTCAGTCACTGGATCAGGCGATGCGGGATACAGCATCGAGTCTGCGCAGCTTGTACCCGGAGCTGAGTGCGGAGCTGTCCTTGTGCTATCTGGAGATGGGGGCCGGCACCAGCCGCAGCGAGGCGCTACGGAGACTGGGAGAGCGCAGCGGTGAAGACGAAATGATCCGGCTGGCGGCGCTGCTCATCGACGGGGAGCGCTTTGGCACCAGCCTCGGGCCCGCGCTGCGCACGCACGCCCGCTACCTGCGGACGCGCATGAGACAGAAGGCGCAGGAGTCGGCGCGGAAGCTGGGCGTGAAGCTGGTCATCCCGGTCTTCTTCCTGATCTTTCCGAGCGTGCTGTTGGTCACTCTGGGACCCGCATACTTGCAGCTACGCGGGTTCTTTGATTCGTTCCTGAATTAACGAGTGGCCGGGTCGGCTGTATCCGTATCCAGCCCGAAGTCGATATAGGCCTGCTTGGCGCGCCCGGCGTCGAACTTGCCTTCGCGGGCCAGGCGGCTGAGCGTCGCGCAAACGATCGATTCCGCGTTCACCTCGAAGAACCTGCGGAGGTTTTCCCGGCTTTCGCTGCGGCCGAATCCGTCGCAGCCAAGAGAAACCAGCCGCCCATGCAGCCAGGGCGCGATCTGATCGGGCACGATTTTCATGTAGTCGGAAGCGGCGATGATGGGGCCGTCGTTTCCATGCAGGGCGTCCCACAGCCAGGGCCGCCGGGGCTCCTCTGCGGGATGGAGACGATTCCAGCGCTCTACTTCCAGCGCCTCGCGGCGAAGGATGTTGTAGCTGGTGACACTCCAGACGTCGGTGGGCACATGGAAGCGTTCGGCGAGGATTTGCTGGGCGCGCAACGCTTCGTTAAGAATCGGACCGCTGCCGAACAGCTGAGCGGCGGCCTTGCCGGATTCCGAGGCCTTGTACTTGTACATACCCTTCAGGATGCCTTCCTGGCAGCCTTCCGGCATCGCCGGCTGCTCGTAGAACTCGTTGTAGATGGTCACGTAGTAGAAGATGCTCTCGTCGAGTTCGTACATCCGGCGGATGCCGTCCTGCACGATGACAGCGATCTCGTACGCGTAGGCAGGATCGTAGGTGAGGCACGTGGGGATGGTAGAGGCCAGCACATGCGAGTGGCCGTCCTGATGCTGAAGCCCTTCACCGTTGAGCGTCGTCCGTCCGGCCGTGCCGCCCATGAGGAAGCCCTTGCCGCGCGAATCGGCGAAGGCCCAAACCAGGTCGCCGATGCGCTGGAAGCCGAACATCGAATAGTAGATGAAGAAGGGAATCATCGGCACGCCATAAGTAGAATAGGCCGTGCCGGCGGCGGTGAAACTGGCCATCGAGCCCGCTTCGGTGATGCCCTCTTCCAGAATCTGGCCGTCCTTGGCTTCCCTGTAGTAGAGGAACATGTCGGAGTCGACCGGTTTGTAGAGCTGGCCCTGGCTGGCATAGATGCCGCATTGCCGGAACAGCGATTCCATGCCGAAGGTGCGGGCTTCGTCGGGGATGATGGGTACGATATATTTGCCGAGCGCTTCATCCTTCAGCATGTTGCGCAGCATGCTGACTAAGCCGGAGGTGGTCATCGCCGGGCGGCCGCCGGAGCCGGCGGTGACGTCGGCGAATAGATCCAGTGAAGGCGCCTTGAGCGTGATGGGCCTGGGATTACGCTTGGGCATGTAGCCGCCGAGCTGTTTGCGCCTTTCGTGCATGTACTGCATCTCGGGCGTGTCCCCGGCCGGGCGGAAGAAAGAAAGCGATTGCGCGGTCTCATCCGATATGGGGATGTCGAAGCGGCGGCGGAAGTATTCGGTCTCCTGCTCGTTCAGCTTCTTTTGCTGGTGCGTGACGTTGCGGCCTTCGCCTGCTTCGCCTTGACCGTAGCCCTTCACCGTCTTGGCTAGGATGACGGTGGGCTGCCCCTTTGTCTCCACGGCGCGCTTGTAGGCGTTGTAGACCTTGGCCGGGTCGTGGCCGCCGCGGCGGAGCTTGGCCAGCTGCTCGTCGGTCAAGTCGGAAACCAACTCGAGCAATTCGGGATATTTTCCGAAGAATTCCTTGCGGATATAGGCGCCGCCCTTGACCTTGAAGTTCTGGAATTCGCCGTCGACGCATTCGCCCATCCGCTTCAGCAGCAGGCCGGATTTGTCCTTGGCCAGCAGACGGTCCCAGTCATCGCCCCAAAGCACTTTGATCACGTTCCAGCCGGCGCCGCGGAAGATGCCCTCCAGTTCCTGAATAATGCTCGCATTCCCGCGCACCGGTCCGTCAAGCCGCTGCAGGTTGCAGTTGACCACCCAGACGAGATTGTCCAGGCGCTCCCGCGAGGCGAGCGTGATGGAGCCGAGCGTCTCCGGCTCGTCGGATTCGCCGTCGCCGACAAAGGCCCAGATCTTGCGGTTGGTAACGGGGATGAGGCTGCGGTTCTCCAAGTAGCGCATGAAGCGGGCCTGATAGATGGAGTTCAGCGGTCCAAGCCCCATGGAAACGGTGGGAAAGTTCCAAAAGTCCGGCATCAGCCAGGGATGCGGATAGGAAGACAGGCCCGCCTCCTCGCGCAGCTCGTGGCGGAAGTTTTCCAGGTGCTTTTCACGGAGGCGGCCTTCCAGGTAGGCGCGGGCGTAGACGCCGGGCGAGGCGTGACCCTGGAAATAGATGAAGTCGCCGGACTGGTCGCCATAGCTGGCGCGGAAGAAATGGTTGAATCCGACCTCGGTGAGAGTGGCCAGGGAGGCGTAGGTGGAGATGTGTCCGCCAATGCCGTCGTCGTACTTGTTGGCGCGCACGACCATCGCCATCGCGTTCCAGCGTGTCAGGCTCTTGATGCGGCGCTCAATGGCGCGGTTGCCGGGGAAGGGAACTTCCTCCTCCACGGGAATGGTGTTGACATAAGGGGTGGTGAGTTTGACCGGGGAACTGACGCCGAGCAGGCAGGCGCGGTCAGCCAGTTTGTTCAGCAAAAAGCGGGCTCGGTCCGGACCCGCCTCTTCAATCACCTGTTCCAGGGCTTCTATCCATTCCTGGGTTTCTACGTTGTTGAAGTCTTCCGGCACTTCTGTCTTCGGCTTAAGCATGAGATTTTTGCGGTCGCACTAACCAGAGTAGCGTTTCGCGGGGTAGCAGCGCAATGAGGCTCCCGTGGAGGCCGGTAACGACTCCCCAAACACTTGATGGTAAAGAGGTTGTCTGATAAGATAAAGATGTATTCATGATTGAGATCGGTAGGGAAGCAGGAACGGGTATGAAAATGACCTTTTACAAGATCGAGCAGTTGGAAGGAATCCGCGGGGAGCATCTCGGCAAGTTGCACGAGTATGGGGTCGAGGCAAAAAACCTGGCCGCACGCATGGAGGCGGTGAACGAGGACCGGCACCTGTGCCAGGCGACACCGGCGCCGCGCATGGTGGCCGGCTGGATCGACCAAGCCAACAGAATGGAACCGGCACTGTTCCATTAGCGGTCAATTTCCGGAACAACCCTGGAGGAGAGAATCACGGCGGTGAAAGCCGCCGTGATTTTTTTCTGTGCTAACGTACCAAGGGATGAAGCGCAGAAGAGTTCTTCAATCGATTCTGGGAATGCCGGCCGCGGCGGCGATACAGGGTGGCGCCCAAGCGCAAACGCCGCAGGCTGGAGGTACATTAACCGTGACGGCTTCCAGCCCGGAGTCGGCCGGCAGTGGTGTGCCGGCCTTTTTCACGGGCGAGCAGTTTGCCGCGCTCCAGCGGCTGTGTGCACTGCTGGTTCCGGGCTTGAGTGGGCGGCCTGGAGCGGAGGAGGCAGCGGCGGCGGAGTTTCTGGATTTTCTGGCGGCGAAATCGGCCGTCTCGCGCGGAAGCCTGTACCGGAAGGGGCTGGATGAATTGAACCGGCGGGCTAAGTCACGATACGGAAAGAGCTTCGCGGAGTTGGACGAGCCACAGACGGTTCCTTTGTTGGAACCTTTGCGAGGCGACTGGAGTGCGGCAGGTTCCGCGGACCAGCTGACTCGCTTTCTGATGGCAGTGAAGGAGGAGGCGCTGCAAGCGACACTGAATTCGCGGGAATGGTCTGTAGCCAGCGGCCGGCGCGGCGCGGCAGGTTTGAATTACTACTGGCGGGTGCTGGAGTAGACGTATGGCGAATCAGACCAGACACGACGTGGTGATTATTGGTTCGGGCGCCGGCGGGGGAATGGCGGCTTGGGCACTGACGCGGCTCGGCGTAAACTGCCTGATGCTGGATGCCGGGCCAATGGTGGACTTGGAGAAAGACCGCCGGCTGGTGGCGGTGCATGATCTGCCTTACCGGGGTTTCGGGGAGCCGGGCCGGTTTCCGCACGTCACGCAGGCGTCGGAGTTCGACGCGAACATGTGGGCCGATGAGCGGGAGAATCCCTACACATATCCCAAGGATGCGCCTTATTATTGGGTGCGCATGCGGATGGTTGGCGGCAAGACCATGCGATGGGGCCGCGCCAGTTGGCGGCTGAGCGACTACGAGTTCAAGGCGGCCACCCATGACGGCTTTGGCGAGGACTGGCCGGTCAGCTACCGCGACTTGGCGCCGTTCTATGACCGCGTGGAGCCGATGTTCCGCGTGCAAGGGCGTAATGAAGGGTTGGCGCAGCTGCCCGACGGCAAGCTGATTTCCGATGAATCGCCCGATACCGGCAGCGTGAAGCGCTTCATCGAATCCTGCCGGCGGCTGGGTGTGCCGACTACGCGTCCGCGCCGCGCCACCGGAACACTGGCCAGCTCCGTGAATCTTCTGTTACCGGAGGCGATGGAGACCGGTAAGCTGCGATTGGTATCGAATGCCGTGGCGCGCCAGATCAGCGTGGACACCAAAACAGGCCTCCCCGACGGGGTCTACTATCTGGATCGCAGGAACGGGCGGGAGTATCAGGTGAAGGCTCGCGTGGTGGTTGTCGCCGCCTCGTGTCTGGAATCGACGCGGCTGTTGTTGAATTCGGCGGCGCGTCAGCATCCGGCGGGGCTTGGCAACTCCAGCGGTGCGCTGGGGCGCTACCTGTTTGATCAGTTCTACGTGAAGAACGTGATCATCTGCGTGGTGCCGGAGGGGCGCGGCGGCGGAGGCGGCAGGGACTTGATGGGAGGCGCCGGTTACGTCGCGAGATTTCGCAATTTGGAGAAGCGGGAAAAGGGCTTTCTGCGCGGCTACACTTACGACTTTCACAGCGGCTCTTCCCCTTCGGCGAGATACTTTCCTCTCTATGGCGCGCCGTTGCTGGAGCAACTGGAGGCAACCCGGGGTGCCGGCTTTTCGATGACCACGATGGGAGAGGTTCTGCCGCGGCGCGAGAATCACGTGCGGATCAACCGGGAGTTGAAGGACAAGTGGGGAATCCCGGCGCTGCATATCGAGCATCGCTACGGCGACAATGAACGGGCGATGGCGAAGGATTCTATGGAGATGGCCGAGCAGATGTGCCGCGGCGCGGGGTTTGAGGTTCTCGCCCGGCACGATCAAATGGTGCCGCCGGGAGAAAGCATCCACGAGCTGGGCACGTGCCGCATGGGCAGCGATGCGAAGAAGTCAGTGCTTAATGGATTCAATCAGAGCCATGACTGCCGGAACTTGTTCGTCGTGGATGGCAGCAGCTTTGTTAGCGGCGGCGCGCAAAATCCCACCCTGACGATTCTGGCGCTGTCCTTGCGGGCCAGTGAATACCTGGCCGGAGAAATGAAAAAGGGCAATCTGTGAAATTGGCGGTGGTGTTCTTGCTGGCGGGCCTGATGTGGAGCCAGAACCAGCCGAAGAAAGGGGAGCCCGTCGTGCAGCCGATTGGTTTCAGCCACCGTGTGCACGCCGCGGCGGGTTTGGATTGCAGGAATTGCCACCGGAATGCGGACCCGGGAGAAATGATGGGAATCGCGCCGGCTTCTGCATGCATGGGTTGCCATAAGACGCTTGCCGCGGAGTCGGATGGCATCAAGCGGCTCGCCCGGCACGCGGAGAACAAGCAGGAGGTGCCGTGGGCCAGGGTTTACGCGATTCCGAGCTACGTGTATTTCAGTCACCGGCGGCACGCGGAGGCGGGAGCAAAGTGCGAAACCTGCCATGGGCCGGTGGCGAGCCGGGACGTGTTGTGGAAGGAGAACGATATCAGTATGGGTGGCTGCATGGATTGCCACGTGAGGCATCGCGCGCGCAACGACTGCAATTATTGTCACGAGCCGAGATAGAATCAAAGAGAGACGGCAAACAGGAGCGGATACCAGTCGTTGAGGAATGGTATCTTAACTAATTGTGAGACTCTTGGTTGTGGAAGACGAGGCGCGAATCGCCGATTTCGCGAGGCGGGGACTGGAAAGCTCCGGCTACGCGGTGGATGTGGCAGGGGACGGGAAGCAGGCGCTGGAGTTGGTGTATGGCACCGAATACGACCTGATCATTCTCGACCTGATGCTGCCCGATATTGACGGGTTGGATCTATTGAAGAAGATCCGGAACAGGAAATCGAGTCCGCCGGTGCTGATCTTGAGCGCGCGCGACGCCGTGGATGATCGGGTGAAGGGGCTGGAGCAGGGCGCCGACGACTACATGGTGAAACCGTTCGCCTTTGTGGAGTTGCTGGCGCGGGTGAGGGCCATGCTGCGGCGCGGCCAGCCGACGCCGGAAAAGCTCCAGGTGGGTGATCTGGTGCTTGATTGCATCCGGCGGAAGGTGACGCGTTCGGGCGAGATGATTGAACTGGCGCCGAAGGAGTTCAGCATTCTCGAGTACATGATGCGCAATCCCGGACGTCCGCTGAGCCGCACGATGATTGTGGAGCACGTCTGGGATGTGGAATACGACGGACTGACGAATATCGTCGACGTCTACATCCGGCACCTTCGAAGCAAGATCGACGACCGGTATCCGTTGAAGATGATCCAGACCGTGCGGGGAGTTGGTTACATGCTGGACGCTCCGGAGAAGGGCGCGCCGGCGGAAGCGTAGGCGGGAATGGGGAAGGCGGGAGCAGGTAAAAGCCGTGTTCTGGGCCTTCGGCTTCGGCTGACATTCAGCTACGTCATTATCTTCACGGTGCTGCTGCTGGTGGTGGGAGCCTTGTTCCGGCAAACGCTGGATAACAGCTTGCAAGACAACACGGCGGCGATCCTGAACGAGGAATGGGCGGCGGTGAAGGGTTACCTGGTGCTGGATGGCGGGCGGCCCTCCTGGCGGTATGATCCCGATGACACCGAGGAAGCGTTCATCGTGCAGCGGCTGCGGCGGGTCTTTTTGCTGAGCGATGCCGAAGGGCGTGTGCTGGAGGTGTCTGACGCCTACAGTTACATGGGGATCGAATCCAAACAAGAGCTGAAGTCCATGATGAAGACGGGCCAACCCGTGTGGCGCGTGCGGAAGGATCAGGATGGAGTGAGCTACCTGGTGCGCTCGGCGGTGTTGGTGGACGGCAAGGATCAGTTTCTGCTGACGATCGGACGTGCGTTGGACACCAATGAACGGATTCTCGGTCAATTCACCAAGCGCTACTTCGCGATTGTGCCGTTGCTGATCCTGGCCACGTGCCTGTTGGGCTGGCTGATGGCTGGACGGGCGCTGAGTCCGCTGAACGATGTGGCCCAGGCGGCGCAATCGATCACCGGGCAGAATCTGGGGCTGCGGATCCGGCGGCGTGGGGCCGAGGATGAGCTGGATCATCTGATCGATGCTTTCAATGGCATGGTGGACCGGCTGCAGAGTTCGTTCAACCAGATCCGGCAGTTTTCCATCGATGTGTCGCATGAGTTGCGAACTCCGCTGACCGCGGTGCGCGGGGAGCTGGAAGTGGCGATGATCTCCGCGCGCACGATTGAGCAGTACCGCGAGGCAATGGTCACCGCGATCGAGAGCGTGGACCGGCTGACGCAGGTGGTCCGGACATTGCTGCATCTGAGCCAGGCCGAATCAGGACAGGTGACGCTGGCGCGGGATGTGCTGGATCTGAGTGAGGTGGTGCGTAGCGTGGTAGACCATTTCGAATTGCCGGCCGACGTGCAGCGCATCCAACTGGAGTGGCAATTGAGCCCACGGAGCATGATCAAGGGGGACAAGATCCAGCTGGAGCGGCTGGTTTCCAATCTGATCTCCAACGCGCTGAAATACACGGGGACCGGCGGCCGCGTCGAGGTGATCGTGCAGACCAGAGGGGACCGCGTGGAGTTTTCCGTCGAAGATACTGGGCGCGGCATCGCGCCGGAACACATCCCGAACATTTTTGAGCGATTCTTTCGCGTGCCGGACGGAAACGTTGACCCGGAACGTGGATTGGGGCTGGGACTGAGCTTCGCCGCCTGGATCGCCAAGGCGCACGGAGCGAAAATCAACGTGGAGAGCACGCCGGGAGTGGGGAGCCGGTTTCTGGTGCAGTTTCCGGCCGCCGGAGGCCGCGCCGCCGAGGAGCCGCTGGTCCGGCAGGAAGCTGGTTTGCGCGGCGGCGGGAGGCTAGAATCAGGTCATGGCGCTTGAGCTGAAGCAGAAGGAAATCGAAGGCATCCAGATCCTGAGTCTGAAAGGGCGGCTGACGGTGGGCCCGGAAGCCACCATCTTGAGGGAGAGGTTGCGGGAAATGGCCGAAGCCGGTCAGGTGAAGGTGATTCTGGACCTGAAGCAGGTGGATTACATCGACAGTACCGGGCTGGGCGGGCTGGTGATCTGTTTCACCACCTTGCGCAAGGCGGGCGGCGCACTGAAGCTGCTGAGTCTGAATAAGCGGAATATCGAACTGCTGCTGCTTACCAAGCTAACCACGGTGTTTGAACTGTTCGCCGATGAACAGGACGCCGTGAACAGTTTCTTTCCCGGGCGTGAAATCAGCAAGTTCGATATCTTGAGCTTTATTGAAAGCGGCGGCCGGGAACGCTGATGCGGCTGGCTGTGATCGGCGGCGTGGCGGCCGGATTGAGCGCCGCTTCGCGGGCGCGCCGTCTGGATCCGCGCCTGGAGATCGTTGTCCTGGAAAAATCCGACAGCGTGTCCTATGCCGCTTGCGGGTTGCCTTATTTCGTGGCGGGGCGCGTCGGGGATTGGCGGGATCTGGTGGTTTACGACGCCGCCTATTTCTCGCGGGAGCGCAGGATCGAAGTGCGCACTCGGGCGGAAGTGAAGGAAATCCAGCACGCCAGGCGGCGGTTGGAGCTGGCATCCGGCGAACATGTTACGTACGAAAAGCTGGTGATCGCCACGGGGGCCCGTCAAGACAGACAAGCAATCCCCGGCTCCACCCTGCCGCTTGTTTATTCGATGAACACGCCGGCGGAGGCGGTCCGGCTCAAACAACAGTTGGAGCGGGTTAAGCCGAGGCGTGCAGCCGTGATCGGAGGTGGCTATATCGGACTGGAGGCGGCCGAAGCGTTGCGCACCTACGGCTGGCGGGTGATGTTGCTGGAGCGCGGAGCAGACTTGTTGCAGCGCGAGGACAGCGAATTGACGCGGCGGATCGCCACTCACTTGGACTGGTTCGGTGTGGATCTCCGCCTGGGCTATGCAGTGAAGAGCATCACGGAAGGCGGTGTGGATGATGAAAAGGCGGACCTGGTGGTGCTCGCCAGCGGATTGAAGCCGAATGTGGATCTTGCACGGGCAGCCGGGGCAGAGTTGGGACAGAGCGGCGCGATCCGCGTAAACGATCGGATGGAGACGAGCCTCGGCGGAATCTACGCAGCCGGAGATTGCGCCGAGAGCATGCACCTGGTAACTGGACGGCATTGCTGGATTCCACTGGGGACTACCGCAAACAAGATGGGGCGGGTTGCCGGTGCCTGCGCGGCGGGTGCGCGGGAGCGATTCCCCGGCGTAGTGGGAACCTCGATCGTGCGGGTGTGCGGGTTGGGTGTGGCAATTACCGGACTATCGGCGGCGCAAGCGCGGCGGGAGGGACTCCAGCCTGTATCGGTGTGGACGAAATCGCGTGATCGCGCACGTTACTTCCGGGGGAGACCGGTAGAGGTGGAACTGGTGGCGGACCGCGCGAGTGGACGGCTGCTAGGCGGCTGCGTCGTGGGCGAGCAGGCAGTGGCGGGCAGGATCAACGTCATCGCGACGGCGTTGCATGCCCGGATGAGCCTGGAGGATTTCTCGCAGCTGGATCTGGCATACGCACCTCCGTTCGCGCCGGTTTGGGATCCGGTGCTGATGGCCGCGCGGCAATTACGGAAACGGCTTTAAGGATTGGTACACTGGTCCTAGTGCCGCGAGTGCAGAGAAAACTGCTCGAATCCGGGCAAGTGGCGCCGGAATTCGAGCTGGCCGGACTGGACGGCAAAACACACACGCTGAACAATGTTCTAAAAGAAGGACCGGCTGTGTTGGTCTTTTATAAGAACACCTGTCCGGTGTGTCAGTACGCCCTACCGTTTCTGGAGCGGCTGTATCAGTCCCCATCCAAGGGCGATGCGCGCGTGTTCGGCGTCTCGCAGGACGGCGCGCGCGACACAAAGGAGTTTGCCGGGGAGTTCGGGCTCAGCTTCCCGATGCTGATGGATGAGTCATCCAAAGGTTACCCGGCGAGCAATGAATACGGTATCTCGCACGTGCCGTCGATCTTCCTGGTGGAGACAAACGGCAAAGTGGCGATGGGTTGGGATGGCTTCTCCAAGGCCGACATGGAATCGCTCGGCAGGCGGCTTTCGACGGAGATCTTCCGGCCCAATGAAGATGTGCCCAGTTGGAAAGCTGGTTGAGGGTCGAGGAATTAGGCTCCCGTGCGGAGCCGGAGGAAAGACGGAATCGATGATTGATGAAGTGATAGGTTCGGCGTCGGCCATAGCGAAAGGGTTGAGCATCACCCTGAAAGAGATGTTGTCGCCCACGGTGACCGAGGACTATCCGGACGCGCCGCCGAAGTTTCAGGAGCGGTTCCGGGGCCGTCACGTGTTGGAGCGGGATGAGTACGGACTGGAGAAGTGCGTCGCCTGCTTCCTATGCGCGGCTGCTTGCCCGGCCGACTGCATCTACATCGCGGCCGAGGAGAACACCGACAGGGTTCGCATCAGCGGTGGGGAACGCTACGCCTCGGTTTACAACATCGACTACAATCGCTGCATTTTTTGTGGCTACTGCGTGGAAGCCTGTCCCACCGACGCCATCACTCACGGCCACGGGTTCGAGCTGGCTGCTTATGAAACCTCCGCGCTCATCCTGCGGAAGGAGCAGATGCTGGTTCCGGTGCCTGAGGGCGTAAAGCCTCCCGTGATCAAGGAGCCGGCTCCGGCCGGACATTAGAAGAAGCGGGGAATCCCTTGTGAGCCAATCGCCGGGCAGCCTCGCGCGGGAGGTTTTAGATGCGTGCCGGAGCGGTGAGAAACCTCCGAATGCTGTCTGGCGGCAACTGCTGCGGCAAACCTCTGAGGAAGCCGGCAGCTTGGCTCTGTTTCGCGATCTGGTCGAGCCTCTGTCGGACTCCTTCGAGCCTTCCTACTGCGCCCGTTACGCGGAGTTGTTGAGCGAAGCCATCGAGCATGCATTGCCTCAGTTCAACGCCGGGCGTTTGCGTGAGCGGTACGAACGCATCCGCCCACCGAAAAAGTACGCGGGAAACGCCGCCTCGGTGCGTGATGTTTATGTTCTCTCGCGCGTCACTTTAGGTGCCGACGTCGCCGTGACCAGCGTGATGCTGGACGCGGCGAAGAAGCGTTTCCCGAACGCCACGATTCATTTCGCCGGTTCGTCCAAGGCGTATGAGCTGTTTTCCGCCGACCCGCGAATCAGTCACCTGGAAGTCGGTTACTCGCGCGGCGGGACGCTGAGGCAGAAGCTGGAAGCGGGTCTGGAGTTGCGGGATAAGCTGAAGCCGCGAGGAGTGGTGATCGATCCGGACTCCAGGCTGACGCAACTCGGGTTGTTGCCTGTCTGCGAGGAAGAGGATTATTTCTTTTTCGAGAGCCGCTCCTTTGGCGCCGATGGAAAGGAGCCGCTGGGCGCACTGGCGCGCCGGTGGGTGGAGGGAGTTTTTGGCGTCGAGGCGGAGAGTTTTCTGGCGCCCGAATGCGAACCGGCTACCAAGGATCCGGATCTGGTTTGCGTCAGCCTGGGCGTGGGCGAAAACCCGGCCAAGCGGATTGCAGACCCGTTCGAGGCGGAGTTGATCCGGCATCTGGTGAGAGCGGGGCTGGAGCTGTTAGTGGATCAGGGCGCGGGAAGGGAAGAATCCGAGCGCGTGCTTCGGGCGATTGCGCAATGCGGGGCGCGGAGCGGTCAGGTGAGAACGTTTCAGGGCGCGTTCGCGCCGTTTGCGGCCGCCATTGCCCGCGCGCGGATGTACGTGGGGTATGACTCCTCCGGCCAGCATGTTGCCGCCTGTTGCGGCGTGCCGCTGGTGACCATCTTTGCCGGTCATGTTTCCGAGCGCATGTTCGCACGGTGGCATCCATTCGGACGCGGGCTCATGGAGGTGGTGAAAGTGGAAGATCCGGCGCCGGGCGCCGTGCTGGAGCGGGCCAAGGCCGCGCTGGAACGTATCATGGGCGCTTCGAGGTGAACAGAGTCCGCAGAGCGGCTTGATCCTCGGCGGAGATTCCTGAGTTCCGGCGGATATCGTCTCGCGCGGCGAGCTTGCGGCGGTAGCGCATGAAGTACTCTACGATGTCGCCGCCGTGCTGGAAGCTGTACATGATGTCGCCGAAGGCCGCGGTGTGGGCGAGCCCAATGGCGTGGCCGGACTCGTGGAGACAAGTCAAATAGACGATGGTCTCCCGGAACAGCGGGTCGCGCTGGCCGATAGCGGCCATCTCCTTGCCCAGGTGGGCAAGGTCAGGGCGGACATGGATCTCGGCTCCGCGGCGGCCGTTGACCAGGATCGGCCGCGCTTCCCCGTAGAGTCCCCCGCGGCCTACCGCCCAGTGAAACCGCAGCTGCGCCTGTTCCATGCGGCCGGTCTTTTCGAAACGGAGCTCTCCGCTTGAAGCACTCTGCCATGCGCGCAGCGCCCATTGCGCTAAATCCGCATCTTCACTCCGGCATGTGGTGCCGTTGTCCGCACAAGGCTCGATCCAGTAGGTGTAGGTTTCCGCGGACAGGAAGCCGAGCAGGAGCAGGAACGCGGCGAGCAGGCGCACTAGCCGCGCCTCCGGGCCAGCTCGCCTTCGAGCAGCAGCCGGATTTGCGATTCCAATTCGCCGACACGCTTTTTCAGATCCTCGATTTCCTGCAACTCGGGATCGGGCAGTTTGCCGTGTTCGAGCTGCTCGCCTTCATGGACGCCGCGCATGCGCACAACGCGGCCCGGAACGCCAACCACCGTGGAGTTGGCCGGCACGGAATTGACCACCACCGATCCGGCGCCGACTTTCACGTGTTCGCCGATGAGAATGTTGCCGAGGATCTTGGCGCCCGTGCCGACGACAACGCCGTCGCCGAGGGTGGGATGGCGTTTGCCTTTTTCCTTGCCCGTTCCGCCGAGCGTCACGCCCTGGTAGAGCAGCACATCATCGCCGATCTCGGTGGTTTCCCCGATGACGACGCCCATGCCATGGTCGATGAAGAAGCGGCGGCCGATGCGCGCGCCGGGGTGAATCTCGATCCCCGTGAGCGCGCGGCTGATCTGAGAGATGACGCGCGGAACGAGAGGTACGCCGGCGCGGTACAGCTTGTGGGCCAGGCGATGCCAGAGAATGGCATGAAAACCGGGGTAGCAGAGCACGATCTCCAGCACGCTCTTGGCGGCGGGATCTTCGCGAAAGATAGTGTCAATCTGCTCGCGGATCGTGCGCAGCATGGTTGGAACCATTATCGCGCTTTGCGGAAGACAGGTGAGGTCCGGTTTCCGCCGCCGACTGGAAGCCGGACCGCGCTCTGAAAGTTGTGGAAATGAAGTTATGGAAGTCCATGTTAATAGCATGTGAGTTGTCCGGTGGAGTTGACACGTGAATTGTCCGCTTCGAACTGACGACAGAAGGGGTTGTGAAGACAATAAACAACCCTTGGCCTGTCAGAGAGATGGAGCGGGTGATGAA
>VFZE01000068.1 GCA_016871315.1 Acidimicrobiia bacterium | reverse complement strand
CCATTTGGTTTCCTTGGTGCCGTCGCGATGTTCTACCTCGCGGTAGTGCTTGAAGAAGGTGAGATCGTTAACCGTGGTCTCGATCCGTAGAATCAGGCTGAACTTGTCGTAGAGCTTCAGCGAATCCGATCCGCTCCCGGCTCTTGATGAATTATCTGCGGGCCTGGGGGACGGATCCTATCGCGGCCGCAAACCTGGAGGAATGCTTCCGCCTGCGGAATTCCGCGGATCTTGTGATCATGGATCAGGACCTGCTCGAGAATGGAACCTGGGAAACCAGCGATTGGATCAGGAGTCCTTCCACGGGACTGGTCCTCATCTCCTCGATAAGGCAGCGGGCAAGCCGTCCGGAGTTAAACGGTGGGGCAATGGTGGAGCGCATCGGCAAACCGGTCCGTCCGTCTTTGCTGAGGCAGGCGCTGGCAAGAATCCGCCGGCAGGCCGGCGTGGCGCCGGTTGAACAACCGCCACCGGCTACCGGTAAGGGTTCCCAGGGTGCAGGTTTGCACCCCCGCGTGCTGGTCGTGGAGGACAATCTGGTAAATCAGCGGGTAGCGACGCGATGCCTGGAAAAGCTGGGCTGCGCGGCCGAGGTCGCCTCCGATGGAATGGAGGCGTTGCGCAAGTTTTCCGCGGCCGATTACGACGTAATCTTCATGGACGTAAACCCGCCGCGCATGGATGGGTTCGAGATCACACGGGAAATCCGGCTGTTGGAAGCCTCCTCCCGCCGCGTGCCGATCATCGCCATGACTGCCAACGCCATGTCCGGTGACCGTGAGCGCTGCCTGGCCGCCGGCATGGATGACTACATTTCAAAGCCGATCAGCCTGGGCGATCTGAGGCGCGCACTGGGTGAAGTGAGACGGCACCGCCGAGCCTGACATCGTGAGACGCGCAACCGTTATGATGATCTGAGGGACAAGTATTTCGTCCTGGGCGACGATTTCCCGCCTGAATCACCCCAATGCCGCACAAGACTGACCCATCTCCGGATATCAACAGCTGGCTCGCTGAAGAGCTTTATCGCAACTATCTCCATGACCGCCGTGCGGTGGATGAAAGCTGGAAGGAGGTTTTTGAAACCAACGGCGACACCGAGCCGGCGCCGCCCGCTCCGCCGGCAGCCGTGCCGCCTCAGCCTCCCGCCACAAGGCCGGCTGCCGAAGCCGCCAAAGCGGCGCCCTCCGTAGACATCGGCCTGAGCCAGCAACTGGTGCCGTTGCGCGGCGCGGCCGCGCGGATCGCGGCCAACATGGAGGCCAGTCTCGCCGTCCCGACCGCAACTTCACAGCGCGTGATCCCGGTGAAAGTGATTGAAGAGAACCGGCGCATCATCAACCAGCACCGCTCCCTGATCGGCAAGAGCAAGATCTCCTATTCGCACTTGCTGGGCTGGGCCATTGTCCAGGCATTGCGTTCCTTTCCCAGCCTGAACGACGCCTTTGCGGAAAACGGCGGAGAAGCTTTCCGCATGGTTTACCCGCAAGTGAATCTCGGCATTGCCGTGGATATTCAAACCAGCGGGGCCAGCCGGTCGCTGGTGGTGCCGAACATCAACAACGCCGGCTCGCTCGATTTTGAAGGCTATCAGGCCGCTTTTGACGATCTGGTTGCGCGTGCGCGCCGCGGCAAACTGGTTCTCGAAGATTTTCAGGGCACAACCATTTCGCTCACCAACCCTGGGACAGTAGGCACCGTGGGTTCGGTGCCGCGCCTAATGCCCGGCCAGGGATGCATCATCGCCGCCGGCGCCATCGACTACCCGGCCGAGTTCCAGGGCGCCAGCCCGGACACGCTGGCCATGCTCGGGCTCTCCAAGGTCATGAACATCACCTGCACCTATGACCACCGCGTCATCCAGGGCGCCGAATCGGGCATGTTTCTGGGGCGGCTCCAGGATCTGCTGCAAGGAGCCGACAATTTCTACGAGCAGATTTTCTCCAGCCTGCGCATGCCGCACCAGCCGGTGCGTTGGGAGCCGGATCGTGTCCCGGCGCTGCCCGGCACAACCTCACGCCACAGTGAAATCGCCAAAGAGGCGGCCGTTCTTCAGCTCATCAACGCCTATCGCGTGCGCGGCCACCTGATCGCCGAACTTGACCCCTTGGGCAGCGAACCCAGCTATCATCCCGAGCTCGACCCGGCCACCTACGGACTGACCATCTGGGACCTGGACCGGGAGTTCCTTACCGGCACTCTGGGCTCCGCCACCGGCGAAGCTGCTCCGAAACCCATCGCCACGCTGCGGGAAATCCTGGAAACGCTGCGTACCACCTACTGCGGAAAAATCGGCTCCGAATACATGAACATCCAGCACCCGGAGCAGAAAAGCTGGCTGCAACGGCGCATGGAACCGGAAGCAAACAGCTGGCCCATCCCGCCGCAGGACCGCATCCAGAACCTGGAGCGGCTGATCGCCTCCGAGCAGTTTGAGGTCTTTCTCCATTCACGGTTTGTCGGCCAGAAGCGCTTTTCGCTGGAAGGCGCCGAGACGGTGATCGCGATGCTTGATGAGCTGCTGGACCGCGCCGCCGCCTGGAACGTTCATGAAGTAGTCATCGGCATGGCGCACCGGGGCAGGTTGAACGTGCTTGCCAACGTGGTAGGCAAGCCGCTGAGCCAGATCTTCTCGGAATTTGAAGGCCATCCGGATCCCAACTCCAGCCAGGGCTCCGGTGACGTGAAGTATCACATGGGCGCCACCGGCATTCACCGCTCGCCTTCCGGCCGCGACATCCTGGTTTCGGTTGCCCCGAACCCGTCGCATCTGGAAGCCGTGGACCCGGTGGTGGAAGGCATCGTGCGTCCGAAGCAGGACCGCCTGGGTGACACCGCACGGGCGCGCGTGATCCCCGTACTGATCCACGGCGACGGCGCCTTTGCCGGGCAGGGAGTGGTGGCCGAGACGCTGAATCTTTCTCAACTGGACGGCTACCACACCGGCGGCACCATCCACATCATCATCAACAATCAGATCGGCTTCACCACTTCGCCCGATGAAGCGCGCTCCTCGCCCTACTGCACAGACGTCGCGCGCACCGTGCAGGCTCCCATTTTCCACGTCAATGGCGATGATCCGGACGCCTGCATCCGCGCCGTGGAGATCGCCTTCGACTACCGGCAGCAATTCAAGAAAGACGTCGTCATCGACATGTTCTGCTACCGCCGCCACGGACACAACGAAGGCGACGATCCCAGCTTCACGCAGCCCATCCTTTACCGCAACATTAAAGACCATCCCGCTCCCAGCCGCATTTACTCGGCGCGGCTGGTCCGCGAAGGCGTCATCACGCCCGAGGAAGTGGATAAGATGCGCAAGCGCGTGGCCGCACGCCTGGAAGATGGCTTTGAAGAGGCTCGCCTGAACGCCGTGCGTTATGAAGTACAGGAGCTTGGCGTCGCCGATGCAGACCGTGTCGCTACCGTCTGCCCGCGCACCGCCGCCGACCACTCTCTGCTCGAACGCGTCATCGACGGACTCACCAGCTTTCCGGAAGGCTTCAACCTTCACCCCAAACTGAAGGCCTTCATCGAGAAGCGCAGCCAGGCGCTGGATGGCGGCCCCATCGACTGGGCCTTTGGCGAAGCGCTTGCCTTCGGCACCCTCGTGCTGGAAGGCACTCCCGTGCGCCTTTCCGGCCAGGACTCCTCGCGCGGCACCTTCAGCCAGCGCCACCTGGACTTCTACGATTCGGAAACCGCCCAGGTCTACAATCCGCTGAAGAACCTCGCGCCTGACCAGGCCCGCTTCGACGTCTTCGACAGTTCGCTTTCCGAATATGCCGTGATGGGCTTTGAGTTCGGATATAGCGTCGGCGATCCGATGACGCTGGTCCTGTGGGAGGCGCAGTTCGGCGACTTCGTCAACGGGGCGCAGATCATGATCGACCAGTTCATCGCGGTGGCCGAGATGAAATGGGGCCAGCCGAGCGGCTTGACGCTGCTGCTGCCGCACGGGTATGAAGGCCAGGGTCCGGAGCATTCCTCCGCGCGCATTGAACGCTTCCTCATCCTGTGCGCCGAGGACAACATGCAAGTGGTCAACTGCACAACGCCTGCACAATACTTCCACTTGCTGCGCCGCCAGATGTACGGCGGCCCTGACCGTCGCGGCATGCGTAAGCCGCTGATCGTTTTCACCCCGAAGAGCCTGCTCCGGCACCCGGCTGTTGTCTCCACCATCGACGATCTCACCGCCGGAGGCTTCCAGGACGTCATCGGCGACAACCCGGAAATCTCCCCGGACAAGGTCTCCCGCGTGCTGATCTGCACGGGCAAGGTCTACTACGACCTGCTGGCCGCGCGTGAGCAGTCCAAAGCCCACCATGTTGCCATCCTGCGCCTGGAGCAGATGTACCCGTTCCCGAAGGCCGATTTGCAGGATCAGATCCTGCGCTATCCGTCTTCGGCCGACCTCGTCTGGGTGCAGGAGGAGCCGCGCAATATGGGCCCGTGGCGCTTTGTGCGTGAGTTTATCCAGCCGATGCTGGACCGCTCGCGCCGCACCCTGCGCTACATCGGCCGTCCGGAAAGCGCCAGCCCCGCAACAGGCTCCTACAAGCGCCACCTGCAGGAGCAGCAGGAGATTGTCGACGCCGCTTTCGCCAGCGAAAAGGTCGCCCCGCAGAAAAAGGTCCGCGTGGTGCGGCCGAAGAAGAAGTAGCGCTTCGCCTTACTCAATATCCGATTCGGCGATCAGCCGGCGGTAGGCTTGGCGCGCATGCTCGTAGGCGCGCTCCATCTCGCCGCGCTCGTTCAGACGGATACGCCCCAGCTTCTGGTTGTAGCAACGGTCCACCGCTTCCAGGCACCATTGCGCGCTGCGGCGGCTTGCCCGGATCGGCTTCCCGTTCACCATCACAAATACCGGGTTGGTGTGCGACGAAGGCAGAATGCGCAGCGCCACCCAAGAGCTGCCGTCGATCCTGGCGTCGAAGCTGATGTCGCGCAGCGTGCCGTCAGCGGTGATCTCCCGGGTCGCCGCCACCTGACCGTTCACGATCAGCTCCAACGGCACGCGCGCGGAGTTGCCCATGCGGCTTCGCTCCAGGTCCCAGTACGGCTTCTGGTCCGCGCCCCGCGAGCGGATGCTTTCGTCGGGCTTTGCCTCCAGCAGCGCCGCCACCTTCGCGGTCACCTTCACGGTTCCCGCCGCAGGCAGCTTCACCTCGCCCTGCGGCCCCATCTCGACACCGTTGACGCGGAAGTCGATCAGGTGGCTCTTGCCGTCGGACACGTAGTTGCGGCCTTCGCGCAGCCCGATGGCCCAGTCCGAGTAATCCAGCTCCTTCTGCCGGACGTAGCTGCGGCCCAGGCCGACACGCTCGCCGTAGATGCAAGGGAAATCGGTCTCCCCGCTGATTCGCGCGCGGTAGCCGACGTTCAGCGTGTGGTACCAGATGTTCAGCTCCCACGGATAGGGGGTATCGACGGTGGAGATGAAGTCGATCAGGTCGTGCGTCACGCTGACGATGTACTCATTCGCGCCGATGCCGTCAAAGGGCGGCATCTCGTAACTCAGCAGTTTCGACTCCTTCAGCGCCAGGCCCCAGCCGGAGTGCGCGTAGCCGGTGACCGCGCCCTGTGATTTCGCCCAGCGCAGAATCGGAATGCCCCAGCTCGGCCAGTCCTCGATGCGCTGCGTGCCAGGGTAATCCTGTTGCTTCAGCCCCAGCAGGCAGATATGGCCCGTGTGGCTGGAGGGGTGCCCGGAAACTTCCACGTCGTAGCGGATGCGGTGCTCCTCGGTGGAGACGTTGTTGTCCTTGCCTTCAAAGAACGTCTTCTGGAAATACCAGCCCGGGCCCCAGGTAAGCACGGAGCCGATCTTCAGATCCTCGCCCAGCACGTGGCGGATCATGTCTTTCGGATAGACGCCTTCGGTTGGCCGCTCATAGTGCGCGCAGCCGGCGGCGTGGATGTGATGGTCGCCGGAGAACCAGCCCATCTTGGCCGGATCAATCCACCGCTCCAGCCGGAAAGTGAGCTGGCGCGGGCTGTTGTCCTTGATCTCCAGCGCCTGCGTCTTCTTGCGGTATTCCGGGCCGCGCGAATACTCGATCGTGTATTTTCCCGGAGGCAGCTGCACCGATTCGCCGTCGGCGCGATAGACCTGTGGATGAAAAAAGAAATCCGGAGCCAGGCGCTTGGTTTGCGAAGGATAAACACGCTGCTTTTCATCGCGGATCAGGAAGCTGCCCGTTGTCGGACGGTCATCAGAGTCGAGCACACGAAGCGTCACCTTGGACGCCGGGACGGCGGTGAACAGGATGTCGACTTCGTTGCGGAAGCCCAGGTCCTGCGAACCCTGGCCAACGTCGAATGCCAGCTTCGCCTCGCGCTTGCCCGCGTCTTTCGAGTAGATCTGGATGATGCGGTATTCCAGATCCAATCCGGATAGATGCACGCGCATCGGCTGCTTGTTGAACATCTGCACGTCCATCCACTTGCGTCCCACGGCTCCGGCCGGGGAATTGGCAAGCTGTCCGGCGTTGGGGCTTTCCACCGCCAGCACCGCCGTCACGCCCGCTTCGTTGTGAACCTTCACCAGGAACGAACGCCAGCCCTGCTCCATCAATTCCGCCTTCGCTTCACCCTGCTGCACCTTTACGCGGCTCTCCGGGTTGATGTCGATGCCGGCCAGGCAGTGGCGATCGAGGATCGTCTGGATGCGCTTCACCTCATTCGGGCCGCCGGCGGGCGATTGCAGGATCTTATTCAGCTCCGCGGCATCGGCAGCCGCCATCGGCTCGCCGATCAGCTCCAGCGCCTGTACGACGCGCGCGGTTTGCGCGGCCAGCGGCTGGAACTCCACCTTCTCGACAATCGGCAACTGCTCTGCGCAAAGAAAAGCCGCAAGGCAAAGCGGCAACAAGGCGAATCGCATACGGCACCTCCCGTGGTCCTTACTTCTACCACAGAAGCGGCGGCGCGGTGCAATCCTCGTCGCCGATGGGCATCCCCGGGGGGGCCTCGGCTGTACGGCCAAGCGTGACCTCCTTCGGGTTGTCCTTGAAGCGCCGGATCAGATCGACGCCATAGCGCACGTGCGGGCTCTGAGGAGCCTGCTCCATCCAACGTGACAGGCTATCCACCCTCGACATCGCAAGTGCCCGCGCACTAGGAGATGCCGATTCCGAGGTCGCCAACGCAAATAGCGCCCGTAACGCCGCGTGATCGACGGCTCGCTGCACCTCCCCTTCCAGGCCCGGGAATCGCGTTGCCCTCCAGGTGGCTCCGATCACGCGGTCGAGCACCTCCTCCAGTCCAGGCCATTGCTTGTTCCGCGCACTGTACTGAATCAGGCGTGAAGCGCGCTCCGGATTCAGCATCAGGTTCAGCGTCAGCCCGGCGGCCGACTCGGCTGCCGCCACAGGATCGAACGTCAGCCCTGTCCGGGCAGGGAACGTCTCACGGTGACGCGCATACCCCGGCGGGCGCGGTGGAATGCGCTCCAGAATCCGCTCCGGCAGCGTCAGGAAACCCGGCGACAGCGTTTCCAGCAGCGCGGCAATCGCCCGGCGCTGCTCTGCGCCTGGCACGATCTCCGGCAGCTTCTGCCCGTCACCCCGCAGGTTGTATCGGTAATCCAGCCCTCCGACCACCTTCGCCGCCGCCTCCATCTGGTAGCGGTGCATCAGGTAGACAGGCACAAGCACTTCTTCCAGCGTCGCCAGCGGCGCGCCGGGGCGGACAGCGTTTTCAGAAAACCGCTCCAGCGCGCGCGTCCGGATGGCCATCACGCGCTTCAGCTCATCCACCGCATTCGATCCGTTGTCCCAAAGATGATTCAGCGGATGAGCGCTCGATTCCGGGCGCGCGTCGCTGTCGCCCAGGTAATACAGCCCCCGCTTGTGTGCTTCTTCCAGAATCTGCTTCCGCCGCGCCACATCGGACTCCCCATAGCCGTATGCGATCGCGACTTTGTCCCATTCGCCAATTCCCTCCGCGTAGGCCCCGGAAAGGTCCGGCGCGCCTTTCCCGTTCAAGCGGGCCAGCGGGTGCGGGTAGTCCATCACCGAGGCGCGGCCGTGCGCGGAGGAAACATAGTTGTGCTGCAAGCCAAGCGTGTGCCCAACTTCGTGAGCCGAGAGTTGCCTCAACCGCGCCAGGGCCATCTTCTCCATCTCCGGGTTGGCGGGGTTGCCCTCTTCATAGGGAGCCAGCAACCCCTCGGCAATGAGATAATCCTGGCGCACGCGCAGCGAGCCGAGCGTCACCTTGCCCTTGATGATCTCCCCGGTGCGTGGATCGATGATGGAAGCGCCGTAGGACCAGCCGCGCGTCGAGCGATGGACCCACTGGATCACGTTGTAGCGGACATCCATCGGATCGGCATCGGCGGGCAGCATCTCCACACGGAAAGCGTTGCGGAACCCGGCCGCTTCAAACGCCTGATCCCACCAGCGCGCGCCTTCGAGCAGCGCGGTGCGGATCGGCTCCGGCGTGCCGGGATCCAGGTAATAGACGATCGGCGAGCTACGGTCCAGCCGGTGCCGCGCGATGAACCGTTTCCGGATTTGGTCACCGATCGGCGCCGCGAAATCCATGTAGGAGATGCCGAAGTAGCCGGCCCGCGGGTCGTGCGTACGCGGCTGGTAGCCTGGTCCGGGCAGTTCAACCAAGGAATGATGCTGGCGGACGGTGACCGCTTCCGGCGTGGGCGTAACACCGCGCAGGAGAGGCCCCGGCTGGTCACTGGAAAAAGTAAGCGTCACCTCCACTTCCGTGTTCTTCGGAAAATTCTTCGTGCGCGGAAGATAGAAGGCGGACCGGTTGGCGTCTAGCCGGAACGTCCCCTGACGCGTTCGCTGGAGCGTGGAAGTCACCTCGGCGGCATCGCGTAGAAACAAGGTTGTCGCGTCCACCAGCACTCGCCCGTTCTCTTCGGAATCCACCTGCGCGCCCCACAACACCGATTGCGCGAATGCCTCCTCCACCGCCTGCCGCTCGGACGGATTGGCGGAGGTGGCGCGGAAACCGTAATTGCGCTCCAACAGCAGCACCCGCGGCCCGCTCCGCTCAAACCGCACCAGGTGCGTCGAGCCGGGCCTTCCGCGGTCAAGGCCGATATCGTTGGACCCGATCCCCGTGGCCAGCCATGTCTGGTACAGGAATTCGGTTTCGAACTTGTCGATTTCAAGCCATAGCTTGCCCCCCTTGGCGTCCCAGTAAAGGGAGAAATAGCCGGCAAACTTCTCCATGGAAGCGGTTTTCTTGGTAATCGCCTCTGGCTGAGCGCAAAGGAGGGCAGCCCATAGTGCAAGCGCGGTGAGACGTGTCATAGAGTCGAGGCTAGCAGCTTCTGGAGGACGGCACTACAGCTGGCGCAGCGCCGCCAAAATCCCACGCGTGGCCAGGCTCTTGTTCAGCGTGTAAAAATGCAGGCCCGGAGCGCCACGCTCCAGTAGCTCGCGGCACTGGGTGATGGCATGCTCGATGCCAACGGCCATCACGGCCCCGGGGTCTTCGCGGTGCCGGTCCAGCCGCTCGCGCAGCGCTTGCGGAATGCTCGCACCGCACATCTTGGTGAACCGCTCAATCTGGGCTACGTTGGTAACCGGCATGATGCCAGGAACAATAGGAACCTTGATGCTGTTAGCGCGCGCCTTTTCGACAAATGCGAAATAGTCGCGGTTGTCAAAGAACAGCTGCGTGATCAGGAATCGCGCGCCACGTTGGGCTTTCTCCTTGGTCCAGATCATGTCGTCCGTAGGGCTGGTTGCTTCCGGGTGCACTTCCGGGTAGCAAGCGCCGCCAATGTCAACGTCAAAGTTACCTTTCAGAAGCGAGATCAAATCGGTTGCGTGCGCCAGTTTGCCGTTTACCGGCGGAGGAGGGCCGTCCTTAGGCGGATCCCCACGCAACGCAAGGATATTGCGGATGCCCCCGTCGACCAGTTTTCCCACCACTTCCCGGATCTCATCCGCGGTATGACCCATGCAAGCTAAGTGAGCCATGGCCGTCAAACCAAGCTCATTCTGGATGCGGGTCACACACTCCAGCGTACGGGTGCGCGTGGAGCCACCCGCGCCGTAAGTCACGGAAACAAAGTCGGGCGCGAGCGCCTCCTTCAACTCAGCTGCCGTCGCGAGCAAGGCCTCGGCCGCTTGGTCCGTTTTGGGCGGGAAGAATTCGAAACTGAAGACGGGCCGCCTTCTTTGATAAAGGTCTCCGATCCTCACATCATGATCGTAGCATCGGGGGCGGGGACTCTTGTCGCTGTCCTCAGACTTGCACCTTCTCTCCCACTACGCGATGGATCTCATCCATCAAGCCGCGCCGGTCGACCGGCTTGGCGACATAACCGTCCATGCCCGCTTGCAGGCATTTCTCCCGGTCTCCGTGCATGGCATTGGCGGTGACCGCAATGATGGGCATATGCTGGCCGTTTCTCTCCTGGCTGCGAATGGCGGCGGTGGCCTCATAGCCGTCCATCAGAGGCATTTGGAGGTCCATCAGGATGATATCCGGGCGAACCAGGGCGAGCTTCTCCAAGGCTTCCAACCCATTGAAGGCAACATCCACCTCGTAGCCTTCCTTTTCCAGCATGCGGGCCGCAACCCGCTGGTTCACATCATTGTCCTCCACCAGCAGAATCCGTCCTTTTGAGGGGGTCATTGATCTTGAATGCTCTCTTCCTGTTTGCTCGCACGTTGTTTTCGATGGACTGTGCAGAGTCAGTCGAATTGCCTCCAACAACTCCGCCCTGCTCACCTGCCTGCTCAGAGATTGGCGCCATGCTCGTCCAATACAATCACCGGCGTCAATTTGTGGCGAATCGAAATATCCCGAAACTCGGCCATAACGCGGGGACGGGCCCATTTCCTCAGATTCGGTGGTCCTCTTGGGCGTTATCGGCCAAAAGTGGGGTTTCTTGTGGCTAATGCTGCACGAGAGATGGCATACTCCCGTGCTTTGCGGGGGGATGGCTACTTCTTGCCCGTCAAATCCTTACGCAGCTTTTCCACGATCCGGCCCGACGTCTTGTCCAGCCGGTCCGGCGTGAATTCCTTCGGCCGCTCGTAAATCGACCAAACCACGCGCTTGGTTTTCAGATCCACGAGAAAGAAATTCCCTTTGCCGCGGCTGAATGAGGATGGCGGGGTGATCTGCTCGCCCGTCAAGCCTTCCTGCTTTTTCGATTTCTCCTCTTCCTTTTTCGGCTCCGGAAACAGATCCTTCAAACGCTGCTCAAAGCCCGCCCCGATCTGATCGGTGAAGATCGCATCGGCTTTGGCCGGGTCGGTAACCACCTGAAACAGCCCTTCGGCGGTGATGCGGTTGGCCAGGTACTGGTCCATGCCGTTCCCCATCTGCAACAAATAGATGGTCTGAATCTGGCTCAGCTCCGCGTCCACGGCATAGGCGGCGGGTACCAATAAAGAGGCGGCCAAGATTAGGCGTTTCATCGTACTGACCTTATGACGCGCGAAGGTTGCGAAAAAGTCGAACCGGTCCTGCGCTTAATGGCTACAATAGCATTTTGTACAAATCTCAGCGAATCACTGTAATCAGCCCCTGCCTGAACGAGGAGCAGGGCATTGAGCAGGTGTTGCGGCGCATGCCGGATTTCGTCGACGAAGTGATCGTGGTCGACAACGGTTCCACCGACCGCACCTCGGAAGTGGCTAAGTCCTTTGGAGCCATTGTCATCCGCGAGGATCTCCGCGGCTATGGGCGCGCCTACAAGACCGGCTTCTCCAAAGCATCAGGCGACATCATCATTACCCTCGACGGCGACCACAGCTACCCGCCCGACGCCATTTCCTACCTGCTGGAAGCTTTCCTCCACCTGGAAGTCGATTTTCTCAACGCTTCCCGCTTTCCGGTCCGCGACCGCCGGGCCATGAGCTTCAAGCACAAGTTCGGCAACTTGGTGCTGAGCATTGCCATGTCGCTTCTCTATTTCCACTGGGTGCGCGATTCCCAGTCCGGCATGTGGGTCTTCCGGCGCTCCATACTCAACGACATGGTGCTGGAATCCGACGGCATGGCCTTTTCCGAGGAGATCAAGATCGAGGCGCTGCGCAGCCCCAATATAAGGTTCTCGGAAATCAACATCCAGTACTCATCGCGGTTGGGTGAGATCAAGCTCAATCCGTGGCGCGACGGTTTCCACAACCTGTTTTTCCTCCTCAAGAAACGCTTCTTCCGGGGCAAACCGGCATAGCCTCCCATGGGAGAAGTTACCGCCGTAATTCCCAACTGGAACGGCGGAGAGATGCTCGCCCGGGTGCTGGAGGATCTCGTGCGGCAGTCGCTCATGCCGCGGCGGGTGATCGTGGTCGACAATGCATCCACCGATGGCTCCGCCGATCTGGCGCGCTCGCGCGGCGCTGAAGTGCTGGCCCAAACTACCAACACAGGCTTTGCCCGCGCCGTGAATCTCGGGATCTCCCAAGCCCGCACTCCCTACGTCGCCATCCTGAACAATGATGTCGAGCTCGCCGCGGATTGGCTGGAAACGCTCCTCCAGGTTCTGGAACAAGACACGTCACTGTGGTTCGCCACGGGAAAAATCTACCGGGCCGGAGGGAAGGATTACCTGGACGGCAGCTTTGACGCGATCAGCCGGGGCGGCTGCGCCTGGCGATGCGGACACGGCCGCAAAGATGGCCCCGTGTGGAACCGGCCGCGCCGCATACACTTGGCTCCGTTTACCGCTATCCTGTTCCGGCGCGCCTCCTTCGAGCGTGCCGGCCTGCTGGATGAGCAGTTTGAGAGTTATCTGGAGGATGTCGACTTCGGTCTGCGCTGCGCTCGCGCAGGCCTGGAAGGTCAATACGAACCCCGGGCCGTGGCGTATCACTGGGGCAGCGCGACGCTGGGGGAGTGGAACCGCGAAACGGTCCGCCGCATGGCGCGGAACCGCGTTTTCCTGTTAGCCAAGCATTTTCCGCGTGATTGGCAGCTTCGGTTCGGATGGCCGGTTATGGCTGGTCATTTGCTCTGGTGCCTGGTGGCTGCCCGGCACGGCAGAGGCTTGGCCTGCCTCCGCGGTATCTGGGAAGGAGTCTGCAAATACGGCGCCATTCGACATCAAAATCCTGCGGAGGACATCAGCTGCATGCTGGAGGCCAGCGAGGCCACCATCCGGGAACTGCAGCGGGCCGAAAAGGTAGATTGGTACTGGAAACTCTATTTCGCGCTGACATGAGCGGGAAATCCAAACCCATTGGCGCGGTTGTGATCACGCACAACTCCGCCGGTTTTGTCGCGGCGTGCCTGGAATCGGCGCTGAAGTGCGCCTCTCCTGTCGTGGTGGTCGACAACGCTTCCACGGATGACACCTGCGCCGTAGTGAGCCGCTTCCCTTCGGTTCGCCTGCTTGCCAACCGGCACAACGCCGGCTTTGCCGCGGCCGCCAATCAGGGCTTCGCCGCTCTGGAAAACGAACTGGTGCTGCTGTTGAATCCTGACGCCATCCTGCGCTCCACCATCCAGCCTCTCGAAGATGCCTGCCGCGCGGGAGCAGCCTGCGCCGCAGGCTCCCTGATCGACACAGAGGGAAAGCCGCAGGCCGGCTTTATGCTGCGCCGCTTCCCAACCCCGGCTACGCTATGCTTTGAAGCCTTGGGCCTCAACCGGCTCTGGCCTTCCAATCCCGTCAACCGCCGCTACCGCTGCCTGGACGTCGATACCGGCCTTGCCCAGGACGCCGAACAGCCTGCCGGAGCCTTTCTCCTGATCCGGCGCGAGGTCTGGCGTGAGTTGGGCGGCTTTGACGAAACGTTCCACCCGCTCTGGTTCGAGGATGTAGATTTCCTTCTGCGGCTGCGCCAAAAAGGCCACCGTACGCGCTTCCTCCCCCAAGTGGAAGTCCTTCACTATGGAGCCCATTCCCTCGCCGGAATGCCGGGCTCCAAACGCGTCTGGTACTGGTATGCTAACCTTTTACATTACGCCGCCAAACACTTCCACTGGTTCACTTTCCGGGAGGTTGCCCTGGCCGTTGCCCTGGGCTGCGCCTTCAGGATCCCGGCGGAGATGCTAAGGAGTCGAGGTTTCAAGCCGTTGTTTGATTATGGTAAAGTGATTTGGCTTGCGGGGAAGGCCCTGCTGGTTGGACCTTCCTCTTGTAACGGGATTTCAAAAAAACATGCAGTGCCCGGCGCAAATACATCCGGCACGGAATTAACAAATAGTCACTCTCATGGCTCATAGCGGACTGGTTTCCGTCACGGTTGTCACTTATAACAGCGGCCGGTTCATCCGGCGTTGCCTGGAGTCGGTGCTCGCGCAGCAGTACCCGGCCGTGGAGATCATTGTCGTCGACAATGCCTCCACCGACGGCACCACCGATATCCTCGAACAGTTCGAGGATCGTTGCCAGATCGTCTATAACCAGGAGAACATCGGTTTCGCCGCGGCTCAAAACCAGGCCATCCGGCTCTCTTCCGGCGAATGGGTCCTCACGCTCAATCCCGACGTTCTGCTGCTTGCCGATTTCATCGGCTCGCTGATGGCCGCCTCCACCGTGGATAAAAAGGCCGGAACGATTTGCGGCAAGCTGCTGGCCATCCCGTCCAACTTCGATATTCCCGATCAGGACCGCGTCGATTCCACCGGCATCTATTTCACCCCCATGCTGCGGCATCTGGACCGCGGCAGCCAGGAGATCGACAACGGCCATTACCTGCGCCATGAGTACGTCTTCGGCGCCACCGCCGCCGCGGCTCTCTACCGCCGCAAGATGATCGATGACATCTCGATTGACGGCGAGTTCTTCGACCCCGACTTCTTCGTCTATCGCGAAGACGCCGACGTCGCCTGGCGCGCCCAACTGCTCGGCTGGCGCTGCATCTACAGCCCGCTGGCCCGCGGCTACCACGTCCGCAGCGTGTTGCCTGGCAACCGCCGCGCTCTGCCGGCCGCCATCAATATGCATTCGGTGAAGAACCGGTTCCTGATGCGCATCAAGAACATCACGCCGAACGTCTACCTTAGGAACTGGCTCTCCATCACCGCGCGCGACTTCCTCGTCCTCAGTTGCTGCTTGCTGCGCGAGCATGGCTCGCTCAAGGCTTTCAGCTACCTCGCCGGCAATTTCAAGCGCGTGCTCGCCAAGCGGCGCCAGATCATGGAACGCAAGCGCGTCTCCGATGAATACATCGCCAGCTGGTTTTCCTACAGGCCCACCAGCCTGCCTGCACCGGGCCCACCCAAGGTCGCCTCGCGCGTCGTCACTCGCGTCCGCGCCGCCAGCCGCTAGAATAACCTCTGATGCGGCTCGCCATTGTCGGCACCAGGGGCATCCCTGCACGTTATGGCGGCTTTGAAACCTTTGCCGAAGAGCTATCCACCCGCCTCGTCGCGCGCGGCCATCAGGTCACCGTCTATTGCCGCCAGCCGCATCCGGAACCTCGCTACCGCGGCGTCGATCTCGCTTATCTCCCCACCCTCCGCCACAAGTACCTCGACACAGTGGTTCACGCCTTCCTCTGCACGCTCCATCTGCTGTTCCACCGCCCGCAGGCCGCTCTCTATTGCAACGCCGCCGTCGCCTGCTTCACCTGGATGCCTCGCCTTTGGGGTGTTCCCGTCGCCCTCAATGTCGATGGCCTGGAACGCAACCGCAAAAAGTGGAATCTCCTCGGACGCCTCTGGTATCAGCTCGGCGAGCGCCTTTCCACCATTTGCCCCAACGCTGTCGTCAGCGATGCCGAGCACATCCATGAATATTATCTCGAACGCTACCGCAAGCCGACCACGTTCATCCCCTACGGCGCCGACGCCGCGCGAGCCTCCACCACCGGTGTCCTCGATCAACTCGGACTCCAGCCCGGCCGCTACTTCCTCTACGTTAGCCGGCTGGAACCGGAAAACAACGCCCTCCTTGTCAGGCAAGCGTTCGAGCGTGTCTCCACGGACTTGAAGCTCGCCCTGATCGGCGACGCTCCCTACGCCGCCGATTATATCCGCCAGGTCCGCGATACTTCCGATCCGCGCATCGTCATCCCCGGCGCAGTTTACGGGGAAGGCTACCGAGAACTCACCTCTCACTGCTTTGCCTACATCCACGCCACCGAGGTCGGCGGCACACACCCGGCTTTGATTGAAGCCATGGGCCGCGGCGCGCTCACCCTATATTTGCGCACGGAAGAAAATGAAGAAGTCGCCGGCGGAGCAGGCATCGTCTTCACTCACGAGACACTTGCCGAAACGATTCAGTCCGTACTTGCGATGCCGGAATCCGAGCGCGGTCGCTTCCGCCGCCTCGCCGCACAGCGCGTCCGTGAGCGCTACAGCTGGCACGCCGTCACTGACGCCTACGAGAAACTGCTGGAGGATCTCATCCGGTGAAACGCAGCTGGATCGAAATCTCACGCTCCCGCATCGCCGCCAACTATGCCGCGGTTCGCGACGCGGTCGGTCCTAACGTCGAGATCGCCTGCGTCGTCAAGGCCGACGCCTACCGCCATGGCGCTGCCGAAATATCCCGTATCCTCGCCGCCCACGGCGCACGCTGGTTTGCCGTCAGCAGTGCCGAGGAGGGAATCGCCTTGCGCCAGGCCGGCATCGCCGCGCGCATTCTCGTCATGGCCGACATGCTGCCGTCCGATCCGGGCGCCCTGCACGAGTTTCAGCTGACCCCAGCCATCCATTCCCTGGACCAGCTGCGTGAACTCGAGGAACTCGCTCAACCCATCGCCTATCACCTTAAACTAGACACCGGCATGGCCCGCCTCGGCACCCGCGCATCCGCGGAGGAAATCGCAGCCGCCGTCACCAGCTGCCAACACGCACGCCTGGAAGGCCTCATGACCCACTTGGCCTCCGCCGCCGATTACTCGCGTCCGCAAAGCCAGGAACAGATCGCCGCCTTCGACGCTGTCTGTGATGGCCTTCGCCGCCACGGCATTAACCCACCCTTTCAACATGCCGCCGGCACCATCGCCATCGCCTACGGCCGCCGCGAAGCCTGGCGCAACATGGTCCGCCCTGGCCACGCCATCTACGGCTACATTTCCCCCGCCCGCGGCAACGCCCCGCCCTCCCTGCTGCACGTCGTCCCTGCGCTCCGCTGGCTCGCCTCCATACTTGCTGTTAAGGATCTCCCCGCCGGCGCCAAGATCGGCTACGGCGCAATGTTCAAGGCTCCCGCGCCGATGCGCATCGGCATCCTCGCCGCCGGCTATGCCGACGGCATCCCGCATTCGCTCTCCGCCAGAGGCCACGTCATTGCCGGAGGTGAATTCGCCCCCATCCTCGGCGCCGTCTCCATGGACCTCACCAGCATCGACCTCACCGCCGCGCCCCACCTGAAACCCGGCGACGCGGTGACTCTGATCGGGGAGGAAGGCGACTGCCGCCAGGACGCCCAGCAGATGGCCCGCGAAGCCGGCACCATCAGCTACAGCCTCCTCTGCAGCATCAGCGCCCGCGTGCATAGGGTCTATGTGGAGTAGAGGCTGAACTCGTGCCAAACTGTAAGGCGTCAAATGCTGGACCGCGAATCGATTCTTAAAGCCCTATCCACACTGTCCGATCTTCTACAACAGCAGGACATAGTAGGCGAAATTAATATCCTTGGTGGAACTGCCATGGTTCTAGGTTTCCGGGCACGCCAGGCCACCAAGGATGTTGATGCCATCTTTGCCCCAGCCCAGGCGATCCGAAGAGCGGCCGCTCAGGTTGCCGACCAGTTAAACCTCCCGCAATCTTGGCTCAACGATGCCGCGAAAGGTTACTTGTCACCCACCGGCGATTTCCGGCGCCTTGCAGGACTCGAACTGCCCAATCTCCGCATTCAAGTGCCAACTCCGCAGTACATGCTCGCTATGAAGGTCATGGCCGCGCGCATCGGAATGGCCGGTGAGCGAGGTGACAAGGAGGATATCGCCTTCTTGATCCGGCTACTTGGTTTGCGTGATACAAGGAACGTGATGGCGATTGTGGAACGCTACTATCAGCCCCCGCAGATTCTCCCCAAGTCCTCCTACCTCGTCGATGAGATCATGGAGGAAATGGCGAAGGACGATGACAATGGCGAACCATGATCGCCCACAATCGCTCGCCGAAGTTGCAGCCGGGAGCAACTCCATGAACGAACTGTCCTTCAACCTTGCCGATTTCCTCCACGAGTTCGAATGGAAGCAAGAACTCTCCATGGTCACCGCCGAACCCTCTCTTCTTGCCGCACGCTTCCAGCAGGGTGACGTCGCTGACGCCTATCTGGCCGCCACCGCCGAGGCTCTCGCCAGACGGCTCGGGCATGCAAGGCCCGAGTGGACGGAGGCGCCGGAACGGTACCTGACTAATCCATGGTTCGCCACGCCAGGTCCCAGCATGCGCGCCTGCCTTCTGCTGGAAAGCCCGGCGGCTTTCCGCCAGCGCAATCTCTTCGTCTCCGCCAACGCGCTTTCGGTAGCCTAGTTAGGTCTTTCCAGCATGGGCCAGACGTCGTGCCAGGCGGCGGAGTGCGGGGGCGCTGGAAATTCGGGACGCCAACGGCCCGGAGTGGTTGCTGGTCTTCATCCAACCGGCAAAACACTGCGGCAGCCCGATTGGTTACTCGTAAGCCACAGAACGGGTGGCGGACTCGAAGCGTTGCCTGAAGTGAAGCGGGTTTTCAAAAGGCGCCAGCAATAGCCGCGGCCGACTCAGTACGCCTTCGCGATCACTGACCGCTGCGCCACTGTCTCGCCCGTCACGATGCACTTGCCGGGCCCGTCGTTCTCATCCTTCAACGGAATGCACCGTACGCTGGCCCGGAACTCTTTCACCTTCGCGTCGCAGGCCGGATCGTCCTTGATGTGCGCCATCACGAACTTCCCGCCACCCTTCTCCGCCGTCGCTGAAGAGAGAATCTCCTCCACCTCCCCCATCGAAGAGGCTGTCACCGTGTTCGCCTTCAGCCGCTCGCGCCCGGTTGCAAGCATTGAACTCTGCATCTCATCCAAAATGCCTCTCACCGCCGCCGCTAGGCCTTCCTTCGGCCGGCTCTCTTTCGTTCCCAGATCACGCCGCTTCACCACCGCCGTGCCCGCCGCCAGGTCGCGCGGACCCAGCTCGATCGTCACCGGCACGCCGCGCTGCTCCCAGTGGAAGAACTTGTGGCCCGGATTGTAGCCCTCGCGCGCATCCACTTCCGCCGTCAATCCGGCGCCATTCAGATCCGCAGCCATTCGGTTGGCCGCCTCCAGCACCTTCTCGCGCTCCTCTTCCTTGCGGAAAATCGGCACGATCACCGCCTTCACCGGAGCCAGCCTCGGCGGCAGCACCAGCCCTTTATCGTCGGAATGCGTCATGATCAGCCCGCCGATCAGCCGCGTGCTCACGCCCCAGCTCGTCTGCCACACATATTCGAGCGTGCCTTCCTTGCTCTGGTACTTCACATCGAACGCCTTGCCGAAATTCTGCCCCAGCTCGTGACTCGTGCCCGCCTGCAACGCCAGCCCGTTCTGCATCATCGCCTCAATACAGTAGCTGCGCTGCGCCCCGGCGAACTTCTCCGCGCGCGATTTCACGCCGCGGATCACCGGCATAGCCATCACCTCTTCCGCCACATCGGCGTAGATGTGCAGCATCCGCACCGCCTCTTCCCGAGCCTCTTCTTCGCTCCCATGCGCCGTGTGCCCTTCCTGCCACAGGAACTCCGTCGTCCGCAGGAACATCCGCGTCCGCAACTCCCAGCGCACGACATTCGCCCACTGATTCACCAGCACCGGCAAATCGCGCCAGCTTTGTATCCACCGCGCGAAGAAATGGCCGATGATCGTCTCCGACGTCGGCCGCACCACGTACGGCTCCTCCAGCTTCTTGCCGCCCGCGATCGTCACCACCGCCAGCTCCGGCGAAAAGCCCTCCACGTGCTCCGCCTCGCGCCGCAAGAAACTCTCTGGAATAAACAGCGGGAAGTAGACGTTCTTGTGCCCCGTCGCCTTGAACCGCCGGTCCAATTCCGCCTGCAGCCCCTCCCAAACGGCATACCCGTTCGGCTTGATCACCATGCAGCCCTTGACCACCTCGGCCGGCTCCGCCATGTCCCCCTGCAATACGACGTCCTGATACCAGGCCGCGAAATCCTGCGACCGGGGAGTAATGTTCTTGCTTTGTGCTGTGCTCATGAAAAAAGAATGGCGGCGGGAGCCTGGCCTAGATATCCAGGTTCCGCACGTCCAGCGCGTTGTCCTCGATGAACCGCCGCCGGCTCTCCACGTTCTCACCCATCAGCGTCGAGAAGATCTCGTCGGACTCCACCAGGTCGCGCAGCTCCACGCGCAGCAGCGTGCGGCTCTCGGCATTCATCGTCGTCTCCCACAACTGACCGGCGTTCATCTCGCCCAGCCCCTTGTAGCGCTGTATCGAGGCATCGCGCGAGCCTTCCGACTTCAGATGGTTCAACAGATCGCGCCAGTTCTCCCGCTCCTCCGTCCCGTTGTCGCGCTTCACGCGGAACGGCGGCAGGTTCCACTTCGCAATCTGTTTGCTCAGCGAACGCAGCCGCCGGTACTCCGGCTGATGCGTCAGCTCAATCGAAATCTCCCGCGTCGCGTTCGTCGGATCCTTGAACCGCACTTTCCACGCCGAATGCTCCTCATCGGCAACCAGCTCCGGCTGCACGTTCAGCTTCTTCACCTCCGCGAAAACGGCCTCCAGGTTCTTCTTCTCCAGGAAATCATTCTTCGCGTCGAGCTTCAGCTCCGGGTTCGACAGTACCTCCACCACGCGCGGGTCGCGTATGTGCCGCTCCACGCGCTTGCCCATCTGCTGCAAGTCATCCAGTACGATCAGGAAACTCCGCAGCTCCGTGCCTTCCAGCGCCATGCTGTTCCCGTTCTTGCCCACCTCCACCGTGATGTTATCGGTGGCGCGCCGCAGAATCTCCCGCGTGAACTCCTTATCGTCCTTGATGTACTTCTCCGACTTGCCCTTCTTGATCCGGTACAGCGGCGGCTGCGCCACAAACACGTGCCCGCGGTTGATCAGCTCCTGCATGTGCCGGAAGAAGAAAGTCAGCAGCAGCGTCCGGATGTGGGAACCGTCCACGTCGGCGTCGGTCATGATGATGATCTTCGAATACCGCAGCTTCGTGATATCGAAATCCTCCTTGCCGATGCCCGTTCCGATTGCCGTGATCATCGAACGGATTTCGTCGTGGCTCAGCATCTTGTCATAGCGAGCCTTTTCCACATTCAGGATCTTGCCCTTCAGCGGCAGAATCGCCTGATAGCGCCGGTCGCGTCCGCTCTTCGCGGTGCCGCCGGCCGATTCGCCCTCCACCAGGAACAGCTCACAACGCTCCGGATCGCGCTCCTGGCAATCCGCCAGCTTGCCCGGCAGCCCGCCGGAATCGAGCGCTCCCTTGCGCCGCGTCAGGTCACGCGCCTTCCGCGCCGCCTCTCTTGCACGAGCCGCATCGATCGCCTTGCTCACGATCCGCTTCATCACCGCGCTATTCTTGTCGAAGTACTCACTCAGCTTGTCGTTGACAAACTGCACCACGTGTCCCTGAATGTCGCTGTTCAGCTTGCCCTTCGTCTGCCCTTCAAACTGCGGTTGCGGCAGCTTCACGCTCACCACCGCCGTCAGTCCTTCGCGAACATCGTCGCCGGTGAGGTTCTCCTTCACGTCCTTGAACAGGTTGGCCGCCTGCCCATGCGCGTTGATGGTCCGCGTCAGCGCGGAACGGAACCCGCTCAGGTGCGTCCCTCCGTCCACCGTGTTGATGTTGTTGGCGAAGGCGAACACCGTCTCCGAATAGGCATCGTTGTACTGCAGCGCTACTTCCATCTGCAGTGTGCCGTTGGCCAGCTCCTTCTCCCCTTCAAAGGCAATCGGCTTGTCGTGCAGAACCTGCTTGCCGCGGTTCAAATGCTGTATGAACTCGGCAATCCCGCCCTTGTAATGGAATTCGTGGTTGCGCACCGGATCGGTACGCTCATCGGTCAGCGTGATCGTCAGGCCTTTGTTCAGGAACGCCAGCTCGCGCAGCCGCTGCGACAGCGTGTCGTAGTTGAACTCGGCTGCCTCCATGATCGTCGGGTCCGGCTTGAACGTGATCCGCGTGCCGCGCTTGCGGCCCGCCTTGCCCGTCTTGGCCAGCGCCGCCTTCGGAATGCCGCGTACGTATTCCTGCTCCCATGCCGCGCCGTCGCGCCAGATCTCCAGCGTCAGCCATTCGCTCAGCGCGTTCACGCAGCTCACGCCCACGCCGTGCAGTCCGCCCGACACCTTGTACGAGTTCGAGTCAAACTTGCCGCCGGCATGCAGCTTCGTCATCACCACTTCCGCCGCCGACACGCCTTCCTCGTGCATGTCCACCGGAATCCCGCGCCCGTTATCGGTCACGGTCAACGAATTATCAATGTGGATCGTTACCTGCACTTCCGTGCAGTAGCCGGCCAGCGCCTCGTCCACGGAATTGTCCACCACCTCATAAACCAGGTGATGCAGCCCCATTTCACGCGTGGAGCCGATGTACATTGCCGGCCGCAGCCGGACCGCTTCCAGTCCCTCAAGTACCTTGATACTTGAGGAATCGTATTGCTCGGGAGTTGTTGCCATATGATTTTGTTTCTGACTTTCCAAACTGCTTCACCGGCCGCGCCGGTCTTCCACCGTCAAATGCGCATCGGCATGATGACGTAGCGGTAGTGATATTGAAGATCCTCGCCAGCCGGGCGCATCTCGCCCGCGCTGGAGGCATCCTTGAAAAGAAAACTCACGTTCGGTTCCGGATTCGCGCGCAGGAAATCCAGCATGTAATGCGCGTTGAATCCGATCTCGGTCTCCGGACCATCGTAGGTAGCTGCCAGCGTCTCTTCGCTCTCGCCCGTATCCGACACCGACGAGTGAATCTTCAACTCGCCGGGTGCCATCTTCATCCGCACGGCGTGCGAGCGGTCGTCGGAAAACTGCGCCACGCGCTCTAGCGCCAGCCGCATCTCCTCGGTCGGCAGCGAAACCTGGTGCGGCTGTTCTTTCGGCAGCACACGGTCATAATCAGGGAAGTTCCCGGTTAGCTTGCGCGAGATTAGCAGCCGGTCGCCAATCGAAAAGAACAGGTGGTTATCGGTGGCGGAAAACTGGAACACTCCTGCTTCGCCCGCGTCACCGGACAGCTTCAGAATCTCCGTCATCGCCTTGCGCGGCAGCAGCGCCCGGAACACTCCGCCTCCGCCGATGTTTACCGGACGCTCCACGATCGCCAGCCGGTGCCCGTCGGTCGCCACCAGCGTGATCTTGTCGCTCTTCAGAACTACCAGCGCGCCATTCAACGTGAAGCGTGACTCCTCCGTCGAAATCGAAAAAATCGTCTGCCCTATCATCGAAGCCAGAAGCGGGGCCGGAATATCGGCGATCTTATCGCTCATCTGCGGCAGCTCTGGGAAGCTCTCCCGCGACATGCCCGCGATACGCGTCCGTGAACGCCCGCACACAATCGATGCCCACTGGTTGTCGCCGAACTTCAACTGCACATCCGCATCCGGCAGCAATCGCACATATTCCAGCAGCCTCTTGGCCGGAATCGTGCCCGATCCCGCCTTCTTCACCTGTGCCGCACAACCGCAGCGGATGCCCAGCTCCAGGTCCGTAGCCGTCAACGTGATCCGGTCCTGATTCGCCTCAATCAGAATGTTGGAAAGAATCGGTATTGTCGTTCTCTTCTCCACTACGCCTTGTGTCATCCCCAACTCTCGAGCCAGATCCGCCTTCGAGATAGTGAATTCCATGATCGGTGTCTTCTCCCTCTGCTATTGCTGCTCAACAAACCTGTTCTTTATTACTTCCGTATTCATGGGGCTGTGGAAACTGTGGATTTCTCTCTAAATTATACGAAATCCATTGGCTTCCTGTCCTTCCTTCCTGTGCGAATCAATTGCATGGTTGGTGGAGGAAAACCCCTGTCTCCGATTTGTCCACAGTTTTCCTGTGGAAGTTTCAAGGTTGTCTGTGGAAAATGAGAATAACATCAATTGAATGAATCGATTACGCTGTTAATCATCCTGTTCAAATCCGGGTCCTTGTGCCTCTGCCGCTCGATTTTTTGAATTGAGTGCAGAACCGTAGTGTGATGCTTGCCTCCGAAAGCGCGCCCGATCTCCGGTAGCGACGACTCCGTTAGCTCCTTCACCAGGTACATCGCAACCTGCCTTGGATACGCCACCGGCCGCGAATTGCTCTTCTGTTTCAGTTGCGACGGCTGCACGGAAAACTTGTCCGCCACGGCACGCACTACCGATTCAATCGTGACTTTCCTCTCCATGCTCGACGAGAGATGCCGCAGCAGTTGCTTCGCCATGCTCATGTTGATCGTCGAACCCGTGACGGAGGAGTAAGCAACCAACTTCGTCAGGCTGCCTTCCAGCTCCCTCACATTCGACTTGCTTTTGGTCGCCAGGAAATTCCGCACATCATCGGGCAGCTCAACACTTTCCGCCTCCGCCTTTTTGTCCAGAATCGCCAGCTTCGTCTCCAGATCCGGCGCCTGAACATCCACCATCAAGCCCCACTCGAACCGCGAACGCAGCCGGTCCATGAGACCTGTCGTATTTTTTGGCGGTTCATCGGAGGAAAGAACGATCTGCTTCTGATGATCGTAGAGTTCGTTGAAGGTGTGGAAGAACTCTTCCTGCGTACGCTCCTTGCCCGCCAGCACATGTACATCGTCCACCAACAGTACGTCCGCCGAACGGTAGTATTGATGAAACAGCGGCATCTTCTCGTTCCGGATGCAGGTGATCAGCTGGTTCATAAACCGCTCGCTGGTGGTGTACACCACACGCATGTTCTGGAAATTGGCCGCCATGCAATGCCCGATCGCGTGAATCAGGTGCGTCTTGCCCATTCCCACGCCGCCGTAGATGAACAGCGGGTTGTAGCTCGACGCCGGCCTTGCCGCCACCGCCTGCGCCGCCGCGTGCGCGAACTGGTTGCAGCTTCCCACCACAAAACTGTCGAAGGTGTACCGCGCGTTCAGATTGCTCGTTGGCGACCCGAACAGCGACTCGGCAAAGCTGGCCGCGTCCGATGGCGCTTTCGCCGATCCGTTCTGATGCTTGGCCGCCACTACGTAAACCACTTCTTCATACGGCAGCCCAATGTCCTGTATCGCGGTGAGTACTTGCCCGGAAAACTCCTTCTCGATCCATTCCTTGGTCTCGGTGTTCGGTACCGACACCAGCAAGCTCTTTCCCCGCTCGCCTTCCAGATCTGTCTTGGCAAACCAGCTCTGGAAACTCTCCCAAGTCAGCCGTCCGCTGAGCCTGTCTTTGATCTTCTCCCAAACATCCATGGCGCTTCCCGTTCCGCAGTTGGCGGCTGCCGAGACACTCAACACCCGCTTGATTTCCACAGGATTTTCACACCCTGTTGAAACCGGCCCACCTTAAGATTTCGGAGTGTTCCGTTCGTGGGGGGACGTCAATCCAAGCCCATCCGATTGTGACCTGAACCGAACCCGCGCTGGCTAGTCTACCACAAAAACACCGTATTTTTCCAACAACTTAACCAAATTTGTAGCACCCCTGTTTTCAACAGGTTAACAAGAAAATTGACACCAACCCCTTTACCGGGTGACAATGGTTCTGTTCCAGCACCCGCGCGGGAGTAACTCAGCTGGTAGAGTGCAACCTTGCCAAGGTTGATGTCGCGGGTTCGAATCCCGTCTCCCGCTCCATCCTCTTGTTTGTCCGGACCGGCATCTCCACCATCCAGCTAAGTCTGCTCAAAGCCAGCATCTGAAAAAAGCTGAACTTTTCCCCCATCCTCGGGTTTAACTGCACAGCGCATCGTCCACCAGGATCCGCTTGCCGAGTACGCCCGGATCTCCGCCGAGCCGGCTGTGCCAGAAGGACCAGCTCACCACCGCGACATCGTGTTCGCGTTCGGTGATCAGGCGGCCCAGCGACGGCCGCAGTCCAAGAACCGCAAAGTAGTTCTCCACCACATATTCAGCCACTGCGATCTCGGCTTCCGACCGCCCCACCTTCACGCGCGCGGCGTTGTCGATCGCCGTACCGGTCAGCGCGGAGAAAACGCGGTTGTGATCCCGATAGTGCTCATAACTTCGCTGCGACCAGTATCCGTTGCCCCTCGGCTCGCCTGGGTACTTCTGGAGCAGCTCCACCAGTTCCTGGGGCCGAGCCACCGGCAACCCCCGCAGCATCACCGAATACAGAATGCTGAAAATTGCCGTGTTCGCGCCGATGCCCATCGCCAGCGAGGCAATCACCACCGCCGTGACAACGGGACTGCTCCGCATGCCGCGAAGCGCGTAACGCAGATCCTGGCGGGTGCTTTCAAGAAGGCGCCACCACATATCTGTATTAGACGCTACATCATTGGCTCGTCTAACGAACTTGTCGCGGCAAAGAGATGGGTAGAAGCCCCGCTACCTAGGCGGCCGTCGTGATCTCCACCTCGCCAGCCAGGCTGGAAGGCTCTGGAATGGCATCTCCGCACTCTCGGAGCGTATCCAGGTGCCCCTGGATTGCCTCGCGAATAT
>VFZE01000067.1 GCA_016871315.1 Acidimicrobiia bacterium | reverse complement strand
AAGGACATTCTCGCCGCTGGGCTCAAACTCCGGGAACTGGTAATCATCCCGCAACTGGCCTACGGCCGCGTTGCCTGATTTGCTTTTCCTGCCTGCTTCGCGCAGGATCTGAATGTAGAGGTACTAACCTGAACGCATGTCCGACGAGGGTCTGATCACGCAACTGCTCCGCCGCTGCGATAACGGCGACCTCTCCGCCCTTGATGAATTGGTCCCCATCCTCTACACAGACCTCCGCCGCGTCGCCCATCAGCGCCTCCGCATAGACCCTAAGTCCGACACCCTCGGCACCACGGCCCTGGTCAACGAGTGCTATCTCAGGCTCCTCAAAAACCGCCAGCTCGGCGCCGAAGACCGCGGCGCCTTCCTCGCCGCCGCCAGCCAGACGATGCGCCGCATCCTTGTCGACTACGCCCGCACGCGAGGCCGCCAGAAACGCGGCGGTAACCAGATCCCCGTCCCCCTGGAGAACGCCGAAGAGTGGCTCTCCGATGGCGAAAAGGAGGAACTGCTCCAGCTGGACATGGCCCTCAACAAGCTCAAGGCCATGGACCCGCAGGCCGTTCAGGTCGTCGAGTTGCGCTATTTCGCCGGCCTTTCCCTGGAAGAGACAGCCGAGGTTCTTGGCGTCTCCTCGAAAACCGTCCAGCGCATCTGGGCCAATGCCCGCGCCTGGCTCCGCAAAGAAATCGCTTCCCCTTGATTTCTTGTCCCGTTCCACTCGCCGATGCCGCGAACACCTACAGTGGACCCCAAGTGGCGGAAGATCCAGGCTGCCTTTGAAGCCGCCCGCGAACTACCTGCCGGCGCCCCGCGCGAGGCCTGCCTCAAGCAGATCCTTGAGGACCAGCCTGACCTGGAAGCGGAGGTCCGCGCCATGCTCGTCGCCCATGAAACCCTTGAGCCCTTGTCCATCGACAGGCGCCTGCTCAGTGGCGATTCCCAACCATCCCTGGCCGGCAAGTCGATCGGCCCGTACCAGATCCTCCATCTGCTGGGCCGCGGTGGCATGGGCGAAGTCTATCTGGCGCGCCGCGCCGATCCCGCGCTTCCCCCCGTCGCGCTCAAGCTCCTCCCCGTCTGGGCGACGCCCGAGCTGGTCGCGCGCTTCAAACAGGAGCAGCGCATCCTGGCGCGGCTGGACCACCCCTCCATCGCCGCTCTCCTGGATGCCGGCGTCTCCCAAGACGGCCGCGCCTACCTCGTCCTCCAATACGTCAATGGACGCCCCATCACCGAATACTGTCTCGCTGCCAGCCTCTCCATCCACGCCAGGCTCCGTCTCTTTCGCGAAGTCGCGCGCGCCGTCGATTACGCACACCGCAACCTTGTCGTTCACCGTGACCTGAAGCCCTCCAATATTCTCGTGACAGCCGAAGGCGAAGTTCGCCTGCTCGACTTCGGCATCGCCAAGCTGCTCGACCCTTCCACCGAAGAGTCCCTAAAAACCCGCCCTGAACTCCACATCATGACCCCGGAATACGCCGCCCCCGAGCAGATCCGCGGCGAACCCATCACCACCGCCACCGATGTGCATGGCCTCGGCGTACTCCTCTATGAACTCCTCACCGGCAGCCGCCCCTACTCCTCCCAGCGCCTGATTCTCGAAAACGACCCGCCCGCTCCCGGCGCACTTCTCAAGCAGCTCCGCGGTGATCTCGACGCCATCATTCTCAAGGCCCTCGACAAGGATCCTCTCCTGCGCTACGCCTCCGCCGGCCAAATGGCAGACGACGTCGAGCGTCACCTCGCACGCCGCCCCGTTGTTGCCCGCAAAGCCTCCTTCATCTACGGCCTCGGCAGGTTCATCCGCCGCAACCGTGTCGCTTCCGCCCTCGCCGCCCTCAGCCTCCTCCTCGTCATCGCCTTCGCCGTCACCGCCGCCTGGCAGTCACGCCGCATCGCCCGCGAGCGCGACATCGCACGGGATGAACAACAATCCGCCGAGCGCGTCGTGGCCGTCCTCACCGACCTCTTTTCCGTCTCCAATCCCAAGTACCTCCCCGGCGGCAGTGATCTGAAGGTCAGCGAATTCCTCGAGCGCGGCGAAGCCATGGTCCTCGAGCATCCCGGCCTTGATCCTGATGTCCGCGCGCGTCTTCAGCACGTCCTCGGCGGCGTCTATCTTGCACGCAGCCAATACCCCCGCGCGAAAACCTACCTCGAAGCCGCCCTCGCCGAATTCACCGCCGCCCGCGGGGCCGATGATCCGGCCACCGTCGCCGTCCTCCACGATCTGGCCCGCCTCGCCGCCCAGACCGAAGACGGCGCCACGGGCATCTCTTTTCTCCGCGCCTCACTCGCCCGCCACCAGCGTATCCTCGGTGATAAGAACGCGAAAACCACTCAGGCCATGCGCGACCTCGCCGGCGCCCTCCCCGCCCAGGCCGAGCGCAAGTCTCTTGTCGAACGATCCCTCGCCATCGAAAAATCTCTCTCTTCCAGCCCCTCCCTCGGCCTCGCCCTCAGCCTCAACGCCCTCGGCGTTTACCACCAGAGCCAGGGCGAATTTCCCGGCGCCGTCCGCTACTTTGATCAGGCCCTCTCCGTCCTCACCCGGCTTCTTCCGCCCGGTCATGCCGAAATCATCTTTGCCATGAACAACTCCGCTGCCGCTCATGCCCGCATCGGCGACCTCGACAAAGCTGCCTCCATGCATCAATCCGTCATCGGCCTCACGGAAAAATACATGGGCCCCGGGAGTGTCCAGATCCCTGTCTCCTACGGCAATCTCGGCGCCGTCCTCGCCGAAAAGGGACGTCACCAGGAAGCCGAGCAAGCCTTCCGCCAGACGCTCCAGCGCTTCCGCGGGCTCTTCGGCCAGGACCATTCACACGTCGCCAACTCCTGCCGCAACCTCGCCCGCGTTCTTCAGCTCCAGGCCCGTTACGCCGAAGCCCTGCCGCTCATGAAGGAAGCCCTCCGCATCCACCGCAAGACAGTTGCCAGCCCCACTTCCCTTGCCTTGATGGAGGCGCAGGAAGCCGTACTTCTCCTTCGCACCGGCTCTGCGCAAGGTCTCCCCAAGTTGAGAACCGCCGCGGCCCGGATCAGCCAGCTCAACCCCAGCGGCCATTACGCCGTCGCCGACAGTTCCGTCATGCTCGCCTTCGCCCTGCTCGCCAACTCACAGCCGCGCGCCGCCGTCCCCTACTTCGAACGAGCACTCGAAGATCGCCGCCGCAACTTTCCCCCCCATCACCCCAAAATCGCTGAAGCCGAGTGCGGCCTCGCCGTCTCCCAAGCCCGCCTGGATCGCGGCTTCAAAGCCTGCTCTATCTTCGGAGGGTGGGGCCTCGCCGATCCCGCCGATCTCAAACTCCTCCACCTTACGGCGGAGTGAAACTGCCGCTCACCGCGTTGCTCTCATCCCCGTTGGAATTCGTCAGCACGAACGTGAACACTCCCGTCCGCCCGCTCACCCACCGCAGCCCGGTGAACCGCACCGTCGCTCGTATCCGCCCGCTGGTCTGTCCCGCCGCCACCCCCGCAGGCTGCACGGTAGTCGACCCGGCCCCGGTTCCATCCAGGTTAAACGTCAACGTCAGCGAGCCCGACGATGCCGTCCCACTCGGATCCTCGAAGTCGAACTCTATCGGCAGCGTCGCCGTGTTGCCGTCGTTCACCGCCGGACCCAGCGTCAGGTTGCTAATCCGGAACCGCGGTTGCGGCATCGGCGCCGGCTCCTGGAACCGAGTCAGCTCCTGCGTGAACAGAATCTGTCCGTTCGGATCCCTCATCACCGCGCGAATGATTCCCACATACGGTGCCAGCTTCACCTCCGTCCGGTACGTCCCCGTGAAGCCCGACGACGAATCTCCAGTCACCGTCGTCTCCACCGTGATCACGTTGCGGAACGTCCCCGCCGGAACTGTCAGCGTCTCCCCGCGTAGAATCCCGTTGGTCAGCGCGGAAAAACCTGGCCGCGACAACGCCCGCACCAGCGTAAGTCCACTTACCGGCCGGTTCACCAGTTCCAGTTGGGTTTCGCCCCCCAGCCCGCCGGGAAAATGCCTCCGCCGGATCTGGATCGGTCCCGTTGTCGGGAAGAAAAAGGCTGGCCCGCGCCCCGTGATGTTTGCCTCCCAAACCTCCTCGCCAGCCATCGCCCCCGCCGTGATGCTGAACTCGATCTGTCCCGCGTTCCACGTTTGCAGCCCGCAGAACACGTTCGAGCAAAGCAGTCCCGCCGGCTCCTCCACAATCGGCTTGTGTGGCACGCGCGCCATTTGCGGGAATGTCACTCGGTAGCTCCACTCCAAACCCTGCGCCACCGGCTGATACACGCGGCCCGTCGGCACTGCCGGCGGCCGCTCCACCGGGGGAGGCGCAGGCGGCGCGCTGCCGCCTATCTCCACCGTCACCGTATTCGTCTCCCGCCCGTCTACACGCACCACCACGTTCACCACGCCGCGTCCGGCCAGCCGCCGCAGCAATCGCAGGTTCACTTGGTCCAGCCCGGCGAACTGACCCTGCGCCACCGCGTCGGAGGCTTCCACCGCGTCCCCGCCGATCGTCGCGCTCACCGCCCCCGGGCTGCTCCGCCCGCGCATTCCCGTCCCGTACAGTAGCAGGAAGACCTGATCTTCCTCGCCCCCCGGATCAATAGGTGCCGGTATACAGTTCCCTGCCGATGCGCACTGGAACACCAGATCCAGCGACTGCGACCCGTCCGGCCGCACCCGCAGCACTTGCGCCGCGGCGACCCCGCGCCCGTTCGCGTTCGCCGTGAAGATCGCCGGAGCCACGCGTTCCACGCGCAGCGTCCCCTCCGCCACTACGCGTCCGTCTCTTCTCACCCGCAACGTCGCCTCTCCCAACGCCGTCGCCGCATCCAACAACAGATTTATCTGGCCCGGCGCCACAAAGAACAGCTTCGCCGGCCGCTCCACCCCCGCGCTGTCGGTCACCGTCACCGTCACTCCTTCCAGCGATTCCGGCAGCACCGCCGATTCCGCCACCGCGACACGCGGGGCCAGGTCCTGCCCGAACGAGGAGACGATCGATTCCGGCGCCGCTTGCGCGGTCAGGCTCGCCGCCGACACGCTCGTCAGCCGGTTCGTCACCGGTGGGGGCGCGGCGTTGATTTGCAGCTGCACGTTGATCGTTACCGGATCAACCCCTTGCTGCCCGGCAACCCGCAACGTCGCGTTGAGCACTCCCGCCGCCAGTCCAGCCACTCTCACCGACGCCGAAATCGTCACCGCGGCGCCCGTCGAACTCCCCTGCGCCGGACTCGCGCTCAGCCAGCTCTCGCTGCTCGTGATCTGAAAGTTCAGCGTCCCGCCTCCGGAATTGCGCACCGTGAAACTCTGCGCTGCGGGATTCGTCCCCGCCGTTGCCGTGAAACGCAAACTCGTCGTCGACGTCGTCAGCCTCGGTGGCTGCTCCGTCGTCACCGTTGCCGTGATCGTCGCCTGCCGGCTGGTCGCGTTGCTGATCACCGCCACTCCGATGAAGTACGATCCTCCGCGCAAAGCCGGGCTTGACGCCGTCGTGACCACCAGCGGATTGGTTCCCACAATCACCGGATAGTCTGCCGTCAGCGGCGATGCAATAGGCTGCTGCCCGAACCGCAACGCGATCGCGAACTGAATCCCCGCCGGCGCCGTCACACGAACCTCCAGCCGGGTCGCCCCCGCCGGCACTTCAATCCGGAAGCAGCACAGCAGCGTCGGGTTGGTTACCGCCGGTATTGTTAACGAGCCCGGCGTCCCCGACGTCAGAACCGTATCCGTGAAACCACCGCTTGGCGGCGGAGCCGTTGTGACCGTGGCGGTGATCGTTCCATTGCCCACCACAGGCGCCACCGCCACCACGATCCCGATAAAGTAGGTCCCCGCGCGCAGCGGCGGAGTCGACGACGGCCGGATCACCAGCGGATTGTTCCCCACAATCGCCGGATAGTCGGTTGTCAGCGGGCTTGGCGTCACCGGCTGCCCGAATCGCAGCGCAATCGCGAATTGTATGCTCGCCGGCAGCCCTGCCACCCGGATCTCCAGTTCCGTCGCATTCTCCGGCACTTGGATCGAAAACGAGCCCTGTAATCCGGGCGTCGTCACCGGCTGCGTCGCCAGCGGACTCGGTGTCCCCGAGGTCAGCACCACCTGTCCGCAAACACTTCCCGCCAGCAACAACGCAATGAGCGCGAAAGAATCAATCGTTTTCTTCATGGCGGAGCCTATCCATGTTCCGCCCGGCGTCTGCGCCGGTCTTCATCAATCGCCGGAGGAGCATCCCACGGCGGCGCTTGCCTCCGCTGCAGACGGCAGAATCCTCCCTGATCCGGCGTCTCCAAGGAATTGCTGCGGTTGCCTGCCGCGTCCACCAGCACGATCGAGTTCCGGCTGCTGCTGAAGATCAGCGAGTTCCACCGGTACTCCACCGTGAACGTCACCCGGCCCGACGTCTGCCCCCGCTTGTCCAGAAATGTTCCCGTGAACGTGCGCGAGCATCCACCCACCGAGTAAGTCATCCTCGCGCTCCCCGCCTCCCCGCCCGTGAACGCCACATCGCCGTCCTCATCCTCAAAGTCAAAGCTCCCGGCGAAGGTCATCATGTCTCCGGCCGGCGCATTGGTCCGAAGCTGGAAATTGTAGATGAACGGTGCGCGCGAACCCGCTCTCGGCCGCACCAGGAATGGCAGCCTGTCCGTGGTCCCCGCCGCGAACACCCCCGAGATCCGCCGTTCCCCCGCGAACGTTTCCGCCGCCGCGCTTACCTGCACCGTCAATCGCGCATCGGTGGCGCGCAGGTTGCTCACCGTGATTCCCGCCGCCGGTTCTATCTGCACCCGCGTCACCTCGCCCAGGTTTTCTCCGCTGATCACCAGCTCATTCACCGTTTCCCCCAGCCTCACCCCGGACGGAGACACCGCCGTGATCCGTGGCCTCCCTTCCAGAAAGACCGTCACTGTGTTCGCGGCCTTGCCGTCCACCGTCAGGATCAAATCCGATTCCGCACGGCCGATCAGGCTGCGTGGCAGACGCACGTTCACCTGGTCGAGTCCCGCGAACTCGCCCTGAGCACCCGCCGACAGCACCTCGCACTCGATCCCCGCGATCCGCACGCTCACCGCCGAAACCGCGCTCCGGTTCCGTATCCCGGTCCCGAACAGCAGCAGGTAAACCTCCTCCTGCGGCCTCAGGTCGATCGGTACGGCCACCCGCTTGCTTTGCGCCGCGTCGAAACGGAAGATCGGCTCCGCCACCTGCGTGCCGTCTCCTCGCACACGCAGCGACAACGCCGCCGCCACTCCCTTCCCGTCCGCGTTTGCGCTGAACAGGCCCGGCGCAACCGGCTCGATACGAACGCGGCTCGTCGTCTGCGTCCCGTCTCCGCTCCTCACCGTGATCGTCGCGATCCCCGCCCCCGTACCCGCCGGCAACAGGAAATTCACCTGCCCTGGCGAGACAAAGATCAGCGGGGCCACGCGCTCCACTCCGGCTGCGTCCGTCACCCGCACCGTCGTTCCCGCCAGCTCCGCCGGCAGCGGCGTCGTCTCGGCCAGCGCCGTCGCGGTCGCCAGCCGCTCCCCGAACGCGCTCACCAGCATCTCTGCCGCGAAAGCAGTCCCGGAAAAGCTCGCCGCCGACAGCATCGTGATGCCCGATGCCCCCAAATCGGCGATCCGCATGACAAACGCGTCCCCGCTTACGTCGTTCGCTGACCCGCCGCGATACGCCGTCTGTGCCGCGCCTTGCGTGGTGAACAGGTTCGCCGACTCTGTCCCGCCCGCCACAATCACTCCTCCCCCGCCGTCCAACGCGATGCCGTAGCCAAAGTCGCCGCCCGAACCTCCCAGGTATGTCGATAACACCGCCCGCGAGCCGTTCGCTTCCAGCTGCATCGCAAAGGCGTCGTTACCTCCTCCTGACGCCGGCTGCACGGCGTTCGCCGCGGGGAAGTTCGCCGAGTTCGTCGATCCTGTGGCGTAGGCGTTTCCCGCTCCATCGATCGCGATCGCATTTGCCTGGTCGAATGCGCTTCCGCCCCAGTAGGTCGCATACACCAGCCCGTTGCCCGCCGGGTTTAGCTTCGCCAAAAAGGCGTCCGTCGAGCCGCCCAACGCCGCCTGCGCCGCGCCCGCGGTCGGAAAGTTGCTGGAGGCTGTGCTCCCGGCCACGTAGGCGTGCCCGCCGCTGTCTGCCGCGATTCCCTCCCCGCTTTCCGCGTCCCCACCACCAAGGTAGGTCGAATAGACCGCGCCGCCGGTTGTGTTCAGCTTCACCACGAACGCGTCCGAGCCGCCCCTCCGCGCCGTCTGCAACACTCCCGCCGTCGTCGGAAAGTTCGACGCCTCCGTGAATCCGGTAACGTATGCGTTGCCGCTGCTGTCCACCGCAATCCCCTGCACCTGGTCGTCACCCGATCCCCCGACGTACGTGGAATAGACCAGCGCCGAGCCTGCCGCGTTCAGCTTCGACACAAACCCGTCATCGCAGGGAAACGTGAATCCCAGGAATCCGCACGAGCCGCCCCCGGCAGTCGTGCGAAAAGCTCCCGGCGTCGTAGGAAAGTCGCTTGAATCGGTCCGCCCGCCAACGAAGGCGGCCCCCGCCGCGTCCACCGCGATTCCCATCCCCGTTTCGTTCTCCCCGCGCCCGCCCAGATACGTCGAGTAGACCAGCGCCGATCCCGCCGGGTTGAGCTTCAGCACGAAGGCGTCGCCAAATCCGTTCCGCGCCGTCCGCAATGCCCCCGCCGTTGTCGGGAACGGCGACGATCTTGTGCGCCCCGTGACGTACGCATTGCCCGCGCTGTCCACCGCGATCCCGTAACCCCCGTCGTCGTCGCTGCCGCCGATAAAGGTCGAGTAGACCAGCGCTGTCCCGCTGGGGTTCACCTTCGTCACGAACACATCGGTCCGCCCCGTCGCCGGGCTTTGCAAGGCGTCCGCCGTTCGCGGGAAGTCTCGCGAGGACGTCACCCCGGTCACATAGGCGTTCCCTCCGCCATCCACGGCCACCGCCAGCGCGCGGTCGCCGCCCGTGCCGCCGAGATACGTCGAGTAGCTCAGTATCGGATCGATCACCAGTTCCTGGCCCGCATCGTAGGCGCCAACCCGGATGCTCACCTCTCCGCTCTCCTCCAGCCTGTAGCGGCCCTCAATCACGCACCGCATCCCTCCCGTTTCCTGGTAAAGCTGCGGGCGTCGTTGCACCAGCGTTGCTCCCCGCCCCTGGATCAACAGATCTCCGTTTGCCTCCAGTTGCAGCCCCGCCGCCCCGTCAAAAGCCATGCGGATCCGCGAATGATCGGCTCCGGGCGCTACGAGAAAATCGTATTCCAGCTCCCGTTGCTTGCCGTGGAATTCCAAGCTGATGCCGGGGTAAACGTCCCGGTATCGAACCCGCCCGAAGTGCGGCACATTCCTGCGCCACCGCCTCGCATCACTCCCCAGCAGATAGTGACTCCGCCCGGCCAACTCCTCCAAACCTTCCGGCTCCACTTCTTCCGCCGCCCCGGCCAGCCTGATCTCCACCCCCTCCACCGTCGAGACTCTCGCACCGGCCCGAAAATGCAGTCCCGGCGATCGCCCTCCGGACAGGTACCGCACATCGGCCGGACCCTGTCCCAGATTCGCCTCAAAGCTCAGCGGCAGCCGGTCCAACCGCTGGCCCTCGCCGCTCCCGGCCAGCGCAGCGGTCCCCATCATGAATACGATTAAGATTATTGTCTGCATACGCGCACCAAGGATAGGCGGCGAACCTCGCTGACTCAAGCGGCAAACTGCGGCATCGCCCCTGTCTCCTTACTTTGCCGGGAGCTATAATGAGCCTGGGCTGGAAACCCATGAGTCAGCCTGCCAAGCCGATCCACCTTCGTTCCCCCGGCGATGATCTGCTGGAATCCTGGAAGCAGATCGCCGGCTATCTCAGGCGCGACGTCCGCACCGTCCAGCGCTGGGAACGCCTGGAAGGCCTCCCCATTCATCGCCACCTCCACTCCAAAATCTCCTCCGTCCACGCTTTCAAGAGCGAGATCGATGCCTGGTGCCTCCAGCGCGGGTCCCGCCCGTTACCGCCGCCCGCCCCCCGCCGCTCTCGCCTCATTTTCGGAGCCGTTGCCGTCTTCGCCGCTCTCGCCGGCGCGCTTGTTTTGCCCCGTCTCTGGAAGCCCACTTCGCCCTCCGACGTGCTGGCGCGCCGCGTCTGGCAGGGCCCGGGTGTTCACCGCTTCGGCTCCATCTCCCCCGATGGCCTTAGGCTCGCCTACGAAGATTCGGAAACCCAGGATCTGGCTGTGCTGCACGTCCCCTCCGGCAAGTCCGCTCGCTTGACCCACAAGCCGCCGAAGGCGCGCATCGGCAGCGCGCACAACCCCGTCTTTTCCCCCGACGGCCGCTGGATCGCTTATCTATGGGATCTCGCCGGACCCAGCGAACTCCGCATCACTGCACGCGATGGCGCCTCCACGCGCGTCCTCGCCTCCTTCCCTTCCTGGGTTCGGTTGTTTGACTGGTCCCCGGACGGCAAACATCTCCTTGCCATGCTGCCTCAACGGCCCGGCTACCAGCTGGTCTCCATCGATGCCGCTTCCGGCCAATTGCAGGTCTGGAAACAATGGAATGGCCTCGCTATCCGCAATGCCTGTTTCCTTCCCAACAGGCCCGCCCTCACTGCTGTCTATGACTTGCCCAAGTCGCTCTCCATGGATCAGGCCGATATTGTTCTCCACTCCCTTTCCCCCATTGCTTCCCAGTCAACTCTCGTCTCCCATGAAGGCGCGGACGCCCTGCTCGGCTGCACGCCCGACGGCCGCATCCTCTACGCCTGCGACCGCACCGGCTCGCTCGACGCCTGGATCCTCCATCCCGCCGAAACCGCGGCCTCGCGCGATCGCCTCGTCTTAAAACAGATCGGCTGGGTCTGGCCCTCAAAGTTCTCCCGTTCCGGAACCTTCTTCTACGGCCAGACCCAATCCACCACCGACGTCTACATGGCCGCCCTCGATCTCGACGGCATCATCACACAGCAGCCTCGCAGCGTCACCGGCCGCGATCTGGGAGCCAATCGCTTCCCCGATTGGTCCCCCACAGGCGACTCCTTCTTGTTCGCCTCCTTCGCCGGCTCCAACAGCACCCATCCCACCACCAGGGTCTTCGCCCGTTCGCTCTCCCTTGGCCCCAGGCGTTCTATCCTGGTCTCCTTGCTCCATCCGGAAACGATTCGCTGGGACACCGACGGCCGCTCGCTTCTTGTCTCCGCCACTCATCCCGTCTCAGGCAACGGCCTCTACCGCGTCGATCTGGCGGGCCAGATCTCCCCGCTCAGCATGCCGGCCAAGGATTCCCAGATCGTGCTCGACGGCACCGCCGGAGCCGCCGGCCAGCTTCTCTACTACAGGATCCGGCAAGCCGGCGTCGAGCCCGGTTCCCTCTTTTTGAAGAAGCTCCCCTCCGGCCCCCAGCGGCTCATCTCCTCATCCGTTTACCGCTACTCGCTCGCCCCCAGCGGCCGCATTGCCTACTCCACCTTCGATGACAACAACGAGTACATCCGCGTCATTCCCGCCTTGGGCAAGCCCCCCGTGCAAATTCACTCCGAACCGCGGCAGGGCCGCATCGTCTCTGTCGCCTGGACGCGCGATGAATCCGCCATCCTCTACGCCAAGAAAGGCAGCCTCTGGATGATCCCCGCCTCCGGCGGCGCTGTCAAACAACTCTCCCTGCAAATGGAGGGCCTGCGCGACCTCCGCGTCAATCCGTCCTCCGACCACATCCTGTTCACCGCCGGCAGCTCCGACCACGGCGAACTCTGGGCTCTGGAGAACATCCTTCCTCCTACCCGCTAAATCTCCCCCTCCGGCACCACACCCGCCCGAATCATCTCCGCCTCCCTGGCCCCGAACGGCACCTTCAAGAACGAAACATCCGCCGCATGCACGCGGAACAGGTGCACGATATACCGCATCCGCGACCGGAAGTCGCTCCAGTCATCCGCGGCCGATTTCTCACGCCCCTGCGCCACCGAACCAATCTTCTCCAGCACCGCCACCAACTCCGGATCATCCAACTCCCGCAGCGTGTCCGGATACTCGCCCGGAACGTCACGCCCCAGCAGCAACACCGCTCCATCGGGCAGCCTCATGGTCATCAGGCATTCCGTGATCAGCCCCCGGATCTCCTTTCGCCCGAACCGCACTCCTCCCCCCGCAACAACGCCCAGCACGCGTGCGCACGATCCCCTCGCCCAACCACGCCAGTTCCTGCTCCCCGGAGCGAGCACGCTCAGAATCTGCTGTCCCGTCTCGCGCACCTCCGTCACCGGCGCATCCAGCGCCGCCACGATCTCATCCTGCAGCCGCAGTTGCTCATGAAACCCAATCTCCGCGTTCGCATGAAACATCAGCCGCAGCCGCGCGGAAGCATCCGCTTCAAACATCGCCAGGTAATAACGCCGGATCGCGTTCTGCAAATACCCCTGGCCGTCCGGAGGATCCCCGGCCCGCAGCTTCCCACAGACTCTCTTCAGCTTCTCCTCATCAAACGCCTCGTCCTCGCCACACTCGCGGATAAACTCCGCGAACACCGCCCCAATCTCCCGGAACACTTTCAGGTTTCCCTCCGCCACCGCCGCGCTCGTACGCTCCACCACATCCAGCGGCCCCTGCACCTTGTGCACTATCCTCCCCAGCCGCGTCAGTGGATTCAGCAGCCCCGCCCGGATCAGTCTCCTCCACACCCACTCCACCGGATGCCGGAACAGTGAACCCCGCCGGCAAAACCGCAACCGGATCGCCGCAAACAGATCCTCCCCCCGTATCGTTTGCCCCGCCTGCCTCGATGCCCACACCGCAAACGCCGGCCAACTCACCATCTCGCCCGACACGGCTCCATACGCCGCGGCCAGCTCGTGATAGCTTTGCGTGATTCTCAGATTCCGCAACACCGCATCCGGCATCGCACTGATTTCCAACACCCGCTCCGGACTGGGATAACGCTTTCCGGAGCGCCCCTTACCAGGTTCCATGAATCATCGAGTATACCCGGCTGCCGGGGAGCGTGTGTCTGCGCCAATCAGCGGCACGTTCTGCGCTGCCGCCCTTTGCCGCTTACCGCGTGCGGGAGCCTAGCATGGACCCGCAATGAAACCTGGCAGCCGCCTTATTGTAACGGTCTCTCCCCTACCAGTCCCGGCCACGGTATCTTCGTGTAGCGCTGCCCCGCAGAATGTTCCCGTTGTTCTGCGCCGGCGGCCCGAAGTCGTTCCACAACTCCAGCACCGAATTCGGAACAGCCGAACTCGAGGTCGTTCACGCGGCGTCCTCAAATGCCACAACGATTCGCCTTCCAAGCGCGTTCAGCGCCGCTTGTATGTTCTCCGGCGTCGACGGTAGTGGGATCTCCTCGCCGCGGGCGATGCGTCCTGCAATCGCCTCCTCCAGGCAGTCTGCCGCTTGCGCCAGAGTCTCCTCGTAGTCATGGGCCCAGGAGGATCGTTCAACTGCGGTTTTGGGGAACCGTTCACCATGTACGACGCCGATACCTGGGTAGCCGGCAACAGCCGATTCTTCAGGATAACCGTTGGATTCCCTGGGCTTCGCGATGAATCCTATAGCCTCACCGGCATGGCCACCGATTCCAAGGGCGCTTCAACGCTTTGGGTCGTGGTCGGCAGCTTCTACGTACCTCCACTGTGATTGCGGTATGCCTCAACCGAATCCAGCTTGAAGGTACTTGCGGGGATCTCCGTCCCGGGCCCGCCGCCTCAAGGCCAAGCCCACGTGATTCCTTACTCCGCCGCCCACTGTCCCATCCCGGCGTAAACGAACAACGCCTCCAAGCCCCCACCCCCTACCAGTAAAACCGCAACTTCGCCCCCACCATCCGCGGCGGCACCAGCCTCGTCCCCACAAAGATCGACTGGAAATTGTACAACGCCGTCTTGTTGGTCAGATTGTTCACCTGCACCTGCACATCCCACAACCGCCGGTCATCCCGGTACTTCGTGTACCCCACCGACACATCCGCCACCGCGCGACCCCGCACCCGCGGCGGAGCGGCCAGCAAGTCCACATACGGCAGCAGGTCCGCGTAATCCGGATCGGCCGCCACTTCGTCCGGATCTGACGGGTTCGACACCAGCCCGCTGTCATAGCGCACCGCCCCGCTCACAAACCAGCTCCGGCTCACGTTGTACAGCAGGTTGGTCTGCACGCCCAGCCGCTGATCGTGATCGATCACGAACGCGCCGCCCGTCAGCGCCTCCACCGCGCCTTCATTCAAAAACAGCCCGCCCGTGAACGGCGGCGTCGAGACCGCCTTGGCATGCGTCACGCTCACCGATCCGGAGAATTTCCGCCACGGCGGCAGCACCAGCCGCGCCTCCAGCCCATTTACCCGGATCGCGTCCAGCGTGAGCGGAAATATGATCCCTGTGTTCAGAAAATTGTCGTTGTCCTGCTGGTCCCGCGAGTTCTTGTGATAGTAGGACGCGTTCAAGCTCATCCTTCCGAACAGGGCCTGCTGCACGCCCACCTCGTACACGTTCTGGCGCTCGGGCCGTATCGGAATGAACGCCCCGCCCAGCGCCTCCCGCACCAGCGGCGGCGCCAACTCGGCCGCCTGCCGCGAATTCGAGAGCAGCAGATTCTCATTCGGCGGCGTCTGATAATTCCGGTTGTAGGAGGCCCGCAGCACCGTCCCGGTCTCCTTCACATGAAACGCGACGCCCACGCGCGGCTGCAATTGCCGCCCGTTCACCAAAAACCGGTACTCGTCATAACGCAACCCCAGCGACAGACTGACGCGCCCGTAGCGTATGTTGTCCTGCAGAAACCCGCTGTACAGATTCCCCGCCTGCTTGTCGGAAAAATGAAACGGCCGCCCGCCCAGCGTCGAATGATGCGCCCGCAGCTCCGGCCGGAACAACGGATCCGTAATTCCGAACGAAAAACTCTCGCTCAGCGGAATATGCTGCCAGTCCCCTCCCGCGCGCCATGTATGCATCCCCGCTGTCCGCGTGTACCGCGAGTTCAAAGTCAGCGTCGAAAGATGCCGTGCCTGGTCTGCCGTCACGGGCGTATCACCGGGGCTCGAATAAAGCTGAGTGATGTTGGTCCGGTACGCCGCCGTCGTCTCCAGCGTCGACACCGGGCTGAGCAACCGAACCCACCCCAGCCAAATCGACGCATCCCGCAACAGCTGACGCTGCTCCTGCCCCGCCGCATGCTGCGACCGCAGATTCGCCAGCTGAAACGATGACCGCCCGGCCATCAAATTCACCCGCAGCAGATCCTTCGCGCTTGCCTGATAATCCAGCCGCGCATAGCCGCGCTCCGCGTTCCCCCCGTTCTGCAAATTGTCCAGCGACACCTGGTCCAAAAACCGGTTGCTCTTCAGCGTGAACACCGACGCGAAATAGCCGAACCGCCCCGACTCCCCGCCCACCTGTGTTGTGTTGCCCACCGTGTCGAAGCTCGATACCTGCGCCGTCGTCTGCCCGAACATCCGCCGCCCGCTCCCCAGCCCGCTCCGCGTCACCACGCTCGCCACCCCCGACACTTTGTTGCCATACTCGGCCGGCACGTTCCCCGTGAACAGCTCGAGGGAATGCGCGATCGACGGATCCAGCGCGCTCGCAAACGACCCTGTCAACTGATCGGATATCGGCATCCCATCAATCACGAACGTCATCTGGTTATGCGCCCCCCGCGGATGTATCGCTCCATTCGCATTCTGCGAGAATCCCGGAAAGCTCAGCAGCACCGCCTCCAGCCCCCGCGTCCCGATCGCCACCGGCATCCGCTCGGCCGTATTCATGCTCAGCGCCGTTCTGGTCCCCGTCGCCTCGGCATCCACCAGCTCCATCACGTCATAGGCCGTGATCGAAACCGACTCCCCGACCGCCGCCAGCCGCAGCTTCACATCCACCTTCACCGGCACCGAACTCCTAACACCCACCGCCTGCCGGAACTCCGCAAACCCTTCCTTCTTTACGGTGAGCACATACTCCTGCACCGGCACATTCCGGAAACTGAACTCCCCATCGGCCCCGCTCATCTGCTGGGCCTCATGATTGGTGACGACATTCACCAACACGACCGAGGCATTGGCCACCAATCCGCCGGAAGAATCGAGCACGGTGCCGGAAAGAGAAGAACTCTGCTGTGCCAGGGAGACTGTCGCCAAACCACAGATCAACCCAAACGAAAAACCTCTGAACATGGCCCGAAGTATATCACGGATAAAGCTAACAAGTAAACTATGCTTAAGTGAATGAACGCCCGCCCTAACCAGCGTCGCGATACTTCCGCAGCTCCCACTTCGCGATCGCCTCCCGGTGCACTTCATCCGGACCATCGGCCAGCCGCAGCGTGCGCGCGTGCGCCCACATCGAGGCCAGCTCGAAATCCTGGCAGACGCCGGCGCCGCCGTGCGCCTGGATGGCGCGGTCGATCACGCGCAGCGCCATCAGAGGCGCCACCACCTTGATCATCGCGATCTCCGTCCGCGCCGTCTTGTTCCCCACCGTATCCATCATGTGAGCCGCTTTCAGAACCAGCAGCCGCGCCTGCTCGATCTCCATTCTCGATTCGGCGATATCGGCGCGGATGGTGCCCTGCTCGGCGATCGTCTTGCCGAAGGCAATCCGCGACATCGCGCGCCGGCACATCATCTCCAGCGCGCGTTCGGCTTGTCCGATCAGGCGCATACAGTGATGAATGCGGCCCGGGCCCAGCCGCCCCTGCGCGATCTCAAAGCCGCGCCCCTCGCCCAGCAGCAGGTTCGACGCCGGCACGCGCACGTTCTCAAACTGGATCTCGGCGTGCCCGTGTGGCGCGTGATCGTAGCCGAACACCGTCAGCACACGTTCCATCTTCACGCCCGGCGCATCCAGCGGCACCAGGATCATCGATTGCTGTTTGTGCTTGGCCGCTGAAGGATCGGTCTTGCCCATGAAGATCGAAATCTTGCAGCGCGGATCGCCGGCGCCGGAGCTCCACCACTTCCGCCCGTTGATGACATATTCATCGCCGTCGCGCACAATGCTCGCCCGGATGTTCGTGGCGTCGGATGACGCCACGTCCGGCTCCGTCATCGCAAAGCAGGACCGGATCTCGCCATTCAGCAGCGGCGTGAGCCACCGCTTCTTATGCTCCCCGGTCCCATAGCGGACCAAAACCTCCATATTGCCCGTGTCCGGCGCCGAGCAGTTGAACACTTCCGGCGCCCAGCTCACGCGCCCCATGATCTCGCACAGTGGCGCGTACTCCAGGTTGTTCAGCCCCGCTCCGTACTCGCTCTCCGGCAGGAACAGGTTCCACAACCCCGCCGCGCGGGCCTTCGGTTTCAGCTCCTCGATGAGGGAAACCGGCTGCCAGCGGTCACCCGCCGCCACCTGCTCATGGAACCTTTTCTCGTTCGGGTAGACGTGCTCGTCCATGAAGCCGCTTACCTGTTTCTGCAATTCCAGACTGCGTTTGGAGAATTCAAAGCTCATGATTAACCTCTCAACGATAGCGTACGCTTCTTCTTGCGCGAAAGCTTCTTCTTCGCGCTGCGCGCCGCCAGCACCCCATCCGGGTCAATCGCCAGGATCTCCCGCCGCAATCGCGCCGCGTCCTTATGCCCTTCCTTCTCGCGGATCAGGTACAGCGCATAGGCCACAAACATGCGTGCCGTGGCCAGCGAGATCCGGCCCAGCACCGTCAAGCCACGCTCCTTCATTTCGCCGAACTCCTGGTGAAGGCTCTCCAGTTCCTCCACCGACGGCCCCTGCATGCAGAGGGGATCGGACATGCTCATGTTGTCCAACACCAGGTTCAGCCGGATCTTGCGGGACAGCGCCGCTTGCGGGCGCGAATCGCGCACGGCTTCGGAGAACAGGCGGGCCTTCCTCACAATCGCCTCCAGCAGCTTCCCCGGCTCACCCATCCGCCGCGCGCGGCTGACCAGCGCCTGACCCAGACGCAGCTTGATCAGGGGGTTGCCGGTTGCCCGCATCCCCGCCTCCAGTGTCGCCACCGCTTCATCGTGATGGCCCAGGTACGTCAGCGACTGTCCCAGGTAGGCGGTGGCGCTTTCGCTCGCCGGCTCAATACGCAGGATCTCCTGCGCCACTTCGTTCAGATGCACCCAGTCCGAGCGCAGATGATAGGCGCGCGCCAGGCTGCGTAGCGCCGCCAGCTCGCCCGGGTTCCGGTCCAGGTGCAGCAGCAGCCGGTCAATCTCCTTGTTCAGGCCCATCCGCGCCAGGAACGTTTCGCTCGGGAAGGTATACTTCCGGTTCGGCCCCACGAACAGATAAAGCGACTCTTGCGCGTTCAACATGAAGCCGCTATGCAGCGCCGCTTTACGTTCCAGGCTCCCGAACCGCTCCACCACAGCGAACAGGTTCGCCATCCGCCGGTAGGCATCGCCTTGAATGGTCTGCCCGGCGATCAGTTGCCGCAGCAGTTCCACTTCCTGCCGCGCCTCCTCGGTGATCAGCGCGTTCAGCCGCTGGAACTGGTCCAACCCAATGCCCATGCGCGTGCCGGTCCAGATCGCCCGGATCAGCTCCGCCGCCACCAGCGAAAACATCTCTTCGCCCTCGCGCAGAAACGGCTGAATCAGGCCGCGGCTCAGCACCTCGCCCAGCCATTCCATCGTCGCCGGCGGATGCAGCGAATCCAGCACCTGCTGCGCCGACAGAAACGTCTCCCCCGTGGTCAGAAAGGTCTCGGCCGGAGCCAGGTTGCGCGCCTCCAACTCCGCGCGGATCGCCCGCACGTCATAGGCGAACCGCTGGAAGATCTCTGTGATCTCATCGAGGCTCAGCCGCTGCTGCTGCTGGAAGGCCTTCACCATGTGAATCAGCTCCACCGTCGACGGCGGGTACAGCGCGCTTGTACGGCTGGTTCGCGCAGGCGACGGCAGTAGCCCCTTGTTCAGGTAGTAGTGAATCGTCTGCCGGTGCGCCCCCGTCTGCTGGATCACGGACTTGATGGTTAGATAGCCGTGCTGTACAGCACGCGCGGCAAAAGGATTAATCGACCGGCTCATGGCAGCCGCGATTATATAACGCGACACGACAGTCCTCCCCAAACAGGCTGGGTTGAAGCAATGGAGAAACGGATATATAGTCTCAGTACCGGTTCAGAACCTTTAACGCTGAAAGGGGGCTAAATGCGTATTCCCGTTTGCCTCGCTCTTGGTCTTTTGCTTGCCGGCCTTTCCGCCGCGCAGGACACACGCGGGAGAATCTATGGCACCGTCACCGACGCCCAATCCGCCTTGATCAGCGGAGCCGCCGTCACCGTCGCCAATACCAATACCGGTGTCTCCACGCGCCTGGCCACAAACACGAGCGGCTACTACGAGGCTCCCCTGCTTCTGCCCGGCTCCTACAGCGTCATCGTCGAAATGGCCGGCTTCAAGCGCACTGTGCGCTCCGGCCTCACGCTCACCATCGGCGATCATCTCCAAATCGACTTCGCTCTCGAGGTCGGCGGCGTCACCGAATCGGTGACCGTCACCGCCGACGCCCCGCTGCTTGACACCTCTACCGTCAGCACCGGGCGCAACATCTCGCACCGCGAGGTCATGGACCTGCCCGTGCTCGGCAACAACATCACCATGCTGGTTCGCTTCGCCCCGGGTGTTCAGGTCCCTGGCACAACGCAGTTCCTCGTCCAGGGTCAGGTGGGCGGCGGCTCATCCTACAACATGCCGGGCGGCGTCGGCGGCAATGAGTGGTCCATCGACGGCGCTTCCACCAACGGAACCAACCGCCGTACCTCTTTCATGCCGAGCCCCGATGTCATCGACGAATTCAAGATCGAAACCTCGAACTTCGACGCCGCCTTTGGGCACTCCACCGGCTTGAACGTCTCCATGTCCACCAAGTCCGGCGCCAACGCATTGCATGGCACCGCCACTTACCAGTACTTCAACCAGCGCTGGAACGCGGCTTCCTTCTTTGTGAAGCAGGCCCGATACCGCCAGATCGCCGCCGCCCGCGCGACGGGCAACTTGGCGTTGGCTGACGAGCTGGCAGAGCGGCCCATGCTGCCCGCCGGGCACACGAACAACTACCACGGCACCATCAGTGGCCCAATCTCCATCCCCAAACTGTTCGACGGCAGAAACAAGCTGTTCTTCTTCCTCGGCTACTCCGGCCTCAAGAACCTGCAAGCCGCGCGTCCGAGCGAAATCAACTACACCGTCCCCACTGTCGCCATGCGCAATGGCGACTTTTCGCGCCTGCTGCCGGTGGACCCGGTGCGCTATCAGGTCTACGACCCGCTCACCACGCGGGCGGACCCGGCGCGTCCCGGCCACTTCGTGCGCACTCCGTTCGCCGGCAACATCATCCCGCGCGACCGCTTCCGCAATCCCATTTACAGCTTCTACAACCAGCGCATGCCGCTGCCCAACAACGACCCCACCGATCCCCGCGCCGACCCGGTCAACAACTACCTGGCCACCGGCATGCCCAACAACGTCGACTACAACTCCTGGAACAACCGGATTGACTTCACCGCCTCGGACCGCCACCGTTTCTTCTTCCGCTGGCTGCGCAGCCATTTCATCGAAGACGCCCAGGACTACACCTACGAAACCGAACGGGGCCTGATGGAGTGGGACGAGAAGCGCCCCACATTGAGCGGCGCCGCCGACTGGACATTCGCGCTCAGCCCCCATACAGTGATGAACGTCGCCGTGGACGCCACGCGCTTCCTCGTCCAGAACCAGCGCCTCGGCAACCGCCGCTATAAGCCGAGCGATGCCGGCCTGCCCTCCTACATGGATCAGAAATGCGCAGGCAGCTGCGTGATGCCACGCGTGATTTGGCCGGGTATGACCGCCTGGTCCGGCGACATGGTACTTGGCGTGACTGTCGACCCGGGCCAGCAGGGCCGTCAGCAAGGCCTCCGCTACAACATCTCGCACGTGAAGAACGCGCACTCCTTCCGCGCCGGCGTCGATTTCCGGCAGCATTACCGCACGCTCATCCAGGTGGGCGGCTTCACCTCCGGCAACTTCTCCTTCGCCAACACCTATGTCCGCAAGGATGAGGACGGCGTCACCCCCGCCGGAACGCTCGGCCTGGTCTGGGCCACGTTTCTGCTCGGCATTCCCAACGCGATGTCGGTGGACACCAACGACACCTACGCGCTGATGAATCCCTACTATGCCTGGTACGGCCAAGACACATGGCGCGTCACGCGCAACCTGACTGTCACGCTCGGCCTGCGCATGGAGTATGAGCACGGACCCACCGAACGCTACGACCGTGCGCTTTCCTATTTCGATCCGAACGCGGAACTGCCCATCTCGGCCGCGGCTCAGGCCGCCTACGCGCGGAATCCGCTGCCGGAGCTGCCCGCCAGCCAGTTCCTGGTGCGCGGCGGTCCTGTCTACGCCGGACGCAACGGCGCGGACCGCAAACTCTGGCGCAATGAGCTGATGTGGCTGCCGCGTCTTTCCGCCGCCTGGCAGATCAACCCGAAGATGATCTTCCGCGGCGGATACGGCATCTACTTCGACACGCTCAACGTCATGAATGAGGCCGCCGATCAGTTCGGCTTTTCCCGTACCACCAGCACCGTGCTCACCAACGACTTCGGCGTCAACTGGCTGGCCGGCGATCCGAAAAACGGCATTTCACCGCTCACCGATCCCTTCCCTGTTCGCGCGGACGGCACGCGCTTCGATGTCCCCTTCCAGGCCGCTCTAGGCTCGATGGCGCGCGTCGGACAGGGCTACAGCTTCGCCGACTTCAACCGCCGCCACGCGCGCGTGCAACGCTGGCGTTTCGGCATCCAGCGCCAGCTTACCGAGAATATGCTCGTGGAAGCCTCCTACTGGGGCCAGTGGGGCGACCGTATCGCCGTCACCCAGCGGCTGGATGCACTGCCGGACCGCTACTGGGCCACCGGCACGGTCCGCAACAACGCGCTTGCCACGGAAATGAACCGCCAGGTCCCCAATCCTTTCCACATAAGCAATTTCGCTTCCTTGCGAACCTCCGATCCGTTGCTCTATCAGCAGATGTCCACGCTGGGGCAATTCACCGCCACCACCATCGCCAAGAACCGCCTGCTTCGCCCCTTCCCGCACATGAACGGTCTCAACGATACCGGCGCTGCTATCGGCAAGGCGCGCACGCATGCGATCGAGCTCAACTTCCAGCGCCGCATGTCGAAAGGCCTCAACCTCAACGCCTCCTACACTCGCATGCACCAGGACAACCGGAACATCATCGAGAACGAGTTTGAAACCGCGCCCCGCATCTGGTGGCCCAGCAACACCGCGCGCCCACACCGTCTCACCGTCACCGGGATCTACGAACTCCCGTTCGGGCGAGGCCGCTCCTTCTTCCATGGCGGCCTGCTCAAACACTTGTTCGGTGGCTGGCAGGTTGCCGCCACCTACGAGTTCCAGAACGGGCCGGTGCTCAGTTGGGGCAACCTCTTCTACTACGGTGACATCAACTCATTTGAAGACGAGGCCACGTCGGGTAAGAAAACGCTGGACCAGTGGTTCAATACCAACATCCAGCTGGAACGTAACGCGTCACGTCTTCCGGCAGCTTTCCATGTCCGCGTCTTCCCGCGCTTCTTCGACAGGCTGCGCGCCGATGGCCTAAGCCAGTACAATGCAAATCTGCTTCGAGAGTTCCCCATTACCGAAGGTTTGCGGCTTCAGATCCGCGCCGATGCCATCCATCTGCAAAACCGCTCGCAGATGAACGCGCCGGATCTCTCGCCCACGTCGACCAACTTCGGCCGCATCACCAGCCAAACCTCGTCGCTGAACCGCTTCTATCAGGTTCAGGCACGGATTCAATTCTAGAGAAGGAGTCAAACGCCATATGTCAATAGACCGCCGCACGATGCTCAAGTCCCTGATGGCGCCCGGCGCACTGTTCAGCCTGGAGGCCATGCGCGCCAAGCATTGCGACGCCGCGCAGATCGGCCCCAAGGACAACATCAAGGTCACCAAGATCGAGGCCTTCGTGCTCAAGAGCTCCTGGGTCTTCGTGAAAATCTCCACCGACGCCGGTATTGTCGGCTGGGGCGAGATGCTCAAGGACGACGCTAAGGCGTGCGCCGCCGGTGCGCTCGAAGTCTCGCATTACCTGGTGGGCCAGAACCCGCTCCGCGTCGCCCACCACTGGCAGGCGATTCACCGCGGGGCCTTCTACCGCGGAGGCCCCATCAAGACCGCGATCTCGAGCGGCATTGACATGGCGTTGTGGGACATCACCGGCAAAGCTTTCGGCGTGCCTGTCTACAAATTGCTCGGCGGCCCCACGCGCGACCGAGTCCGTGTCTACGGCCGGGTCAACCCGGAGAACGGCGTCAACGCGATGAAGGTGGGCCCCAGCACGGCCATGCGCCAGCCGACCAAGTACATCGAAAGCAAGAAAACCGTCGACGAAGTCGCCGAGCGCTTCAAGGCGCTGCGGCAGAAGTTCGGCGACGGCGTCGACATCGGCATCGACTTCCATGGAGCCGTCCAGCCTCCCACGGCGCTGCTGCTGATGAAAGCGCTCGAGCCCTACCAGCCCTGGTTCTATGAAGAGGTCGTCCAGGCGCTCAACGTCGACATCATGGCCGAGCTGGCCCGCAAGACCCACATCCCCATGGCCACCGGCGAGCGCATCTTCACCAAGTGGGGCTTCAAGGAGATTCTCGAGAAGCGCGCCGCCACTATCCTCCAGCCCGACCCCTGCTACGCTGGCGGCCTCACCGAACTCAAGGTGATCGCCGGGATGGCGGAAGCTTATTATTCGCCCATCGCGCCCCACAATCCGCAAGGCCCCTGCTCGCTCGCCTGCGGCCTGCAACTGGCCGCCTGCATCCCGAACTTCCTCATCCAGGAGCGCGGCGACAACGAGTACACCGACCTGCTGGCGAAGCCATTTCCGGCGATCAAGGACGGCCACCGCCCGATTCCTACCGATCCCGGCATGGGCGCCGCCATCGACGAAAACAAGCTGATGTCACAAGTCGGCGAGCCGCGGCCGTACCTGACCCGTTACGATGCCGACGACGGCTCGGTGGTGGACTGGTAGACACATCGTCCTGAACTACTCGCAACGGTAGGGGACGGCGCACTTCCGCAAGGCGGAACACAGCACGCCCGCAGTCTGCTAAAAACGGAACCGCATTCCGCCCACGGCCCAAGCGCCCGGCGCACGGAAGCCGTCTTCGTGGTACAGCCGGTTGAACAGGTTCTCGATGCGCGTGTAGAACTCCGCGCTCTGCTTCTCTCCCACCGGCCGGCGGTAGGTGAGCGCCAGGTCCGCCTTCCTCGGGCCCGGGAACAGGAACGGGCGGCTCCCGCCGACAAACAGCGGGAAGATGTAGTCGCTGGCGGCGAACAGATCGAAGGTGGCGTCGAGGCCGCGCAGCAGCTGCTGCGTCGCCGTCGCGGTGAACATGTGATCGGAGATGCGGATGCCGCGCAGCGATCCACCCAAAAGGCTCGACACGCGCTCGGTCGTCTTTGTGTAGGTGTAGCTGGAGTTGATGCGAGTGCTCCTGGTGGGATGCGCTTCCACGCTCCACTCCATCCCGCGCGCCAGGCCGCCTCCCGTGTTTCTGTAGCCGCCGAACCGTCCGAACGGATCGGTCGCCGGATTGACGGCGCCGCTCGAATCAAACCCGATCACCTGCTGCAACCGTGTATAGAAGTAGGTCCCCGAGATGCGCAGCCGCGACCCGGCCAGGTACTGGTCGAAGCCGCCGTCCAGCCCGATGCTGCGCTCCGGCGCCAGGCGAGGATCGCCGAGCGCGCTGAACGATCGGTTGAAGAAGGACGTCCCGTAGCGCTCAAACAGGGCCGGCGCGCGATAGGCGTTGCCTACGTGCGCCCGCAGCTTGGTGCCCGAACGCGGCAGGAAGTAGGAGACCGCCGCGTCTCCCGTGTAGGCGCTCGGCGGCGACGGCACGGCTACGCCGGCATAGCGCGGAGCCCCGCCTTCAAAGGAAGGGCGCGACAGTTCGAACTTCTGCGCGCGGCCAGAAAGGGAAAGGCGCAGGCGCTCGCCCAGGCTTAGCTGCTCCTGAACGAAAAACGCATGGCTGGATTGGTCGATCCGCACGCGAGCCCTCACCCGCGCCGCCGGATTCACGTTCTCATCGCGCGAAAGATTGTCGTAGGCTTCGCGCTCGAATTCGTATCCGGCCGAGATCAAGTGCCGGGAACCGAGCGCCGTGTCCACTCGCGCCTGTGCCGTATCGATCCGGCCGTCAAACAGGTTCGAGTTGTTGAACAGCGGCTGGAAGCGCGGCCCGCCCGGACCATCCCGGTTCTCGCGGCTCGTCGTCAAGCCCTGATAATGAGCGCGCAGCGAGGTTCCCGGTGTGAGCTGCCGCATCACGTTCACCAGCGCGGAATAGAATTCCGAACCGCGGCGTGAATCGGGATCGTTCAGCGCCTGGGTGTAGGTAACGCCAACAATCGCCGGAACGGGCAGGGAAGCGGGCAGCGCCGCCAGCGGCGCGCCGAAAGGCGACAGGTTCAGCTGCGTGAAGCTCCGCACGGCGTAGATGCGCCCGCCCACCTTCGTCCGCGGATCCAGCCAAAGCTGCGCCTGGCCTTGTGCGCTATTGTTGCGGTGCCTGTCGTTGCCGTCCACCCCTTCCAAGACGTTCAAGTGGACCACGCCGGCCGAATACAGGAGCCGGTCGCGCCAGGCGCCGCCGGCCACTTTCGCCACGCCGCGCAACAACCCGAGCCCGCCGCCTTCGAATCCCACGTCCGCATGGAGAGGACCGCCGCCCTGATCGGTGACCACGTTCATCACGCCCCCGATCGCATGCGTTCCATAGAGCGATGAGCCTGAACCGCGCAGTACCTCGATCCGCTCGCTGTTGAACAGCAGCAGATCGCCGAGGAAGCCCGTTGCATCGGCCTGCGGCGCCGCGATATCGCGGAACCGGAACCCGTCGATCAGCACGGAGCTGTCAAAGGCCCGCAACCCGCGCGTGTGGATGCGGATCAGCGATCCAGGCCCGCCCAGCTGCATCACGCGAAGCCCGGGTGTCAGCCGCAGCGCCTCCATCACGCTGAACTCCTGCCGCCGCGCGATCTCGCCCGCATCGATCACGTCAAACGCCTTCGATGTCTGATCGGTCGTCTCCGCTGTCGCCGATGCCGTCACCACCACCCGCGCGCTAACCTGCGGCAGCTCCAGCCGGATGTCGTGATTGTGGTTCTTGCCAGGCTCCAGACGCACAGTGCCGCTTTGGCGGGAGCGCAATTCACCGGCCTGCGACTCCACCAAATACTCGCCCGGCGATAAAGCCTCCAGCAAATACTCGCCGGCCGGGGATGCCGTGGTGATGCGGCGCGCGCCGCCGTCGCGTGAATAGACGGTGACCGCCGCGCCTCCGGCTACCGCGCCGGATGGGTCGGTCACAATTCCGTGAATGGAGCCGGTCTTCTGCCCAAGCAGAGACAGCGCTCCTGCAATGAAAAGGATGATGCGTTTCATGCACCTCTCCCTAGAAGGTCATGGATTCAGCCGCTGTGGGGGGCGGCGCCAACCGGCAGGTCTTCGGACTTACGGGCCACCTACTAGCCATGGCTTCCCAACCCCCTCGGGCCAGTGCTTTTCCCGCAGCCTCTGCCGCGGGCATGACGTTCGTTCCCGTTTACCGCTGCTGGGCAGTCCCGGATTTCCACCGGGTTCCCTTAACCGGCAACACAATCCAGGCTACGCTGTGAACTTTGGAAAGTCAATTGCCGGGCGGTCGCTTATGGGTTGAGCAAGGCTGGCTGAATTG
>VFZE01000066.1 GCA_016871315.1 Acidimicrobiia bacterium | reverse complement strand
CGCGTTCTCCCGGAAATAGATGTCGCCAAGCTGCGGACTGGGGCGTCGCCCGGTGGCCGGATCCGGCAGATTCAGCCAGCGCACGCCGGAGGTCTTCAATCCGCGGCTGCCCACGTAAGAGGCTTGCAGTGCCAGGCTCTTGGTGGCGGCATGCTGGACACTCAGGTTCCATTGACCGGCATACTCGTCGCGCAAGTTGAAATCGGCGACGGAGCGGCTCAAGACCAGGTTGGAAGGCAGCAGGCGCGGGTTGTTGATTACGGCCGGAATAAACGAAACATCAAAGGGATACCGCGTGCCGAAACCAGCGGGCAGGTCGGCGATAGCGATGATGGGATTGAACGGAATGCGCGGATCCAGAAACGCGAAATCGAAGTAGCGCGCGAACGTCGGCGGTGTGTTGCTGATGCCGGCGCCGGCACGAATCACCAGGCGCTGGTTGCCAAGCGCGTCGTAGACGAGGCCAAGGCGCGGGCCCAAGTTGTTACGGTCAGCCCGCCACATGGGTTCGCCAGCGCCGCCGAAGGCGCCGAACGGATCGGAGGAGGCGAGATTGAATCCGCCGGTCAGTGGCGGATAGTACTCGTAGCGCACGCCGGCGTTCAGTTGCAGCCGTGAGTTGAGACGGAAGTCATCCTGCACGAAGAAGCCGTAGTTGCGATTGCGCAGCGACTTGTTGCCGCCAAACACGACACGGACCCGGTTGGCCCGATCGGCGAGGAAGTCGTTCAGGTTGTTGTAGAACATCAGCGGGACATTGTTCTGATAGCGCTGGCTCCGTACTTCGCGAATCTCGAAGCCAGCCTTCACCGTGTGCCGCCCGCGAATCATGGTGAAGTTGTCGGCAACCGTATAGGTGTTGTTGGTGAAGTGAATGTGCGCCTGCAGGTTGACACCAAGGCTCACGCCGGCCACGGTGAACCAGGCAGGGATTCCCCCCAAGCCGACGTAGTTGCGGTCGAGATCGACCCGATTGAAGCCGACGCGGAGTTCGTTGAAGATAGAGGGCGACAGCGTCCAGCCCTCTTGAATCACGGCGTTGTGAAAGCGCGTGGGAAAAAGCTGCGGACTACCCTCGAGCAGAATGGGGTCGGCAAAATCCTGGTGATTGTAGCTGTAGCGGAGTGTCAGGCGATGCGCGCCGAGGTTCACGTCGCCGCGGGAGAGGTAGGTGTTCTCGTCGGTCTTGCTGCGGTCATTGCGGCGATGCAGACCGATGTTCGGGTTATTGGTAGGTTCGAACGAGCTCGGCAGCCGGTTCAAGGTATCGCGGAACCAAGGAAGCACCGAGTTCTTGAGCAGGGGCGTCGCCACGTTGCCGGTAATCTGCTGGTTGCGGCGCGTCTTAGCGCCTTCGTAGTTGAAGAAGAAGAACGCCCGATTGCGGACGATAGGACCGCCCAGGTTCGCGCCGTACTGATTCCAGCGCAGCGGCGGCTTGGGAAAGCCGGAGCGGTTCGAATAGAAGCTGTTGGCGTCGAGCGCGTCGTTGCGCAGGAACTCGAAGAAGGTGCCGTGGAAGTCGTTGGTGCCGGACTTGGTGGTGACGTTCAGCACGCCGCCGGTCGCGCGGCCGTACTCGGCGGAGAAGGCGCTAGCCGTGGACTTGAACTCCTGAATCGCCTCGACGCTGACGGTGTTGATCCGCGCGCCGCCGCCGCCGGCGGCCGTGTCGCTGGCGGCGCCTCCGTACTCGCCGAATGACATGTCGACGCCGTCGAGCATCAGATTGATGCCGAATCCGGAGGAGCCGTTGAACTCGATGCCGCCGCGAGCGCCGACGTCGGTCGACGGTGACGCTTGCGCGCCGGGTTGCAAGCCGACGAGTTGCTGCCAGTTGCGGCCGTTGAGCGGCAGGGCGTCGAGTTTGGCGCGATCGATCACCGCTCCCAGGTCGGTCGTAGTGGTATTGACCAGCGGCGCCTCGCCAGCAACCTCCACCGATTCCGCAACCGTGCCCAATACCAGCGCCAGATCGAAGCGGGGCCGCGTACCGGCATTCAGGACGAAGTCCGCCGTGGACACTCGCGGAAAGCCATCCTTTCGGACTTCCAGACGATACCGGCCCGCCGCCAGCAGGGGGAACTCGTAGTAACCCGCGGCGTTGGTGGCGGTGGTGCGAACCTCGCCGGTACCGGTATTCCGTGCTTCGACGACGGCCCCCGCAACGAACGCGCCCGATGGGTCCGTAATGTTGCCGACAATGGAGCCTCCGCCGATCTGCGCAGTGGCTATCGCAGCATGCAGCACGAGGATGATCCATAGACGAATCATGGCTCTCATTCCTTTCGCACTCTAGAAAATGTACTTGATCGCCAACTGGCCTTCGCGCCCGCCGCCGCCGGACCGTACGGCGCCAAAACCAGGGTTGTCGATGTTGATGTTCGGCGAACCGAAGTTCGGGTGATTCGTTCCGTTGAAGAACTCGGCGCGGAACTGGATCTGGTGGCCTTCGTGAACGCGGAAGACCTTCATGGCCGAGAAGTCGACGACGCGGGTGCCCGGCGTGTCGATGATGGTGCGTCCGCCAGTTCCGAACGTGAAGGGCGCCGGCGCGGAGAACGCGGCTGTGTTGAACCAGCGCTCGATGGTCCGCTGCGATGGTGGCAGATTGCCCGGTCCGTTCAGGTTGGGCCGCGTGGTGCGTGTTCCCGCGTTCGGGATGTCGCCCCCGACGGTCGGCGTGGTGGCGAAGCCAGTCTGCAGACTCAGGATTCCTGAGAGTTGCCAGCCGGCGACCGCGAGATTGGCGATCCGGCTGCGCGTCTTGCCCGGCACCTCCCAGACGTAGGAGAGCGTGAAGCGGTGCCGCAGGTCGAAGGCGGAGCGTCCGCGCTCCAGCCGGAGATTGCGGGGATCTTGCGCAAATGGGCTGCTATCGCTATTCGGGTTCCAGCTCGAAGCGTCGTCAATTGACTTCGACCACGTGTAGCCGGCCAGGAACTGCACGCCTCGGCTCAACCGCCGCTCGCCGGAAAGCTGCAGCGAATGATAGGAAGACGATGCCGACGACTCCTGCTGCACGATCTGCCGGAACTCGGGGTACTTCCGCCGCGCGTTGATGTTGCCCGGCCCGGGCGGCAGCGCCGGATTGCCTTCATACCGGCGTTCCAGATGAATGCCGCGGGAACCGACATAGGACACCTTGCCGGCCACCTGCCCGGGAAGCACGCGTTCGATGCCGAAATTCCATTGCTGCACGTAGCCGTTGGTCAGCGAACTGGGTTGATGGGTGGAGAATGACGGATTCCTCGGCACCAGAACCCGCGTGTCCGGCGCAGGGAAAACACCGAAGCGAAGCTCCGGAGCCAGGTTGCTGCTCACCATGTCTGTCCGCAGGAAGAAGGGCGGCGGATTCTGCGACGAGTTGTTCAGGATGAAAAGCAAAGGCTGCGCCCAGGAAATCCCGAAGCCGCTGCGGACCACGGTATTGTTGTTCCCGAAAGGCCGCCAAGCGAAACCGGCCCGCGGCGCGAGGGCGTGGTTGGTGGGCCGCTTCATCGAGCGGATCGGCTCGAACCGGTGCGAGTACGGAAGCGAGAAGGGGAATTTCAGATTGTCCGGATAGACCAGTTCCGCCTTGGCGTAGTCGAAGTACGCCCATTGGCCAGTGGCGTTGGTCCAGTTCCCGTCCCGCTCCCAGCGCAGGCCGAGATTCAACGTCAGCCGCTGCGACAGGTTGATGTCGTCCTGGACATAGAGATTCAGCCGCTTGTTGCGCAGCCGGTTCGCATCGTAATAGGTGGGATCGAGGACCAACTGCTGGTTGGGGAAACCGAGCAGAAAATCCGGAAAGCCATTGATGTACTGCGTGCCGCGCTGCCCGGTGAACGGGCCGTTAAAGATGTACTGCCCCATGGCGGTCTGCGGCTGAAAGTTATTCATCTGATAGATGCGAAACTCGCCGCCGATCTTGATGGTCTGGCCGCCCCGGATCCAGGTGAAGGCGTCAATCCACTGGTAGTTGATCTCCTTGCGAAACAGCGGCTGGGTGGCTGCGCCGCCGAGGTTCTGCACGTTGCGCAGGTTGATGCTCGGAAAGCGCAGCACGGCGGGCGAGACCGCGATTCGCGGCAGCCCGAATTCTGTGGGAAAGTCCCGGCCCAGACCTTCCGGAAGGTTTTCGAAGTTGAACAGATAAGCCGAGAAACGCGCCTCGTTGATCATGGAGGCCGAAAGGGCCCTGGTCCACGAGGCGACGCCGGCCTTCGGCTTCAAGTTGTTCCACTCGCTGTTGTAGCCGATCGTCTTGTTCAAGTCCTCTGAGACGGTTCGCGAAAGCCTTACCATGACTTGGTCCTTGGCCGTCACCTGCACGTCGCCGCGGAGATGGAACTGGTATTGATTCACCGGGTCGTTGAAGTTCTCGAGATAATTGCGGGCGCGGTCGCCGGGATTGTTCGGCGTGGGCCAATAGGGAATGACTTTCTGCGAGATGCCGCTCACGCGACTGGCCGGAATGCGATTCGCCGGAAACGCGCGGCGCGTACCGGCGGCGTCGGCATCGAGCGGGTCGAAGAGGGTGGGCTGTCCGGCGAAGTCCCCGCTTCGCCAAGCCGATTCCGGCACCAGGAAGCCGCGATTGTTGGTGCGGCGCTCCCGCACCCACTCCGCGTTGCCGAAGAGAAACGCTCGGTTGCGAATCACCGGACCGCCCAGCGAGAAGCCGAACTGGTTGCGCCGCAGCGGCGTCTTGCCCGGATCGAAGTAGTCCCGCGCGTCCAGCTTGTCGTTCCTCAGAAACTCATACGCCGTCCCATGGAACTCGTTGCTTCCCGACTTGATGGCGATGTTGACGATGGCGCCGCCGGCTCGGCCGAACTCGGCCGAGTAGTTCGAGGTTTGGACCTTGAACTCCTGTACGGCATCGACCGACGGAATCACCACGGCGACGCCCTCGATGGCCGAGTTGTTCTCCGCGCCGTCGAGCAGGAAGCTGTTGTGCTCGGCGCGGGCACCGTTGGCGGTCAGCAACTCGCCCTGCTGCCGTGTCCGGCGCGTTCCGTCGCCCGGCGAGCCGCGCGTGGTTCCCGGAACCAGTGAACCCAGCCGGACGAAGTTGCGGCCGTTCAACGGCAACTGGACGACGGTCTGATTCTCCACCACCTGGCTGATTCCCGATTGGTCCGTTTGGATGAGCGGAGCGCCTTCCTTGACGGTCACCTGTTCGGAAAGCACGCCTACTTCAAGGCGAACATCGATCCGCACGGTCTGATCGACAAGCACATCAAACGGGCCATGAATGTACTTCTTGAAGCCCGTGACCTCGACGGAGATCTCGTACCGGCCGATGGGCAGGTCGGCGAAGGCAAACGTCCCGGAGGCGCTCGTCAATGCGGTCAACCGGGCGCTCGTTCCGGCGTTCCGGGCCACCACGGAGGCGGAAGCGACGATGCCACCTGAGGTGTCCGAAACGACGCCGACGATACGCCCCCTGGTCGTCTGGCCCAGTGCGGTCAGACCGGCACACAACAGGAAGGCGACGCACCTGATCATTAGCGTTAATTGTAGTGACGCCGCTACCTAGTGTCAATTCGATTGCCAATTTCGCCACTTCTCGTTATCATTAACGGGTGCGCATGCTCATCCCACTCTTGCTGGTTTCGTCGACTCTTCTCGCTCAGGACTCTGGATTCAAGGGTGATGTCAACGCCATTCGCGTCATCCGCCACGTTGACAAGCACCCGGAGTCTTGGCGATTGTGGCAGCCGTTTATCGCGCAGTGGAAGCGCCGCCAGCTTGTCGTCGCCTTCGGCGCTATGGCGAACGGGAAAAAGGACATGGGTTCGATCTTGGCCAGCGTCTCAACAGACGACGGGGACAGTTGGGAAGAGCCGGTGGCGATCTTCGATCATCGGATACGCCAAGGCTCGCAGCAATATGGTTACGCCAATCCCGTCTTGTTCCGTCCGCCGGGCCAGGAAGTCATTTGGTGTTTCGCGATGCGATGTCCACTCAACTACACCAACAGTGAAGACTCGCATCTGACCGCTGCATACACGGCCGATGGCGGCCGCACCTGGACCCAAGTGGAATTGGCGATGGACTACGGCGGTCCGCTGATCCTCAACGCGGGCATTGAGCCAGTGGTGGTGAACGGCCAACAGCGGTATCTGTTGCCCGCACACCGCAATACGCTGCAAAAGGACGAGCGCGGTTCACGAGATCACTTCGTGCTTAGCAGCAGCAGCTTATTGGAGTGGCGGCTGGAGTCGTACATTCCACAGCCCTCAACGGGCAACAAAGTGTTCCTGCACGAAGGGAATATCGCGCCTGGCGACACAGCCGGTGAGTTGAAGATCGTGATGCGCACGGCCGGATACGAGGATGCATCCCAAACGACCAATCCGCCCCGCGCGTATTCGAGCGTTAGCAAGGACAGCGGCCGCACCTGGAGCCCGGCGCAAGCCGAACCCGACCTCCATAACGCCAAGTCGAAGAGCTACTACGGCCGGGCGAAGGATGGCACGCACGTGTACGTCTATAACGACGGCCCCGCCCAACCGGCTAAGGGGTCTCGCACGTCGTTGCGCTACAAGACGAAGGCGCCCGGCGGAGCCTGGAGTGAAGAGAAGACGTTCTACGACGCCGGCATCAAGAACTCCTACCCCACACTGATCGAGGTAGCGCCCGGAGACTTCCGCGCCGTGTGGGATAGTGGCACGGCCAATACCCCGCGGACCCACATCAAATTCGGCCGGTTTCGCATCAAGCCGTGAACTTCGAGTACGGCTGCGAAAGGAAAGGAATCATGAAGACACTCGATCCGGTCCGTAGTTCGACCCTCAAAGTACAAGTGGTCGGCGCTATCCGGGAGGCTATTTTTGCGGGCAAATTCGCGCCCGGAGACGCGCTGCGCGAGTTGCACCTGGCACGCGACCTGAATGTCAGCCAACCGACCGTGAGAGAAGCACTGTTTGAGCTGGAAAAGTATGGGCTGGTCATTCGCACGCCAAACGTTGGCACGATCGTCGCCAACCTCAGCACCGCTGAAATGCGAGAACAGATCGAGTTGCGCCTGCTGCTCGAACGGGTTGCCGCCGTGAAAGCGTCGGAGCGCATGACACCGGCGGACTTCCGGGAACTGGAGCAGAGACTGGCCGCGTTGACGTCGACCGTGGCCGCCAACGCTTATTATGAGTCGGCGCAAGCCGATCTCGATTTTCACCGCCAGATCTGGGTCTGTTCCGGCAACCGGGCGCTGGCCGCCGCGCTCGACCGCGTCGCCGTGCCGCTGTTTGCGTTCGTCAGCATCCTGCGGAGTGCCGGCTCGCAGGACTTGATTCGCGTGATGAACTCGCATGCGGCAATTGTCGACGCGTTGCGCAAGCGCGATCACGCACTTCTGGAGCAACTCATGGCCGAGCATTGCCAAAGCGCCTACCAGGAGTTCCTGGACTCTGACAGCACTGACTGCCGGACTTACGTCCAGCGGCGGCAGAGCGCCATGAAGGAGGCCGTGTGATTTCCAGACGCCATTTCCTCGGCGCGCTCGGCGCCGCTTCATTCCCCGACGCGCAGACTCGCCGGCCGAACATCGTCTTCATCCTGATCGACGACATGGGCTGGACCGACGTCGGCTGCTTCGGCAGCAGCCTCTACCAGACACCGAACATCGACAGGCTGGCGAAGGAGGGCATGAAGTTCACCAGCGCCTATGCCGCCTGTGCTGTCTGCTCTCCGACCCGCGCCGCCGTGATGACCGGCAAGTATCCCGCGCGACTTCATCTGACCGATTGGATTCCCGGCCGCATTCCGCCCGGCCTCAAGATGAAGCCTCCCGCGTGGAAACCGCAACTCGCGCTCGAAGAGACGACCATCGCCGAAGCCCTGAAACCCGCCGGGTACGTCTCGGCCAGCATTGGCAAATGGCATCTCGGCAACGAGTCGCACTATCCCGAGAAGCAAGGCTTCGACGTGAACTTCGGCGGCTGTCACATGGGCGCCCCGCCGACATTTTTCTATCCGTACGACATTCCGAACATCAAGGACGGCAAGCCCGGTGAGTACCTGACTGACCGCCTGACCGGTGAGGCGCTGAAGTTCATCGAGCGTTCTCAGTCGCAGCCGTTCTTCCTCTATTTGCCGCACTATGGAGTCCACACGCCGATTGAGGCCAAAGCCGACGTGACCGAGCGTTACCGCAAGCGCATCAAGCCGGGACAGGCTCACACGCATCCGGAATACGCGGCGATGGTCGAGAGCGTCGACGACAGCGTTGGGCACATCATGAAGAAGCTCGACGAGTTGAAGCTCACGCAGAACACGATCGTGATTTTCACGTCGGACAACGGCGGCGTGGTCGGGCGGCGTCATATCACCTCGAACGAGCCGCTGCGAGAGGAGAAAAGCACGCTGTACGAGGGCGGCATTCGCGTGCCGATGATTGTGCGCTGGCCCGGCGTCGTCAAGCCGGGTTCGGTGTGCGACACGGTGGTCAGCAGCGTTGATCACCTGCCGACGCTTGCCAAGGCCGCGGGCGTTGCCGCACCCGCCGGGATGGACGGCGTGAGCCTGATGCCGCTGCTGAAACAGCAGGCCGGCTTCGAGCGCGATGCCATCTACTGGCACTATCCGCATTACAACTTCCATCAGCCGTTGATCCCGATGCGCCCGGCCGGCGCCATCCGGCGGGGCGACTTCAAGCTGATCGAGTTCTACGAGGATGGCGCGATCGAGCTCTATAATGTTCGCGAAGACATCGGCGAACGCAAGAATCTGGTGTTGAACCAGCCCGGGAAGGCGAAGGAACTGCACACGGCGCTGGTGGCCTGGCGCAAGTCAGTGGGCGCCCAAATGCCAATCCCCACGCCGGAGAATTACAATCCGGCAGCCACGGAGGAATGGATGCGTGAGCGCTTCCGCCGCCAATCGGAAAGAGGAGGAGACCGTTAGTTCCATGATGAAGTTTCAGGGCATTCTGCCGGCGATCGTTACGCCATTCGACAAACGTGGCAACTTCGCGCCTGCGGCATTCGAGCGGCTGCTGGATCACGTCTATCGCTCGAAGGTCGACGGCCTCTACGTCACCGGCAACACCGGCGAAGGGTTGCTCATCCCGGTGGAACAACGAAAGCAGGTTACCGAAGTCGCCGTGCGCTGTTCGCCGAAGGGCAAACAGGTTATCGCTCATGTGGGAGCGTATCGCACCTCCGACGCACTCGAACTCGCTCGGCACGCCGCCCAGTGCGGCGCACATGCGATTGCCAGCTTGCCACCGCTCGGACCGTACTCATACGCCGAAGTCCGCGCCTACTATGAGCAACTGGCCGCGGCTTCCGACCTTCCGGTGTTGGTCTACTACTTTCCGGCCATGTGTCCGGCCATTCAGGGCGTGCAACAGGCGCTCGAACTACTGGCCATCCGGAACGTCGTGGGGCTCAAGTTCACCGACATGGATCTGTACAAACTCTGGCAAATCAAACAGACCGGCCGTGTGGTCTTCAATGGCCACGACGAGGTGATCACCGCGGGGTTGCTGATGGGCGCCGATGGCGGCATCGGGTCGTTCTACAACTTGATTCCCGAGCTCTTCGTCGAAGCGCAACAACTGGCCCGCCGCAAGGATTGGGCAGGCGCGCAGGCCGTACAATCGCGCATCAATGAACTGGTCGCCATTGGGCTCCAGTTCCCGCTGACGCCCGCGATCAAGACCATCCTCGCGTGGCAGGGCCTTGACTGCGGCGAAGCGCTGGCGCCGCGGCGCTCGCTCACCGCCGGCGAAAAGAAGCGTTTGCGAAAACTACTGCGCGCCTCGTCGCACGCGGCGCTGGCCGGTTGATCGAAGAAAGAAAGGGACATGTCCATGTTGACCAGGATTGCCTTGCTGCTGGCCTTTTCGCCGTTGATGGCGTTCTCGCAAATCCTCTATGGAGGACTCGTCGGCAACGTCACCGACGCCTCGTCGGCCGCCATTCCCGGCGCGAAGGTCGTCATCACGCATCAGGGCACCGGCACCACGCGCGTGGGCACGGCGAACGAGAGCGGCATCTACAGCTTCCCCACGATCCAGCCCGGCAGCTATCAGGTGAGCGTCACCGCCGGTGGATTCCGCTCCTACAAGCAGACGGGCATCGAGGTAGCGGCCAACAGCACCACGCGCGCCGACGTCAAGCTCGACGTGGGCGACGTGAACGAAAGCGTGACGGTGGAAGCCTCTGCGGCGACCCTCCAGACCGACCGGGCCGAGGTGCGCCACGAGATGGGCAAGACGACGCTCGAGAACATGCCCGTGCCGGTCGGCCGCAACTACCAGATGCTGCTGGGGACACTGCCCGGATTCTCGCCGCCACGCAATGCCAACTCCGTGCCGGCCAATCCGGCGCGCTCCGTGCGCTTCTCCGTCAACGGTACCAGCGACCAGACAAACAACGTCCGCATCGATGGCACAACTTCGTACAATCCAAACCTGCCGCATATGACAGGACTCAACCCGACGCTGGAGTCCATCGAAGTGGTCAACGCCGTCACGAATTCCTTCGATGCCGAACAGGGCTTGGCGGGCGGCGTCGCCGTCAATTTGCAAATCAAATCCGGCACGAACGATCTGCATGGATCGGCCGCATTGCATCACTTCAACCAGCATCTCGGCGCCTATTCGTACTTCAGCAACCGCTCCGCCGATCTGCCCAAGTACATCTACAATCAGGCGGGCGGCACGCTCGGCGGGCCGATCGTCAAGAACAAGGCGTTCTTCTTCCTCAGTTATGAGCGCACGTCGGAGCGGCAAAACGCCCAGGCGTTTCTCGACGTGCCCACGCCCGAAATGCGCGCCGGCGATCTTTCGCTTTCGCCCGTGCCAATCTTCGATCCTTTGACCGGCGCCGCCTACAATCCGGCCAACGCGAACGCCTTCGCCCGGGACCGTATGGCCTTCCCTGGCAATCGCATTCCCGTCTCGCGATTCTCCGGCCCCACGCGCAAGATGCTCAGTTTGCCGGATTGGCCGTTGCCCAACGTCCCCGGCCAAGGCGCCCAGAACATCAACCTCAACTACCTGGCCAGTAGCAACTATTCTTACGGACGCAACCAGATCGATGCGAAGACGAACTTCAATATCAACCAGCAGTGGACGGCCTTCGCCCGGCTCGGCTACCTGAACTACGGCACGGATAATCCGCCGCCGTTCGGCCAACTGGCCGGACCGGCCGTCCACCCGACTGACTTCCGCGTCGGCAGCGGCTACGGCAAGACCTACTCCGGAACATTCTCGTCCACATATGTCGTGAGCCCCTCGCTGATCTTCGACGGCTATTTCGGCGCGCAGTTGCTGAATACCAACGCGCTGTTCCCGGACCTCGATAAGAAGGTCGGCCGCGACGTGCTCGGCATTCCCGGCACCAATGGCGACGCCTTCATCTCAGGTGGACTCGGAGCGTTGCGCATCGACGGATTCTCGCTCCTGGGAAACAACGAGGCTTCGCCCTTCCTCGGTAACGATTACACGTATCAGTACGTCGGCAACGGCAATTTGATCAAGGGCACACACGATATCCGCTTCGGCGTGGACCTCTATCAAATCCAGTTGAACCACGGCGTCGCCAATGCAATCGGCGCCGTCGGCGGACCGGCCGGCAGCTTCAACTTCCGCAACGCCACAACAACACTGAATGGCGGAGCGGCGGGCAACGACTTCCATGCCTTTGGCTCCTTCCTGCTCGGCCTGGCGCGCGAAGCCGGACGTAACACGCTTTCCAAACCCGAGTATCAGGTGCGCGGCGCGTTCTCGAGTTTCTACATTCGCGACCGCTGGCAGGCTACACGCAATCTGACCGTCACTTACGGCACGCGGTGGGAGTATTTTCCTTACCCCGGACGGCCAGACCGTGGCTTGGAACGCTACGATTTCAACACGAACGAGGCCGTTCTGTGCGGGCTCGGCTCCGAGCCGCGAAACTGCGGGATCAACGAAAGCAAACGGCAGTTCGCTCCGCGCGTCGGATTGGCCTGGCGCCTCGGCGGCAGCCTGGTGGTCCGCTCCGGCTACGGTATCTCGTTCGATCCTTTCGGGCTGGGCCGGGACATGCGGGCAAACTATCCGGTGCAGTTCGCGCAGAACCTGGCTTTTGACACCGCGCGGTCATTTTCCACGACACTCGACCGGGGCCTGCCACCAATCGCCACCGTGCCGGAGCGCGAACGCGTCCCGCTGCCCCTGACGGCGTCTTTCCTGACCGTCGATCAGAATTTCAAGCGGGGCTACATACAGTCGTGGAACCTCACTGTCGAGAAGCAAGCCGGCGATTGGTTGGCTTCGGCCGGCTATGTCGCCACACGATCCGTCCGCAAGACGAGCTATCTGAACGCCAATTGGGCCGACCTCGGCGCCGGCAACGCCGGGCAACAGTTGGTGCGGCGCTTCGGGCGCAACGCGAACACGAATTTCGTCGGGCACATGCCGGCCTCGCTCTATGATTCGCTGCAGATGCGGATCCAGCGGCGCATGCGAAACGGCTACCAGATGCAGCTTTCCTACACCTGGTCGCATGCCCTCGGCTACACCGGCGAGAACTCCACGTCTTCTCCACGCGTCTCCCATCCGGCTTACTGGCGATTGAACTACGGCTCGCTGCCGCAGGACATCCGCCACAATGCAACGGTCTCGAGCGTTGTCGAACTGCCGTTCGGCAAGGGCAAGCGATGGGCTTCCGGCCGCGCGGCCAACACCCTGCTCGGTGGCTGGCAAATCAACGCGCTCGCCCGCCTGTATACAGGAACGCCGATTACGCCGACGGCGGCGGGCATAGTGCTCAACGCTCCGGGCAGCGGGCAGTCCGCCGATTGTCTGGGGCCGGTGGCGAAAATCGGAGAGCGGACGCGCTGGTGGGACCGGGCCAATCTCGCCGATCCCAACACGGTTTCGCCGAATACGCCGCGCTTCGGCACGTGCGGCACGGGCACGCTCCGCGGGCCGGGCCTGATTAACATCGACATGGGCGTCTTCCGCCGTTTCCAGATCAATGAACGCATCAACGTTCAATTGCGCGGCGAAGCGTTCAATGTGTCCAACACGCCGCACTTTGGCAATCCGAACGCCGACATCTCGTCGAGCAACTTCGGACTAATCGGTGCAGTGCAAAACACTGGACGCGAAGGCAATGACCAACGGCTGTTCCGCCTTGGTATCCGGATTGGATTCTAAGTCTACCATGTCAACCCAACTCGCGAAATGCTGGGGCCGGACCGTCTCTCCCACAGGCCAGCCCCCTTCCGCTCCACCAGTTTCCCGAAGGAGGGCCGGGAGCGTGAGAATCGATTTGGTAAATGGTTGATATTTACGGAAAAATAAAGTTTCTCTCCTCGTGAAGGCTCTCCGTCTCCTTCTCCGAACCCACCCGCGCTACGATTTAGACAACCCCCATGCCCACCACCCGCATCGCCCTCGCCAACCTCCCTTTCCCCTCCACCCCCGAACAATCCGTCACCCTCGCCTGCCAAGCCATCGCCGAAGCCGCCAACCACCGCGCCGCCATCCTCTGCTTCCCGGAATGCTACATCCCCGGCTACCGCGCCGCCGGCAAAAACGTCCCGCCACCCGACCCCGCCTTCCTCGATCGCGCCTGGTCCGCCGCCGCCTCCGCTGCCGCCCAAGCCAACCTCACCGTCATCCTCGGCACCGAGCGCCTGCTCGGCAACGCCCTCCTCGCCACCGCGCTCGTCATCAACCCCGACGGCACCCTCGCCGGCTTCCAGGACAAGGTCCAGCTCGACCCGTCCGAAGAAGCAACTTACTCCTTCGGCGACGGCCGCCGCATCTTCCACGCCGGTCCCGTCACCTTCGGCATCGCCATCTGCCATGAAGGCTGGCGCTACCCGGAAACCGTCCGCTGGGCCGCCCGCCGCGGCGCACACATCGTCTTCCACCCTCAGTTCCACGAAGCCGAGCCCGGCGGCTACACCCCCACAACCTTCGCCGACCCCGCCAACACCTTCCACGAAAAAGCCATCCTCTGCCGCGCCGCCGAGAATACCTGCTACATCGCCACCGTCAACACCGCCAGCCCCGGCTCCCCCACCACCTCCGCCGTCGTCCGCCCGGATGGCACCCTACTCTGCTACCAACCCTACGGCAAGCCCGGCCTCCTCACCGCCGACATCGACCTCACCGCCGCCACCGGCATCCTCGCTTCCCGTTTCAAGCCCGAATAAGAACGATCAGAACGAAAGCCGCGCGCCCAACTGGAACGCCCTCGGCCCGCCCGACCCGAACACCTGCCCCGCCCGTGTCGTCGGCTTCCCGAACCCACCCGGATCCAGCAGATTGTACGCAAACCCTCCCAGGTTGGCAAAGTTGAACGTGTTGAATACCTCGCCAAAAACATTCAGCCTCGTCTGATCCCGGTACCGGAACACCTTCGATACCCGGAAGTCCTGCGATAACGTATTGTCCCCGAACCGCCACTCCCCCGTCGGGTTACTTAGGCGCGAAATACAGCCCACCCCCGTCACCGCGTTGCAGGTCGTTGGTTGCCGTGGTGCCGGGCGGCCCGCATACGTGCTGTTCCAGTTGTCAATCAGACGGATCAAATCCGCCTTCCCCAGCCCGCGGTTGAACCGGCTCACACCGGCCCCCGGCAGCCATTGTGTGGCCGTACCCTCTCCGTCGATGTCGGTCAGCGCGCCGCCCACCGCGCCCGGATTCACCGGAGCCCGGCTCGCGATAGACGAAATCGCCGAAACCTGCAATCCCCATCCCAGCTCCACCACCCCGGAAACATTGAACACGTGGCGCGCGTTATATTCTCCAAAACTCTCAAACCAGTTGCGCTTGTTCAAAATGCCCAGAATCGCGTTCTGCACTGCGTAGGCATAGGAGCCGGTCACCATCCACCGGTTCGAGAATCGCTTATCCGCCCGCACCAGCAGGCCCCTGTAATTGGACCGCGCGTTCGGGTCCCTCACCTGGATCACATCGATCGAGCATACAGCCCGTGGATCGGTCGCCTGTGCGCCTACGCATCGCGGAATCACCGGACCCTCAGCCGAGTTCCAGCGGTTGGCATCTACCGTGGTCCCGAAACTGCGCCGCAGAAACAGCCGGTTCACAAAGTCGGCCTGCACCACAAAACCCTGGAAAACCTCCCGCTGCACGCCGATATTCATGTGATAACCGTAACTGGTCGGATAGTGCGCCGGAAAGATCGTCGCGAAACCCGACACTCCTTTTTGTGCATTCACCCCGCGAATGGAGAGATCGCTGAAATTGGCCGGAAACAACCGCGCCAGTGTCGCGTCAAAGCCCGGCGCCATCTGCAGAATATGCTTCAACCGCAGTTCCGTCGGCACGTTCTGAAACTGCAGCGGCGTTCCCACAGGCACCCCAGGAATTCCCCCAATCGTGTTCGTCAGCTGGTTGCCCGATACGTTGTTCCGCCCATTGCCTACCGGACCGATCGAGTTGCGCTCGTTCAGCCGTTCCCAAAGCAGCTGCGTGTCATAGTAGACCCCCGCGCCGCCGCGGATCACCGTCTTGCTGTTCTTCCCCGCCGCATAGGCAAATCCCATCGCCGGCGCAAAGTTGTTCCCGTCGCGCCGCGTCGCTCCCGTCTCCCCGATGATCGGTGCCAGGTAGGCCGGCTTGTCCAGGTCGTGATTGGCCAGCGTCGTCTCCGCCGCCCACGCCAGCCCGTAGTTCAGCGTCAATCGCGGTGCCACTTTCCAGGTGTCCTGCACATACCAGCGCACGCGATAGTTGAACTTCGACCGCTCACGTTGAAAAGGCGCCGGCGACAGTGGACTCCCGTAGCCCACCGTCATCGACTGGAACGGCAACTCCAGAATGTCGGCGTATCGCTCGAACGTGCGCGGTAGCGCCAGCCGCCCCGCTACCTGTTCCACCGACCATACCGTGATGCAGGCCGGGAGGCAAAACTCCCAGAACCCCTCCGTCGTATCGCGCTCCAGCTCTCCCCCGAACTTGATCCGGTGGCTTCCCTTCTGCCACGTCGAGTTATTCACCCACTGCAATGTATCGTAGTCGCGGCCCTGCGGCGCGTTCGACGTATTTCCGATGACGAACCCGGCGCCGGACACCGTGATCTGCGGTCCTCCCGCGCCGATGCAGCCGGGGTTCGCCGCCGGGCAGTCAGCCTCCGTCGGCGTCAGGTTGCGGTTCTTCCAATAAACATAGGAGAACCGGAAATCATTCACAAACGCCGCCGATGGCGTCGCCGTCCAACCCACCAGGCTCTGGTGGTTTATGTTCGAGTTCACCAGCCAGTTCGACGGCAGCGGGTTGCCTCCAGGAGCTCCCACGGACCGGTTCTTGTCCATCGTGAATCGCGCGAACATCATGTGTTGCAGGTTCAATCGCCAGTCGCTTCGCGCGGAAAACTGGTGCCCTGTATACGGGCTCACCGGGTTGTCCGTGAAGCTCCTCAGCGACGGCGCATTCGGCTGCACCGTCACCACCCCGTCCTGATTATTCAACTCGTAATTCACAAAAAAGAACACTCTGTCTTTCTTCACCGGGCCGCTCAACCATACCCCCGGCTGCCGGCGCGCAAAGAACGGCGAGGGATTCAGCGGATTGCGCCGAAGCGCCGGATACGCGGCCATGTGGGAGTTGCGGAAGTAGTAGTAGCCCGTGCCGTGGTAGTCGTTGCCGCCGCTGCGCGTGACAATGTTCACCGCCCCAACGCTCGAAATCCCCGTCGACAGGTCGAAGTTTACGCTCGATAGCTGGAACTCCTCCACCGTCTCCTGCGAGATGTTCTGCGACGTGTTGCCTGTCGTCCGGTCCCGTATGTTACCCCCATCGGCCTGGATCGCCGTCCGCGCCGAATCGCCGCCGAGAATCGACACCGAAAACTGCGCGTTGTACTGCGCCAGCGACGCCGTGTTCACCGTCACGCCAGGTTCCAGCGCCGCAAGCTGCAGGAAGCTGCGTCCGTTCAGCGGCAGATTCTCGATCTGCGCGCGCCTCACCACGCCGTCGATCTTGCTCGAGTCGTACGCAAGCTGCGTCGCTGCCCCCTCCACCGTCACCACCTCCGACGGCTGACCCACAACCAGCCTTAGCTCCGTCGTCGTCGTCGCGCCCGTCGTCACCTGCACTGTCCGGATCACCGTGCGAAACCCCGTCGCTTCTCCACGCACCTCGTATTCTCCGGCCAGCAGCGCGGGAAACGCATAATCCCCGCGCTCATCACTGACAGCGCTTCGCGACGCCCCCGTCGCCTTGTTCAATAATTTGACCGCCGCTCCGGGCACCACCGCCCCGGATTCATCGATCACCGTTCCCGCCACCGTGCCCGTCGGCGCTTGGCCGAAAACCGGCATCGTCAGCGCGATCAGAAATGACACAACAAACCCAGCCACTGCAGCCTTGTTCATAAAGCCCCCTCTCGGCTTGCGCTCGCGGCATCCTTGCACAGCCCGTTTTTGATGTCAAGGCCCCCCGCAACAGGTGTCCGCACCTCTGGTCGCGCCCCCTTATTCCCTTCCCCTCGAACCATTTCCGTTCCCGCTTCGCTCCTGGACGCTACACTATACACAGGAAACGTACGAATCTTGTGCTTGATGTGCAGCTCCTCCAGCAAGCCACTCGTGTCCTCCACGCCAAAACCTACTCCGCTGCTGTCAATCAGGCGCTCCAGGAAGTCCTCCGTTTCCGCAAGACTCAAAGCCTGGGTCAGTTGTTTGGCTCTCATCTCTGGGACGGCGATCTCGCCACGATGCGTCAGGATGTGTTGGTTCAGCGTGAAATGGAGAGAGGGCGCTCTCCGCTAGTGAGCATTCCGCCCTTCGGGCGGGGATTTTCAAGGCATGAGGTCTACCGATCCGATGTGGTTTCTTTGAGGAGCGCAGAAGCGAAGCCGCCGCGCTCCGGTTCATCGTCTCGATGAGCCCGCCGGACTATCCCTCAGCATGGTTGCGTCCCCGCAGTGCCGCTTCCGTTTCGTCCGCCAGAACCATTCTCGCGCCGCCGCCACCGGAGCGGCCAACTTCCGAGTGCGCGTGACACGCCCGGAGCATGCCTGTGGCGCGGCGTTGGTAGGGTCGGCGACGGTGCCGGCGATCGAGCCTTGGAAGGCTTGCCCATTGAGATTTGCCTCGAAAGGGCTAACTGAACGGCGGCGAGCACAGATAGCTTTCGCATGGAATCCCTTTTCAGGCGGGCCGTTACTCGGGCGACGGGCCAACATCGCCGGGGATGTTATGACGCTGTGATTCCGGATTCAATTGGCTTTGGCCCGGCCGCGGCTGTGAGAAGATGTCAGCCATGCTCTCACGCCGTCAACTGCTGACCGGACTGCCGGCTTTGGCTTGGCCGCAACGTCCTGCCCCACGCCCCAACCTCGTCGTTTTCCTCTCGGATGATCACGGGCTGCTCGACTCTTCGGTCTACGGTTCACCGGACGCCGTGACGCCGAATATGCAGCGCCTCGCCGCCCTGCTCGGACCCCACTGCGACCTTGCCGCGGATCGTGCCTGTTCTCGCCTCCGACTGCCCCCACAAACTCCCCAGAAGGCAAACGGCCAACGCAGCCAGCCACGACTTGTTTTGATTCGGTTTCGTAACACTCATGACAGCCTTGTAGGAGATAGGGCCGATTGTAAGAGAGAGACGGCAAGATGCCAGCAGACTCGTCCCTCCGCCCGCAACCTACAGAGGACCGCCCTTCACTCACGCCGCTAGCCGCTGTCGCGTCACATTGCTCCCGCACGGCACGGGCGCGGTCTCGCGACGAAGACTGTTAGATATCCAGATTGGCCGGGCCTTTGTCACCAACGGCCGCGACGCAGTGCGGCCGGACAGCCGGGCGGATACGGGCTCAAGGTTGCTAATATTCCCGCCGTGCCGGCCGATACGACTTGTGTTGGATTCCTCATGCAAAACCATTCAATCAGCGCGCCCCTCGCCGCACGGTGGCCCGCTCCCGCCACGCTGGCCGTTTTACTCGGCCTGTCGGCCGCGACAGCTCCGGCGTTCGGCTCGGGCACCTATGCCCGCACCAATCCACCATCTGCCGCCGTGCTGGAGAATCTCGACCGTTATGAGACAGGAAAAGCCATCTTTACGGGTGCTACCCGGCCCGCGCCGGGAACGGTCCGGTCCGCCTCGCTGGATCAGCGGCTGAAAATCCTGGAGGCACGGTTGCCTCAGGCAGCGCGCAAATCGTCCCGGCTGGCCGACTGGAGCGGCGGGCTCACGGATGACCAATGGGGAGCGCTCGAATACTTCCTGCTCGTCCGTTACAAGGTGAAATAGCATGCGTAGCCGATTTCTCGTTCTCTCTCTCTTGGCGGCCGCCAGCCAGGCTCCAGGCCAGTTCGTGTGGCAGCCGGCGCAGGGGAAGGTGTTAATAACTCCGTCGTTCTACTACGATTCGTTCCGGGGCGCTTATGGCGGCGGACCTGACCGCATGAAACTGGCAAGTCCGGTGGTCTTCAAGACCACACTGCTCGGCGTGGAATATGGCTTGACGAGGAACATCGCCCTGGACGCCACCGCGGGCTTTGTGGCCAATGCGTCGAAGCGGGCTTTCGGCTCTCGCACTAATGACGCCGGGATGACAGACACCAGCATTGGTGTGCGTTGGAGGCTGTACTCACCGCCGGGCCGCTCCTGGGCCCCTTCGGTAGGCCTTCGCACGGGAGGTGTGATTCACGGAACTTACCGGACCAACCTGCCCTATTCGTCCGGCGACGGAGCCGATGCCGCCGACGCGTCCCTGCTGATGGGTAAGACCTTCGGCGAGTCAGGCTGGGGGACATACGCGGATGGCGGATATCGGGTACGCAACCGGCGTGTGCCGGATGAGATCTTCGCTTCCGCAGGCGTGTTCAAGAACTTTGGCCGGTATTCGTTGAGCGGCGGCGTCCGGAGTATTCAGACGACCGCCGGATTCAACCTCTTTGACCCGGGCTTCACCTTTCCCCGGCTCAAGGAACGCAACCGCACGGTGGAAGGCGGAATCTCGCGGGCGGGCGATCACAACGTTGTCTACCAGATTTTCGTAGCGAAAACGGTAGAAGGCCGGAATACGGGAGACAGACTCATTGTCGGGATGGCGATCACTTTCGGTCTTTAGGCACACGGCCGGAATCCATCTGGCCGGCCTGGTGGGCCTTGTGGCGTGGCTGGCGTTGTCCCGCGCGTCTCCGGTCCAAGTGGAGACCCGGCTCGTGTGTCTGGCGGGCGCATGGTGCTCGCTGGGGCTGGCATGGTGGCTGGCGAAGGGTGTCTCCGGCGGCAGTCTTCTCAAGATCCTGTGGACCTGGGCACTGCTGTTTCGTGGCATCGCATTTGTTGCACAGCCTGTCCTTGAAGACGACTGGTTTCGCTATCTCTGGGACGGGCGTATGACGGCCACCACCGGCAGCCCTTATGGCATACCTCCCGAGCGTTTCTTCGGCGACTCCTCGGTTCCAGAGCCGTTCCAGCACATCCTCGATCGCATCAATTACCCTCAAGCCCCCACCGTCTACGGACCGGTGAGCCAGCTTGCGTTCTGGCTTGCATTCCTGGCCGCGCCCGGAAAGCTCTGGCCGCTGAAGGCGATTCTCGTTCTGGCGGACCTGCTGACGCTGGTCCTTGTTGTCCGCTTTGCCGGTCCCCGCAATGCACTGCTCTACGCCTGGTGCCCACTGGTGATTCACGAAACAGGCTTCAATGCGCATCCCGATTCGCTGGGCTGTTTGTTCGCGCTAGCCGCCTGGGCCGCTGCCCGCAAGCAGGATTCGCCATGGACTGTTTCCGGACTTCTGGCCATTGCGGGCGGAGTGAAACTCACTGGCCTGGTCATGGCCCCGTTCCTGCTGCGCCGGCACCGTCTTCGGGGTGTTGTTGGGCTGGGCGCCGGTTTGGCGCTTCTCTATGCTCCCTTCCTCTGGCAAAGTGGCGCGGCCGTCGCCGGCCCCGGCCTGTTCGGAACGGACTGGGAGTTCAACTCTTCCGTATTCGCGGTACTCAGCGCCGTTGCCGGATCTGCCGCCGCGCGCGTCTTGTGCGGCCTGGCCTTTGGCGGATTCGTACTCTGGCAAGCCGCGCGTAAGGGCGACTCCACCCGCTTTGACCTCGTATTCGGGGTGCTGCTTCTGCTTTCTCCGGTGGCCAATCCGTGGTATCTGATCTGGGCTGCACCGTTTGCCGCCATGCGGCCCTCAGCGGCAATCCAGTCGGCCCTGGCTGCGTCCGCGCTCAGCTATCTCAGCGGGCTCCACCTGGGCGACCCTTCTCTCGGCGCCTATGAACACCCTTGGTGGGTACGGCCCATCGAGTACACCACGATCCTCGCCACGGCCGCCGCAGCCGGTCTAATCCGGTTGCGGACTCCCCGGCCGGAGACTCCGCTCCCGCAATGACCTCGCTGCTCCACTCGCTCCTTCCGAGCCGGATCCCGATCAAGACCCGGCTGGTTGGGCTTTCGCTCGGCATCGTCATTCTCACCATCGCCCTGGCATCGCTCAGCTTCTACCGCCAGGCCACGCGCGAACTCGAAGAAAGGCTTGTGCGGGAGTTACTTGCTATCGTCAGGTCCACGGCTCTTGCGATTAACGGCGACCTCCTGGCCCTGATTCACCGGGCTCCGGGCGGGGGCATCACCGGCCAGGAGGAGTTTGACGAGATCCGGACCATCCTCGAACGCGCCGCGGCCGCAAACGGTTTGACCGGCCGCAGGCCTAGCGAGAGCCCCATCTATATCATGCGGCCCACGGGAACGTTTTCAACCACCGGCGAACTTGAGTTTATCGTGATGCCCCAGCCGGACCAGAACGGGACCTACTATGTCGGCAGCCGCTATCGCGTTCAGCCGCATCAACGCGCCGCCCTTGCGGGCACCGCCGGCGGATCGCCGGTCTATCGCGACGACGAGGGATCGTGGATCTCGGCCGCCGTCCCCATCCGCGACCACGCCGGGCAGGTCACCGCGATCCTCCAGGCGGACCGGCCGGTTACCGTTATCGAAGACCTTGCACGCCAATATGCCAAGTCCCTGGCCCTGGCCGCGCTCATCTGTCTGGCCGTAGCCGCGGCGCTTGCGGTGTGGCTGGCCAGACTCTTTGTGAAACCCATTGAAGACATGGTGGAGGCAACCGCCCAAGTGTCCATGGGCAACCTGGATCATCGTGTGGAAGCGAAATGGAACGACGAACTGGGCGACCTGGGCGTCAGCATTAATGTCATGGCTGAGCGTCTGGTTGACCAACGGCGTGCCCTGGAAGAAGCGGCAGTGGCCGCCGAGGCCGGCAATCGGGCCAAAGCTCAGTTTCTGGCGATCATCAGCCATGAGTTGCGCACTCCTCTCAACGGGATCCTCGGGTTCAACGCGCTCCTGCTGGAGTCGCAGCTCAACGAGGAGCAGCACCACTTCTCCCATGTGGTGCAGTCGTCGGCAGCCAACCTCCTTGAGATCATAAACGATCTCCTGGATTTCTCGAAGATCGATGCCGGAAAGCTCGATATCGAATCGATCGAGTTTGAGCCGGCTCCGATTGTCGAAAGTGTGGCGGAAGTGATCTCGCTCACCGCGTCGAAGAACGTCGAGGTGTTGGCGTGGGTCGGCGCGGAGATCCCAGACACGATGCGGGGGGATCCGAAACACTTCCGCCAGGTGCTGATGAACCTGGCAGGTAACGCGGCCAAGTTTACTCAAAGCGGTTCGGTTGCTATCCGGTGTTCGATGAAAACCGTGGAAGACAGGGAGATGCTCAGGGTCGCGGTTACGGACACCGGCCCCGGAATTCCACTCGCGGTGCAGGAGCGGCTTTTCCAGCCGTTCACCCAGGCCGACGCCTCCACCGCACGCCATCACGGCGGAACCGGCCTTGGTCTTGCCATTTCGCGCCGGCTGGTGGAACTGATGGGCGGCTCCATCGGCCTTATCAGCGCGCCCGGCGCGGGATCCACTTTCTGGTTCACTTTGCCGCTGCCGCAGGTCACTCCAAAGCGGGATGACACCGGCCGTTTCGCCGGCCGCCGCGTGCTGGTGGCGAACCGGAGCCGCCCTGTACTCGATATTCTGCGAGGATACATCGAGGCTACAGGAGCCGAGGCCATCGCGGTGCTATCCGGGGCGGAAGCAATCGCCGCGTCGGACAGTTCCATCGACGCGATCGTCACCGGGGATCACTTTTCAGACATGACCGGCCTCGAACTTGCTTCCCGCCTCAAGGGCCAGGCGCCACCGATGATCCTCGTCACCTCCATCGGAAACAGGCACTCTGCGGGGGTTCTTGCCAGCGCCGGGGTCGCAACTTCGATCTTGAAACCGGTGGTCCGCTCGACGCTGATCCGTGCGCTTGACACGGTGTTTGGCGGTGGAGCCACGGCTGCGGGGTTGGCGCCACTCCTGGCTGCCACCGCCCTCCCAACTCTTCCGCCCACCGGCGCGGAACACGTTCAACCACTCCGTGTGCTGGTCGCGGAGGACAATGCCGTCAACCGGGAACTCGTGCTTCGGCTGCTTCGCAAATCCAGGGTTGAGGCTACTGCGGCCACCAACGGGCTTGAGGCCGCGGAGGCGGTTGCGCGCGAATCCTTTGACCTGGTGCTCATGGATTGCCAGATGCCGGAGATGGATGGCTTTGAAGCCACACGCCTGATCCGGGAGCGGGAGGGTCAGACCCGTCACACCCGCATCCTTGCGCTTACCGCCAACACCCTCGCCAGCGATCGGGAGAAATGCATGGATGCCGGAATGGATGGATTCATGACCAAACCCTTCAACTCAGCGCGGCTCGCCGGAATTCTGGATGCATTGCGTGCCAACCAGCCTCTGGACGTCGATTTCGACCTAGAAAAAAAAAAGACCCACCGGCGGCCTAGACTAGCCACCTAAGGTCGCTGGAGAGCGTGGTGCCAACCAATTTGGCGACCGCAGCGGGTCTGTTGGGGCTACCAGCACTTAAGGTCGGCGGATATTGGGCATGACATGCTTCCGCTGATCGCGGTCCCCACATAAATCCCCTCACGCGAAGCGGTGGTGGTGGGAAATTCTCAGAAGCGGTCCCCACAAAAGTCCCCACAGTGGACCGGGTGAACTGATTTTGGGTGGAATCGAGGGGCTGTAAGTGCTAGAAAATTTTGGCTCCCCGTCGTGGACGCGTTTCGAACTTTTCTGTTTGACCCGCCGATCAGGTTGGGATGGATGCCCCGGTCGATCAGCGAAATCTTCGCAGGCACTTTCCGAGAAGTTCGAAGAGCTCGCCGGCCCGAACGCGGCGCACGCGGCCTGCAATCTCACGCCACATAGGAGACGTCAGAATTGCTTCGCGATACCGGCCTGCCTCAGCACAGCATTTGCGGTGTGGCGCGAGAGGATCTTCTGGTCTACGGGAAAACGCCGCTGGGTGATGGGGCTGTACCAGATTTCGTGGTCTCCGCGGCCGGGTCGCTCAAAGTGGCATCCGTGAGCGCGGAGAACCTCCTTCACTCTTGGCGTGAAGCTGGCCATCAGGATGCCAGGACGTCACTCTCTTCGTGCTCGTACCGCACGTGGTATTTCGCCGTCCGGTCAGCGGGGACGCCGTTCAGTTCGAGCAGCTCGGGGATGAGGATTCTTAGCTTGCGAGCGAGATTGTTGGGCGAATCGGCCTCTGCAACCAGGCCGGGGATATCCTCGCTTTCTGCCACCCAGACACCGGCCTCGCTGTCCCACCGGGCCAGCACTTCAAAGACGTCCTGCAAAGTAGGCTCCTGCACCGATGACTGAAGTTTAGCACGGCCCGGCAGTTCTCTTTCGGCCACAGCGTCACTGCCTTCTCGCGCGACATGTATGCGGCTGCTTCGATCAACTGGACACCGACAAGGGGCGGTCACGCAGATCTTAACGAGTGTACGGGTGCGCGACATAAAAGTGGAGATCAAGCGGCCCGCCGCGCCTCCCAGTAATCCTCAAAGCGGCCGTTGAGTTGACAGCAGCGGAGGGCGAGGATGGCGTTGGCGCCGCGAACGGTCCAGAACATGCCCGAGCGTTTGAGACGAGAGCCGATGACCGTCCGGCATCCGGCCTCGACGACACCGGAGCCCGCGGGTTGAGAGTGGCGCGGCAGATCAAGAGCGGCATCTGCCACGTGAACGGACCGATGGTGCACGATGAGCCGCAAATGCCGTTTGGGGGCGTGAACGGCTCCGGCTACGGACGCTTTGGCGGCAAGGCCGGTATCGATGCATTCACGGAGTTACGTTGGATTACGATCGAGACGCAGCCAGGGCATTATCCGATTTAAGCAGTGCCAGATGCGGGCTGTGGCGAGCCGATAGGCGGCGATAATGGCGCTGGGAAGAGTGAGCCATTTGGAATGGACCGTCGTCAAACTGGAGATTGGCCATCCATCTGCTTGGTGTACGAAACGCGCGTGATCTGGAAGCAAGACGCACGAGGCTCTACATAGCGCAATTCTCAGCCTTTGTCTGATTACAGCGGCGTCCTCCGAGGATCGCTGAAGCCCATCAGCGCCATTCCGTTACTGCCTGCGTGCCACCGGAATGCAATCTCACGACACCTCCGTCAGCGCTCGCCGAGCTCGGCCCAGGCCTCCGCTTCGCCTAGCAACATGCGAGGCTCGACAGGCCCCTAATTGATCGATTCTGAGTGGATCGCAACGGGCAATCAGACGGTCAGAGGGTCAATCGCATCCCGGAACGCCGCCGAGAAAACAGGGCATCTGGTCCCAGAGCATGAATAGCCACCCTGCCGCCACCAATGTCAGAAACGCAATGCGCAGTGCCAGCGCGATCGGATGCGCGATGACGCTTTCCCCAGCACGGACTCCGCGCACGATGGGCGTCGCAGCCAGGAAGAGCATGGTAGTGAAGAGCCACATCCCGTGAAAGAGCCCGTACGGAAATGCGAACTCTCCCGACCGAATCCCGGGGTTGTTGTAAACCTCCATGAACGCAAACGGTCCAACGGCCAACAAGCCAAGAAGAGCCGCAGCAGCGAACGTCATGAGCCCGTCTCTGATTCGCTGCGGTTTCCCGGCTGGGTGTCGGTACCCAATCAGAGTGAATATCAAGGCGAAGATGAGCCATCCGCCAGGCAGGATTCCGATTGTGACGCGCCCGATCCGGATGGGCTGATCCCAGCCGTGTTCGACCGCAGCCGGTCCAGCGAACAGCAATGCAAGAACAGCCGCTGGGCCGATGACGGTAAGCCAGTGCTTGAGCCATTGATTCATAGAGGAACGTCGGGGATCTGGTGGGAAGAGGGCCACGCGCGCACAGCCCGACACAAACTGCCAGCGTTTGATGGGCTGTCGAATGTACGCCAACTCGGATTGCATCGCCGCGCCCCATTCACCGCGTTCGTCAGGCATTCGCCGCACAGCGGCCGCCAGAATCCATGCAGGCCAGTCGATCACGCTTCCCCCATATGCGGACGCATCCGCAACTGCCTGGCTTTTGCCGAGTGTGCTTTGGCCACCCCAACTTCCCTTGCCTCCTCCAATCCTGTTTCGGTCAAACGATAGAGATGACGTGGCGGGCGCCCGGCGGGAATTCCGGTTTCCCAGGTCGTTTCGAGCCAGTTGCGATCTGCCAGCCGAATCAGAATGGGATAGAGCGTGCCGGCCTTGAGACCCGTTTGCTGGCACAAATCATAGCCGTGCCGCCATCCGGTTGGGTCTTGAGCCAAGGACCGCAGCACCGCAATGGTTTGTTCCGAGGGTGGGCGATTGCGCTGCATGCCTTAAGTCTATATAGCTAGAGTTTGAATGTCAACGACTTTGTGCGGCGCGGGCGTGCTCGTCTTCGCTGCTTTCTCCGGCTTGGTTTTCGAAGGGACGCGCTGTTTCCACTGGCTTCGTTGTCCCCAGGCGCGGATAGTTGTTGAGGTTTAGCGCACGGCAGAGCGGAGGCCGCCAACCCCATGATCGTCGTC
>VFZE01000065.1 GCA_016871315.1 Acidimicrobiia bacterium | reverse complement strand
ATCACCCGCTCCATCTCTCTGACAGGCCAAGGGTTGTTTATTGTCTTCACAACCCCTTCTGTCGTCAGTTCGAAGCGGACAATTCACGTGTCAACTCCACCGGACAACTCACATGCTATTAACATCCCTTGAGCCGCCCTGAGCCGCAGGGAATAGGTGCGGTAGAATTCACTGCAACCTCCAAGGAGCACGCCAACCATGATCACCCGACGCAGTTTCGCCGCCGCCGCGGGAGCCGCACTCGCCGCCGAAAAGAAGATCCGCCTCGCCGTTGTCGGCGGAGGATTTGGAACCTCTTTCTACTGGCACGAGCATCCCGGCTGCACGGTGGCCGCCGTCACCGATCTCTACGCCGAACGCCGCACACGGCTCCGCGACACCTATCAATGCGACAGCGTCTATGAATCCATGGAGGACATGCTCGCCAAGCGCCGCGACCTGGATGCCATCGCCATCTTCAGCGGCGCGCCCGATCACGCGCGCCAGGCGATCGCCTGCATGCGGCGGGGCCTGCACGTCATTTCGGCCGTCCCCGCCTGCCTCACTCTCGCAGAGGCCGCGCACCTGAAAGAAGCCAAGGAAAAGACCGGCATGCGCTACATGATGGCCGAGACCAGCTACTACCGCCAGGCCGCCATCTACGCCCGCGAAATGTACCAGGGCGGGGGCTTCGGCCGCATCCACTACAGCGAGGTCGAGTATTACCACGACGACAATCGCGAGGCGATGATCGCGGATAAGGGGTCGCGCTACTACAACCCTGACGGCTCGCACAGCTGGCGCCAGATGCTGCCGCCGATGCTCTATCCCACGCATTCGCTCGGCTTCGTCGTCGGCGTCAGTCGCGAACGCATCACCCAGGTTTCCTGCCTCGGCTGGGGCGACGCCGCCCTCATAGCCAAGTTCCCCACCAACCGCTACAAGAACCCGCACCTGAACCAGTTCGCGCAGATGCAGACCAACAAGGGCCACATGGTGCGCTGCAATGTCTTCTGGCAGATTGCCGCCGACGGCGAGCGCGCGCAGTGGTTCGGCGATAAGGGCTCCTTCTATATGGCCAAGACCGGCTTTCACCCGGACATGTGGCACCCTCGATACGGCAAGCCGCAGCCTGCCAACGTGCCGAAATACTGGTCCACTGACCGGCTGCCCGAGAAAATGCGCCACGACAGCGGCCACGGCGGCAGCCACACATTTCTCGCCGACGAGTTCATCCGTGCGCTGCTGGAAGACCGCGAACCTGCCATCGACATCTACGAATCGCTCGCCATGACCGTGCCGGGTATCGTCGCCCACCAGTCCGCCCAGAAGAGCGGCGAGACCATGAAAGTGCCGAGCTTCGATCGCGCCTAATCGCCGTACCGGTCCACCATTTGCAGAATCTGGTCCCCGTACAGCTCCGCCTTCCGGTAGCCGATTCCCGATACCTTCAACAGTTCGCTCAGCGTGCGCGGCTTCCGGCGGCACAAATCCGCCATCGTCGCGTCGTTCATGATGATGTAGGGAGGCATTCCCTTCTCCTTGGCCAGTTCGCGCCGCCACTTGCGGAACTGCTCCATCAGCTCCGCGTGCGGCGCCTCCGCTTTTTCCTCCTCCGGCTCTAGAACTGGGACCACCAGCTCTCCATGAGCAGCAGCCACGTCCTTCTGCTCTTCCATCCAATGCGGCGCCCATCCACACGCATCGCAGTGCCCGCACTTCTCCCACTTCGGCGTCTCGCCAAAATGCCGGCAGATATCGTGCGGCCGGCAGCCGTCCGATTCCACAAACTGCGTGATCTCGCGATAGCGCTGCCAACTGCGGCTCTTCTCCGCCTCGTCTTCCAGCTGGTTAATAAAGTAAACCAGCAGCCCGATATCCTTCTTCTGCCACAGCAGAGCGCAATCGGCCGGCAACCCGTCGCGGCCGGCGCGCCCGGCTTCCTGATAGTACTGCTCGAGCGACTTCGGAAGCGAAAGATGGATCACCGCACGCACCGAAGGCTTGTTGATTCCCAACCCGAATGCGATGGTGCCCACCAGGACGCGCACCTCGTCGGCCATCCATCGCTCTTGATTTGCCGCCCTTTCCTCTTTCTCCATCCTTCCGTGATAGGGCAACGCCGGGATGCCCCGCCGGCTCAACTTCGAAGCCATGGCCTCCACTCGCTCAATCGTCGGCGAGTAGACGATCACGCTGCCGCCGCTGTGCGCCCTCAAGGCCGACATCAACAGCTTGTCCTGCTCGTCATCCTTGCATTGCCGGACGAGGTAGCGAAGATTCGGCCGGTGAAAACTCTTCACGCATCTCTCGGGCTTTTGGAGCCGCAACTGCGCAACAATGTCATGCCGCACGCGACGCGTCGCGCTGGCCGTGAATGCCGCGATCGGGAGATCCGGAAACCTGTCCCTCAACCGGCCCAACAGCCGGTACTCCGGCCGGAACTCGTGCCCCCATTCGGAAATACAATGAGCCTCGTCGATCGCGAAGAAAGACACCGGCACCTTCTCCAGCCACAACATCGTGTCCTCGCGCGCCAGGCGTTCAGGCGATGTATACAGGAGACGATATGATCCTTCGATCGCCTTGCGGATGACTTTGCGCTGCTCCGGCTGGGGGAGTGTGCTGTTCAGCACCGCCGCCGGAATCCCCATCAGCGCCAGTTGCGCCGCTTGATCCTGCATCAAGGCGATGAGCGGCGAAATCACCACCGCCGTCTTGCCCAACAGCAGTGCCGGCAGCTGGTAGCAGAGCGACTTTCCTCCGCCAGTGGGCATAATCACCGCCGCGTCGCGACCCTCCAAAAGTGCGCGCACGACGCGCTCCTGCACCGGCCGGAAGGTGTCATAACCCCAGTAGCGGCGCAGCGCCGCATGCAGGTCTTGTGTGTCGCTCAAATCCTATAGTGTAAAACTGACGGCCACCATCACCAGCGAAGCCACGGGCAGCACGAGGAGAGCCTTCTTCAGCCGCTTCGGATCATCCCCCGCGATTCCGCCGATCACCGGCGAACTCACCACCAGCCCGAACCAGCCCGCCGTCACTGCGATGCCCGTTGCCGTCGCCGCCGCCGCCGGGAATTTCGCGTTTACCACAGCCAGCGCCGTCGGGAACACCGGAGCCATCGCCACGCCGCCCAGGAACACAAGCATCCATGCCACGTTCGCGCTCGCGCTTTGCAGCATGATGTAGGTGGTCACCGTCATCAGCACCGCCGCGCCCAGCAGCACCGTTTCCGGCGCCACCGTGGAAAGCACCGGCGACACCGCGACGCGTCCCAGCAGCAATCCCAGCGCGAAACCGAGCGATAGCACCGTCAGCGCCTTGGCTTCCGGCACACCTTGCGCGATCAGGTGGCGCGCCAGCCAGTTCCACACGCCCACCTCTGCCGCCACATAGAGGAACAGCAGGAAGGCCAGCGCCAGCAAACCGGGCTCGCCCAGCAGTCCGACAACTTGCGACACTTGAAAGCCCGTCGGCCCGGCCGGCATCTCCGTCAAGGCATGCACCGCGAGGGTAACACCCGTCAGTCCCGAAGCGAACACCAGCAGCCGCGCTGAATTGTTCTGGAACAGCCGCGCCGCAACCAGGGGCGTCACCAATCCGCCCAACCCGAAGAACAGGTTCAGCAGATTATAAACACCAGCCGTGGAAAGCGCCCCCACCGGAATATGCGGAGGCATGTTGTTGGCGCCGACCACTACAATACCGCCGCCGACGCCAAGCGTGAACATCATTCCTGCGATGGCGCCGTAGCCGCCCGCCGTCCGCAGGCCCAGCAGCGCGACGACGATCAGCGCAAGTCCCAACAGGAGCCCCGTCTTCATCCCCTGCACATCGATCAGCGGGCCGACGAAGAACGAGCCCACCATCAACCCGATGGCCTGCGACATGGCGATGTTGCCGTTTTGCTTCGGCGTAAGTGAATGACGAGTGGATAAATCCGGCAGGATCGTGCCGAGCATGGCGGCAATGATCCCGTAGACGAAAATTGCGAGGATCGCGGCGAGAATCAGCATGAAAGTCTCCTTGTGCAGCCTGAAGCAGGCCTCAGCCTGCCACATAAGAGACTACTACGAAACGAAGCCGGCTTTACGCGCCTTCTCGTCCCAGCGAACCATCTTCTTGTTGCGGAGCGACAGCGTCGCCATGTGCCCGCCGATGGCCGCCTGCTGACCCACCTCCACGGGAGCGATCAACTGCGCCGTTCCATCGATCGCATCGAGCAGATTACGCAGATGCGCCTCCACCGCCAGGTTGTCGTTGCCCGGCAACTCCACCTTCAACTCCTTGCGATTGGCGATGTGCGCCGGAGGCTTGCCTCCGAACTTCTGCGGGGAGAAGGTGAGCACCTGGCGGTTCAACACCTCAAGCGTCCCCTCGTTGCCCAGGAACTGCTCGCCGTAGCCGAAGTGGTCATTGCCAAAGTAGCAGCTGTAGTTCAGGTGGAACTTGTCCGGATACTCGTACAGCGCGCTGATGGTATCCGGCACGTCGCGGTCGTCGTCCGGATCTGTCCACCGGTAGATGCCGCCCGACGCCATGCAGGTGTCCGGCACCGTCTTGCCTAATACAAAGTTAGTGATGTCGGTCTGGTGCACCAGCAGGTCTGTCGAAATCCCGCTCGAATAGTCCCAATACAGCCGCCACTGGAAGTAGCGGTTCTTGTTGAACGGCCGCTTCTGCGCCGGTCCCAGGAACCGGCTCCAATCCGTGTTCTGCTCATTGGCCTCCGCCGGCACGTTGTAGCGCCACGCCGGCGCGCCGCCCGGCAGCGAATTCCGGTACCAGAAGGCCCGCACATAATGACAGTCGCCGATCATGCCCTGCCCAATCAGCTGCCGCGCCATTCCGTAGAGCGAATTGCTGCGGTTCTGCGTGCCTACTTGAACCTGCTTGCCCGAGGCCTTCGCCGCTTTGATAATCTCCTCACCCTGCTCGATCGTCTGCGCCAACGGCTTTTCAATGTAGACGTGCTTGCCCGCCTTCAGCGCCGCGAGTGTCATCGAATGATGCAGATGCTCCGGCGTCGCGATGATCACTACTTGCACATCGCGGTTCGCCAGCACTTCGTTGTAGTCGACCACCGCCTGCGGCGTGTTCTTCCCCATCGTCTGCACGCGGTCCTTGGCGCGGTTCAGGTTGCCCTGGTAGGTGTCGCAAACCGAGAGAATCTTCACCCGCGAACCGCTGCCCACGTACAGCCGCTCCATCAGGTAATTCCCGCGGCCTCCCGTGCCAATCACACCAAACGTATGCCCGCGCGAGGAAGCCAGCGCGGGCAATACGGCCGGAGCGGCGGTCAGCGCGGCGGAGGCCACAAACTTACGGCGGGAAACGGCGTCGGACATGTCTTTTCTCCTTAGATATTTTGAGTATTTAACAGGATACCAGATGCGTTGACTTTCTCCGTTGTCGACCGTTAACATGCACTGTGTGCTGCCTGTCGAGGCTCTCGCTCACGATCTTTTCCAGGCTTGCGGCGGAAATCCCGCGGCTCTCGACCGCCTCAATACGCTGTTCGGAGCTTCTTTCACTGCCGAACAACTCCGGTCCCAGCTCGAGCAGCGCCTGACGGCCATCACCGGCTCCCCTGGCCAACCAATTACCCTCGCCAACGCGCAGCTTGTGCTCGCTCGCATGTATGGCTTCGAGTCTTGGCCCCGCCTTCTGCAAAGCGCCTCCCAGCCGCCCGCCGATCCTCGCACCTATCCTCACGGTCTAAACCCCAGCCCGCCTTTTTTCCGCATCGATTGGCGGGGCAACTCCATCGAACCCCGCCCGCCCGTTACCGAAGCCGGGTGGGACGTAATCTTCTCCGTCATGCAAGAGGCCGGCATCACCAACCTCAAAGCCGCCGGACAAATGACCGATGAATCACTGCGACGCCTGACCCGGCTTGGGTTCGTCACTTCTCTCGACCTGGAAGGCTGCCGCCGTGTAACCGATGATGGGCTCCGCCACCTTGTGGATATGCCTCAACTTCGCAGCCTCAACCTTACCCACTGCGCAATCACCGGCCGAGGGCTGGATGTGCTTGCGCAGCTTCCCGAACTCCGCGAGTTTTCCCTCTGCCATCACAACGGCGTCTCCGACAGCGCGCTTGCCCACCTCGCCCGCTGCGAACACATCGAACGAGTTAACCTGCTCGGCTCCAACTCTGGCGACGGCATGATCCGTGCACTCGCCGGGAAGATGAAACTCCGCCATTTCAAAAGCGGCAACCATGTCACCGACGACGGAGTTGCGCTCTTGGATCAACTCCCCGTGTTCAAGACCTGGCAGGGCGGCGACGTCCGTGTGGAACTGATGGCGTTTGAAGCCGAGCCGAATCTCCTCCTTCTCCGCGGACCCATCACCGGCAAAGGCATGGCGCACCTTGCAGGACTGGACGGCCTCTTTGCCCTGAACATGGATGACAGCAAGCTTGCCGTCACCGCGGCGGGCTTGCAGCGTATCGCCGAACTGCCGCGCCTGGCCTGGCTCGGCTTCGACGCCAAAGACGACACGATGCCCGTTATCGCCGCCATGCCGCATCTGCGCATGCTCATGTGTCAGGACACCTCGGCCGGCGACGACGGCTTCGCCGCCCTCAGCCGGTCCCGAACCCTCGAGTACATCTGGGGCCGCCGCTGTCACAACCTGCAGAACCGTGGATTCCGCGCCCTGGCCACCATGCCCTCTCTCCGCGGACTCTCCATCAGCTGCAAGAACGTCGATGACGCGGCGCTCTCCGCTCTGCCGCATTTCCCCGCCCTCCGTGAGTTCATGCCCATGGATGTTCCCGATGAAGGTTTCCGCCACGTGGGCCGCTGCGAGAAGCTGGAAGCTCTCTGGTGCATGTACTGCCGCGACACCGGCGATGCTGCTACCGCCTATATCACGTCATTGAGCACTCTGCGCACCTACTACGCCGGCCAGACCAGGATCACCGATCACAGCCTCCAACTGCTCTCCGGCATGCCCTCGCTTGAGCGAATCACTCTGTGGTCCTGCTCCGGCGTGACAAACGCAGGAGTCGCCGCTCTTGCCGCGCTGCCGCACCTGCGTGAACTCACTCTGGAAAGCCTGCCACGCGTCACCAGAGATGTGCTCCCTATGTTCCCGCAACGCATACACGTCAGTTATGCAACCTGATTTGCGCTCGTGGCTCACTAAGCGTCACATGCTCGAGCTTACATCGCTTGGCGGCAGGACACAGCCCCGCACTCGTCAGCAAACGGTGGCACGAACCGATTCTTCACACTCCCGTCAGGAGCCTCTGTTGTAAGATCCGGTAAGGGTGGCCACCGCTAAGCTCGTCCGCGCAAACTCCACTGCCGCCATGCTGCGTCGGGCGGCGGAATTCGTTGCAGGCCTCACCGAATCGGACGAGGTCCTCGTCATCGGCGCCACGCGCCAATCCGCAGACGAGTTCCTGCGCGCTCTGCCGGGCGATGGCCGGTTCGGCTTTCACGTGATGAGCTTCAACCAACTGGCGGCCTCGCTCGGCGCACGCGCCGTGGGCGAAGGCAACCTCGCCCCGCTCAGCCAGCTCAGCATGGAAGCGCTGGCCTCGCGCGTCGTTTACCAGGCCCGTCCCAAACTACGTTATTTCGCCCCGGTATCGTCGATGCCCGGCTTTGCCCGCGCGCTTGCCGCCACTATCGGCGAATTGCGCTTGGAACGAACTTCGCCCTCCCAACTCGCCTCCACCGGCGCGCCCGGTCAGGATCTTGTCCACCTGCTCTCGGCCTATGAGCAGGAGCTCCGCGAGCGCTCCCTTGCCGATCTGCCGATCCTGCTCCAACTCGCAACCGAGGAGGCGGCGCTTGGCCGGCACCGGTTCCTCGGCCTTCCCATCGTGCTGCTCGACATTACTCTCCGTTCCACGCTGCACCGCCGTCTTGCCGCAGCCATCGCGGCGGAATCTCCTGCCTTTTTCGCGGCGATCCTGCAAGCCGACACGGAAACCCTGGATGCCTGCAAGCATTCTCTCGGCGCAGAACCGGAATCTGTAACATGCGCCGAGCAAGACGGCACGCTGGCAAGACTTCGCGATCATCTGTTCGTCCCCGAGCTTGGCGCCCTGCAACCGCGCGACTCCACGATGAAGATGTTCTCCGCGCCCGGTGAAGGCCTGGAGTGCGTCGAAATCGCGCGCCGCATCCAAGCCGCTGCTGCCAAAGGCGTGCCCTTCGATGAGATCGCGATCTTGCTGCGCAGTCCAGAGCGCTATCAGCCGCTCGTCGAGGAAGCCCTCCGCAGAGCTGGCATCCCCGGCTACTTCAGCCGCGGCACGCTCCGGCCCGATCCCGGCGGACGCGCCTTCCTTGCCCTGCTGGCATGTGCTTCAGAAAGCTGCTCCGCCTCCCGCTTCGCCGAATATCTGTCCCTCGCCCAAGTGCCCGCGCTCGACGAACACGGCGCCCCGCTGCGCATGCGGCGCGACTGGTCCGGCACCGATGACGAACTGCTGGCCGGATTCGCCCGCAATGGAACCGCCGCCGCGTTGGCTCCGGAACCGGAAGCCACTGCCGGCCTCAGTACCCCGGCCGGATGGGAGCGCCTGCTCGTTGACGCCGCCGTTGTCGGCGGCGCGGATCGCTGGCGGCGCCGTCTGCGTGGTCTAGAAAACGAACTCAACCTTCAGCTGCGTACCGTCTCGGAAGAAAACCTCACCGCCCAAACCTCGCTCGAACGGCGTCTCGAACAGCTCCAACGGCTGGAGACCTTCGCCCTGCCACTCGTCGAACTGCTCGCCGCACTTCCCAAACAAGCGCTCTGGGGCGACTGGATCTCTAAGCTCACCGAAATCGCCGAAACCGCGCTCCGCAACCCCGAACCTGTCCTCAGCCTCATCAACGAACTGCGCGCGATGAGCGACGTCGGCCCCGTGGATCTCGACGAAGTCTACTCTGTCCTCAGCGAGCGCCTCCGCTTCCTCCGCCGTCAGCCTCCGGCGCGCCGCTACGGCCGCGTCTTCGTCGGATCCATCGAAGAAGCGCGCGGCCGCTGCTTCACGGAGGTTTTCCTCCCCGGCCTGGCCGAAGGCGTCTTTCCGCGCCGCGCGCAAGAGGATCCGCTGCTGCTCGACATCTACCGCAAGGCGCTCGACCCGCCTCTCATCACCCAGGACACTCGCGTCCAGCGCGAGCGGCTGCTGCTCCACATCGCCGCCGCCGCGGCCCAAACCTGCCTCACCGTTTCCTATTCCCGTATTGACGCCGCGCAATCCAGGCCGCGAGTTCCCTCTTTCTACGCGCTGGAAGTGGTGCGTGCCGCCGAAGGCCGCCTCCCCGACCTGCACTCCTTTGAAAAGCAGCTCGCCGAAGCCGCGCCCTCAAAACTCGGCTGGCCTGCCCCCGTCGATCCCTCGCAGGCCATCGACGATGCCGAGTACGATCTCGCCGTCCTCGCCGAGTTGGATTCCCTCCAGGCCGCATCCGGCGGCATCGCCCGCTACCTGATGGAGCAGAACCCTCACCTTGCCCGAAGCCTGCGCGCACGCTACCTGCGCTGGGACAAGAAACGCTGGTCCTCGGCTGACGGCATCGTGCAGCCAGACACAGCCACTCTGGATGCGCTCGCCGCCGCGCGGCTCGCCAACCGTAGCTATTCGCCCACTTCTCTCCAGCAGTTTTCGGCCTGCCCGTACAAGTTTCTGCTCTACTCCATCCACCAATTGCGCGAGCGCGAGGCCCCCGTGCCATTGGACCAAATGGACCCGCTCACCCGCGGTTCACTCTTCCACGCCGCGCAATTCGCGCTGTTCCGCCAGCTCAAGCGCGACAACCTTCTCCCCGTCACCGGCGCCAACCTCCCCACCGTGCTCGACCTCGCCGACGCCATCCTCGATCGTGTCGCCGCCGAATATGAAGAGGAGCTGGCGCCCGCCATCGAGCGCGTCTGGGCCGGCGCCGTCGAAGATCTGCGCACGGATCTTCGCGGCTGGCTCCGCGAAACCGCCACCTTTGACCTGGAATGGCTCCCCTCACGCTTTGAATTCTCCTTCGGCCTGCCGCTGGAAGAGGGCCGCGACGAAGCCAGCCGCCCCGAAGAAGTCACCGTGGAAAGCGCGCGCCTGCGCGGCTCGGTGGATCTCGTCGAGCGCCACACACGGCGCAACACCCTGCGCATTACCGATCACAAAACGGGCAAAGGACCCGACAACCCGCCGGCCTACGTCGGCGGCGGCGCCGTCCTCCAGCCCGCGCTTTACTCCATGGCTGTCGAGCAACTCCTCAACGAGAAGGTCGAATCCGCGCGGCTCTACTATTGCACCCAGCGCGGGAACTTCGACCGCGTCGAAATGCGTATGTCCGATCAGGTCCGCTCCCACGCCCGCCAGGTGCTGGAAACGATCGACAATGCCATCGCCGCCGGCTTCCTGCCCGCCGCGCCGCAAAAGGACGCCTGCCAGATTTGCGCATACCGCCCCATCTGCGGCCCACATGAGGAATTGCGCACACGCGGGAAACCGCGCCGCTACCTGGAGCCGCTGCTTGCCATGAGGGACCTGCTTTGAGTACGCCTGGCCAGCCCTCCGCCGCACCTCGCCTGGACGACGCGGCCGCACGCCGCCTCATCCGCGAATCTCTGCGCGAAAGCCTCATCGTCGAGGCCTCCGCCGGCACCGGTAAGACCTCCGAACTGGTCCGCCGCATCGTCGCCGTGCTGGAAAGCGGCCTCACCACCGTCGACAAGGTTGTCGCCGTCACCTTCACTCACAAGGCCGCGGGCGAGCTGAAGCTCCGTCTTCGCCAGGGTCTCGACCGCCGACGCACCGCCGCCGATGCCGCCGGAGCATCGCATCTGGAAGACGCGCTCGCGCGTCTGGAGGAAGCCTCGATAGGCACTATCCACTCCTTTTGCGCACAGTTGCTGCGCGAGCGTCCCGTCGAAGCGCGTGTCGATCCCGCCTTCGAGGAAATGGCCGAAGGCGACGCTACCCGCCTCTACGACCGCGCCTTTCGGGGCTGGCTTCAGCAGAAGCTGAATGAACCCGCGCCCGGCCTTCGCCGCTGCCTTGTGCGCCTCTCCTGGCCCGAAAAATGGAATAAGCGCCCTCCCGTGGAACAACTGCAAATGGCCGGACGCGCGCTCATCGAGTGGCGCGACTATCCCGCGCCGTGGAGCCGCATCTCCTATGGCCGCGAGCCGGAAATCGACGACCTGGTCCATCGTGTGCGCCAGGCTGCCGCCCGCATGTCGAAAGCCTTCCGTCCCGTGTACGAACTCGACGCCTGGATCAGCCGCGCCGAACAGGTTCGGCAACGTGATTACGACACGCTGGAAGCCCTCCTGCTCAAACTCCTGCGTGAGCTTAAGGACCTCCGCAAGAAAGGCGCCGAGGACCTGATCGGCGCGCTCGAAGCGTTCCAGTTCAGCGCCAACGCCGATCTGGCCGCACTTGTCCGCGAGGAAATGCAGGAGCTGCTCGACCGTTACGACGATCTCAAGCGCCGCTCCGGCAAGCTCGACTTTCTCGACCTGCTGATCCTCGCCCGCGATCTCGTCCGAGGGGATACCACCGTCCGCGCCTACCTCCAGCAACGCTTCACGCACATCTTCGTCGATGAGTTTCAGGACACCGATCCGCTGCAGGCCGAAATTCTCCTCCTGCTTGCCTCCAGTGATCCGCGGCAGGACAACTGGCTGGAGGTTACCCCCACGCCCGGCAAGCTTTTCGTCGTCGGCGATCCCAAGCAGTCCATCTACAAGTTCCGCCGCGCCGACGTCGCGCTCTATGAATCGATCCGCCGCCGCCTGGAAGAACGTGGCGTCCCCACGATCCGCCTCAGCAAGAGCTTCCGCTCCGTGCCTGCCGTCCAGCAGTGCGTCAACGCCGCCTTCGAAGCGGAAATGACCGGCGACACCGCCGCCGGACAGGCCAACTACGTTCCGCTGGAACGTCACGCCGAGCCCATCGATGGCCAGCCCGCCGTGATCGCCCTGCCCGCTCCCACACCGTACGGCAAAAGCTACGTCGCCAAGTACGCCGTCAACGCCTGCCTCCCCGATACCATCGCCGCCTTCATCCGCTGGCTGGTCAAAGAAAGCGGATGGAAGGTGCGCCATCCGCAGACATCCGAACTCACCCCCGTCAGGCCGCGCGACGTTTGCGTGCTTTTCCGGCGATTCCTGCAAGGCGGGCAGGACCTGACGCGCGAATACGCCCGCGCGCTGGAAGCCCGAGGCGTCGAACACCGTCTGGTCGGTTCCAAATCCTTCCACGCGCGCGAAGAGGTGGAATCGCTGCGCGCTTCGCTCACGGCCGTCGAGTGGCCGGATGATGAACTCTCCGTTTACGCCGCCCTGCGCGGGTCGCTGTTCGCCATCAACGACGCCGTCTTGTTGCGCTATCGCCATCAGTGCGGGCGTCTGCATCCCTTCGGTGGCCGACCCGCCGCGCTGGACCCCGATGTTCAGCCCGTCACCGAGGCGCTCGATCTGCTGGCCGGTCTCCACAAGCAACGGAACTGGCGCCCCGTCGCCGAAACGCTCAACCTTCTGCTGGAAGCTACTCGTGCTCATCCCGGCTTTGCACTCCGCCCTTCCGGCCAGCAGGTGCTTTCCAACATCTACCGCCTCTGCGATCTCGCCCGATCGTATGAAACCTCCGGCGGCATCTCCTTCCGCGGTTTCGTGGAAGAACTTGCCGCGCAATCGGAGAAGGCCGAGTCCGCCGAATCCCCTGTGCTCGAAGAAGGCGCCGAAGGCGTCCGCCTGATGACCGTGCACGCCGCCAAGGGTCTGGAGTTCCCCGTCGTCATTCTCGCCGACATCACCGCGAAACTCTCCTCGTTCGAACCGGAACGCCACGTCGACGCCGAGAAAGGCCTGTGCGCCATGCGCCTACTCCGCTGCGCGCCCGTGGGATTGCTCCAGCAGGAAGCTCTCGAGCGAATGCGCGAAGTCTCCGAAGGCGTCCGCGTCGCCTACGTCGCCGCCACGCGCGCGCGCGACCTGCTGGTTATCCCTGCTGTAGGCGACGGCGAAATGGACGGCTGGCTCTCCCCGCTCCACAAGGCGATCTATCCGGCCCGCGACCGCTATCGCCGCAGCCAGCCCGCTCCCGGATCGCCCCGCTTCGGCGACGCCACTGTCATGGAGCGCCCCCCAGAACTCCTTCATCACGAGGAGGCTTCCATCAAACCGGGCTTGCACCTGCCGCAGCGCGGCGAGCATGAAGTGGTCTGGTGGGATCCCGCCGCGCTCGATCTCGGTGTCGAGAGCAAGTTCGGTTTGCGCCAGGAAAAGATCCTCGCCGAGGGCCCGCGCAGCCAGGAAGGCATTGAGCGCCACCAAACCTGGAGGGAGCGTCGCGCCCTCACCTTGGAAAAAGGCTCCGTCCCCTCGCTGGAGCTTCTCACCGCCACCGAAATGCTCGCCCCGCCTCCGAACTTTGAATGCGAAGTCAGCCTGGAAATCCTGCCGCGTCCCGCCACACGCCCTTCCGGCAAGCGCTTCGGTACTCTCGTTCACGCCGCTCTCCGCGACGTGCCTCTCGATGGCGGCTGGAATGAAGTCATCTCCGCCGTTCAGCTCCACGGCCGGCTGCTCGACATGAACGAAGAGGAGATGGAGGCCGCACGGGAAGCCGTCACCTCCGCACTGAAACACGATCTCACCCGCCGCGCCCGCGCCGCCGCGCGCTGCCATAGGGAACTCCCGCTCCAACTCCGCCTCGATGACCGCCGCCTTCTGGAAGGCATCGCCGACCTTGCCTTCCTCGAACAGGACACCTGGCATATCGTCGACTTCAAGACCGACGACGACCTCGCCGAGAAACGTTCGCGCTATGAGGCTCAGGTGAAATGGTACGCCCTCGCCCTCTCGCGCCTTACCGGACAGCCTGTCCGCGGCTGGCTACTGGGTATTTAGGATCTCTTCCGCATAAAGCGCCCCCGCGGCCGTCTCCTCGTGCTTGAAGAACACGTACACATCCTTGCCCTCGCTCACCAGCCCGCGCGCCTTCTCCGCAATTTCCTTCCGCTCCTCCGGGGAATACTCGGCCTTGCGCAGGCGGAAGTAGACGAAGTCCGCCGTCACCCGCTCAGGAATCCTCAGCTTGTCCGATTCCGCCAGGCACAGCGCCACGTTGTGGGTGCCCAGCAGCTCGCACACCTCATCACCCAGCCAGGACTTATGACGGAACTCGATCGCGCACCGCACGTCCCGCGGCAGATCCTCGAGAAAGCCTTTCAGCGTCTCCAGGTCGCACACCATGTTCGGCGGCAGCTGGAACAACACCGGCCCGAGCCGCTTCTGCACACGCAGCGGATCGATCGCCTTGAAAAAAACCCCGGTGAACTCCGACCGTTTCAGCCGCAGAATATGCGTGATCCGCATATGGGCCTTCAGCACGAACACAAATCCCGGACCCGTCGGCTCCACCCAGCCTTCCAGTGTGGAGGCCGACGGCAGCCGCCGGAACGTGTAGTTGATCTCGACGCCGTTCAGCCGCTTGGCGTAGTGTTCGAGAAACTGCTTGGACTTCGCATCGGCCGGATAGAAATCCGGCTTCCAACTGGCGTAGGAGAATCCACTGGTTCCGCAGATGAGCTGAGCCACGCAGGCTATTGTAGCCCGCCGCTTACCGCTTGATCTTCACCGGCAGGTTCAGCATCAGCGCTTTGCCGGGATCCGCCGATACGCGATACAGCGTTTGCGGGTAGGGATCGTCCTGGGTCAGCCGCGTGTCCGATGAGCCGCCCGCGTTCTTCTCCGCTTCCGTATAGGCCGCCCCCGCGCCGCCGGTCAGCTCGAACCGCTCGGCCTGCACGCCGTACATCTTCTCCCATTCGGCGAACTGCTCTTCGGAGATCTTCAGCGGTTGCGCTCCGATCTTCAAGCCCTCCAGCGGCTCCTTGGTCACCAGCAGCGACAGCAATTCCGCCGTCTGGTCCGCACGGCTTCGCTTCAGCGTGAAGTGATTGGGTGTGTCGCGCTGATCCGGTATCTCCACCACGCGGCCCGCCGCCACAGCGTTGTCTCCGGTCCGTGTCTTGTGATTCGGGTAGATCAGATAGGGCGCGCTCGTTGTTCCGTCGGCATACTGCTCCCGATCAATAATGTACAAATACCCGGTACGGGGAACCTCCACCGTCAACCGGATCTTATCCCCTTCGTTGACTGCGGAATCGGCCTCCAAGCGCTCCGGGACCAGCTCCGTCGTTGCCTGCGAGGTGTCCTCAAGAATCAGCAGACGCGAGTTGGGATCGTCGGCCGGCCGTGGTCTCCGCAGCCGCCAAAGCGTCATGCCCAGCAGCGTGTCGCTTGGCGAAGCAGCCTTGGCCGGCTTCACCGTTGCCACGGACTTGTACTGGGGTGGCTTGGCTACGGGCTTGCTCGTCCCCTTCGCGGCGGTCTTTTTCGCCGGCGGGCGCTGCTGGACGAACTGCGTGTTCCACAGCTGCCGGATGCCCTCCTCCGGCGTCTGCGCGAACGCGGCAAGCGAACAAACGGCGAACAAAAAGACGAATCTGCCCATAAAACCCTCCATGCGGATCAGTTTCCGGCTAACTTAATAATGCTCCAGCTTGATCAGGTGCGCAAGCGCATCTGAGGTCGAGCGCACCGTGGTCCGCTTTAGTTCTACGTTCTTGTCCACCTGGTTGGATTCGGTCAGCTTGGCAAGCAGATCCTGAATATCCTTCATATGCGGCTGTTCCAGGATCATCGCATGGTTGTGAACCACGTCCCCCAAACTGCCCGCCGCAGCGCTCTCCAGCAACGGAATCTGCGTTGCCGACCACACCAGGTACATCCGCTCCGTGCCCCGCTGCGTGTCGAACCGGATGCCGTCGCCCTCGGCCGGATAGCGTATGTTCAGCGGCGGCTTCACCGCCGAGCTCGCGCCGGCCGCCAGCGGCGGATACAGAACGACGAAACTATCCTTGCCAGTGCCCGCCGGACCCAGGTTCAAAATGTACAAGTGACCGGCCTCGTTGCTGAACAGATTCACCCGGATGCGGTGATCGGCTGTATAGATCATCTCGCCCGGGTATTCCATCGGCGCTCCATCGGGTTTCTCTCCCGCATACTTCTGCACCGTGATCGAATACTGCAGCGTCCGTTGCACGGGCGGTGCAGGTGGAGGCTGGCTGATCGACCAGTAATAATAGCCGCCTCCCGCAGCAGCCGCCACCACCACGGCTGCCGCAATCACCAACCCGCGCCGCGAAGGTCCCGGCTCCGGCTCCGGCGGCTTCACCTTCTTCGGAACCGCCGCGTTCCCTACTTCCCCTGTGCACAGGTTGTAGATGCGCACCTTCACCCCGTGCTTCACCGAAACCTCGCCGAGGTCCGTCAGTGAATCCCGCCACGCGCTCAGTTGCAGCAAAATATCGGCCACCGCCGCCGAAACCAATATGTGCCCCGCATCGCCGGCATCCATTACACGCTGAGCCATGTTAATCCCGCCGCCCGACACGTTCATGTTCGTGTTGATGTCGGCCACGCGATAGACAGGTCCCGTATGCACGCCGGTCCGCAGCAGCAGGTGCGGTTTCGATTTCAGCCGCGCCGCAATCTCCACCGCGCACTCCACCGGCGTTGTCGGATTACCGAAGAAGGTCAGCGCCATCCCGTCGCCGGTCGGCAGCCGGATCAGGCTGCCCGCCTGCTCCGCTTTCTGAAACGCCGCTGTTTCCCGCACCACCTGGTTCAGCTCGCGCAGATACTGCGTCTGTTGATCCATCGCCAGCGTCGAATAGCCGACGATGTCGAGAAACAGGACATGCGCCACTTCCAGCTGGCTCGGCGTGTTCGGATCCATCGTTTGCACCCCCGTGACGGCCGCCGGCCTCGGCGCTTCCACAGCCGCTGCCGCAGCCGTGAATTGCGTCTGCCCGCCCGTGCAGGCGCGGTGGAGTTCATCTCCGAACTCCCGCGGACGCAGGTAGCGGTTTTCCGGCTCATAGGCCAGCGCCTTCAGGATCACTTGTTCGGCCTGCGCCGGAAGATCAGGCCTCAACTGGCAGGGCCGCGCCGCCGGCCCCTTCTGCTGATTCATGATCAGGTCATAAACAGAGGCGTCCGGAAAGGGTTTCTTCCCCGTGATCAGCTCATAGGCGACCACCCCCAGCGAATAGACGTCGCTCTGCGCCACCGCCTTCGCCTGAAACTGCTCCGGCGCCATGTACGAAAAACTTCCCGCCACCTTCGTCTTCATCCCCGACGCCTCAAACTGCGAATCGGCGATCGACGCGATCCCGAAATCGATCAGCTTGGCGTACTCTTCCCCTTCCGCGGCGCGCTGCAGCAGGATATTTTCCGGCTTGATGTCGCGGTGCCAAATTCCCTTGTCGTGCGCCGCGCTCAGCGCCTGCCCCGTCTGCCGCACGATCCCCGCCGCCCGCGCGATCTCGATTCCCCCTTCGCGGATCTCCGCGCGAAGGCTCCCGCCCTCCACATATTGCATCACCAGGAACGGCTTACCTTCCGCCGTCTGCCCCGCGTCCAGCGAGCCGATCACCCCGGGATGGTTGATCCGGCTCAGCGCTTCCATTTCCTGGTTGAACTTCTTCAGGATCCAGGCATCGTCGGCGGCGTCCAGCGTGAGGATCTTCACCACGACAAGCTTCGACAACAGTTGCGTGTCCTCTGCAAGGTAGACCACGCCGAAACCGCCGCGGCCAAGCTCCTTCTGAATCCGGTAGCGCCCTTTTAGCAGCTGGCCGCCCACGGCGGACGAACGCGGCTGCAAATCCTCCGGTAACGGCTGCGTAACATCGTCCTCAGGCATGCTGGTTTCCGATGTGCCAGTGTAACACTGTGTCCCGCACCCGGCTCCTAGGCCGGAAAATAGTGTTTCAACTGGGGAAAGATGTTCTGAATAAAGTTGACCGCCAGCGCCTCCGCGCCGGTATCGTTCTTGTCCCGCACCGGAACCACCACCCGCACCAGCGCGGTGTCCGACCGGTTGTATCTGATCGAATCCAGCACCAAATAGATCTTCGCCCAATACTCGCTGGCCACCACCCGGTTCCGAGACTGGTACCAATACAGTACCAAGCTTGTGTAGTCGCCTTTCGTCACCAGGTATCGGTTCACCTCGATCGCCGATTCACCGGGAATCTGCACATTGATGACGGAGGCGCTCGATGCCACCCAACCGCTGCCCGGCAGGCAGTTCTTCGGCGAATGCGGCGCTTTCCCGGTCTGCTGGGAATGGAAGTAGGCCACAAAAAGGTTGGCGCCTTCCGGGTCTGTTCCATTCCCATACGTGCGCGAAAGCAAATCGTCGGCTCTCAGCACATCCTGGATTTCCTTCTCCACGGCGCTCTCCCGCACCATGGCCCAGCTTTCGAGCTGCGCCGGAAATTCCGCAAGCGGCTTCACCTGCGGCACGTCTTCCGGCGATCTGGCCTTGCCGTAATAGACGGCCGCTTGCAGCAGCAGCAGCGCCGTCAGCAACTGCATCGGGCGGCGTTTCAGAAACGAAAGGGGGGATTCCGGCATAGTTCGGTTCTCTTAGAGGAAAAACTCCTTGAACCGGTCGAGAAGTCCCTTCTCGTCCGGCTCGTTCTCGGCGGGCAGCAGTTCGCGCAACTGCTCAAACAGCTTGCGCTGCTCCCGCGAAAGCTTCTCCGGGATGCGCACTTCCAGGTGTATCACCAGATTGCCCTTCCCGCCGCCATTGAGGTTGGGCACGCCAAGCCCGCGAAGCAGGATCTGCTGGCCCGACTGCGCACCCTCGGGTATCTTGATCCGCTGCAGCCCTTCAAAGGTGAGCAGATCCACTTCCGCGCCCAGCGCCGCCTGCGCCACATTGACTGGAATCAGGCAATGCAGATTCAACTCATGCCGCTTGAAAATGGCATGCTCTTTCACCTTCAGCACCACATACAAGTCCCCGGGTGGAGTTCCCGGAGGCCCCGGCTGACCCTCCCCGTTGATCCGCAACCGCGTTCCGTTATCAACACCCGGCGGAATCGTGATGCGCAGCTTCCGTTGCGATCTCGTGTAGCCTTCTCCCTTGCATTCCACGCATGGCCGGCGGATGATCTTGCCTCTTCCGCCACATTGGTGGCACGTCCGCCGGATCGACAGAAACGCCTGCTGAAACATCACCTCGCCGCGCCCGCCGCATATCGAGCAAACCGTCATGCCGTCCTTGGGCTCGGCGCCGCTTCCCTGGCAACGTCCGCAGTGGTCCAGCCGCGGCACTTGCACGTCAATGCTGGCGCCTTTGATGGCGTCTTCGAACTCGATCGTCAGATCGTAGCGGACATCCTCGCCGCGTTGACGGCGTCCACGCTGGCGGCTCCCGCCGAACAAATCCGAGAATCCAAAAAAGTCGCCGAGGATATCGCTGAAATCGGTGAAGGCGGACGGGTCAAAACCCATCCCGGCATTGCCCTGCAACCCCTGATGCCCGAAGCGGTCATACGTCGCCCGCTTCTGCGGATCGCTCAACACCCCGTACGCCTCGGCCGCCTCTTTGAATTTCTCCTCCGCCTCCTGGTTGCCGGGATTGCGGTCGGGATGATATTTCAGCGCCATTTTCCGGTAGGCGCTCTTCAGCCCCGGATCATCCACGCTCTGATCCACTCCCAGGATTTCGTAATAGTCGCGATTGGTCACGGAATCGATTCTTTGCCTCTAATCTCTGGTGGAAACCTTAACCATCGCCGCCCGCAGGAGCTTGCCCTTAAACTGGTAGCCGCGCTGATACTCTTCCAAAATCGTCTGGTCCTCACAATCCTCGCGCTTCTCTTTTTGCACGGCGTGGTGCCTGTTCGGATCAAAGCTCTCCCCCGCCGCCGACTGTGGCTCCAGCCCCAGCTTGCCCAGCGTCTCCTGCAGCCTTTGGTAGATCAGCTGCATCCCCTTTACATACTCGCGTGCCGCGCCGCCTTCATCAGAGGTGTTCTTCTGAGCCCGCTCAAAGTCGTCCAGAATCGGCAGTAGAGCGCGAATCGTTTCTATCGTCGCCATCTCAAAGATCTCCGCCCGCTCCTTCTCCACGCGGCGCCGGAAATTCTCATGGTCCGCCTGCCGCCGCTTCACCAGATCCTCCAGCTCGGCGTTCTGGGCTGACAACCGGTCCCGCTCGGCGCACAACTCCTCCAGACGCTGCGCCGGATCCGACAACACGGCCTGATCTTTCTCCTCCGCCGCCGCTTGCTCCGGCGCCGGACCCTTTTCGGTGTCGGTTTCCATGGATTCGTTCACAACTCTTGATGTTTTCCTTCGCTTCGGCGGTGGCGGCTCAGGATGGAAGCGACGTAAACGCGCGCCCCACATGCAGCACCGCCGATACCGCACGCTCGTAATCCATACGCATCGGTCCCAGCACCGCGAACTTCGCGGAGATGCCCCCGGGCGATGCCACCTGGATTCCGATCAGCGACAGTTGCCCCAGGCTCGAGTCTTCCTCTCCCAACCCTACCTTCACGCCCACCTTGCCAGCCGGCTGCTCCAGAAACTTCTCCAGCAGCTCCAGCAGCCGCTTCTTTTCCTCCAACGCACGGAACATCTCCCGCAGCCGCTCCCGCGTGAAATGGAAATCGAAGCTCACCAGGTTCGACGCCCCTTCCATCCGAACTTCCGGCTCCCGCTGAATCGCCAGCAATCCCTTCCTATAGAGCACTACCAGCTTTCGCAGGATCTCGTCATAGGCCGCGCTGGCCTGCTGGAGCCTCCGCCGCAGCTCGGCGTGCACGTCGGCGATCACCCAGCCAGAGAAGTTCTGGTTGACGTAATTGCGGATCGTCTCCAGTTCCGATTGGCTGGCCGCCTCCTCCAAAAAAACCACCTTGTCGCTGACCAGCTTGTCCTCCGTCACCACGATCATCAGCACGCGATGCTCGCTCAGCGGGATCAGCTCTATCCGGTCCAGCACCTGCGCCGCCGCCGGAATCGCCGCCGTGATGCCCACGCTCTGCGTCATCTCGGTAAGCAGGTTCGTGCAGCGCTCGATCCGCTCGTTCAACGAGCCAGCCTCGCTCAGTTCTTCCCGGATACGGCTTACCTGTTCCTTATGCGGCCGCTTGCTCTCCAGTCCCTGCACGTACTTTTGAAAGGCCTTCGGCGTCGGCACGCGCCCCGCCGAATGATGCGGCTGGCTCAGATAGCCGTCATCGGCCAGCTCCGACATCACGTTGCGGATCGAGGCGGAACTCAACTGGTAACGGCGCAGCCGTGAAATCGCCGACGAGGCCACCGGCGCTCCTGAATCAATGTAGGCGCGCACGATCGAACAAAGGATCTGCCCGGTGCGCGCGGAGAGTTCATAGTGCGTAGACATAGATCGTCTGCGGCGGGACCGCCTGAGGCGATCCCAATGAATCCATTGTAGTACACCTGCGCCAGCCGGCCTTGGTACAATGGCCCTTCCTGAAACAAAGGGAGCCGTTCCCGTGCGCATGATTCTTCACATCTACAGTTACCTTTTTCATCTGGCTCTTGCGTTGTTCCTCGCCGGACTCGCCCTCGTCGCCAAAATCACCGACGCCCCCAACTTCGACCTCGCCATGCTCCCCTATAGCGACAACAAGCTGGTCAGCTATCTGCTTTGGATCAACATGGCCGCCGCCGCCGCCGTCCTGCTCGCCATGGCCGGCAAGCTCCGTTGGCTCTACCCCATCTACGGCGTCGCCGTCTTCGTCCTGACCGTCCGCGGCTTCTTCCTCTCCGCCTACACCTTCGAAGGAAGAGAGCCCTTCGAGGATGTTCTCTGGTTCACTCTTGCCGCCTTGATCGCCATGATCGGCTCACTCAGCCAGTTGCGCAAGAAGAAGAAGCACATCCGCTAAGCGGTACCCTTCAGGCCGAGTTCCTCCGCACGCTCCTGCATCGCCCGGATGCAGAACCCGACGTGCTCTTCCAGTTCCACTCCCATCTCCGCCGCCCCATTCACGATATCGGCGCGGTTCACCGCCCGCGCGAACGCCTTGTCCTTCATCTTCTTTTTCACCGACGCCACATCCACCTCGTGAATGCTCCGCTTCGGCTTGACGTAGCTAATCGCCGTCAGAAACCCAGCCAGCTCATCGCAGGCAAACAGCGCCTTCTCCATCCGCGTCTCCCGCGGCACGCCCGTGAAATCCGCGTGCGAAAGTATCGCCCTCCGCATCTCCGCGCTTACACCGCGCCCGGCCAGGATCGGCTCGCCCTTCACCGGATGATCCGGCAGCGTGGGATGCACCTCCCAGTCGAAATCATGCAGCAGTCCGGTGACGCCCCATTTTTCTTCGTCCTCCCCGTAGTGCCGCGCATAGGCCCGCATGCATGTCTCCACCGCGAGTGCGTGCTTGCGCAAACTCTCCGATTTCGTGAACTCACAAAGAATTTCCCAAGCCTGTTCCCGGTCCATCCTTGTACTATAATGGGTAAGCTGTAACCGAGTGGGCCTGTGGCGCAGTTGGGAGCGCGCTTCCATGGCATGGAAGAGGTCAAGGGTTCGAATCCCTTCAGGTCCACCAAAACAAAGCCCAACAAAACTTAGACTTACGAAAATGCTCTCGCGCTTCCACTTCGTGGAAGAGGTCAGGCGGAGTTCGTCTGGAGTCTAAAACCGCCAAGATTTGGACTCCAGACGCACGGAACCGTGTTTGTAAGCCTGATGGAGTTTGGTGTGTTCCCGCACACGGCGTGGGCAGTATCCATTCGACTTGGGCTGGCCGATACAGTTCCTGGACGGTTCGTTTCGCGAGTCAGCGAGATAGTCTGATCCAAAAGCGCGAGCTTCCCCCGTCACGAGTCCTGCGCATAGATGGGTCTTCTGTGGCCGATGCGCCGCGGGCTGGAACGATCGCCTGAATTGCCAACTGACCCGTGACCCCAAGGAAGGCGCCCGTGCCGCCTTGAATACTGACATTCCACGAAGTTCCCGAGTCAGCCGTTCCGGCCGGCGATGGACCACCGGTGAATCCGCTCCCAACGAGAATCCCAGGGGAGGCGGCCTCGGCACTGGTGATTTCCAGGACAAGGGTTTCCAGGAAAGCGTTCGTGATAATGTCGGCGATACCCACGCCTCCTTGTGCGTTCGCGCCCAACGATATGTTCGCGGTTCTGGCGACATAGGTGCCACGAGCCGGTTTTCCGTTGACGGCTACGATGTCGCCGACGAAAACGCCGAAACCGAAGTTGCGCGAGGCGGCCCGAGGTACCTGGTTGGCCACGGACGCGAGCCTGGAGTAGTCGGGATTGTCGGTAAGATAGAGCACCGTCTTGGCGACTTCGATGGTCAGATCTCGTGCGCTGTCGCCTTGCGCGCTGGCGGACGCCGCGATGAGCATGAGCAGAAGTACTTGTGATTTCATGGGTGACCTCATTCCTGGCTACGGTTGATAGGCAACGCTGACCGCGTTGGTTCGAAGCCCCGCTACGGTGAGCCGAATCGTCAGACTCGACCCAGCGCCGGGTGGAACAACAAAATCGACGCGATACCGATTGTCAAAGCCGGGCCAGCCCAGTTGATTGACGCTTGCCAGTTCCACTCCGTTCGCCACGACAGTGACCGGTGCGTGGACTGGCCGAAGAGGATTTTCGTCAAAAACAGATCCGGGCGGCAGGGAGGGACGGGTAGGCCCGAGGCCGGTAACAGCCAGCACCAGTGTCTCGGCAGGGCGCGCCGGCCGGGTTGAGGTCACGGGCGAAAAGTCGCTGTGGAACACCGCGGGGGCATTGCCATCGGACACAATTGCGGGGAAGGAGTCGGGGAAGACATTCAGCACAAACGTTGCGGTCCCGCCGGGATGGGTGCGGCGCATTCCGGGATCCTCGATCGTCGATGTAGCCCGTCCAAATGTCTGACTGACTTGGGACAATTGGCCGCGCACTCCGGCGAAGAACCCCGTGCCGCCTATGATCGCGTGATTGGTTGCAGTCGCGATCGAGGGGGCCCCGGCCGGCGGCGCGCCGAGATGAAAACCTCTGGTCATGATCGTTCCGATGATGGTCTCATCGAGCGCCATGAATTCGAAGACATCCTCGCCTGCGCCGAGCCGGTCGGTATCGGCGATCGATTGAGATGGCTGGGCCGTCCGGCTCAGATTCAAGACCTGATACCGGGAAACCCAGGTTCCGCGCGCGGCTGCCCCGTTGATACGGACAATGTCACCGACGGCGGTGACCATCGAAAAGGTCCGTGCGAACTGTTGCGGGATGACGACCGGTCCGGAGTCGGTAGCCAGCCGCGAATAGTCGGCGACATCGTTTACATAGAAGGCTCGATTTGCGACCTCCACTTCGAGGAGGGCGCCGCGCCCCTGCTGGGCGGAAAGCGGACTCCCTACAAGGACGAAACTGACAACAACAGCTAAGTCGAATCTCATGGTATCTCCCTTTTACAAGTTGGAACTCGAGCCAAGGCAAACCAGGAGTTGCCCGTCGATCTTCCCGGTATGAAGTACGCCTTGCTCGATCCCTTCGATGACTCGCGCCAGAGTGACTTCTGAGACCGCCGGGAACGCGGAAGGCGGAACCATCCATGTTTCGACGCCACAGTCTGGGCAGAGAGCATATTCGGCTGTCGCTAAGAGGCGGACGCGGCGTGATTGCTCGATCGTAACCATCACTGGCCGTTTCATCTGGCCCATCCTAGGGAAAATTGGGCTACGAGCCAATGAAGTCCTTCTAAAGTTGGGATAAAATCCTTCTCACGGCAAGATCATGACCCCAAACGGCAAGCATCTGTACCGGTTTTCTGAGTTCCTGGTGGATCGCGCCGAACAACGGTTATCCAAGGGCGAACAGTCCCTCCCAATTACCCCCAAGGCCTTCGAACTGCTTGGGGTTCTGCTCGAACAGAATGGCCGTTTAGTGGAGCGCGATGAGCTGATGGCACGGCTTTGGCCCAACACGGTTGTGGAAGAGGCAAATCTTGCCCAGACGGTTTCGCTGCTCCGGAAGGTTCTGGGGGACACTGCTTCGAGCCCCAGGTTCATTGAAACGGTCCCGACGAGGGGGTACCGATTCGTGGGACAGCTGGAGGAACCCGTCGTTGTCATCGAGGACAGCGTTCGAACAGAGGTGACGATTCAAGAGACGCCACGCCGCTGGAGACCTGTCGCCGGGGTCGCTGCGCTCCTACTGCTGATTGCCGGCGCCTATGGCGTTTGGCGCGGATTGGAATCGAAGGCGGGCGAACCAGCGGCGAAATCGACTGCGATTCGTTCCCTTGCGGTCGTTCCCTTCCGGCCGTTGGCCGGAGGCGAGGACGAGCACTTGGGCGTAGGCATGGCGTCGAGCATAATCGTACGATTCGCTCGAGCCGGCGGCGTCACAGTTCGGCCGCTTTCGGCCGTCCGGAAGTACCAACAACACACCGATGCGCTCCAGGCAGGGCGGGAACAAAAGGTGGACGCCGTCCTTTCCGGAACCATGCAGCGAGTTGGTTCCACCCTCCGAGTGACGGCCATGCTATTGCGGACGGCGGATGGGGCTTCGCTGTGGGCGGAGGAAATGGACGTCCGCGCCGGGGACATGCTCCAAATCCAGGACACCGTTGCGGATCGCGCCGCCTCGCGGCTGGGGCTGGTGCTGAAGAATGACCGCCGCGACACGGGGAACGCGGAGGCACGCGAGTACTTTCTCAAGGGCGCGAGGTTGTTCGATCGCCGGGGTGATGGTCTTGCGGCAAAGGCGTCCCTGGAACACGCGATTCTTCTCTTCCGAAAAGCGATTGAGATTGACCCGGCCTTTGCGCGAGCCCACGGCACGCTTGCATTTGCCTATGCCTGGATGCTGCTCATAGTCGACCCCGACTGCCCGGACTGTCTCGGCCTGGCCCGGCACCACGCCGATCGTGCGATTGAGTTGGATCCAACAACGCCCGAGGTTCACCTGGCACGCTATGAGCTGCTTTGGAGCGTTCATTCTGGCTTCCAGATTGAAGAAGCCATTCGGGCACTCCGTCTTGCAACGAGACTTGATCCCACGGTCGGGCACTATGACCTCGGAACCCTCTATGCCCACGTCGGTCTCGAAGAGCCCGCAGTCAGAGAGTTTAAAAAAGCGCTGGAGATCGACCCGCTGAGCGAGCAGAGCCAATCGCGATTCATCGAGGGTTATCGTCTGCTAGGACGCCTGGACGAAGCGGTTTCCCTGCAAAAAAAATTGCTGAACCGGGGAGACCTGCTTGGGGATTTGGTGGCGCAAGGGGATGTTTCCGGGGCTCGGCGGGCGCTTGAGGAAAGCGTGAAATCGAACCCGACCGCGCCTTATCCGCAAGGAAAATACGCATTGCTTCTGGCGATGGAGGGACGATTCTCCGAGGCGGAAGCGCGGATCCCGGACATCATGCGGCTTGCTCGCAACAGGAACTACCATCACGCCACTTATGACGTGGCAAGGGTCTACGCCATGCAAGGCAAGGCGGCCCATTCCTTGGAATGGTTGAGAAAGACGGCTGACACCGGCATGCCGAACTATATTCTGTTTTCAAGGGACCGGAAGCTCGACCCGATTCGAGAGGCAGCCGGGTTCCAAGCTTTCATGGCAACGATGAAGTCGCGTTGGGAAGCGCTTGGGCGGGAGTTTCAGTAAGATGTGAGGAAGCGATTCTGATCCTGTCAGCAATCATCAGAAAAGACGTAGTTTTCTGAGCATTCGGCCGCCGGCGCACGCATTGCGGCACATGAAACGGTTCTCCTCCAAGGAATCTGCTTGGTTCCCGGCAGTCACGCCGTCTTCTTCCGCCGTTCGCATTGCGACACGGACACCGTTATGGCAGCCGCGAATGCAGCAATCAGGAGCGGGCCGGGCCGGAGGCGGGTGGCCGAGGCAATCAGCCAAGTCGTTGAGATTGAGCGGTCCGCTACTGGTCATACCCGCCCGCAGTCGGGCACTCGCGTAGAACGCCGAAGGGTTGGCTTGTTGCACCCAGAGGCTCGAAGCGGCGATCTGGGAAGCGTGGGATGTCTATGCTCCCGGGGCACCTGTGCGGAACTTTGAAAATAGCGACCTCGATGTCCTGTCCGACTGTCCACATGGGCATCCACCTTATACAGAAACTAACATGTTGTCTTCTCCGGCAGACAACAATCACAACGGCTGGCAACCGCGCGGGTGAGGGCACGCACCCTGCCATTCCCTACGTGGAATCCCGGAGTCCGGATGGACGGCGCGTGTCAACAACTTTGAGACACCCGGCATGGGAATTTACTGACGTTCCTCTCTGTCTGTTGTGCTGGTGTCGACCGGCTTGTTGATCCAAACCTCCGATGGCAGGGGCAAAGGCTTGGGAGGGCGCCGGACGAAGCGGTCTGGGTGCGCCAGGTAGGCAGCGTCCAGGACCGCCTGGCGTTGAGCCAAG
>VFZE01000064.1 GCA_016871315.1 Acidimicrobiia bacterium | reverse complement strand
TCAGATTGGCGATGAGATTGTCGCCATGGACGGCGTGCCAGCCGCCGAACTTGTCCGCCGATTCGGCAAGTACGCCATCGCCGCCAATCCCGGCAGTACGTCGCGCTCCGCCGCCGCCCGCCTCACCTCCCGCAACCAGTCCAACATGCCCTCTCTCACCAGTCTGCCGGAAAACTCCTCTGTCGAAATGCGCCGCGCGAACGGGGAGAATCAGTTTTTTGACATACCCTGGCTCATCACCGGCCAGCCCACCACCTCCTTCGGCCGCGTTTTCACACCCGGACCCCGTACAGCTCAAGCGCAGAATAACGCCTGGATCCAGGACAACTCCCTGGATCCGCACCAGGAGCACATCCGGGAGTTCCTGAATGCCTCGGTCGATCCCAGCCACTCTGCGATCCTCAACTTCGGCGGACGGTCGCCCATCTTCGCCCTTCCCCAAGGGTTTGTCCAACGCTTCGGGCGCGACCAGGCCGATTTCTTCTTCTCCGGTACATTCAACGCCAGTGGCCTTCGGATCGGCTTCATCCGCATCCCGAGCTTCTCGCCTCCCAACGCAACACTTGCTCTCCAGCAGTTCGAGCAGGAGATGCGCTTCTTTGAAGAGAACACCGACGGGTTGATCGTCGACGACATGCGAAATCCGGGCGGCTCGGTTGCCTTCATTGAAGGCATCGCACAACGGCTGCACCCCAGCCAGTTCCGTATCCTCGGTTTTGAGATCCGCGCCACGGCCGGCTGGGTCTTCAGCTTCATCTCCAGGCTGAACACCGCCCGCGCTACGAACCAGCCGCAATGGGTGATCTCTCTATTGGAGGAGGCTCTCGCGCAGGTCCGCCAAGCCAACTCCGAGCCAGGCGGCCGCACCGGACCGATTTCGCTCAACTCCACCGGCGGCCTGGAGCTTGTCCCGCACCCGCTCGCCTACTCCAAACCCATCCTCTGCCTGGTCGATGAGTTCTCCGCCTCCGCCGGCGACATGCTCCCGGCCATCCTCCAGGACAACCGCCGCGCGCTGCTGTTCGGCACCCGGACCATGGGTGCCGGCGGCAACGTAGTCAATTACAACAACGCCGGCCCCTCAGAGGCATCCTTTCGCGTCACGCAATCGTTGATGCATCGGCGGGAGCCCGTGATCACGCCGGAATACCCCGCCGCGCCATATGTCGAAAACATCGGCGTCCGGCCCGACATTCTGGCCGACTATATGACGCGGGAGAATCTGATGACCAACGGGAGTTCGTTTGTGGAAGCATTTACAGCGGCCATCGTCGCCCATATCCGGGCGTCGAGGTGAGGGCAGCTAACTCACAATCTCGGCGGGGTTTGAAAGTTCGCCAATCTGCGGCACGCGGATCGTCACGACATCGCCCGGCTGCAGGGCGTGCTCTTCCTTGACGATGATGCCGGTGCCGGTGCAAAGCACGGAACCGCTGGGGACGCTATTGGCGCGGTAGAGGTATTCCACCAACGTCTCGATCTTGCGGTGCAGTTTGGAGGTGTTCACGGAACCCGAGAACAGTTCCTTGCCGCCGCGGGTGATCGTGCAGGTCATATCGAGATTGTAGGGGTCGCCCAGTTCGTCCGGAGTGACAATCACCGGCCCCAGCGACAGGCAGCCATTGTAAACCTTCGATTGCGGCAGGTACAGCGGGTTTTCGCGCTCGATGTCCCAGGCCGAGACGTCGTTGGCCAGCGTGTAGCCGAGGATCTTGCCTTCGGCGCCCAGCATGACGGCAAGCTCCGGCTCCGGTGCGGTGAATTTGGAATCAAAGCGGATGCCAATGGGCTGGCCGGGGCCGACGCAGACGCGCGCGGTGCCCTTGAAGAAGCTCTCCGGACGCGGCTCGCGGTAGACGTAGGCGTAGAAGCCCTCGCGCGTGCCGTGTTCGGCGTCGCGGAAGGCGGCGCTGGTCTCATAGGTGCAGCCGCAGGCCCAGACCTCACGCGGATGGATGGGGAGGATCGGGTCGAGCTTTTCCCCGTGCGCAATGGCGTGCGTGCTGGCAATGGAGGTGAGATCGTCACCCTGACGCTCGCTGCGCGTGATCAACTCGAGCATGGAATGCTCGGGGATGGGACGCGCGAGGTTGTCGCCGTTGATAAAGGCCGCCGTGACGCGGCCGTTCCAGTTGACTTGTGTGAGTCGCATTAGTATTTGAGATAGACAGTCTTGTAGTCGGAGTAGAAATCCATGGCGGCCGGACCCTGCTCCTTCGGCCCGAAGCTGGAATCCTTGGTGCCGCCGAAGGGAAGCTGATATTCTACTCCGGCGCTGGGGAGGTTGACGGTGAGCAGACCGGCTTCCATGGAATAGATGTACTCAAAGACGCGGCTCAGGTTGGTGGTCTGGATGGAAGCGGAGAGGCCGAAGGGGATGTTGTTGGCGATGCGCATGGCGTCGTTAAAATCCTTGGCGCGCATCACGGCCAGCACCGGCCCGAAGATCTCCTCCTGGGCGATGGTCATCTGTTCGGTGACATGGGAGAAGATGGTCGGCTCGACAAAGTAGCCCTTGTCGTAGGCGCCGCCGGTGAGGCGGTTGCCGCCGGCGACGGGCGCCCCCGCTTCCTTTTTGCCGATTTCGATGTAGCGGAGGTTGGTGTCGAGCTGGCCCTGATCGATGGCGGGGCCGATGTCCACGCCGGGCTCCATGCCGTTACCTACCTTGAGCTTCTTGGCGCGCTCAACCAGCGCGGCGACGAACTTGTCGTAGATGGAGTCTTCGACGATGGCTCGGGAGGTGGCGGTGCATTTTTGTCCCGTGGAGAACATGGCTGCGTTGACGACGTTTTCAACAGCGGAGTTGAAATCGGCGTCGGCCAGCACGATGGTGGGATTCTTGCCGCCCATTTCAAGCTGAATGCGGAGGCGGCGCTTGCTGGCCTCGGCATGCAGCCAGTTGCCCACGTCGCAGGAGCCGGTGAAACTGACGCCCTTGACGGGCTTGGCGTTGATGATGGCTTCGCCGATGGCGGCGCCGGAGCCGGCCAGGTAGTTGACGACGCCCTTGGGGATGCCCGCTTCGTGGCATGCCTCGACGATGCGCCAGGAGCTGAGCGGCGCGGCGGAGGCGGGCTTGAGCAGCACCGTGTTGCCGCAGATGAGCGCGGGTGCGAGCTTCCAGGCGGGAATGGCGATGGGGAAATTCCAAGGATTGATGAGGCCGACGACGCCGATGGGTTTGCGGAGAGCGAACATGTGCACGCGGTCACGCTCAGAGGGGACCAGCATGCCGGGCATGCGCGAGCCTTCGCCGCCGAAGTAGCGGAAAATGTTGATGGCGCGGCGGACTTCGCCTTTGGCTTCGGGCAGCGTCTTGCCTTCCTCGCGCGTCATTTCTTCGCCGAGCTGGTCGAATTTCTTTTCCAGGATGTCGGCGACCTTGAAGAGGAAGTTGCCGCGTGCCGGGGCGGGGAGGTTGGCCCAGCCGGGCAGGGCGGAGTGGGCGGCATCGGCGGCGGCGGCAACATCGGCGGGGCTGGTCTTAACGAAGTTGCCGACCAGCTCATCGGTATTGGCGGGATTGCGGTTTTCGAAGGTGGGCCCGTCGGCCCATTGGCCGTTGATGTAGTTGCTATAGGTGTTCATGGTGTCCTGGTGTGGCAAGGCGGATGCCTGGCCAACCTAGAAGGATACCCTGGGCGCAGTGCGTTCCGCAGGCGTGGTTTGGAAGTAGGCGTCGTTGCGGGAGAAGCCGAACATCGAAGCGGCGATATTGTTGGGGAATAGTGCAATGGAGGTGTTGTACTTCTGCACCGTCTCGTTGTACTTGCGGCGTTCGACGGCAATGCGGTTTTCCGTCCCCGCCAGCTCGTCCTGGAGGCGGAGGAAGTTTTCGTTGGAGCGCAGTTGCGGATAATTCTCCACCACCACGAGCAGGCGTCCGAGGGCGCCGTCCAGCATCGTGTTGGCCTGGATGGTTTCGCGCGGATTGCGGGCGCCGGCCAGCGCCGCGCGGGCGTTGGCCAGATCGGCGAAGACCTGCTTCTCCTGCGAGGCGAAGCCTTTCACGGTTTCGACGAGATTGGGGATCAAATCGGCGCGGCGCTGCAAGGCCACGTCCACATCGGCCCAGGCCTTCTGGATCCCCTCCCGCTGCGTCACCAGGTCATTGCGCGTGGAAACCAGCTTGACGCCGAACACCGCTCCCACGACCAGCAGGACGGCAAGGATGGCAAGGAGGATCTTCATCGTGGCGGCCATCGTCGGCCGGAATCGTCAGCCCTTTTTACCCGTCTGCGGGCCGCCGCCCATTTTGTCAATTTCGTTCATGTAGTAACGCCGCCCGTCGTCCATGGCGAGGTTGGCGAGAATGACGTTGGCCGAATCAGCCAAGCCCACTTCCAGATCGGCGAGCGGCCGCTTGCCGGTGCGGATGCACTCCAGGAAGCTCTCCAGCTGCACGTCGACGGGGTTCTTTTCCTCTTCCGGAACGATAACGCCTTTCTTGTACAGCCACAGTTTGGCGTACTTCAGCTCTTTCTGGAAAAAAGAATCGCTCTCCTTCACCATTTCGCTTTCAAACAAGACGGGCAGGCCCTTGCCGCCCTTGCCGGTGCCGAGCAGAGTGGGGGTGGCCACGGCGGCTTTCTCCTTGCCCTTGGAGGCTTCGGCCTTCTTCGGGCTCGGCTCGTAGAACCAGAGCGCCGTTGCCGGCTCATTGTCGGTGCCGACGGTGATGTGGATGGTGCCCTCCGTGCCCATGATCATTTCACCGAACTCAGTGCGCGTGCTGCCGAACAGCGCCAGGTGCTTGTTGGTGGAGATGGAGCTGTACATCAGCTTCTCCCCGCCCGGATACTTGAAGATCAGCTGGATGTTGTCGAAGACATCGCGGCCGTCCTTGTAGACGTCGATGCTGCCCACACCGGTGACGAACTCCGGATGAGAACCGATCATCCAATCGGCGACGTCGATCTGGTGTGAGGCCAGCTCCGCCGTCAGTCCACCGGAGAACTTGCGGAACGCGCGCCAACTCGGCGGCACCCATGTCCGGCCGAGGCTGGCACGATGCCACTGTGCGTAAACGTGCGTCACCTTGCCGAGCATGCCCTTCTCGATCATCTGCCGCGCCGTCTGGTAAAACCTGGAGTAGCGTCGCTGGAGCCCGACTTGCAGCACCTGCTTGGGCCGCTCATGGGCCAGCTTGCGCAGCGCGTGCACCTCTTCAGCGGTGAAGACCAGGCTCTTCTCGCACAGCACGTGCTTGCCGGCAACCAGCGCGTCGCGCGTAACCGGGAAGTGCATGTAGAGCGGTGTGGCGATGACGACCGCATCGATGTCCTTGCGCGCCAGAACCTCGCGATAGTCCTTGTAGGCTTGCGGCTTGTCTTTGGTGGCCTTGAGCGCCGCGTCCAGTGCCGTCTGCTCAACGTCGCAAACCGCAAGGCACTTGCCGCCGTCCACGCCGTTGAAATGCTCCAGGTGATAGCGTCCGCGGCCGCCAGTGCCGATGACGGCGTAGTTGACAACGTTGTTGGCCGCTTTCACTGTCTGGATTCCAGGAGCCGCTTTCGCTCTCTTGGCTGCCGCCGCGGCAACCGCCGCCGCTCCGGCCATCTTCACGGCGTCTCTTCGCGTCACATCACCTTTTTGGGGCATGGCAACTTCCTTCAGATAAGATCCCTACGGGGTTCCCTTTGAGTCTATCGGCTCCTTGGTCATGTTTGCAATCCTGGGGGCGGTGGGGATATTGTGAAAGTCCCAACACAGCAAGACAGGAGCTAGATACCGTGTCCGAATGGACGTTCGCGCAAACCGACCCCAGCCAGCAACTGGCGCAGATGCAGATGTTCTCGATTCTCAAGCAAGAGCCCGAAGGGGAGCAGGAGTTCATCATCACCGTGCGGGAATACGCGACGCCGAAGGAACCGACGATGAAATTCTTCGCGCTGGCGGATAAGCAGATCAACCGCAAGAGTGCGCCGTTCACGCCATGCGGCTGGGGCTCGTCGTTGTTGGATGCGCTGGCCGAGTGCGTGCGTAGCCTGAACAAGTTCGGGGTAAATGACTGACCGTGTTTATGGGGCGGAACCCGAACGAAGGTGTAACGAATCCGGTCGAATCGGCGTAGGGTCGCCAGAATTCCCCGAGTGTTTTCAATAGGAAGAAGTTGGCAAGTGCCTTGCCTACGTTTGGTACTCCGGAGAAATACATGTTTAAACTTGTCTGCCTGAACTTGACCCTGCTGCTGACGGCGTGCGCACCGGCGCGAGTGGTGCAGCCGGCTTTGTCGACGGAAAAATTAGCGGGAGATCCCGACGATCCCGCCATCTGGATTCATCCCTCGCAGCCCGAGCGCAGTCTCATCATCGCAACGGTAAAGGAGCCCGCACCGGTGGGCGCGATTGTCGTATTCGACGTCAAGGGGAGGATTCAGCAAACCATTCCCGGAATTGACCGGCCAAACAATGTGGACGTGGAGTATGGGCTGATGCTGGGCGGACAGCCTGTGGACATCGCCGTGGCGACGGAGAGATTGAAAAAGCAGTTGCGCGTGTTTGCCATCGCGCACGACGGCAGCGGCATTCGCGATGTCACTTCGGAGAAGGGAATTCCCGTGTTCGGCTCCTTTCAAGGTGAGCAGGCCTCGCCGATGGGAATCGCCCTGTACAAGCGGCCGTCGGATGGCGCGATCTTCGCCATAGTGGGCCGGAAAACGGGACCACAGACAGGCTACCTGCATCAGTACCGGCTGGAAGACGACGGCACGGGGAAGGCGAAGGGCGTGAAGGTGCGCGAATTCGGAAACTTCAGCGGCAGCAAGGAGATTGAAGCGATTGCCGTGGACGACGAACTGGGCTACGTCTATTATGCGGATGAAGATTACGGCATTCACAAGTGGCATGCCGATCCGGATCATCCGGAGGCGGGCAAGGAGCTGGCTGTGTTCGGCACCCAGGAGTTCAAGGGCAACCACGAGGGGATCGCGATTTACACGCAACCGGACGGCAAGGGCTACATCGTCTGCACGGATCAGCTGCCCGGCGGAAGCCGGCTGCACCTCTTCGCGCGGGAAGGCGCCCCAGGAAACCCGCACGATCACAGCAAGCCGATCAAGATCGTGACGACCTCGGCCGACTCCACCGACGGCATCCAAGCCGCCTCGGTGAGCCTCGGTTCCGCATTTCCTCATGGCCTGCTGGTAATGATGAACAGCAAAGAGCAGAATTTCCATTACTACCGGTGGGAAGATGTGGCCGGCGCTGCCGGTTCCCAGCTGACGTCGGCGCGGAAGTAACCTACACCACGATTCCCACGCGCCACATCAGGTAGGCCACCGCCTGCCGCCCGCACAGCCGCCACAAGCGCCATCCCTGAATGGTCTCCGAGGGACGTGGCGAGCCGTAGACTTGCAAACCCTTTTGCTCGAAGATCTTCTTCACACGGAACAGATGATACCCGTCGGTCACAACCAGGCATGACCTCAGCCCCATGCGCTGCATGATCTCCACCGCGGCCGAGGCGCTCTGCGCCGTCGTTTCCCCTTCCCGCTCCACTATGACTGCCTCGGCCGGCACGTCACGCTTCAGGAGATAGGCACGGCCGACGTCGCCTTCAGTGAAGATCGGATCGCCGCCGGCGCCGCCGGTGGTAAGAATGCGAGGCGCCAGCTTCCGGCGGTAGAGCTCCAGCGCATGGTCCAGCCGCGCCTTGAGCACAGGCGACGGGCGGCCGCTGTATTCGGCCGCGCCCAAGACGATGATGACGTCGGCGGGCCGGGCCTCGTCGAGGCGGGCCTGGGCATGCACCTGGAGCGTCACGCGGACGATGGCGGCGGCCGCGATTGCGCACAGCACTCCAGCAACCAGTACCAGGATGCGCCTCATGGTGAGTTATGATTCAGTCTACAGCGATCCTCATGGCCACTGCCCAAGCCTCGCGGACAGAAGCGCTCACCTCCTCGAAGAACCCCTTGCTGCGCGAAGTGCGGCGCGCGGCCTTGCGCGGCACGCTCACCCCAGACGGCTATTGCGTGGCCGAATCGTTTCACCTGATGGAGGAGGCCATCCGCAGCGATTGCGTGCTGAAGGCGGTGCTGTGCTCGGCTTCGGTACGCGGCACCGTGGAGGCTCATTTACGCGGGTTGCGGGGTTTGAAGCTCTATGTGGTGCCGGACGCCCTCTTTCGGGAACTGGCCTCGACCGAATCGAGCCAGGGAGTGATCGCGCTGGTACGGCCTCCAGTCTGGACGCTGGAGCAACTTTTCCGCGGACGGCCGATGGTGGTGGTGCTGGACGGGTTGCAGGACCCGGGCAATGCCGGAGCGATTCTCCGCGCCGCGGAGGCCTTCGGCGCCACCGGCGCGCTGCTGGTGAAGGGAACGGCGAGCCCGTACAACCCGAAGAGCATGCGCGCCTCCGCCGGTTCGGTATTCCGGCTGCCTATCGTGGCAGGGGTGGAAGCCTCCATCGCGCGCGCGGCGCTGGTGCAGCGGCGGCTGGATCTCTACGCGGCGCACCCACGCGGCGAGCGCAACCTGAACGATGTCGACCTGACCAGGAAGTTTGCGCTGATCGTCGGCAGTGAAGGCCGCGGTGTCAGCGACAAGCTGGCTTCGGTGGCGACGGATCTGCGCATTACCACGACGGGCGTGGAGTCGCTGAACGCCTCCATGGCCGCCGGCATCATTCTCCATGAGGCAAGCCGGCAGCGGATGATCAGGAAGTAGGCCGCGATGAGCCTCTTCGACACCACGCCGCCGAAGGAGCAGCCCCGCCCGCTGGCGGAGCGGATGAGGCCGGCGACGCTCGAGGAATTCATCGGCCAGGAGCACATCTTGGGCCCCGGTAAGCCGCTGCGCCGGCAGATGGAGCAGGATCAGATGAGCTCGATGATCCTGTGGGGGCCGCCCGGGGTGGGCAAGACGACCCTCGCGCAACTGCTGGCGGTCCACTCGCAGGCGGACTTTGTGCCATTCAGCGCAGTGCTGAGCGGCATCAAAGAGGTGAAGGAGGTGATGGCCGGGGCCGAGCGGAATCGCCGACTGGGCCGGCGCACGGTAATCTTCATCGACGAGATTCACCGTTTCAACAAGGCGCAGCAGGACGCCTTCCTACCGTACGTGGAACGCGGCGACGTGATTCTGATCGGGGCCACCACCGAGAACCCATCGTTTGAAGTGATCTCGGCCCTGCTGTCGCGGACCAAGGTGTATGCGCTGCGCAGCCTGACGGCGGAGGAGATCGTGGTGCTGCTGCGGCGGGCGCTGGGCGAGCTGAAGCTGGAGGCCGAAGATTCGCTGCTGGAGCAGATCGCGGTCTATTCGAACGGCGATGCGCGCACGGCCTACAACGTGCTCGAGTTGGCCTCGGCCGCGGCTGCGGAAGGCAAGATCACCCCGCAGGCTGTCGAGGACGCCGTGCAGCGCAAGTTGCATCTCTACGACAAGTCCGGCGAGCAACACTTCAACCTGATCTCGGCGCTGCACAAGTCGATCCGCTCCTCGGATCCTGATGCGGCGCTCTATTGGCTGGCACGGATGTTGGAGGCCGGCGAGGACCGTCTCTACATCGCGCGGCGGTTGATCCGCATGGCGGTTGAGGATATCGGCCTGGCCGATCCGCGGGCGCTTGAGCAGGCCATCGCCGCCAAGGAGTGCGCGCATTTCCTGGGCATTCCGGAAGGCGACCAGGCGCTGGCGCAAGCCGCGATCTACCTGGCCATCGCGCCCAAGTCCGACGCAGCCTACAAAGCGCTCGGCCAAGCGACGGGCGTGGTAAAGAGCAGCATCGCAGAACCCGTCCCCATGCACCTGCGCAACGCGCCGACACGCGCGATGAAGCAGTGGGGCTACGGCTCCGGCTACCAGCACGCCCATCAGTTCGAGGATGCGATCACCGATATGGACTGCCTGCCGGAATCGCTCGCCGGAACTCGTTTCTACGAACCCACTTCGCGCGGGGTGGAGGCAAAGATCGCCGAGCGGCTGGAGCAGATACGCAAAGCGAAAGGGAAAGCCTAGGCTGTCTTCTCTGACTTGGCGAGCGGATACTGGGCCCGGCACTTCTCCGAGCAAAAGTAATGCGTTTTGCCGGCCGATGGTCTTCTGGGAGAGACGGCTGGGGAGACGTACATGCCGCAGACCGGATCTTGCATGAGTTCGCCGCCCATGCCCGGCGCAGCCGCTTTTGCGCTGGAGCCGGATTGGGCGGCCTGTTCGCCGCGGAACAGATCGGCCATGGCCTTCATGATCAGGCCGATCACCCCGCGCAGGAAGGTGATCACCAGGACCGTACCGATAAGGTAGATGAGCGTGCGCAGCATTTCCGGAAGCTCCTGGCGGCCCCGTGCGGGCTTGCTCTCCGGCCGCCGGCCGGCTTTATTTCTTCTTCGTCTTCTTCTTGGCGTCCGGATTCTCGTACTTGGTGTCGAGCGTGGCGTCAAGAGTCGAGATCATGCCCTTGGCGCCATCGGCGAACGGGCCATCCGGTTTTAGCTCGAGATATTTCTGGAACGCCTCTCTAGTGCCCGGCGGCGGGATCACCTTGCCCTCCGCCGTGGTGGTCGCCTTCGAGATCAGGTAAACGCCGTACTGATACTGCGCATCGGCGTGGTTGGGATCGGCCTCGACAGCCCTCTTGAACGCCTGCCCGGCCGGCTCCAGCTGGCCGATGTTGGTGAGCACGGCGCCGAGGTTGTAGAAGTAGGTGCCGGCCTTGGACGGATCCAGAGCGGCGGCCTTGGTCAGTTCATCCTCGGCTTCCTGGAACTTCTTGGCCTTGGCCAGCGCTAGCGCGTAATTGTTGCGGTAGGCTGAATCGTCGGCCTTCAGCTCAAGCGCCTTGGCATAGGCTTCCAGCGCCTTGGCCATGAGCGGTTCCTGCTCGGCGGGCGTCTTCGGGGTGGCCATGCCGATGTAGGACTCCGCGAGATTGGCCCAGATGACGTGCTGCTTGGGGTCCATCTCGGCGCCCTTTTCAAAGCTCTCCACCGCGGCGTCCCATTGGCGCGTCTGCATCGCGGTCATTCCGGCGTTGAAGGCATCGTTCAGCGCTTTGTTCTTCTTCATCGCCTCGGAGCGCTCTTTCATTTGCTTTTCCATGGCGGCGCGCTGCTCGGGGCTCATTTCGCGAGCCTGCTCCTGGGTTAGCGTGCCGGTTTCGGCGGCCTTCTGCAAGGCCGCCTGCTTGGCGGCCTGCGCGGCGAGGTCAAAATTGATTTCCGTGGGATCGCCCAGCCGCGTGCGGACTCCACGCACGTTGTCCACATCCTTGCCGCCGACCTCGAGGGTCACATTGTATTGACCCAGCGGCAGACCGGCGTGGAAGTACTCGCCTTTCTTATTGGTTTTTACCTTGTAGTTGCCCTTAATGTCCTGGCGGTCAATCTTGACCAGCGCGTCCTTCAGAGGCTGGCCGTCAGGGCCGACCACTTTGCCGGCGATGGCGCCGGTCTGGGCAAAGGCGCCCGCCGCCATAAACAGGGTGAGGACGAGCCATCCGGCCATCCGGGTCAACATTTTTCGGGGTGACATGGGAACACAAACCTCCAACTCTGAATCCGTTCGGTTTCAACTACAGCATACTACACCAACATGATCAAACAGGCGCTGGCGGGGAAGGAAAGGTTTCCGCCACGGCGTATAATCGAGAGGGTTGATTAAGTCTCTTGCATTGATAGTCTTGGCTGCCGGTTCGATAACCGCGCAGACAGCCGCCATCGCCTCCGCTCAGAACTTCTACCAGCGCACCGAGTACGAAAAGGCGATTCAGGCGGTTGGCGCCTCGCAGGACGCCGCCGCGCTGGCTCTGGCGGGGAAGAGCTACTTCCATCTCGGCGATTTCAAGAAGGCTTCGGAACTGCTCGGGAAGGCAGCGGAGAAAATGCCGGGCAACAGTTCCCTGATGCACTGGCTCGGCAAAGCCTACGGAAGGCGCGCGGAAACTTCGAGCTTTCTTACGGCGCCGCGGTGGGCCGGCCGCTGCCGCGACGCTTTTGAAAAGGCTGTCGAGCTGGACGGCAAGAATCTCGAGGCGCTTTCCGACCTGATGGAGTACTACTTGGAAGCCCCGGGCTTCCTCGGCGGTGGCTTCGACAAGGCGGCTGCGATCGCCGCGCGGATGCGGGCCATCCATGCCGCCGAAGGCGAGTCCGCGCAAGCGCGTCTGGCCGAAAAAAAGAAAGACTGGCCGGCCTCGGAAAAGCATTTGCGGAAAGCGCTGGAACTGGAGCCTGGCGAACTTGGCCGGGCGCTGGATCTTGCGAAGTTTCTGGCGCGGCGTGAAAGGTGGAATGAAAGCGAGGAAATGTTCGCGCGCGCGGCCAAGATGGCGCCGGAGCATCCCAGGCTTCTGTTCGCCCGCGCCGAGGTGCTTGTGGAGCACAAGCGCAATCTCGGAGAGGCGCGCCGCCTGCTGGAGAAATACTTGAAGTCCGCGCTGACGCCGGATGATCCATCACGGCGCGAGGCCGCGGAGTTGCTGAAGAAAGCGAAAGAGTCCTGACCCGATGCGGCTGGAAGAAGCTTTCCGATTCTCGGCGATGGCGCTGGCGTCCAACAAGACGCGCACCTTTCTTACCGCGCTGGGCCTGGTGATCGGCAACGCCAGCGTGATCCTGGTGGTGACAATCTCGCTCACCAGCCGCGAGTTGATTCTGGAGCAGATCCGCGGCATCGGCTCCAACATGATCTACGCCTACTATGAGGCGGGCTCAATGACGGCAACCAGCGTCGAGGCCGACTTCCTGAAGATGACTGATGTGGAGGCGGTACGCGAGCAGCTAGGCTCGCGGATCGTCGCCGCCACGGGCGTGATGACCAACTATGACCGGCTTGTGATCGAGGGGCGCGAGGAAGACGTGGCTGTGATCGGGTCCGACGATCACTACGCGCGGGTGCGGAACCTGGTGCTGTTGGCAGGCCGCTTCTTCGATTCGAGCGATGTGGTGTTGCGGCAGAAGGTGGCCCTGCTCACCGAGCGCCTGGCGCTGCGGCTATATGGCAGCCAACAGGCGGCAGTCGGAAACATTTTGAAAGTCCACGGCCTGCAGTTCACCGTCATCGGAACTTTCAAGGAAAAGACCGAGAGCTTCGGCCAGACGGAATTGGCCACGGAAACCATCCTCGTCCCGATCACCGTGATCCGCTACTTCACGCCGGTGGAGCGCATCGATCCGATGTATGTGCAGGCGCGATCGGCACAGGACGTGGCGCCGGTGACTTCCATGGTCCGCACGATCATTGAAAGCCGGCACCGGCCGGGAGCGAAGTACCGGGTGGACAACCTCGCGGCGATCCTCGAGACCGCGTCACAGATCACCATCATCCTGACCATCGTGCTGATCCTGGTGGCGGCCATCGCGCTGATCATCTCCGGCATTGGCATCATGAACATCATGCTCGTGACGGTAACCGAGCGGACGCGGGAAATCGGAGTGCGGATGGCGGTGGGCGCATCGCGCCAAGCCGTGATGCGGCAGTTTCTCATGGAGGCGGTGCTGATCAGCATCTCCGGCGGGCTGGCCGGAATCGTGGTGGGAGTTTCCATTCCGCTCAGCGTCGGATTCTTCGTGGACAACATCGACATCCCCGTTTCCTGGCCGGCCGTGGCGGTCGCCTTCGCGGTGAGTTTCGCGGTCGGAATCATTTTCGGAATACTGCCCGCCGGGCGCGCTTCGCGGCTAAACCCGACCGAAGCGCTCCGGTACGAATAAGGAGTGAAGCGATGAAAGTATCTTTGGGGTTGCTCTGCCTTTCGGCGGCACTGTCGGCCGATGTCCGAATCCTGACGCTGCGCGAAACGGTGCGGCTCGCACTCCAGCAATCGCCGGAGGCGGTTCTGAGCCGCCTGGAGGAGCAGCAGGCGGCCTATCGCGTACAAATCGCCCGCGATCCGTTTATCCCGAAGGCTTTCGCCGGAAGCGGGCTGGCCTATAGCAGCGGCTTCCCGATGAGCATCGAAGGTTCGGCGCCCACGATCGTGCAGGCGCGCGGGGTTGCCTCTGTCTACGACCGGCAGAAGAAGCTGGAACTGGAGCAGGCGCGCGAGAATCTGCGGGGGGCGGGAATTCAGGGCCAGGGGAGCCGTGAACAGCTGATCCATCGCACCGTCAACCTGTATCTGGAGGCGGCGCGCAGCCAGCGGATGGCGGAAACCGCACGGAAACAAGTGGATAGCGCCGAGTGGATCGAATCGATCATGAAGCTGCGCACCGAGCAGGGCCGCGAGCTTCCGCTGGAGCTGAAGCGGGCCGCGCTGGAAACAGCGAAGGCGCGTCAGGCAGCCGAGGCTTGGGGCGCGGAGCAGGAGCATGCCGAGGCGGCACTGGCTGCCGTGCTGGGCATGGAACCCGCCGCACGCGTGCGGGCTGCGCCGTGGGACAATCAAACGCTGCCCGCTCCGCCGGCGACGGCCGAGGAGGCCTCCGAGAAGGCGCTGCGCGACAATCCGGAGATCCGGAGGCTGGAATCGGCGATGGCGGCTAAGCGCATCGAGAAGAAATCTTACGAAGCCGCCCGCTATCCGAAGATGGACCTGATTGCCCAGTATGGCCTGTTCGCCCGTTTCAACAACTATGAGGATTTCTTCCAAAAGTTCCAGCGGCACAATGGCCAACTGGGGCTATCGCTCCAGATTCCACTTTGGACGCCGCCGGGGCAGCGCGCCGCCGCCGGCGCAGCCGATGCGGAATCGGCGAAGATTGCGGCCCGGATCCAATCTGTGCGCGGGCGCATCGTGCTGGATGCCAGGCAGAGCTTTCAGGAGGTGAAGAAGGCGGAAACGGCGCGCCAGGTGGCCCGCCTGGATCTGGACTTGGCTCGCGAGAGCCTTTCGGTGACCCTGGCCCAGTTTGAGGAGGGACGGGCCGATTTGCAGCAAGTGGAGCGGGCGAGGTTAATGGAAAACGAGAAATGGCTGCTGTATTATGATGCGCAGCATGGGCTGGAGTCGGCGCGGTTCACGCTGTTGCACAGGGCAGGGGAGCTGGCGGCGGTTTTTCAGTGAGCCGTAGACGGTAACTGGGCTTCGAAACTTTGAGGGATCAAAAGGGTTAGAATAGTACGCTGTATGAGTCTCGCCCGCTGTATTTTCGCACTTTTCTTAGTATTTTCAGCCGCTTACGCGGCGACGTTTGGCACGGTAACGCCCATTGTCGGGGGCGCCGCCGACATCGTTCTCGATGAGGCCAGGGCCCGCCTGTACCTGATCAATACCAACCGCAACCAGGTGGAAGTCTATTCGATTCCCCAGCGCCGCTTTCTCAACCCGATCACGGTCGATGAGATGCCGCTTGGTGCAGCCATGTCGCGATCCGGAAAGATGCTGTATGTCGCCTCGCATGCCGCCGCGTCGTTGATGATCATAGATGCCGACACGCTCCAAGTGGTAAACCGGGTGGCGCTTCCAGCCAGGCCGGAAGGAGTGGCGGTGGGTTTTGACGAAAGAGTGTTGATTTCCACCATCGGCACGGGGCAGAACAACCTGTTCAATGTGCTGCTGATTTACGATCCTGCCGCCGGCACCAGCTCGCAGGCCATCTCCTCGGTGCCGGTGGCCCCGCCGCCGCCGGCTAGCCCACTGTTGCCACAGCAGGCCTTCGGTCGGCCACTGCTAGCCAACCGGAGCTTCTTGCAGGCAACCCGGGACGGGCGCTTCATCTTCGGGGTGAACATTCCGAACGCGGCCGCCCGGGCGGTATTCGTTTACGAGGCCGCCTCAGGCACGGTGCTGCGCAGCAGGACCGTCGCGGGCGTGTCCCAGGTGATCTCGGTGGCGCCTGATGCGAGCAAGTTCATGGCCGGGCTCCACCTGTTCGACGCGGAAACTCTGAATGTGCTGGCGCAGCAAAACGCCGCCAACGCGCCGTATCCATTCCCGACGGGAACCAACTTCAATCTCCAGCAGAACCAGGGCGGCTCGGTGTGGGCGCCGGACGGCTCGGTTATTTATTCCGCTTTCAACGTCACGCCAGTGCAGAATCCGCCGGCGAGGCCCAATATCAGCCAATTGATGATTTCCGACCCGGAGAATCTGCTGATCCATACAGCGCTGCAGCTGCCGGAGAATCTTGCCGGCCGCATTGTCATCAGCTCCGACGGCGGCAATGCCTACGCACTTTCCGACTCCGGATTCCTCTCGCTGCCGCTCTCCAATTTGCCACAGAGCCCGATCGCCATGGCTCCGAGGACTGCGCTGCTTGTTGCCAACGACCAGTGCGGCGTTACGGCGCCCATAACCACTTCGCGCGCCGAGGTGGAGAATGCCAACCGGGGGCGGATTAACGCCACCGCGCAGTTGATTCCACAGGCTCCAACCGGACCGCCTGGACTGGGCGGCGCCGGCGGCCCCGGCGGCGGACTTCCGGGAGGGGGTGCGATTATCGTGATTACGCCTGTGCCGGGCAGAGGGGAAGCAGGAGGAGCAGCCGGCGGAGCCGCTCAAGCGAACATCACCAACAGCGCGCCTCGCATGCGCACCACCCCCACGGCGCAAGGTGTGGCGTTCGACTTCACCTACAACCCGGTCAACCGCGGCATCGGCACCGTTTCCCCGATCCATCAATACTCGATCACATCGAATGAAGCGGTGAATCTTCCTCCGGCGATTACCGTGTACCAGAACAACCGTAATTCGGAGAACCGCGGCGACATCGCCGTCGTCGATGTTTCCCTCACTCCGAATGAAGGGCTGCTGGAAATCGAGCAGGACACCGCTCGCCAGATGCTCTACATCGCCAACTCCGGGCTGAACCGGGTGGAAGTGTTCGACATGCGGCGCCAGCAGTTCCTGGCGCCGATCAAGGTAGGGCAGCTTCCCTCCTCGGTGTCGATCTCCGTGGACGGGCAAACGCTGTACGTGGCCAACCGGGGCGGCGAGAGCATCTCCATGATCGATCTGCCGACGCGCACCGTTGTCGGCCGTGTCCGTTTCCCCGCCCTGCCTTTCAACAACAACGCCGCCATTGTCACACCGCAAGGGATCGTCTCCACGCAGCGCGGCCCGCTGGTGATCATGAGCAACGGCACACTATGGCGCGTCATCGGCAACGAGGCGGTTCCCCGCCGCTTCAACGCCAACGTCCTGCCGGTGGCCAACAACACCCAGATCCTGGCCGCGCCACGGACCATGGCCGCTTCGCCGAACGGCGACTTCGCCCTCGTTCTGGCAGGCAACGGCAGCGCCTACATTTATGACGCTGCGGTGGACGACTTCATTCAGGGCCGCCAGATCACGACGGGGCAGATAACAGGCTACTTCGGCCCGGTGGCGGTCGGACCGCGCGGACAGTACTACATCGTCAACGGCAACCTTCTGAGTCCGGCACTGACCCCGGTTGCCGCAGGCCCCGGGACGGCGCCCGGCGCTCCAACTCGCCCGGTTTCCGCGGTGGCCTCCGTCGGCGCCACAACGTACGCGCGGCTTACCCAGGCCCCCATTCCCAACGCTGCCGCCCTGGCGGCGCTCACCGAAGCCGGCTCGGTCGAGATTGTCAGCGCCACCACCGGCGCCACGATGCGTTCCGCGCCTGCCCTGGAACGGCCTCTGTCCACTCCAACTGGAAACGTGCGCGCCAACCTGCCAGGTCGCACGATGGTGGTGGATGGTGCGGGCACAACCGCCTACATGCTGACAGCCAGCGGATTGAGCATTGTCCCCCTGGCAGCGCCGCTGAACCCGGCCACAAGGCCGACTATCAACCCAGGCGGGGTCGTAAACCTCGCCAGTTACCGCACCGAAGTGGCTCAAGGCGGACTGATCTCCATCTTCGGCCGCAACCTGGGCGAATCCTCGATGGCCGACGGCACACCATTACCTACTGTTCTCGGCGGCACCTGTGTCACGCTCAACAACGTGCCCATGCCCCTGTTCATGACAACCACCGGCCAGATCAATGCACAGATTCCGCCTTCCCTGGCGCCTGGCCGTTACCCGATGGTGGTGCGCTACCTGACCGATTTTTCCAGCTCCCTCACCCAGCAGATCACGGTCTCCCGTTACGCCCCGGCCGTTTTCGTCGATCCAACCACCAACCAGGCCGCCATTTTCCATGCCGACGGACGCCCCGTGACCAAGGATAACCCTGCCCGCCGGGACCGCCGCCTTGTGCTTTATGCCACAGGTTTGGGCCCGACCCGCGGGGGCGAGGTGCTTGCTGGCCAGCCGGCGCCTTCCGATCCGCTCGCCGTGACCGAAAGGCTGCAGGTCTTCTTTGGAGACCCGACTATCAATGGCAGCGAAATCATCGTGGAGTGGAGCGGATTAGTGCCGGGTTATATCGGCCTCTACCAGGCGAATCTCTATGTGCCAGGTGTTCATTTGCGGGGGGATGCGCTTCCGGTGACCTTGCGAATCGGCAATGTAAACAGCCCTTCCACCGCCCCGGTCAACCCCGTCGTAGCCGTTCAGTAGCATCCCAACAGTACTATGGCGTCCGGGGTAATGGAAGCTCCGCCAACCCAACGGCGGTCCCATTGCCTTCCTCCGTCCTCATGTGTTCAACTGATATAGCAGAAGGTATTAGAAACTATGGGTGTCCCACGTTTTTTCCGATTCGCGATCATTTCCCTGGTTGTCCTGTTGACAGCCTGCGGCGACCTGGAGTCTGACAAGAAGCGGCTGATTGAAACTGGCAAGAAGTACTACGATGCCGGCAAGTTCAAGGAAGCCTCCATTATTTTCCGGAAGGCGATCCAGAAGGACGCCCGTTTCGGGCAGGCCTACTTCGAACTGGGCAAGACCGAATTGAAGCGTGGAAACTATGGCGATGGCATCCGGGCCTACCAGCGCGCTTCCGAGTTGCAGCCGGAAAATGAGAACGCTCACAGCACGCTCGGCGACTTGTACATATCCATATTCACCGGAGATCCCAAACGCCATAAGATCCTCGTCGAGGATGCCCTCGGCTTGGCCGAGCGGCTGCTGAAAAGAGACCCAAAGGATTTCACGGCTCTCCGGATCCGCGGCTTTGTCGGCCTGGCCCACAATGACCTGAAGGAAGCCGCCGTCCATTTCCGCAAGGCGCTGGCCATCAAGCCGAATGAACCGAAGGTCACGCTCGCGCTGGCGCAAACCGTCGCCGCCCAGGGCAACGAGGAGGAGTCCGTGGCGATGATCCGTGAATCTATTGCCAAGAACCGGGACTTCATCCCTCTGTATGATTTCCTGTTCCGACTCATGCTCAAGCAGAAGAAGGTGGATGAAGCCGAGAAGGTGCTTGTCAGTAAGATGACAAACAACCCAAAGATGTCTTCCGCCTACCTGGAGCTGTCCACCTTCTATTTGCGGACCAACAAACAAGCCGAGGCGAAGGCCGTTTTGGAAAAGATTCTCAGCAATCCGAAGGATTTTCCGAACGGGCGCGACACCATTGGAGACTATTATTACCGCATCGGCCGGCTGCAGGACGCGCTCGAGCACTACGATCAGGCCGCCAAGGCCGCCCCCGAGGGCAAGCGCAAAGCAAGCTACCAGAAGAAGATGGCGGAAGTTATGGCGGTGATGGGCCGCCGCGAGGAGTCCCTGAAACTCGTGGAGGAATTGGTCAAGCGGGACAGCGAGGATGCCGAGGCGAGGGCCTTGCGGGCCGCCCTTCGCTTGCAAAGCGGCAAGAAGGAAGAGGTCTCCACGGCCATCTCCGAATTCCAGTCCGTGCTCTCCAAGATGCCCAACAACCCCGTGGTGCGATTCAACCTCGGGGAGGCGCACATGACCCAGGGAGCGCTGGACAAGGCCATTGCGCAGTACCAGGAGGCCTTGAAACTTAGCCCCACTTACCTGCCGGCGAAACTCGCGTTGGCGCGCGTCTACCTTACCCAGCGGGATCACGCCAAGTCCTTGCAACTCTCCGACGAGATGATTCAGCAGGCCCCGAATCTGGTGCCGCCGCGGCTGCTCCGCATCTCCTCCCTCATCGGGCTCAATGACGCCAAGACGGCGCGCGCGGAAACGAACCAGTTGCTGCAAGCCAACTCTAACATCAAGGACGCCCGGTATCTGCTGGCCTCGCTGGATTATGCCGAACAAAAAATGACGGAGGCGGAAGCGGGATTCCGTTTGCTGTGGCAGTCCACTCCGCCCGATAACCGTGGCCTGTTCGGGCTCGGCGAAGTATACATGGAGACCGGCCGCTCGGAGCAGGCCCGCCAGATCCTGGAATCTGAGCTGAAAAAGACCAATGCCAGACCGGTGCGCATGGCGCTGGCCAATATTCAGGTGCGCACGAAGAAGTATGCAGAGGCTCTGGAACACTACCAGCTGCTGGCCAAGGAAAACCCGCAATCGGCTGACCTGCAGATGCGCATCGGGGAAACATACCGGCGCTGGGGAAAGCTGGATCAGGCCTTCAATCACTTTGAAAAAGCCAGCCAGCTGAGCCCGAAAGACGAGCTGCCTTATATTCAAATGGTGGCTCTCGCGGAGGTTTTGGGCAGACAGGAGAAGGTAAAGCCTCTCTATACGAAGATCCTCGAGGTCTCTCCCGATAACCCCGTCGCCCTGAACAACCTCGCCTACATGATGGCGGAAGCGGGCACGGACCTGGATCAGGCACTCACCTATGCGCAGCGCGCACGGCAGAAGATGCCCACCAACCTGGATATCGCCGACACGCTGGGCTGGATCTACATCAAGAAGAACCTGAGCGAGGACGCGATCAAGATCTTCCGCGACCTGGTGGAAAAGAAGCCGGACCACGTCACTTGGCGTTATCACCTCGCCATCGCCCTCTTCCAGAAGGGCGATAAGCTGGCAGCGAAGAAGGAACTGCAAACGGCGCTCCGCAACAGTCCTTCCAAGGAAGAAGACAAGAAGATCCAGGAACTGCTCGGCCGGATCGGCTAGCCGGGCTTCTCACAAACCATGTCCTCCTCGTCTCCGGTGCTTCGTCCGCCCTGGCTGCCCTACGTCGGGCCCTTCGCGATTTTTGTTCTGTTTCTCGCGCTGGGTGACAAGCTTGGGCTGGGCGCCTGGGAGTTCCCTTTCCGCGTCCTGGCGCTGACCCTGTCTCTGTGGTTCCTGTCCCGCCACGTGATCGATCTGCGTGCGCCGAACTGGCTCTCTTCGTCCCTGGTCGGCATCGGCGTGTTCGTGATCTGGGTGGCGCCGGATGTGCTCTGGCCCACCTACCGCCAGCACTGGCTGTTCCAGAACTCCATCATGGGCACCATTACCAGCAGCCTGCCGGAAGGTTTCCATATGGATCCGATGGTGCTGGTCTTCCGCAGCATCCGCGCCATCATCCTGGTGCCCATCATCGAGGAGCTGTTCTGGCGCGCCTGGCTCATGCGCTGGCTGATCAATCCCGACTTTGAGAAGATCCCGCTTGGCGCCTATCAGGCGTCATCCTTTGTCGTCACGGCGCTGCTGTTCGCCTCCGAGCACGGCCCGTATTGGGAGGTCGGCCTGGTTGCCGGCATCATTTACAACGCGTGGATGATCCGCACACGCAGCCTGGGCGACTGCATCCTGGCTCACGCCGTTACCAACGCCGCGCTCAGCGCTTACGTGGTTTTCTGCGGCAAGTGGGAATACTGGCTGTAGGCTCCATTCTATCCCCTACAATAGAGAAGAGAATGATTGAACACCTGCGCCCGGGAGCCAGCGCCGAACGCTCCCGGGTGGCTCTTTTTGACTTCGACGGCACAATCTCCACAATTCGTTCCGGCTGGGTGGACGTGATGGTCCCGATGATGGTCGAGATCCTGCTCGACCTCAAAACCGGGGAATCGGAACAGGAACTGGACGCGATCGTCCGCGAATACGTCGGCCGCCTCACCGGGCGTCAGACCATGTACCAGATGATCGAGTTCGTCGACCAGATCACCAAGCGCGGCGGCACGCCGCTCGATCCGCTCCAGTATAAGCACATGTACTTGGACCGGCTCTGGGTGCGCATCAAGAACCGCGTCGAAGAGCTCGAGCGCGGCCACTGTGCCCCGGAAAAATATCACGTTCCGGGCACGATGCCGCTGCTTGAGGCCTTGCGCGAACGTGGCCTCAAGATGTATCTTGCTAGCGGGACTGATGAGATCTACATGAAGCGCGAAGCCGAGTTGCTGGGCGTGGTCCCCTACTTTGAAGGCGGCGTCTATGGCGCACTGGATGACTACAAGAGCTTCTCGAAAGCCATCCTTATTCAGCGCATCATCCAATCGGCGGAGGCCAACGGCGAACAGTTCATCGGCTTCGGCGACGGCTACGTCGAAATCGAAAACGTCAAGCAGGTGGGCGGCGTCGCCATCGGGGTCGCCAGCGATGAGCCGGAATGCCTGAAAATCGATCCTTGGAAGCGCGACCGGCTGGCCGGAGTCGGAGCCGACTATATCGTACCCAACTTCCTGTGCCATCAGGAGCTGATGGCCACCCTGTTCCCCCGGTGAAATCGCGCTACGAGAGCTTTGACCGCGCGCGGCTCCGGATCAAGCCGCTGGCCGAGCGCTCGCACGATCTTCATCTCCGGCACTGGCTCGCGCTCGCCGATCCCACGCCGCCCTTTGATCACCCGGACCTCGCCATGGTGGCCGGCAGGCTTCTCGACGCCCGCAAATCGGCCGCCGCGCGCATTCTCATCATGGGCGCGCACCTGATCCGCGCCGGCGTCAACCGCCACATGATCGACCTGCTGGAGCGCGGCTGTGTCGACCTTGTGGCGATGAACGGCGCCGGCGTGATTCACGACTACGAGCTGGCCCGCATCGGCGCCACCACCGAAAGCGTCGCCCGCTACATCCGCACCGGCGAGTTCGGCTTGTGGCGGGAAACCGGTGAGCTGAACGACTGGATTGCGGAGGCCGCCTCGCTCGGACTTGGCCTTGGCGAAAACGCCGGCCGGCGGATTCTGGAAAGCCCCTACCCGCACCGCGAACTCAGCCTGCTGGCCGCTGCCTACCGCCTCGGCATTCCCGTCACCGCCCACGTCGGCATCGGCTACGACATCCTGCACGAACATCCCAACTGCGACGGCGCTGCCTTGGGCGCGGCCAGCTATCGCGACTTTCTCATCTTCGCCCGCAAGGTGGAGCGCCTGGAGGGCGGCGTGGTTCTCTCGTTCGGCTCCGCTATCATGGCTCCGGAAGTTTATCTCAAGGCGCTCGCCATGGCGCGCAACGTCGCTCACCAGCAAGGCCGGCAAATCCGCCAGTTCCTCACCGCTGTCTTCGATATCGTTCCCATCAACGGGGAACCCGGCAAGGAGTTGTCGAAATCCGATCCCGGCTACTATTTCCGCCCGCACAAGACCATCCTCGTCCGCACGGTCGCCGACGGCGGCCACAGCTGTTATTTCTGCGGCGATCACCGATCCACGTTTCCCGCCCTCCGCCGCGCTCTGCTGGAGGCCGGCGCATGACCACCAGGGAAATCCTCGACCGCTTCCGGGGACTCTCCGCGCTGGTTGTCGGCGACATCTGCCTGGACCGCTGGTGCCGTTACGATCCCGCCGCCGCCGACCTCAGCCGCGAAACCGGTATCCCGCGCATCGGCGTCGTCTCGGCGCGTACCACCGCCGGAGCCGGCGGCACCGTCGCCAACAACCTCATCGATCTCGGCGCGGGCCGCGTTGCCGTGCTCGGCGTCATCGGTCACGATGGCTATGGCTACGAGCTGAAGCGCGAGTTGGCGCTGCGCCAGATTGACCCCTCCCTGCTTGTTGAAGTCCACGGCATGCAGACCTTCACCTATACCAAGCTCATCAACAACGATACCGGCGTCGAAGACCTGCCCCGCGTCGACTTTATCACCACGCATGAGCTCTCCGAAGAGGTGTACGACATGCTGATCGAGCGCTTCTGGCTGGCTTTGCCGGAATTCGATGCCGTGCTCGTCTCCGATCAAGCCGAAACCGAGCATGGGGGTACTGTCTCGGCGCCGTTGCGCGATGCGCTTTCACAGGCAACCATGGAATGCCCGGACAAGGTCTTCTGGGTCGATTCACGAATGCGCCTGGAGTTGTTCCGCGGCGTGGTCGCAAAACCCAACTTACTGGAAGCCGAACTGGCCTGCCAGCGTTTGTTTGGCCGGATGGATCTGGAGCGCCTCCGCCGCCATATCGGCGACAGGCCGCTGGTTGTCACCTGCGGCGCCGAAGGCGCGCGCATTGTCGACGACGGTGGCATCCACACCGTGCCCGGCGCCTCTGTCGCCTCCCCTATCGATATCTGCGGCGCCGGCGACGGCTTTTCCGCCGCCGCCGCGTTGACTCTGGCCGCCACAAGCTCCATCTTTGAAGCCGTCCGCATCGGTAATCTCGCCGCCTCCGTCACCATCATGAAGCCCGGCACCGGAACCGCCACTCCCGCCGAGGTCCTCGAAGCCGAGTCCCGTCAGTGACCATCCTCGCCATCGACATCGGCGGCACCAAGTTCACGATAGCCGTTTTCGAAAGCGGCCGCATGGTCGCCAGGGAATCGCGCGCCACGGATCGGGAAGGCGGACGCGACTGGATGCTGGCGCAGATTCAGGAAGTGGCTGCCGGCTTTCTCAACAACCACCGCCCCGCCCGCTGCGGCATCGGTTTCGGCGGCCCTGTGCTTTTCCCCGAGCAGCGCATCGCGCTCTCCACCCACGTCGGCGGCTGGAGCGATTTCCTCCTGCCGGCCCATATCGAGGAGACCGTCGGCATCCCCGCCATCATGGACAACGACGCTAACGTGGGCGCCCTCGGCGAAGCGCTGCATGGAGCCGGCCGCGGCGCCGATCCCGTCTTCTACATGACACTCTCTACCGGCATCGGCGGCGGCATGATCGCCGGCGGAACCGTCTACCGCGGTGCGGACTCCTATGCCGGCGAAATAGGCCACATCACCATCGATCCCAACGGCCCGCCCTGCCTCTGCGGCGCGCGCGGCTGCTACGAACGGCTCTGCTGCGGACTTTGGCTCCAGCGCGACCATGGCCGCCCCGCCCACCTGCTGCTTCTGGATCCCGCCTTCGTATCACAATACGTCGTCAACCTCGCCGCGGGTCTCAAGGCATGTATCATGCTCTGGAATCCGGCGCGCATTGTGATCGGCGGCGGCATCAGCAAGGCCGGCGCGGCGCTGTTCGATCCGCTGCGCGCCGAGCTCCGCCGCCAAATTACCTCCTGGACCCGCGCACGCATCGACGTCCAGCCCGCCGCGCTCGGCGATGACAGTGTCCTGTACGGGGCTATGGAACTGGCGCGACAATGGAGAAAGACATGAATTTTCCCGCTACCTATCACCAGCAGCTACAGAACACCCTCGCCACCATCAATCTCGGCGACGTCAACAAGGCGATCGAATGGTTCCGCGAGGCCCGCGCGCACAATCGTCAGATTTTTGTCTGCGGCAATGGCGGCAGCGCCTCCACTGCTTCGCACTTTGTCTGCGATATGGTGAAGGGCGCCAGCTTCGGCCGGCCGCAGCGCTTCCGCATCACCGCGCTCACGGACTCTCTGCCCACGATAACCGCGTACTCAAACGATGTCACATACGACTGTATATTCGCAGAACAGTTGAAGAATTTCGCCCGTCCGGACGATCTAGTAATGGCGATCTCCGGGTCGGGGAACTCCCCGAACGTGATCCACGCTGTCGAGTATGCCAACTCCATCGGCTGCAGAACGCTGGCGCTGACCGGCAGGGACGGCGGCAGACTGGGCGCAATGGCCCAGTTGAATCTTCAGGTTGCCGAACCACATATGGGCCGCATTGAAGACGCCCACATGATCATCTGCCACATGATCGCCTACTACTTCATGGATACCGAACGTTGAAATTGACCTCCCCTGTTGCGCTTTAAGTGAACGATCCCATTACCAGGCAACAGGCCCTGGACTCGCGGCTCGCGCTGATCCTCAAGCACCGCGACCTGCCTGCGTTGGCTGAACACATCCAGGAACTCATGCTCCGCGTGCAGGATGAAGAGATTACCCTGCGCCAAATCACCAACATCATTCTCAAGGATGTCGGCCTCTCTCTGCGCGTACTCCGCACCGCCAATTCCGTCCACTACAACCGCTCCGGCCGCCCCATTGTCACCATCGGCCACGCCGTGGCCCTCATCGGACTGGACGCCATTCGCGATCTCGCCGCCACGCTTTTGCTGGTCCGCCATTTCCGTAACTCCGCCCCCGGGGTCCGGCACCTGCTGGCACTCAGCCTGCTCTCGGCCAACCATGCACGTCTTGCCGCCTCGCTCACCGGCCATAAGCAACTCGAGGAAGCCTACCTCTGCGGCATGTTCCGCAACCTCGGCGAAGTTCTCCTTGCCTGCTACTTCCCCCGCGATTACGTGCAGGTGCTGGAGCACATGAAACAAAAGATGTGCTCGGACCGCATGGCCTGCCGCACCCTTCTTGGCTTCACTTATGAGGAGCTCGGCCAGGCCACCATCACCCGATGGAACATGCCGGATCGCGTCGCCTTTAGCATGCGCCCGGAGACGCCCACCAGGAACTCCCTTGGCACCGAGCATGGCAGGGTGCATGCCCTCGCCAGCTTCGGCCATGAACTCACCGCCGTCATGCACCGCGATTCGCCGGAAGGGCTCCGCGGCCGCATGCGCCGCATGATCGAAACCCACGGTCCACTGCTTGATTTGCAACAGAGAGACATGGAGTGGATCGCCGAACAGGCCATCGAGGAGACCAAGTCCACTTTCGACATGCTCCAGATTCCCCTCGACGACCTCCGCCTCAAGGCCCAGATGGAGCATGCCATCAGCATGCTCAAGACGCTCGACGAGAGCGAATTTGACCTCACCGATCAGCTGCTGGAGGATGATCCCGAGCCCGAACCGGAGCCCCCGGCCGACTTGTTCGGCGACATGACCCACGAAGTCCATTCCGTCATCACCGAAGGCGTGTTCGAACTCAACCAGTTGCTGATGATCACCCTGGAAGCCATGCAGCGCGGTGGCGGCTTCCCTGTCGCCCTCTTCTGCCTGGTCGCCGAGGATCACCGCGAGATCCAGGCCCGGCTTGGGCTTGGCGAAGCAATCGAAGATCTCATTGCCCGTTTCCGCTTTCCTCTTCGCCGCGATTCCGGCCCCCTGTCTGAAGCCATGCTGGCCAGGCACGACATCGTCGCCCTTCACGGCCGTTACCTGGACTCCGATATGGCTCGCGCCATGGGTGCCGCCAGCTTCCTGCTCTACCCCGTGGTGGTCGACGGCGTCGCAGTCGGCTGCTTCTATCTCCAGTCCGGAAAAAAAGTGGAGGAGTTCGGCGAGCCCCAGCGCGCCTCCCTCAGCGGCCTGCGCGACTTGGCCGCCGCCGCCATCAAGATGAAGCGCGTCGGCTGAACGATTTCCGCTCGTAATCCATCCTCACAAGCCT
>VFZE01000063.1 GCA_016871315.1 Acidimicrobiia bacterium | reverse complement strand
TAGGCGTAGCACAGATACTTCCGCCAGAAGCTGGGCTGGATCACTTCCAGCCGGCCGGCGAGGAGGTCCGCCTCGGTGTATTGGGGCTGGGACTGCTCGTGAAAAACCGCTTGGGGGAACCACGGACCGCAACTGGGCAGGTGCGTCGGCACCATCACCAGTGCCGCCGCGGCCAGAAGAATCGCAAGTGCACGGCTCTTCACCATGTGGGTTCTCCCATGCGCAGCGCCTAGGCTGTCCACCGTTTGCTGCCAGGAAGGCAACGCCGTACCTGTTTGCATCGAGGAAGCGCAGGTCCTCAGACCGTTCCCAAGCCCACAAGTAGACTTCAGCCTGTGCCGGCTTTCTGTCGAGGGACACGAGCAGTGCGGCCGGGAGTACCGGCAGCGCGAGGAGCAACCGCCAGTGCCGCAAACTCAGCCTCCGGTATAGGCCGGGCGGTCGATAGCGGCGCTTTCTACGTTGCGCTTCCAGTCCTCCAGGCCGGGGCCCTTCAGGCGCCCGGCTCGGGAGCGGAGCTGGTTCATCTCGGCATCGTTGTAGGCGCGGAACTGCTGCGCAATGCGCACGTCGTCTTCGAGCTGGCCGATGGTGGTGCAGCCGATGGCCGCGCAGTGGACGGGAAGGCTGAGCGCGTAGCCCAGGCACTGGCCGACGCTGAACGATTGCAGCAGCTTTGCATTGGCCGTTGTTTTCATCGCCTGGATGCCCAGCTTTCGCTTCACCGCCTCCGGCAGAACCAGTTTTTCGAAGCTCAGGTAGGCCGGGTCGGCGATGTGCAGCGGCATGAGGATGGTGTCGTAGCGGTCATAACGCTTCAGCATCTCCAGGTGCGCGTGCGGATCAAAGTGGCCGGTGAATCCGATGAAGCGGCACTTGCCTGCCTTCTTGGCGGCTTCAAACGCCTCGATGGCGCCGCCGGGCGCGAAGATCTCATCGACTTCGGCCTTTTCCTTGATGGAATGGATCTGCCAGAGGTCGACGTAGTCAGTCTTCATGCGCTTCAGGGACAGGTGCAACTCAGCTTCGGCCTCGGCGCGGCTGCGCTTGGTGGTCTTTGTCGTGATGAAGATTTCCTTGCGTATGCCCTCGAGCGCTGCGCCGAACACCTCCTCGGAGCGGCCGTTCCAGTAACTGTGCGCATTGTCGAAGTAGTTGACGCCCAGATCATAGGCGCGGCGCGTGATGGCCTTGGCTTCTTCGAAGGTGCATAGAGGGAATCTGCCGCCGGCTTGTCCGACGAGAGTCAGTTTCACACCGGTCTTGCCGAAGGTCCGCTTCGGAATATCGCCTCCGGTTTTGGCAGCCTTCGCCTTTGTTGAGGATAACCCGATTCCAGCGAACACGCCGCCGAAGAACGTTCGTCTTTGCATGAGGAACCTCCTGGCCAAGATTATCGCTCATTGTTGCAACCGGGATTATGGGTGGATCAGGGGAATCGTCTCGCGCCGGCCGCGCCTGTACACGCGAAAATCGTTGATGTCTGTTGTGATCACGCTATGTTTTGGATACATCTCGCTTAACCGGATCAGGCACAAATCGGCCAAATCAGCCTTGCGGTCTGCATACCGCAGCGCAAGTTCTGTTAGCCGATCCGCATGCTCGCTCAGGACGAGCGCAGGCTGGACTAGCCCCTCGTGGATCATACGCAACGCAAGACTGCTGCTTCCAAGCTGAAACGCGGTCTCCGCGAGCACCGCCTCGCAAGTTAGCAGCGGTTGGTTGACTCTGCGGGCGATCGCAACAGCCCACGCATGGTGGCTGTCGGATCGATTGGCGAACGCAACCAGAAAGCCTGTGTCGGCGATTCCCTTCATTTGCGGGAAAAGCCTTTGCGAATGGACAGGTCCTTCGGCCCCGATACGGCTCCAGCCAGCCGCATGAAGCCGCGGCGGCGGGCATCGCGTGCCCTCTGCAGCTCTTCACGGACGATGCGGCCTTTCGCCACACCGGCTTCTTTGGCCGTCTCTTCCAGCCACTCCGCAAGGTCATCTGGAAGGCGAACGGTGAGCGTATTACGCATTTCCCATAATTGTAACACAGCAAGCCCTTGTCTTCTCCCACTGCATTGGCTATATTCACGCCATGAAATGGACGCTGCTGCTGTTAGTAAGTATCGTCTGCGCGCAATCTCCGGAGACCGATAGGCGAGCGCATGCGCGGAAGATGCTGGACATGACGGCGGATATGGTGGCGTCCGTGCGCACCGAAGTGCAGGTTTCCGCGCTGCTGCACCTGGCGGACAACTATCACGTCTTTGACACGGAGCGGGCGGAGGAGATGATCGCGCAGGCATTTACGGCGGCCGAATCGCTGGAGAAGAGAAAGCGCGACGCGTTGCAGGGGGAGATTGTCCGGACGGCAGCGTCGATTCGCGTGGAGCGGGCGGTGGAAATGTGGCGGCAGATGCAGGCTCCGCCACCGAGAGCGCTGGAGCGGATCGTCGAGAGTCTGATAGAGGGGAAGAAGTTCGACCAGGCGATTGCGCTGCTGGGTGAATCGAATCCCTACTCTTATGGAGCCGCGAATCGCATCCTGTCGAAGCTGGCCGATCAGGATCCGCGGCGCGAGGTAGTCTTCGCATCGGCGGTTGCAGCATTTCAATCCAAGCCGGACCTGCAAACGATGGGCGCCTCCATGCTGACCGTGCTGGCCGAACATTGGCGGAAGCTGCCCCCGCCGATGGTGGAGGAGGCGGCGAAGGCGGCCGTCAATTGGCTGTTGGAGCAGAAACCAACCGATAACCTGACTGCCTCGCTTTCCGGATCGAAAGGCTCGGTGACGTTTACCGACCGCGCCAACCTGCGACTATTCGAGCTGATGCCGGTGATTGCGGAAACGGCCCCGAAGCTCGCAAAGGCAACGCTGGAATCGCGGCCTGAGCTGCGAGCAGCCTATGAAAAGTTTCCGGAGGGCAGGAAATCGCTTGGCGAGGACAATTTCAGTTTCCGCATCAGTCAGACCGATGGTCCGATGGATCCTTCGGCCCAGGCACGCATGCGGCTGGATGGGGAAGCGCAGACGAAAACCTTTCAGGCGCTTGCGCTGCTGAAAGAAGGCCCTGATAAGGCGCTGGATCTTGTTCCGACGATCGCGAATCCGGCAAAGCAGGCCGAGGTGCTGGCGGCGGCAGCGCGCTCGGTGGGGGAGAAGGATCCGGGAAAGGCCAGCGGGTTGTTAGGTCGCTGCATGGAGTTGTTAGGGGAGATCAAGGAACCGGAGACGCGCGTTTCGGCTTGGGACGCTGTGGCGGAGGCGGCGCATCGGGTTCACGACCACCAAACAGCCTGGACGGCGATGGAGAAGGCGCTTGAGGACATCCATAGCCTGTATAAGGCCGATATCGACGAGCAGGCGCCCAACGAAGCGCTGCGGGAAAACTGGCCATCGACGCAGCACTTCCGGCGTGTGGTTTCGATGGCCACGCGTCTGTATGGCGTCGCGGCCGAGCCGATGCTGGGCAAGATTCTGGACCACGAGCTGCGGTTGTTGGCGCAGATTGAAATGGCTCAGGCGCTGCTCGGCAGGCCGCGCACGTCGGGCAGCATTAGCGTCTCGCGAAGCAGGCGTTAACCGGCGGCCGGTAGAATCATCTCCATGCCCGTACACATTGAGCGCTGCGACCCTATTCTGCGCGTGGAAAACATGCAAGCCAGCCTTCGTTTCTACGTCGATACGCTGCGATTCGTGAACGCGGAATGGGGCGGCGATGACTTTACCTGCGTTTCCCGCGACGATGCTTCCATTTATCTCAGCCTTGGCGATCAGGGCCGGGGCGGGGCCTGGGTGTGGATCGGGATTTCCGATGCCGCGGAGTTGCACTGGGAACTTGTTGCCAAGGGCGTGCCGATTCTGTTGCCGCCCACGAATTTCCCGTGGGCGCTGGAGATGAGAGTGGAGGATCCTGACGGCAACGTGCTGCGGTTCGGATCGGAGCCGCTGCCGGAACGATCGGAAAGTAGTAGTTGAGCCGGCGTTGTCGCGTGGACGCCGAGGGCGTCGTAATAAAGCCTATGTGCGGCCGGCTTGGACCTTGGGCTGAGAGAGGTAGCCGACGATGCGGTCCTTCTTCACTTCGTTGACGACGATCTCGCAGGGCTGGCGGTACTTCGACATATAGAACTGCACCGGCTCATTCACCGTCCTGTCCTTCTTTTCGAACTTCTTGTCGTCGGCGACCACTTCAATGGTGTACTTGTTGCGCTTTTCGTCGGTGCGCTTGAGAACGACGGTGATGTCGGAAAGGCGGCTGGGCTTGTTGGACTTGACCAGGTTGAATTCGAAGTAGGCGCGGTCGCCGAGGGCCTTCAACGCGGCCAGTTCACGCGCGTTGGTGGCGATCAGTCCGCTCTGCACGCCGAGGTCGCCATTGGTGCGCTTCAGGTCGGAGATGGTCTTGTCGAGTTCGGACTTGGTGGCGGCGACGTCGCGCTTCACAGTGCCGACCTCGGTGGAGACTTCGCCGATTTTGCTGGCGGCGGCCTGTTCGACGCGGCTCAGCTCGGCCTTGACGCGCTCCTCTTCTTTCTTCTGCTCCTCTTCGAACTTCTTGCTGAGCATGTCGACGTTTTTCATCGCCTCGTCCTTGGCTTGGCCGGCGGCCTGGGCGGCTTGGCGGCGCGCGGTCTCAAGTTCCGAGCGCAAGGTCTCCAGGTGGCGGCGCGAGGTTTGCGTCGAGATAGAGGAGGTTTCCCGGAGGTTGGACACCTCGGTGAGGATCGATTCCCGCATCGACGCCATATCGGTCTTCATCTGGTCGATTTGGAGAAACAGGTAGACGTTGGCCGCCAGGAGTGCAATGACGACTCCAAACAGGATGGGGATCTTCAGCCCGGAACCGGGCTCCTGCGGCGGGTGGATAACGGGATTGCTCACGGCATTGCTCCTCTGTGGTGAATTGCTCTTTCTATTCTAACCTCTTGAGAAGGGAAGCAGTTCCTGTTTGGGGATTCCGGGCTCGAAACAGCGCCGGCAGCGGGCCTCATACATGCCTGCCGCGCCCACCACGATCAGGTCTTCACTGCCAGTAAGCCGCTGTGTGTGCTTTGCCGGATTGCCGCAGCGCATACAGATGGCCAGCGTCTTCGTGATCGATTCTGCCATCGCCAGCAGCTCCGGCACCGGGGCAAAGGGGCGGCCCAGGTAGTCGGTATCGAGGCCGGCGATGATGACCTGCTTGCCGCTGTCGGCAAGCTGTCCGGCGATATCCACCAATTCCGGCCCCATGAAATTGGCCTCGTCGACACCGACGACCTGCGTGCGCCAGTCGAGTTTTGCCAATATCTCCTTACCCGCGCCCACCACCTCTGACTTCATCCTGACATCGGCGTGCGAGACGATTTCGTCCTTGGAGTAGCGGTCGTCGATGGCGGGCTTGAAGACCTGCACTCGCTTGCGCGCGATCATCGCCCGGCGCAGCCGCCGGATCAGCTCTTCGCTCTTGCCGGAAAACATCGGCCCGCAGACTACCTCTATCCAGCCAGTGTTGTGGATGAGAACGTCCATCTCAGCGCTTCGCGGCCGCCTGCTCCACCGCGCGCATCACCCGCAACAGGTTGCCGCCATAGATCTTGTGTATCTGCTCGGCTGTGTAGCCACGCTCCAGCAGCGCGCGCGTCAGGGCAGGGAACTTCGAGACATCCTCCAGCCCTACGGGCACGCAGCTGACACCGTCGTAGTCGCTGCCGATACCGGCGGCGTCGATCCCGGCGATCTTCACGATGTGGTCAATGTGGGCCACCGCGTCGCTGAGCGTTGCCGGTACGGTCTTATGGCCGGCCTCCTGGCTGAGCTTGCGGATCAAGGCGCGCCGCGAGGCTTCGTCTGTTGCCTCGCGCTCCGCGCGCGCACGGATCTCGGCGTTGAGCTTGGGATTGCTCCAGGTGGAGGTGTCCACCGACTTCTGGCTCAGGAACTCACACCCGAAGTTGATCTGCACGACGCCGCCCTTTTTTGCCAGCGCGACGATCATTTCGTCGGTCATGTTGCGCGGAATGTTGGCCAGCTTGCGGCAGGAAGAATGCGAGGCGAAGATCGGAGCGCGGCTGGTTTCCAAGGCGTCCCAGAAGGTGTCGTCGGCGACATGCGAGATGTCCACCATCATGCCCAGCCGGTTCATCTCGGCCACCACTTTGCGGCCCAGGTCGTTCAACCCGCCGTGAGGCTTTTTGGCGTCGCCGGAGCTGTCGGCCCAATTGTTGGAGTTGCTGTGCGTCAGCGTCATGTAGCGGACGCCGAGGGCGTAATAGTCTCGCAGCAGGCGCAGGCTGTCCTCGATACCGTGGCCGCCTTCAATGCCGATCAGAGCGGCGATCTTGCCTTTCTTGCGCGCGGCGACAATGTCGCCGGCGGTGAGCGCCAGCTCGAAGCCGTTAGGATTGCGCCCGACGATGTCGTGGCGGATCGTGTCGATCATCTCCATCGTCCGGTGGGCCGAGCGGTTGCCCTGCACATAGGTTCCGGAGACGTAGGCGGCGAAGAAGACCGCGCCGACACCGCCCTGCTTCAGCCGCACCAGGTCGGTGTGGCCTTCCTTGCGCAGCGGCCCGATGTCGAGCCCCTTCACCGTGTCGGAGGTGACGTCGTTGTGGGTGTCGATGAGCAAGGCCGAGCGGTGTACGCGCTCGACCTCGGCATCGCTTACCGCGCGGGTCTGGCCAACCAGGGTCGCCGCCGCAATGACCGCCAAAATCGGATATTTCATAGGGAAACCGTCTATGGTACCCAATTACCGTGGCGTCCGGCTGTCCAGCCAGGCCGTCAGGTCGCGGCCAAGCTGCGCCGACAGATTCCATACGTCGTCACGGTAGTAATCCACCAGGAACTGCCTGTCCGCCGCCTCCATTTGCACGGTGCCGGGTTTGCGAACCAGCGCCCGCCGGATTGTGGGCCGCAGCGCGGGCGGAGTCAGCCCGGCCGCCGTCTCCCAAACGCCCCAACGTTTCAGCCGGCCAACCAGGGGAAAGCGCGGAACTTGTGCTTCCAGATCCCGCTTCTGCGTATCTGGCTGAAACCCGGCCTCGACACCAAGGAACCGGAATGCGGATTGCAGAATTGCAAGCGGCCGGATCTTGAAGTCGTCGTACAAGCAGACCCAAACGCGGTTGCCGAATTTCTCCACATAACGGTGGAGTTGATCGGCATGCATCCCAAATTCGAGAAACGGATAGTGATCACAAAGTTGAGTGGAGTTGTGCCGCAGGTTCCTTCAGAGAAGAACCGCGGCTCCTTGACGGGGCTCGTGTAGATCTGCGGATGCTGGGCGAGGTAGTTGTAGAAGGAAGTGGTTCCCGCCTTCGGGGCGCCGGCAAGAAAGAAATTGGGGAGCCCGGCCATCGCAGGAAGCTCCCCCGTTATATTATCTGCGCAGGGCGCGCTAGAAACCGGAGGGAAGCGCAACCGGATCGAAGTTCGCCTCCGGCTTCACGAGGGGAATCAGGGGCCGCGGAGCCGCCTTTGCGTTGCCGTAGTTGTGGACCGCGACGCGGGTGAACATCGCCGACATGCCGAAGTTGGCGATGGCAGCGTACTTGCTCGACTGCGGCGCCTTGCGCACCAGCAGATACTGTATGCCGATGGCGCCGCCGGTGATCAGCGACTTGATGGCGATGCCGCGAAGGCCGAAACGGCCATCGGCGCTTCTCAGCATAGGATTCAACTCACGCCGTCCGAGAGAGGAATGGACGTCGGCGGCGCCGGACGCGGCCAGGGTCAGCAGGCTGGCCTTCCAGAAGGAGGTGGAAGGCTTCTCCTGGCCGGGCCGGGGATGAACGACGGCTTCGGCAAAGCAGGTGGAGGTAAACAGCATGGCGGAAAGAAAGAAGAGAAGAAAACGCATGGGAGGAGGAACTCGCTTTCTGTCGAGCGCTCTTAGAACAAGGACTACGAAAGAGACCTTACGGTTGTACGACAATTGCGCTCTGACTCCTACAGAGTTCCATAGGTTGGAAGTGGACTCAAGACCTTAGGGCCGTTTTTGTGATACCTCGAACCGGAGTAGTAAGGACTACCTCTTTGCGCCCTTGAACGCATGCCCGTGCTCCTCCATCATCACCCTATCCCCTTGAAACTTCACCCCTTCGCCCTTCAGTCGCAGCCGCTGCTCCAGCCCGTTTTCCCCTGGCAGCAGGATCCTGCCGCCCGCCCCCACCACGCGCTGCCAGGGCACCGTGGGACCACAATGGTGTAGCGCCCAGACCACCTGCCTGGCGCGGCCGGGAAAGCCCGCCGCGCGCGCCACCTCGCCATAGGTGGCCACCTTGCCCTTGGGGATCTTGCGAACCGTCGCGCGGATCTCGGCCAGCATGGTAACTTCAGTCAGGCTACGTGATGATCCACCGGGTTGCCAAGTGTTTCCTGATCACGGCGATGTTGCCGGCGCAACAACAGGCGCTTTCCTACCCTCCCTGAGCGGGTCTGTTCAGCGGCTCCCGCACCGGCCAGCTGGTGCTGCGCTTCGAATTCTGATTCTGCGCTTCAAGGCGCGTTATGATACCTTGCAGCATGGTCATGACGCGCCTTTCCCTTTTGCTTCTACCGCTGTTCGCCTACGCGCAGCCGCTGCCCGCCGATGCCGCATCGCTGAAGGCCGGCAAGACGCATTACGAGTTCCATTGCGCCTTCTGCCACGGCAAGGGCGATGATGGCTTCGCCGCGAATCTTGTCAGCCCGAGGCTGCCCCATGCGCCCTCCGATTCCTCGTTGCTGAACATCATCCGCAATGGCATTCCCGGCACCGACATGCCTCCGGCGCTGGGCATGTCCGAGCTGGAGATGAAACAAGTGGGGGCGTATGTGCGGAGCCTCGGCCGCGCCGCGCCGCAGAAGATCGCCGGCGACGCTGCCCGCGGCAAGGCGGTCTACAACGCAAAGGGCTGCAACGCATGCCACATAATAGATGGCAGCGGCGGCCGCGCCGGCCCGGATCTTACCGCCATCGGCGCGGTCCGCTCCCCTGCAAGCCTGCGCGCTTCGCTGCTCGATCCGGACGCCTCCATCTCGCCGTCCTGGGTCTGGGTGGAGGCCGAATTCCGGGGCGGCTCCAAAGTCGCCGGCACGCGGCTCAATGAGGATCTGTTCTCGCTGCACCTGCGCGACGCGGCCGGCAAGATTCACTCCTTGCCCAAGGCAAACATCACCAGCATCTCGCGCGACCTCAGCAAATCCAGCATGCCCTCATATAAGGGTCAGTTGAGCGATACCGAACTTACAGACCTCATTGCCCACCTGTTCTCCCTCAAAGGAGCCAAATAAATGAAATCCCCCCTCATGCTCAACCGGGTTCCTCTATTGCTCACAGTGCTGCTCGCGCCTCTTGGCGCGTCGGACTGGCTGACTTTCTCCGGTAACGATGCCGGGCACCGGCACTCGCCGCTGACGCAAATCACGCGCTCCAACGCGGCCTCGCTGCGCCCCATTTGGGTTCACCAGATTGGCAAGACGGACAAGTTTGAAGCCTCGCCCATCGTGCGCGACGGCGTCCTGTACATCTCTGAGCCGCCGAGCGACGTAACGGCTCTCGAAACCGGTTCCGGCAAGGTGCTTTGGAAGTACCGCCGCGTGCTGCCTGACGACATGCCGGTCTGCTGCGGCAAGGTCAACCGCGGCGTGGCGATTCAAGGCGACCGCGTGTTCATCGGCACCCTGGACGCGCATCTGGTGGCGCTGGACGCCGCCACGGGGAACGTGCTGTGGGACACGAAGGTGGCCGATTACAGGACCGGCTACACCAGCACCGTGGCTCCGCTCATCGTCAAGGACAAGGTGATCATCGGCAGCGCCGGCGGGGAATTCGGTGTGCGCGGCTATCTGGCTGCCTACGACGCGAAGACCGGCAAACAGGCCTGGCGGTTCTGGACCGTGCCGGGCGCGGGAGAAAAAGGCGTGGAAACCTGGGCCGGCGATTCCTACAAGTACGGTTCGGCGACGACGTGGGTCACCGGCAGCTATGACGCCGCGCTGAACACGATTTATTGGGGCACGGGCAACCCGGGCCCGGACTGGAACGGCCGCAAGCGCAAGGGCGACAACCTGTTCTCGAACTGCCTGATCGCGCTCGACGCCGACAGCGGAAAGATGAAGTGGTATTTCCAGTTCACGCCGCACGACGTGCTGGACCTGGATTCCACGCAAGTCCCCGTGCTGGCCGACATCAGCTGGAACGGCGCGCCGCGGAAAGTGGTGTTGTTCGCCAACCGCAACGCCTTCTACTACGTGCTCGACCGCCAGACGGGTGAATTCCTGCTCGGCAAACCCTATGTCCGCCAGACCTGGGCCAAGCCGGAGCTGGACGCCAAGGGCCGTCCGACGTGGATGCCCAACACGCATCCCACCCCGGAAGGCAACACCGTTTACCCGAACTCGCCGGGAGCGACGAATTTCCAGGCGCCAAGCTATAGCCCACTTACCGGCCTTCACTATGTGATGACGCGCGATGAGGGCGGTGTTTTCTATTCCGGTGACGACACTTACAAGGCCGGCAGCTGGTACCTGGCCGGGCGCTTCGTCTCCAAGCCCGGCGAGGAAGCCAAGGGAGCCATCAAAGCGATGACGCCGCAGGCCGGAACGCCGAAGTGGGAGTTCCCGCTGCTTTCCCCGTCATGGTCCGGGATACTTTCCACCGCCGGCGGCATTGTTATTTCCGCATCCGGCGAAGGAGACCTGCTGGTGCTTGACGACACCACCGGCAAGCTGCTGTACCACTTCCCGATGGGCGGCAAGGTCTTTGCGAACCCGGTAAGTTATCTCTCAGGCGGCAAACAGCGCATCACCATCGCCGCCGGCCATGCACTGTTCACGTTCGGGCTCGAGTAGCTACTTCCTGATCCCCATCTGCCAGAGCATGAAGGCGTAATCGAGCGCGTCTTCCCGCAGCCGGTCGTAGCGCCCGGAGCTGCCGCCATGGCCTCCCGCCATGTTGGTGAAGAACAGCAGCGGGTTGCTGTCGGTCTTGAGCGTTCGGAGCTTGGCCACGTACTTGGCGGGCTCCCAGTACATCACCTGGCTGTCGTCGAAGCTGGTCCTGACGAGCATCGCCGGGTAGGCGCGCCCATCCAGGTTCGTATAGGGGCAGTAGGTCTTGATGTAATCGTACTCTTCCTTTTTCTTCGGGTTGCCCCACTCCTCGAATTCGCCCACCGTCAGCGGCAGCGATTCGTCGAGCATGGTGTTGATCACGTCGACGAAGGGCACCAGGCTGACGACGGCTTTGAACAAGTCCGGCCGCATGTTCACCACGGCGCCCATCAGCAGGCCGCCGGCGCTCCCTCCGGAAATGACCAGGCTGTTTGAGGAGGTGTATTTGGCGGCGATCAAATGTTCGGCCGAAGCGATGAAATCGGTGAAGGTGTTCTTCTTATTCAGCATCCGCCCGGCGTCGTGCCACCTCTTACCCAGGTCGCCGCCGCCGCGGATATGCGCCAGCGCGTAGACGACGCCGCGGTCGAGCAGGCTGACGCGGTTGGAGGAAAACGACACCGGCATGGAAGCGCCGTAGGAGCCGTAGGCGTAGAGCAGCATGGGCGCCTTGCTGTCGCGCTTCACGCCCTTGCGGTAGACCACCGAGATGGGAATCTTCGTGCCGTCCTTCGCGGTGGCGTAGACACGCTCGGACTGATACTGGCCTGAGTCGAATCCTCCCAGCACTTCTGTCCGCTTAAGCAGCGCCGCTTTGCGCGTCGCCATGTCATAGGCGTAGACCGAACTGGGCGTAGTGAATGACTGGTAGCTATAGCGGAACTCGGTGGTCTCGAATTCCGGATTCGCCGAACCGAAGACGGAGTAAACCGGCTCCGGCATCTGAACCCGATGACTGGCGCCGGACTTCAGGTCCATCACCCGCAGGTGCGGAAGGCCGTCCTCGCGCTCCGACAGCACGGCATGTCCGGAGAAATAATCGATGCCGGAGAGCATCACCTTTTCGCGGTGCCGCAGGATCTCCTTCCAGTTCTTCCTGCCCGGATCGGCGACCGGCGCCGAGACCAGGCGGAAGTGCCGCCCGCCGGAGTTTGTACGGATGTAGAAGTTGGCTCCGTGGTGCTCGACGTCGTATTCGTGATCGGTCTCGCGCGGCGAGATGGTCTTCCACTCCCCCGCAGGCGTCGCGGCATCCAGGTAGCGCCATTCGCTGGCGGTCAGGCTGCCAAGGCGCATCAGCAGGTATTTCTGGCTGCGTGTGCGGCCCACGCCGACGCGGAAACGCTCATCCTTTTCCTCGTAGAGAAGCTCATGCGGCCCGCCCAGCTTGTGCCGATAGAGCCGGTACTGGCGTTTGGCCTGATCCTCCACCGTGTAGAACAGCGTCTGGTCGTCGGCAGCCCAGGCCACCGAGCCCGTCTTTTCGGCGAGCGGTCCCATCACCTTGCCGCTTTCCAGGTCCTTCACGTACAGCGTGTACTGCCGGAAACCCGTGTTGTCGGTGGTATAGGCCAGCAGCTTCCCGCTGTCGCTCACCTGATAGGCGGCCACGCTCATGAACCGCTGGCCCTTGGCCAACTCGTTCACGTCGAGCGTCACCTGTTCGGAGGCGTCCAGGCTGCCCTTCTTACGGCACAGAATCTGGTACTGCTTGCCTTCCTCGGTGCGCGAGTAATACCAGTAGCCGCCCTTGCGGTAGGGCACGCTGAGGTCGGTCTGTTTGATCCGGCCCAGCATTTCCTTGTACAGGGCCTCCTGAAACGGCTTGGTGTGGGCCAGCAGTTTCTGGGCGTAGGCGTTCTCCGCTTCCAGGTGGGCTTTGACATCGGGGTTGTTCCGCTCGCGGAGCCAACGGTAGTTGTCGACGCGCGTCTCCCCGTGAAGGGTGTCCGTCTTGGGGAGTTTCTTGGCAGTGGGCGGTTTCGGAGTATCATCGCCGCTTGCCGCCAGCGGCAGCAACATCACCAGCAAGCATAACAGGTGTAGGGGGTTCATCCACTCAAGTATAAGAGTGGGAACGGGAGTTTACCAGAGGCCGGGCTGTAAGTCGGCCGGCGCGATCAGGAAGGAAAAGGAGAGGAAGCGGTTTAGGAACGATTCGCGGTCGGAAACCGAGACCCAGCGCAGCGTGGCGGCCTCGCCGGACTCGGAGAAGAAGCCGACGCCGCCGCGCTTGAAGCGCGCGTCGGTCCAGCTATCCACAAGCCGTCCGTTGACCATCGTCGTGAAACGGTCCCCCTTCACGCGCACACGGATCTCGTATGCGGTGTCGGCGCGCATCAGCACCGGTATGGGCAATTCCACCTTGTTCAACTGCTTGCCGTTTTGCATCACGTAACGGATGATCTCGGCGCGGCCGGGATTGCCGTTTTCGCTGCGGTTCAACTGAATCTTGGTGGCGTAGTAGTTTTCGTGGTTGGAGGCGCGGAATGCCCAGTTCACGGCCTTCCGTTCAATCTCGGTCTCAAACTGCATGTTGTAGTCGGTGAGCGCGAGAGTTGGCTTCCACAGCCGCAGACTGCCGATGTTCACGGCTCCTGCCGACTTGGTCCACCCATCCTTAAGCAAGTTGATCTCGCTTTGCCAGTTCCGCAGGTCCATCCGGAAGTCTTCCCGCAGGCTTACCGAGCGGCTGCCGGGCACCGCGCGCGACAGCGAATCGCCTAACTTGCCCACTTGCGGAAGGTAGCTTGGCGGCGCCGAAGGGCGATCCTCGCCGCCGGGCAGGAACAGAACCAATACTGTCGCCGCCACTACAAGAAGGATTCCAGATGCCGGACCTACGCCGCCCGACTTTTTGCGAGGCGCCGAAGTGACCAGCCAGGCGTCCTCAAAAGCATCCTCACTGTCCAGGTCTCGAGTCAGCCGGGCCGAGTAGACATGCCTGGCTTTGCGGCGGTGATCGTCGCTGCAGAATTGGCGATCCACGGCCAACCGTCTGAGGAACCCGATCTTATTCCGGCAATGCAGGCATCGCATAAGGTGCCAAGCTCTTCTGTCTACACCCACATCCTAACAGTGAAATGGTCGGGTTCCTATCGATTAGGGGATAATAGGGACGAACTTAAGGCAACAACTCTAGAGAGCGGCACCGGCTTCCCTCTCCGGCCGCCCCGATCCTCTGCTAAAATGAACATTTCTATACGTTTCTATGCCCATTCCCACAAGAGCTTACGATCGCTCCCTCAACGCCGAAATCGAAAGGCTCCTATATCAGGTGGATGTCGTTTGCCAGGACGCCGAAGGCCTCCTGAACGGCCTTGATCAGCAGCAGGTAAACTGGAGCCCGGCGCCCGGCTCCTGGTCTATCGCCCAGAATCTCCAACACCTCAACCTCACCAACAAGTTCTTTCTTGCCAATCTGGAAAAGGTGGTTGCCTACGGCCGCGCCGCGGGAAGGCTTGCCGGCGGTCCTTATTCCTATAGCCTGCTCAGCCGCTGGATGTTGAAGATCGTTCAGCCGCCGGCGAAAACCAAGTTCAAGGCGCCGAAGTCATTCCAGCCGCAGCAAGAGATCGGCCTGGAGGCGCTGCATGCCACCTGGACGCAATCGCACGACACACTTCGCGAGCTGATCCAGGCTTCCAACGGCCTGGACCTGGTGGGGATTAAAGTGGCCTCCCCCGTTACCAGCCTGCTCAAGTACAACTTGGGAATGGCCTTCTGGATCATCACCGCGCATGACCGCCGCCACCTGGCGCAGGCCCGGGAGGTTCGCAATCATTCCGCCTTTCCGCGGGCTGTATCCTGAACCGTCAAATCCTCCACGACGAGCGCCGAGCCGGCCAAGGTGGCGACTTGCCGCCGCAGCGGCTCCAGCCGCGCCCGATGGTGCTCCTGCCCGGCCCATACCAGCCAGCTTCCCTGCTGAACCAGCCGGGCTGCTAAGCCCGCGCGCAGGAGCAGCTCCATGAGCCTCTCCGCGTTCTGCCGGTTCCGGAACGCGCCGGCCTGAACGACGAAACGTCGCGCCGGTGCCGATGCCGGGCTGGGTTCCGCGACCGCGATTTGTGTTTCCTCCGCCCGCGGCGCGGCCGGGACGACCTCAGGTGTTTCCCCGATCTGCGGAAGGATGCGTTCCTCTACCGGTCTGAATTCCGGTTCCAGCGCTTCCAGGCGGAAAATGACGGAAGACCTTGGCCGTCCGTGCCTGGGCGATACTTCCATGGAATCCCCCCCGGAGAGCCTGAGCCCGGCTGGCAAACTGCCGGCTAGGATCCTAATCCGGTAATCGGTCTCGCGAAGATTGTAAAAAGTAAAGCGGCCATCGGCTTCTGTGGTGGTCATTGTGGAGGAAGGATACAGCGAGATCACAATATTCTCCAGCGGGAACCCGGCCGGTGCCTCCACCCTACCTTCCAATTCCAATAGCCGCACCACTTCAAAATCGAGGCGAGTAAGCTTGCCAGGCTGGACCAGGGCGGCGACAGCCGGTGCGGATCCGGCATCAAACTCCGCAGGCAGTTCCTCCGCGCTCAACATGACGAATTGCCTGCCCTCGGGCACCTCCGGGAACCGGTAGCGGCCATACTCATCGGTATAGGTTTTTCGCTGACCGTTCAGAGATACCGCAACGCCGGGGACCGGCTGCCAGCCCGCTTCGCCGCGCTCGCGGACCAGGCCCTCCAGGGAACCGGCCAGCGGCAGATGCTGCCCGCCGAAGGAATCCGTGTCCAGCGGCGGCATCGGTCCGCCCCAGTCAAACTGCCTCGCCAGGCGCAGGTAGAGGCTCCACTGGTTGAGGCTGGAGAGCAGCATCACGGGCGCCAGTCCGCGCGTTTCCAGAAGAAAAATATTCTCCGGATTCAGGGATGTCAGCAGCACATTGCGGAAGGCCTCGGCCTGAAGATTCCAGCCGTGGGGAAGCGCGCCGCGGCGACTGTTGCGTACTACTCCACCCACGGAGGTGTTTTGCCATCTGAGCGCTCCGCCGATCATCCACCGGTTCCAGCCGAAACTGTCCTCCAGTTCGGCGCTTTGATGGCGCTGCCGTAATCCGGCCGAGTCGGCATCCAACGCCGTCCCGGTCAACCTTAGGGTGTGCCGGCCGATGGGTCTTCCCAAAGCCGCCGTGCGCTGGCGGTAGCGCGTCTGGCGCTCCCCTTCACCGGGTTGAACCGACTGGAATCTCACCGTGGATAGCTGACCGGTGAAGTTGAATCGCATCGGCAGCGCAAAGGTCCCGCCGGCGGAAACCGACTCCGACTCCATCATCGGGACACCGGATCTTCGTTCGAGGTTGTTTTCGAACTTGCCGGCCGAGCTGAACAGCTCCACCTTTCGCAGCGGCCTTACACGCGCCTCGCCGAATGGACCACGCCGGTCGCCTAGAAAGAATCCTGCCAGCGGAAGGTACGCCGCTCCCAATTGCGAGTAGTTTCCCCGCGCGGTCAGACGGGGAGTTACGTAGGCGAACCCAGCGAGGGTGGAAAGCGGCGCAGCTGGCCCGCCATCGCGGGAGGCGCGGCTTGCCGCTCCCTCCGCGTAAAAACTCCAATGATCGGTGGGCGTGTAAAGGGTAACCAGGCTCAGCCGGTCCACAGCCGGAAATTGAAACTGCTTCGGAAACAGGAAGTGGTTTGAGGAATCCTCAATATCCCCGTTGGTCAGGCGCATCAGGTTCACGCCCAACTGCAGGCGTTCGTGCAGCCGCCGTTCGATCGTGATCCCGGTCGCCCTTTGCGGTACGCTGCCCCGCAGGTTCACCCGCGGTCCATCCATCAAGGTCTGCTGGCCGTGGAAGAAACGATAGCGGTGATTTCTGCCGGAAGCCTCCAGCCGCACGCCCCGGACGCCGATCTCGGGGTAGAAGATATTCTGGAACGGAAAATCGACCAGGTTCATCGGCACGCGGAAGTCGCCACCCGTGAGTGACCACCGCATCCCGCGGAATGGAAGGCCGATGAACTCCAGGTAATTATCTCCGCGCCGGAAACTCCCGCCTCGTCCGTACCCCTCCAGGTTCCCGCGCAACATCCCATGCCGGGGGAAGAACTGGTGGAAATTGAGGTTCAGTCCGGAAAGATTCAGCAGGGGCTGGCTACTGGCGCCGAGGTAGAAACCCTGCACAGCCACATCCGCCCGGCCCTGCTGCTCCGCGGCGGCCGGTGCTGTCACCACCGCCAGAAGCAGGATCCCTGCGCCGTGGCCTCGCATCACTGGTTCCGCGCGATATTGTTGCTTGCAGGCTCTTCTGTGATCACAACGTCCGCGGTCGCCTGCTGGACGGCGCGCATTCCCAAGTCCAGCCTCACACGAAGCTTGTAGTTTCCAGGAGCCAGCGCTTTGGTGAGCCGCACCGGCACCAGCTGCGTCCGGTTCGGCAGCACCGGCACCGGAGGTATCGCCAGATCCTCCATCAGTTTCCCATCGGCGCTCAACAGTTGCAGATTACCGGCAGGCCGGAAATGGACGTTCGCATGATTGCGCAGCGCCACCACGGCGCTGAGCCCGCCGTCTTTGGATACCGAGCCGCTTTTCAGGTGCACACCGGCGATTTCCGCCTCCACGGCCGGCGTGCCCTGCGTAGCATAGAAGGCGGCCACCACCCGCACGGCCATGTTTAACCCGATTCCGGTTGACTGCGATAACACCGGCAAAGTGGTAAAGCCGGCGGCGCAGTGATAGCCGCGGGGCTCTTCCGATGCAGGCGGCCGCAAGGTGTAACGCACACGCGCCGAGGCGCCCGGTTCCACTTCGAATTCCATCGGATTCAAGGCCAACATCCTGCGGCAGCTATATTCACTTTCCTTCTCGATCGCCCTTCCAAACTGCGGGTTGGCATCCTCATCCAGGTTAAAGTCCAGCAGCTCCGCCCGTACCCGAACCTTCTCGGCGGACTCGTTGGTAAGCATCAGCACGCCGGAACGCGGCAGATTCCCCTCAAAGCGCACTTCCGTGCGCATCGGGGAAAGACCGAGGCCGAGCTGTGCCGCGCATGGCGCGCACAAGACGGTTGCCACGAGAATTATGGCACTTCCACGCTGTAGCTGAGATTGAGATTGCATGATTGCGCTCCTGTGGCGATATATCGCCATCTGTCGGTGAATTGAAATACCAGCGTCACCGCGCAAGCTCCGCCGCCGCCAGTGCATGCGGAAGCGGGAATCGTCAAAACCGGTGTTTGCGCCGTGGTGGTGGCGGTCTGTTGGCCCGCGCAGGATGTTCCTTGTGTCGCGCCGGAGCAAGTGTAGCGAAGCCGGCCTCCGGCCACTGTGGGCCCGTTCGCAGGGCTAAACTCTCCCGAAACTTGCAGCGTGATCGTGGCGCCACCACCGGGCGAAGTGCGCGCCCGGAAACTCACCGGCATCGTCCCGCTGTAGGGAAGAAATCCCGTGCCGGTGCTTACCAGGGCGATGCTGGAGGGCAGGGAGAGTTTGCCGCCGCGGCCAATGAAATGGACAACCCTTGCGATGTCGTGGCAATGTCGCTGTGGCACGGCCCGCTAAGGAGCAGCAACAGTGCCCAGGCATGGACGATTTTTCGTGGGACGAGCCACATACTGCGCGAGCCCGCCCCTTTGCTGGCGGTGATTCGATTCATGGCAGAGATCGCGCGGCCGGGCCGCAATGTGAGAATTCACACCATGGATCGACTGCCTAGGTCGAAAACCCTATACCCGCTGATGAGGGTAGACCAAATGTCAGCCGAGCACGGCGTTCAGGCTGCCCTGACGGTAACCTTCCAGGTCGAGCGTGACGTAATGGAACCCGAGCGGCTTGAAGATGGCCGTTAACCGCCCTGCCATCTCGAGCGACAATGCCTGCTCCAGTTCCTCGCGCGCAATCTCGATCCGCACCAGTTCGCCGTGGAAGCGCACGCGGAACTGGCGGAACCCGAGCTCCTTCAAAGCCTCCTCGCCGGCTTCGATGGTCTTGATCGTTCTTACGTCTACCGGGGTGCCGTAGGGAATGCGCGAACTCAGGCATGCCGCGGCCGGACGGTCCCAGAACGGCAATCCGGCAACGCGGGAAAGCTCCCGGATCTCGGCCTTGCTCAGGCCCGCCTCTACAAGCGGAGCCTTCACCTGGTGGATCTTGGCCGCCTTCTGGCCGGGACGGTAATCGCCCAGATCGTCCTGGTTCACGCCATAAACGATGTGCTCGATGCCCCGTTCGGCCGCCACTTGCTCCAGCCGGTCGAACAACTCATCCTTACAGTGGAAGCAACGGTCCGGATCGTTTTTGGCGTAATCGGGATTGTCGAATTCAAAGGTCGGGATGAACTCGTGCCGGAATCCGCACTGGCGCGCATATTCGGCCGCATCGCGCTTGTGCGATTCCGGGATTGACGGCGAGTCCGCGGTGATCGCCAGCGCCGCATTTCCCAAAGCCTGTTGCGCCGCCCAGGCCAGATAGGCGCTGTCGGTGCCGCCGGAGTAGGCGACAATGACGCGGCCCAGCGGACGCAGTGAGTCCAACAGTTTTTCCTGCTTGGCCTGCAGCAGGGCGGGATCCAGCTGCTTGGCCTCGCCCAGATGGACCAGCGTAGCCATGGTCCGATGATAGCAAACACTGCCGGCGTCAATGCCTTCATGCGATGATGACAAAACCTTGGAACCGATGAAACGCAAGAAGGTTCTCCTGGTCCACCAGGCAATGCGGCCCGCGGGCGGAGCCACATCCGTCGCCGCCTGGGTGGTGGAAGCCCTGAAGGAGGAGCATGAGCTTACTATCCTGACATGGGATTCCATCGACACGTCGGCGCTGAACCGCTTCTACGGAACATCGCTTCGCGATGAGGAGTTCCAGGTCCTCATCCCGTCATCTCTTTTGCGGTTCCTGCGCCGCGCCGACCCCGATGAACGCAGCCTGCTCCCTCTGGTCTTTCTGATGCGGATTTGCCGCCGCATCCGGAACAACTACGACCTGGTCATTGGGACCGCGCCGGTGGAACTCGATCTGGGCGCCCCGGCCTTGCTCTATGTTCACTATCCCTGCCTCGGCCAATTCTGGGGAGCCTTTCGCGATTGCCACGGAGTCTCCTTGGCCGCCCGTCTTGGCTTCCTGCTCACCCGGCGCACTCGCCCGTGGATCGTTCTCTCCGGCTTTTCCCTCGAACGGTTGAAGCGCCACACCATGCTTGCCAACTCGGACTGGACAGGCTCCAAAATAGAGACCTTCTACGGAGTCCGCGTCGCAACGCTCTATCCGCCGGTGTCCACATCTTCTCCGGCACGCCCGTGGGAGGAACGGGAAAACGGCTTTCTTTGCTCCGGGCGCTTCCACCGGCGCAAACGCCTGGACTGGATTGTGCACGTGCTTGCCTCCGTACGCCGGAAAGTCCCGGATCTGACGCTGCACATCGCCGGGACCAGGGAATCAACCCGTGACGGGGCCTGCTACTTTGAGGAATTATCCGCTCTGGTCGCCTCCCACCCGGATTGGATCAGGCTGCACGAGGATCTTTCGCGCCACGAACTCGACCAATTAACCGGCAGCCTCCGCTACGGCATCCACGCCCGGATCGAGGAGCATTTCGGTATCGCACCGGCCGAAACACTGGCCGCCGGATGCATCCCCTTCGTTCACGCCAGCGGCGGCCAGGTAGAGATTGTGGGCGGCGATCCAAGGCTGTGCTTCACCGATGAGGAAGATGCCGCCGAAAAAATCGCCGCCGTGATGAAGTGCGGCTATCTGCAGCGGGAAATCCTCAACTGCCTCTCATCCCGGCGCGGCCTTTTCACTACGGAGAAATTCATCGCCGGGTTTCGCCACGCGGTACGGGATCTGCTTGCCTACTGACCGTCTGGGGATGATCCTATTGCAGCGGCAGGTCAGTCTGAGCGTCGTCGGCTTCCCCGTTCTCTTCCTCCGGCACAACGCAGGCGGCCGCCACAAGATCTTCCTCTTCGGTGCGAACCAGGCGCACGCCCTGTGTGGAACGCCCCGCCTGGCGGATTTCCGAAGATTCGATCCGGATCAGTTTGCCGCCGCTGGTGATGATCATCAGGTCGGAGTCTTCCGTCACCGATAGCACCGCCACCACCTTGCCGGTCTTCCGGGTGGCCTTCATATTGATGACGCCCTTGCCGCCGCGCGTTTGCAGGCGGTAGTTCTCCGCCGAGGTGCGCTTGCCATAGCCCTGTTCGGAGATGGAAAGCATCAGACGCTCGTCGTTGGCGATCACCATCGCCACCACGTAGTCCTCCTTGCCCAGTTTGATGCCGCGCACGCCGCGCGCCGGACGCCCCATCGGGCGGACATCTGCTTCCGAGAAGCGGATCGACATGCCGGTATGCGTCGCGATGAGGATGCAATCCTCGCCACTGGTTAGCCTCGCGGAAACCAGCTCGTCACCCTCATCGAGCGAACAGGCGATGATGCCGCGCGAGGTTGGATTATCAAACTCCGTCAGCTGGCACTTCTTAATGACACCCTGCTGGGTGACCATGATGATGTAGCGGTCTTCGACAAATTCGGCCACCGGCAGAAAAGCCTTGATCTCCTCGCCCGGCTGAAGGTTGATCAGCCCGGAGATGTGTTTTCCCTTCCCCGTCGTGCCCGCATCGGGCAGGTGATAAATCTTCAGCCAGTGCAGGCGGCCCTGGTTGGTGAAGATCAGAAGGTAGCTGTGGGTGGAGCCGATGATCAGGTGCTCGACGACATCTTCCGAGCGCGTGCCCATGCCGATACGGCCCTTGCCGCCGCGCGACTGGCGCCGGTAGGTGTCGACGGGGGTGCGCTTCAGGTAGCCGCCGCGCGTCACGGTGACGGCGACGTCCTCCTGCTGGATCAGATCCTCCAGCACGATCTCGCCCGGATCTTCCACGATCTCGGTGCGGCGCGCATCGCCGAACTCCTTCTGCACTTCCTTAAGCTCTTTGATGATGAGGTTGCGCAGCACCTTCTCCGAGCCGAGGATCTCCAGGTACTCGCCGATCCGCTTTTGGATATCGGCCAGCTCATCCAGGATCTTCTGCTGCTCCATGCCGGTGAGCCGCTGCAGCTGCAGCTCAATGATGGCCTGCGCCTGGCGCTCGGTGAATGCGAACTTCGCCACCAACCCTTCGCGCGCCTCCTTCGGCGTGGCGGCGGCGCGGATCAGCTTGATGATGGCGTCGAGATTCTTGAGCGCCTTCTGGAAGCCGAGCAGCAAATGCTCGCGCTCGCGCGCCTTGCGCAGCAGGTAATCCGTGCGCCGCCGCACCACGTCGACGCGGTGATCGATGAACAATTGGAGGCTGTCGATCAGCCCCAGCTCGCGCGGCTGGCCGTTGACGATCGCCAGCGTGATGATGCCGAAGTTGGTTTGCAGCTGCGTCTGCTTGTAGAGATTGTTCAGCACTACTTCGGCGTTTTCGCCGCGCTTGAGCTCGAACACGATCCGCATGCCGTCGCGGTCGCTCTCGTCACGGATGTCGGAGATGCCTTCAATTTTCTTCTCGTTCACCAGTGCCGAGGCCTGCTTGATCAGAGACGCCTTGTTCACCTGGTAGGGAATCTCGGTAACGATAATCGCTTCGCGGTCCTTACCAATGCTCTCGGTCCCCGCCCGGGCACGCATCTTGATCGAGCCGCGGCCGGTCTGGAACGCGCTGAGAATGCCCTCGCGCCCGAGGATGAATCCGCCGCCGGGGAAATCCGGTCCCTTCACCACCTTCATCAGCTCCGCCAGCGGGGTCTTCGGATTCTGAATCAGCTGGATCGTTGCATCCACGATTTCATTCAGGTTGTGCGGCGGAATATTGGTGGCCATGCCCACGGCGATTCCCGAGGCGCCGTTGATCAGCAGGTTTGGAACCCGCGCCGGCAGCACTTCCGGCTCGCTCCGGGTGTCGTCATAGTTCGCACGGAAGTCGACCGTCTCTTTGTCGATGTCCTCGAGCATGGAAGAGGCGATCCGCGCCAGCCGCGCTTCGGTGTACCGCATCGCCGCCGGCGGGTCGCCGTCGATGGAGCCGAAGTTGCCCTGTCCGTCGATCAGCGGATAGCGCATCGAGAACGGCTGCCCCAGCCGGACCAGGGTGTCGTAGATGGCGGCGTCGCCGTGCGGGTGGTAATTACCCATCACCTCGCCGACGATTTTGGCGCACTTGCGCGTCGGCTTGTTGTGGGCCAGACCCATTTCGTCCAGCGCGTAGAGAATCCGCCGATGCACGGGCTTGAGCCCGTCGCGGACGTCGGGCAGCGCGCGGCCCACGATGACGCTCATCGCGTAATCGAGATAGGACCGCCTCATCTCGTCTTCGATATTGATCGGGATCAGATTCTTGCCGCCGTCCCCAAGAGGCATTTGGGTCGGCGGAATTTGCGGAGGGTCGTTTTCGGGCAAGAATACTCCTTAGAATTTGCGGGTCAATTTCGCCTTTTGTTTGCCCGTGTTGGCCGGGCCGGGCTGATTCTCAATTTTAGCAAAATCGCCGCTCAAAAACCTCACTTTCGCGGCCCGCGCTGCTATCATACTCATGAAGCGCGATGATCTCCATTGTTATCCCCATCCACAATGAAGAGCCGGCGATTCTGCCCCTCTATGACCGCCTCTGCGCGGTCATGGAACGCATCGATAAACCCTACGAGATCCTGTTCGTCGATGACGCCTCCACCGACCGCAGTTTTGAGCTGCTGGCTAATCTTGTGGAGACCGACAAGAGCCTCAAGGTGATCCGGCTGCGCCGCAATTTCGGCCAAACCGCGGCACTTTCGGCCGGATTCGATGAGGCGCAAGGTAACATCATCATCTCGCTCGACGGCGACCTGCAGCACGACCCGGAAGACATCCCTGCGCTGCTGGCCAAGATCGAGGAGGGCTACGACATTGCCAGCGGCTGGCGCAAAAATCGTCTCGACAATGCCATCACACGCAAGATTCCCTCGCGCGTGGCGAATTGGCTGATGGCGAAGGCCAGCGGACTGGAGCTGCGCGATTTCGGCACCACCTTCAAGGCTTACCGCGCCGAGATTCTGAAAGATGTGAACCTGTATGGCGAACTGCACCGGTTCATCCCCGCGCTGGCCAGCTTTTACGGCGCGCGGGTGGCCGAGGTGCCGATCCGCAACTCCCCGCGGTTGAGCGGCGGCTCCCATTATGGCCTCGGCCGCACCATGCGTGTCCTGTTCGACATCCTCACCATCAAGTTCCTGCTGACCTACTTCACCCGCCCGATGCACTTCTTCGGCAAGATCGGCCTGCTCGGCACTGGCCTGGGTGGCGCCATTCTCACCTATCTGTTCATCTTCAAGCTGATGGGGAATGAGATCATGGTCCACCACGGTCCTTTAATGATGGCCGGCGGTTTCTTGCTTCTCGCCGGTTTGATGATGTTCTCCACCGGCCTGCTGGGCGAGGTGCTGATGCGCACCTACTTTGAAAGCCAGGGCCGCCGCATCTATGCCGTCCGCGAGATCCGCTGCCGCAAGGAGCCGCAGCTGAAGGACGGCGCGCGGTAGGCGGAGCAGACGTGCCACGATGATCGCCTTTGACCCCATTGCATGGGGGGAAATAATGATACAGCGATGGTCGGGGTTCTTGGCCCTAGCTTTGGGTCGTATGCCTGTTCTACCCTTTCGCTTATGAAGAATTCCTGATACCGCCTCAGCGCCGTGTGGAAGGTGAAAAAAAAGTGGTGGGCCGATCTGCTAGCAAGGGTGATTGCGACAATCCTCATTGTCGTCGGATTCTTGAAGATTACGCAGGATTTCCGAGGTTGCTAGGTTCCGTCCGTTCATCTCCAGCTCAAACGCGCCTGCCCTCATCGGGATCAAACTAGAATAGAAAGCAATCATGTTGACCACTCGGCGCATCGGCCTGGCCGTTTCACTTCTGCTGCCCGCACTGGTTGCAGCACAAAGTTACTTCCCCGGCTCGCTGGACGACTGGCAGCGGCGCAAGCCCGCCGAGGCCGGGATGAACGCGAAGCTCGTTGAGGAGGCGATCGCCTTCGCCAAGGCCAACGAATCGAAGGAATCGCGGGACCTGGAGCATGTCCACTACCTCAATCCGTTCAAGGAGCCCTTTCGCGAGGCGGTCGGGCTGTTCAAGCCCCGCGGCGACATGACCGGCATCATTGTCCGCCACGGCTACCTCGTCGCCGAGTGGGGCGAGCCGCACCGCACTGACATGACCTTCTCGGTCACCAAGAGTTTTCTGTCCACCACGGTCGGGCTGGCGCTGGACCGCGGCCTTATCCGCGACCTCAACGATCCAGTGCATCTCTACGTGCCGGGCGGGCATTTCGAGTCGGAACACAACCGCAAGATTACCTGGGAACATCTGCTCCGTCAGACCAGCGACTGGGAGGGAACCTTGTGGGGCAAGCCCGATTGGGCGGACCGTCCGCCGACCAAGCTGACCATGGAGGAATACAAGACCAGGAAGCGCAACCAGCCCGGCGCCGTGTACAAGTACAACGACGTGCGCGTGAACCTGCTGGCCTACGCCGCGCTGAACGTGTGGCGCCGCCCATTGCCGCAGGTGCTGCGCGAATACGTGATGGAGCCGATCGGAGCTTCGACAACGTGGCGCTGGCACGGCTATTCGAACTCCTGGGTCAATATGGACGGCGTGATGGTGGAGTCCGTCAGCGGCGGAGGCCACTGGGGCGGCGGGATGATGATCAGCGCGCGCGACCTGGCGCGCTTCGGCCTGCTCACGCTGCTGCGCGGCGTGTGGAAGGACCGGCGGATTCTGTCGGAGAACTGGGTGCGCATGGCGCTCACGCCCACGCCTGCCGAACCCGGCTACGGCTTCATGAACTGGTTCCTCAACACGAATCAGAAGATGCTGCCCAGTGCGCCGGAGGCGGTCTTCATGCATCGCGGCAACGGCGCCAATCTTGTTTACGTAGATCCGGTGAATCATCTGGTGGTGGTGGCGCGGTGGATTGAGCCGAAGGCGATGGACGGCGTCATCCAACGCCTGCTGGCCTCGCTGAAGCCATGACCAGCCGCCGGAGCTTTCTCTCGCTCTCCGCCGCACTCGCGGCCACATCGTGCACGGCGCCCGCGCCGAAGAAAAAGCAGGCGCCGAAGACACCTACGCTGCTCGTCCGCAGCGGGTGGCAGACGGAAAACATCGGCGATATCGCGCACACACCCGGACTGCTGCGGTTGATCCAGCAACATTTCTCCGGGATCAAGGTGATCCTGTGGTCCAACGCCACCGATCGCGGCGTGGCCCAGATGCTCACGCGCAACTTTGAGCAACTGGAAATCATCAGCGGGCAGCCGGATTCGGACGCGGTCAAGCAGGCCTTTTTGCGGGCCGGCTTTCTGCTGCACGGCTCCGGCCCAAGCGTGGTCGCGCGGGAACATGTGGATGCCTGGCGGAAAGCCACTTCGAAACCCTACGGCATTCTCGGAGTCACCGTCACGATGCAAGATGAGGCCGCCAGCAAGGCGATCGATGACGGGTTGCGCGATCTGCTGGAAAACGCTTCCTTCGTCTACACGCGCGAGACCGCTTCGCTGCAGAATCTGAAATGGGCGGGCATCCGCCGGCCCGTGGTTGGCTTTGCGCCGGACGCCACCTTCAGCATCAAGCTTTCCAATGAGGAAGCGGCCAAGCCGTTTCTGGACAAGAACGGACTAGAGCCGAAGCGCTTCATCGCCGTCGTCCCGCGGCTCCGCTTCACGCCGTACCACAAGATGCGCAAAACCAACTGGAGCGAGGAGATGATCCGGCAACGCACGAAGGTGAACCTCCAGCACCAGGAGCAAGACCACGCCAAGCTGCGCGAGGCGATGATCGCCTGGGTTCGCCAGACCGGCTACAAGGTTTTGCTGTGCCCGGAGATGACCTACCAGCTGGAGATCATCGATCCGCTTCTCTACAACCCGCTCCCGGCCGACGTCAAAGCGAAAGTGGTCCGCCGCAAGGACTACTGGATCACCGACGAGGCCAGCTCAGTGTACCGCCGCGCCGTGGCCGTGCTCAGCTTCGAGTGCCATTCGCCGATCATCGCCTCGGCCAATGACACCCCTTCGCTGTACATCCGCCAGCCGCAGGACGGGATCAAGGGACAGATGTGGACCGATCTCGGGTTGGGGCAGTGGGCGCCGCGGGTGGAGGAGACCACCGGCGCGCAAATCACGGAGGCCCTGATGAAGATTCACAACAACTACAACCCCGCGCAGGTGGACGTGCATGAAGCCGTTGTTTATGCGCGCAGGCTACAGGCGCCGGCGATGGATGAACTCCGCAAGGTGCTCTACGCATGACCGCATGGATGATGGACCCGCTTTTCAAGGAACACTGGACCGGAGAGGGCCATCCGGAACGGCCGGCGCGCTACGACGCGGCGGCGAAGGCGCTGGATGCCTCCGGCTTCACGAAGGCGGCGCAAGCGGTGAAGAGCCGCCGCGCGACGCGCGAGGAGCTTTCGCTGTGCCATCCACTGAGCTACATCGATCTGGTCCGTCACGATGTCCACGCCGGCTACTCCGTGTTGAGCACGGGCGACACGCAGATCAGTGAACGATCGCTCGATGTGGCGCTGCACGCCTGCGGCGGCGTCCTGAATCTTGTGGATGCGGTGGTTACAAAAAAGGCGCGCAACGGGTTCGCGCTGGTGCGTCCGCCGGGCCATCACGCGACTCCTGACCGCGGCATGGGTTTCTGCCTGTTCAATAACATCGCTGTGGGGGCGCGCTTCGCGCAGCACAAGCATGGCCTTGAGCGCGTGCTGATTGTCGACTGGGATGTCCACCACGGTAACGGCACGCAGGACATCTTCTATGAAGATCCTTCGGTGTTTTTCTTCAGCACGCACCAGGCGCCCTGGTATCCGGGCACCGGGGCGCGCTCGGAGACGGGCGCCGGCAAGGGCAAGGGCACGACGCTCAACCGCCCGTTACCTGCCGGCTC
>VFZE01000062.1 GCA_016871315.1 Acidimicrobiia bacterium | reverse complement strand
AATCCTTTCGGTCCGATTGTGACGGGCGTGGTGAAAGGGATGACGGCTTCGAATGGGGAAGTGATTGAGAAACAGGGCGGAAATAATTTTCCGGATCTGGTGATTAAAGCCAGGCGGACCAGCCATCGAGCAGCTTGCGGACGGCTTGTTCTTCATCGGGTTTGATGGGAACCAGCGGTGGGCGGACGGGGCCGGCGGGTTTGCCGAGGATTTCCATGGCGGCTTTCATGACAGAGACTTCGTAGCCTTTGGCTTTGTCGCGGAAGGCGTAGAGGGGGTGCACGAATTTCTTCATCAGGTCGTCCAGTTTGGCGAAGTCGCGCTTGAGGCCGGCGTCGGCGAGGGCGAGGGAGAGCTTGGGGGCGATGGTGGAGATAGAGGAGGTGTAGGCTTGGACGCCAACGGCGAAGTAGGCGGGGACGCAGTCGTCCCCGATGCCGCCGATCCAGGCGAGGCGGTCGCCGACGGCGCCCATGATGCGCTGGTATTTGCGGGCGTCGCCCTGGCCGTCCTTCCAGAAGGTGAGGGTGGGGACGCGCTCGCAGAGGCGGGCGACCATTTCGGGGGTGAAGACGGCCCAGTCGCGGCTGTAGAGGGAGAGGGGGAGAGCGGTGGCCTTGCCGATGGCTTCGTAGTAGGCGTAGAGGCCTTCGGTGGGGGCGTTGGTGTAGTAGGGCGGCATGACGAGCAGGGCGGCTGCTCCGGCCTTTTCCATGCCGCGTGCCATTTCAATGCCCATGGAGGTGTTGTAGCCGACGCCGCCGACGACGGGCATGCGGCCGGCGGTGGCTTCGACGCTGGCCTTGACGACGGCGATGTTCTCCTCGACGGTCATGGAGTACATCTCGCCGGTGCCGCCGGCGGCGACGATGGCGCAGAAGGGGTGCTTGGTCATCTCGTCGACGTTCCTGCGTTGGGCGTCGAGGTCGAGCGAGAGGTCTTTCTTAAAGGAGGTGACGGGGAAACCAAAGACGCCCCGGAGCTTGATGGCGAGTTCTTTATTCATGACGGTTTACCAGCGAGGGAGGATTCTTTTCCAGTTGGGATCGACGTGCTTGCGCATTTCGGCTTCGTCGTCGCGCTTGCGATAGGGGAGGTTCTTGTAGCGCTCGACGCCGCGGGCGAGCTGATCGTAATCGAGTTCGACGCCGAGGCCGGGCTTATCGGTGATTTCGACACAGCCATCGACGATGGGGACGCGGCCGCCGAGGACGACTTCATCGACCTCGGTCTGCCAGGGGTAGTGAGTGTCGCAGGCGTAGGTGAGATGGGGGCAGCAGGCGGAGGCGTGGGCCATGATCATCATGGAAACGCCGAGGTGGTTGTTGGAGTGCATGGAGAGGCCCATGCCGAGGACCTCGCAGAACTTGGAAAGATGCTGCTGATTGCGGATGCCGCCCCAGTAGTGGGGGTCGGAGAGGACGATTTGGACAGCGTCGAGGCGCTGTGCGACGGGGAGGTGCTGGAAGCAGGTGGTGGCGACGTTGGAGGCGAGCGGGGTTTCGTTATTCTCGGCAAGAAGGCGGCGGCGTACTTCGGCCATGCCTTCCATGCCCGCGGCGGGATCTTCGAGATATCCGCCGCCGGAGAGCTCTTCCTTGAGGGCGCGGCCGACCTTGACGGAGGTTTCGACGGACCAGGCGCAGTTGGGATCGATGCGGAGCGGGTAGTCCGCGCCAAATTCGGCGCGGAGCTGCTTGATGGTTTCGATTTCGTCGTCCGGGTCGAGGACGCCGCCCTTGAGCTTGATCTCCTTGAAGCCGTAGTTGGCGATCATCTGCTTGCATTGGCGGACCATGGACTTGGGGTCCAGGCATTCGCCGTATTCGTCGTCACGGACGTCATCGCCCATTCCTCCGCCGCCGCCGTGCTTATAGAAAAGGTAGGCGGAAAAGGTAGGCGAGGAGCGGGCGCGGCCGCCGGCGACATCGCAGAGTGGCTTGTTGGTGGCTTTGCCGATGATGTCGAGGCAGGCGACTTCGACAGCGGCGAAGGTGCGGGTATGGACGTCGAGCGGGTTTTCGCCGGGGACGAGGTAAGTCTGGCTGCGGTCGATAGACTTGTCACGGTCCATGGAGGCGCGGTCCTGCTCGGCGCGTTCGCCGAGGTCCTTCCAGAGAGCGGTGAGCTGGAAGGGGTCGCGACCTTCGACGAGATGGCGGACGGCTTCGAGAGCGGCGAGGGGTGCGTCGCCGCCGTAGGTTTCGCTGATGCCGGTGAGACCGTCGGTGGTTTTGAGCTCGACGATGGTGCGCAGCGCGTAGGGGGCGTGACGCCCGTAGGAACTACGCAAGGGCCCGTCGGCGATTGCCACCGGATGAAGTTTCAGTTCCTTGATCTTCATGGGCGGCGAGAGGGATTAACGCCGCGCGCCGCGCTGCGGATTCTTGAGCTTTGTCTGCCGCTTCTTGTGGGACTTGCGCTTGGGCTTGCTGATGGTGAAGGTGCCACTGCCTTCGTATTTGGACTGATAGGGTGTCTTTTTCTCTGCCAAGTGATTTGCTCCTGGGGAATTTTCTATTCTAGCAAGATCGCCGGCACGAGTGCCGGCGCAGCACGCAAAGTGGGCGCAAAGTGCGTGCGCCACTGCTGATAGACTCACCAGATGCGAAGGCTACTCCTGATACTTCTTTCGGCGGCGCTGCTGCCGGGGCAATTGACGCTGGACCAGAAGGTGCACGACTTTCAGAACCTGGCATCGCTGTACATGAAGCACTATGCGCCTTTGGAGTGGAAGAAGCAGCTGCTGGGGGTGGATGCGCGGCAGATCACGCCGTGGCTGGCGCGGATCCAGCGGTCATTGGATGATCTGGATTTTCTGGAAATCTGCGCGGAATATGTGGCGAGTTTGAATGACGTGCACGCGGTGTTTTTGAACGGATCGTCATTCATGGCCGATAGCGGGCTGTTCGTGGATATCTACGACGGCAAGGTGCTAGTGGAAAGCGTGAACCGGCAATTGCTGCCGCGATCGAGGTATGCGATTGAGGTGGGCGATGAGCTGGTGGCGGTGGACGGGAAGCCGGTGGATCAATACATCCTCGAGTTTTCGCGGTTGCTGAAGCTGGGGCATGAAGGCGCGACGCGGAGGTTTGCGGCGGACCTGATCGTGTTCCGGCCGCAGGGGAACGTGCCGCGGGCGCATGAGCTGCCGGAGGTATCGGATTTCGATATCCGTGCGCAGGACGGGACGCTGACGACGCACAAGATCAAGTGGGACCGGTTCGGATATCCGGTGACGAAGCTGGGGCCGGTGCCAGCGCCATCGACGCTGAGCCTGGGTCCGCGGCGGGAAGCGGTTGCGGTGGATTACCGGAGGCCGCTGCGGGAAGTGGAGACCTGGACGGCGCGGCAGCATAATGCGCGGGTGCAGGGGCTGAGGGAGCAGAAGGCGGATGGAGAGGGTTTTGTGCTGGGATGGGGGCGGAGGACGCCGGCGTTTGTTCCACCGCCGAATTTTGTACAGCGGCTGGGGCGATTCCCGAGCGATTTTCATTTTTCGGGGACGTACACGGCGGGAGGGAAGCGGCTGGGGTATTTGCGGATACCGAATTTTTCGCCGCCGAGCGCGACGATCGCGGTGCGGGAGATTCTGACGGAGATTCTGTTTTTTGAGCAGAACACCGATGGGCTGATCGTGGACATCACGCGGAATACGGGAGGAGGCTGTTACTTACTGACGGCGGCAACACTGCTGATGAAGGACCGGTTCCAGGTTCCTGGCCAGCAACTGCGGCCGTCGCTGCAACTGGTGAACGGTTTTCAGCAGTCACTGGAAATCGCGCGGGAGGTGGAAGCGGAGCCGTGGATTATTGCGCTGCTTGAGTCGTATTTGAGCCAGGTGGTGAGCGCATATCAGGAGAACCGCGGGATGACGGGTCCGCTGCCGGTGTGCGGCGTGAGCTTTGAAGGGGAGCCGGTGCGGGACCGCGACGGATCGTTGATTGCGTACACGAAGCCGCTGGTGGTGTTGATCGATGAGTTCAGCGCGTCGGCGGCGGAGATATTCGCGGCGATCATACAGGACAACAAGCGCGGGCTGCTGATCGGAAGGCGGACGATGGGGGCGGGCGGATTGTCGTTTGTGCAGCCGATGAACGCGACGGTTTATTCGGAGTCGTTCAGTACGATGACGGTAGGATTACTGGTGAGGCCGAACACGGTGTCGATCGCGGGATTCCCGGAGACGCGGTTCATTGAGAATGTGGGGGTGCATCCGGATGTGTTTCTGGAATTGATGACGGCGGGGAACCTGGGGAGCCGCGGGCAGACGTACGTGCAGGATTTTACCGGCGCGGCGGTGGACTGGATCCTGCGGAACGAGCGTTGAACCAGATGTCGAGGCGCGGGGCCTGCCAGGTGTAGGGCTTGTTGACGATGTCGAGATCACCGTCGCCATCGACGTCGGCGAGCTTGCCTTCATGCCAGCCGTCGCCGGAGACGAGGGTTGTGGCGCGGAAGTTGCCGCTGCCGTCGCCGTAGAGGATCCAGGCGGTGGCGTCGTTGTGATCGCGCGGTTCGGGGGAGCGGGTCCACTTGGCCATTTCGGCGGCGAAGATGTCGAGGTGGCCGTCGGCGTTGATGTCGCCGAGTTCAAGGGTGTGGCCGTGGACCATGTCGCGCGGGAGGAGGTTGCGAGGCTGCCAGCAGGCGGGCTGGCGGGGGTCGCCATCGCAGGAATAGAAGATGAGCGGGCCGCTGCCGTCGCCGGGCGCGATGACGATTTGGGCGGTTTTGGAGGGGCGGAAGTGTCCGGCACGGATGCGTCCGCCGATTGCGCCGACTTTGACGGGGTGGAATTTGCCGTCGCGGAAGTGAAACCAGTGGTTGCCTGCGATTGGGTCGATACGGCCGTCGCCGTCGATGTCGAAAGAGTCGACGCCTTCGGCGTACTGGGCCGCGGCGGCGACGCCTTCGCCGGCCTGGCCGGAGAAGATGGGTTCATAGGGCCAGGGTCCGGTGACGCGGGGATCGGCGGGGATGCGGGCGAGCATGAGCGACTTGGCGCGCTGGTTCCAGAAGACGAGCTGGGGTTTTCCTTCGCCGAGGAAATCGGCGAAGACCTGATCGTGATGCTGATTGGCGCCATCGTTTTTGATGAAGCGGCGCTTCCAGGGGCCGGTGAAGTTGGGGTAGGGATTTTCCCACCACCAGATTTGGCGGCTTTGGCCGTCGCCGCCGAAGACGATGTCGAGGTCGCCGTCGCCGTCGATGTCGTGAGCGGCGCCGCCGGCTTCGACAGTGAGGAAGTCAGGGTCGATGACCTGACGCTGCCAAGTCTTGCCGTCAAAGCGCATCCAGACGAGCGCGGGGGCGTGGACGCGGTGTGCGATGACGATGTCGGTAGCGCCGTCCTTGTCGAAGTCGGCGACGAGGGCACCGGTTTGCTGGTTGGAGCCGCCGGGGTTGAGCGTCTGGCGCGTCCAATTGATGGAGGGGGAGCGGGCGAGGTTTTCGAGAAAGAGGGCGTGGTTGCGGCCGCCGTCGTTGTCGATGTCGGCGAAGGAGGTTTGGCCGTAGGAGGCGCCCGGGAGGTCGCGGTCGACGAAGTGGTGGCGGAATTGGAATTGGGCGAGGGACGGGGAGGAGAGGAGAAGGAGGAGAAGTGACACCCGGCGCATGGCTAGAAGGTGGCGATGGGGTTGAGCGGGGAGCCGGTGCCGCCGGTGACAGGGATGGGTGAGGCGGTGAGGAGGAACTCCCAGCGTTTGCGATCAGCGGCGGCCTTGGAGAGGGCTTCCAGGTCGCAATTGTCGAAGATGGGGGCGCCGATGGCGATGAGCAGCAACTGATGGACGGGCTGGTTGACGCCTTCGACTTGAGAGGGAGCGACATCGCTGGCGGCGTCGGAGCCGACCATGGCGACGTCGCGCTGCTTGAGCCATTTGACAGAGGAGGCGTGCAGGCCGGCGGAGCTGGCGGAGACGTTCCAGGGGCCTTTGGCGGCGCGGCGTGCCCAGCGTCCGGTGCGGATGAAGACGATGTCGCCGGAGGAGATTTTCAGGCCCGCTTTCTTCTCCCAGGCTTCGAGGTCTTCGGGGTAGATGGCAGTTGGCGGCTCCAGCCAAGGCTGGCCTTTGAGATGCGGGATGTCGATGAGGATGCCGCGGGAGACGATGCCGTTCTTGAAGGCGGTGACGGCGAGTTTTTGGGCGCCGGCGGCGGTGACCTCCTGCTGGGAGAAGCCGTTGTACATTTTTCCTTCGTAGAACATGTGGCAGAGGGAATCCATGTGGGTGTGGGCGTAGCCGTGGTAGGAGACGCCGTAGGAGTCGAGGGAGAACTGGTTGGGGGTGTTGGCTCCGGTCCAGCGCATTTCGTGGCTGAAGGGGGAGGGATTGTCGACGGCCTTGTCCTTGTCGGTGTCGCGGGCGAGGGAGACGGAGAAACCTTCCTTGACGAGAGCGGCGGCCTGTTTGCGCTTGGCGGGGGTTATGAGATTGACGGCGCCCAACTGGTCATCCTTGCCCCAGCGGCCCCAGTTGGAAAGCTCCTTCATCCAGCGGTCAATGTCGGCCTTGGTGAGCTTGTGGGGTTGGGGGAAAGCGAGGGGCGCGCAGACAAGGAGGGCGAGGATCAGCCTGTTCATGGTGAAACAGTATATCGCGCGGCGGTGTTGTAGACTCTGTCTGGAGGTGGGGTTGTGAAAAAAAGTTGGCTATTGGTGATGGCGGCGGCGGCGCTGGCGGGACCGCCGGAGACGCGGAGGGAGGCGGTCCGGGAGAAGCTGCATGGAGTGGAACTGGAAGATCCGTACCGGTGGCTGGAGGATCAAAAGAGCGCGGAGACGCGGGCGTGGATCGAGGGGCAGAACCGGTACACGCGGGAAAAGCTGGATGTGCTGGGAGGTCGGAAAAAACTGGCTTCGAGGTTGGAGGAACTGGAGCGGCGGGACACGATTGAGCTTCCGGTGATGCGCGGGGGGCGGTATTTCTATCGCAGGCGCGGAGCGCAGCAGGAGCAGTTCGTGATCATGATGCGGCAGGGTGGGAAGGAAGAGGTTCTTATTGATCCGCACGCGATGAGCAAGGATGCGATGGTGTCGGCGGGGATCTCGGATGTATCAGACGATGGCCAGTGGCTGGTGTATTGGGTGCGGGAAGGGGGCGAGGATGAGAGGCGGGTCCGGATACTGAATATCGCGACGCGGGAGCATCTGCGCGATGAACTGCCGAAGAACAAGATCGGAGGGGTGAGTTTGTTGCCGGATAAGTCGGGATTCTATTATTCGGTGTTCGGGAGTGAGAAGCCGCGGATCTATTTTCACGTGATGGGCAAGGCGGTGGGGGAGGACCGTGAGGTTTTTGGCGAGGGATACGGGGCGGGTAACATCCTGGGGGCGAGTTTGTCGGATGACGGGAGGTACCTGGTGATCAACGTGTTTCATGGGTCGTCGGGTGATTTTACGGAGCTGTTTGTCGAGGATCTGAAGTCGAGCGGCGGGCCAGTGCAGATTGGAAAGGGGATCCGGTCAGCGTTTTTCGGGCAGATGGCGGGGGATCAGTTGATAGTGAGAACGAACTGGAAGGCCCCGAATTGGCGGGTGATGGCGGTGCGGTTGAACGAGCCGGCGCCGGAAAAGTGGAAGGAGATTATTCCGGAGTCAGAGGCGGTGATCGAGGGGGTGCGGCTGGCGGGGGGGAAGATTGTGGTGGAGAGGCTGAAGAATGTGCAGACGGAGTTGGGGGTTTATTCGGTGGCGGGGAAGCTGGAAAGGAGCGTGAAGCTGCCGGGGGTGGGGTCGGTTGGCGGGATGACGGGGAGGTGGTCGAGCGGGGAGGTGTTTTTTTCCTTTGTGTCGTTCGACAGTCCGACGCGGATTCTGAGGGAGGAGGTGTCGAGCGGGGCGCAGTCAGTATGGGCGAGGCAGGAGATTCCGTTTGCGGCGGAACGGTATGAAGTGAACCAGGTGTGGTACCGGTCGAAAGATGGGACGCGGGTGCCGATGATTCTGTTCCATAAGAAGGGGCTGGCGCGGAACGGAGAGAATCCGGTGCTGCTGAGCGGGTACGGCGGGTTCAACGCGTCGGTGAGGCCGTACTTTTCGCCGGTGGCGGCGGCGTGGGCCGAGCATGGCGGGGTGTTTGCGCTGGCGAATCTGCGCGGGGGATCGGAGTTCGGGGAGGCGTGGCACAAGGCGGGGATGCTGGGGAACAAGCAGAACGTGTTTGACGACTTCATCGCGGCGGCGGAGTGGCTGATCGCGGAGAAGTACACGAATCCGAAGCGGCTGGCGATTGAAGGGAACAGCAACGGCGGATTGCTGGTGGGGGCGGCGATGACGCAGAGGCCGGAGTTGTTTCAGGCGGTGCTGTGCGGGTATCCGCTGCTGGACATGGTGCGGTATCACAAGTTCTTGGTGGCGCGGTTCTGGGTGCCGGAGTATGGGTCGAGCGAGGATGCGGAGCAATTCCGGTACCTGCGTGCGTATTCGCCGTATCACAACGTGAAGCCGGGAGTGAAGTATCCGGCAACGATGATCATCACCGGGGATGCAGACACGAGGGTGGATCCGCTGCACGGGCGGAAGATGGCGGCGCTATTGCAATGGGCAGCAGATGAGAGCCGGCCGATGCTGCTGAGCTACGACACACAGGCGGGACACTCAGGCGGATTGTCGGTGACCAAGACGGTGGAGAAGTATGTGGACCGGCTTAGTTTTCTGTTCTGGCAGCTGGGTGTGAAGGCAGATTGAGATTAATCACCGCCTGCGCCGGCGGCGGCGCCGAGGGTTTCGGTGTAGAGTGCGGTTTCGGTGAGCTTGGTGGCGTCGCACATGTAATAGGTGGCGCGTGCGGAGGGGCCGTTGAGCTCGAGCATGGCGTAGCCGTGCTGGAAGAGGCCGCCGATGCTATCGGGAGAGAGGGTGACGTTCTCCATGGGGATGTTGGGGTCCGGCTTGACGGCTTCGCCGACGCCGACGGGGAAGGCGGCGTGGCCAATGCAGCGGGCGAGGACATCGGCGAATTTCTTGTAGACAGTGAGGGTGTGCTCGTGGCCCCAGAACCAGGCGGTGACGTTGGGAAGGATGCCGCCGAGCTGATTCTGGAGGCGCTGGTTGATGCGGCTCTTGTTGTCGCCGGGGAATTCGAAGGCGGAGTAGAGCTGGTGGTGGGAGAGAAGGACGCTGCGGCGATTGCCGGCGTTCTTGATCTTGTCCTTAACCCAGTCGACTTCGGAATCTTCGAGGAAGGTGGCCCCGCTGCCGAGGGGGTCGGCGTCATGGAGGCCTGTGTCGAGGGCGATGAACTGCCAGTCATCGTTGCGGAGGCAGAAGTAGCTGGAGGGCTGGCCGAGCATGTCGATTTGGATGTAGTAAGGAGCGCCGCCGGCGTACATGTCGTGATTGCCGGAGAGGGTGAAGGTGGCGGGCTTGGTAGGGGCGGCGGGTTTGTTGCCCCAGGCGACCTTGGGGAGTTTGAGCGCAGGCTGCCAGACGCTGTAGAAGTAGTTTTGAAACTCGTGGGCAGTGCCTGAGTAGTAGACGTCACCGAGGTGCATGACGACGTCGGGTTTCTTTTCGGCGATTTTGCGGAGGACGAAGCGGGCGGCGTCCTGTCCGGTGCCCCAGTCGGCGAGGAGGGCGACCTTGGCGTTAGCGGGAAGCTGGCCGTCGATGACGAAGTCAGAGAGCTTGTCCCACCGGCGGTAGGGGATCTTGTCGCCTTCGGCGCGAGCGGCGACGTAGACGGCGATGACCTGGGCCCACTTGGGGTCACAACTGCCGAACTGGGCGCCGAGCTCCTCTTCGAGTTTGCGGACCTCCTTATCGTTGCCGGAGAAGATGGCCTTGACTTTGGCTTCGGCGAGTTTGAAGGCGGTGGTGGAGCAGAACTCGACGACTTCGGCGACGCCGAGAGTGGCGACGTCGGCGGGCGCCTGCGGGGTGGGAGGAGCGACGCCCTGATCGACCTGGCCGGCGATGTTGTTGGCGGCGGCCATGAAAGGGTCGTCGAGTTCGGTACGGTTGACGGGAGCAGTGCCGCCCTCGGAAAGAGTGGCGCCACCGGCCTTGGCCTTGGAGACGATCTCGTCGACGGCGGATTGCCAGAGGGAAGCTTCCTTGCTGCGGTGTTGTTTGATGCTCATTGGGTCCTCCTTTGGGACGGGCTGCTAGACGGACATGAGGGCGCGGAGCGTATCGACAAGCCCGGCGCCCTGAAAACTGCGTTCACGGCCAAGATCGGTGGCGGTTTTTTTGAAGATTTCCTTGACGCGGCGGGGATCGGCGCGGAATTCCTTGTTGACGGAAAGGAAGGCGGCGATGGCGCCGGAAACATGAGGAGCGGCCATGGAAGTTCCGCTGCGCTCCTCGTAATCATATTGCTGGCCGTTGGGAGAGTTGAAATGAAGAGAGCAGGAGAGGATTTTTTCGCCTGGCGCGACGAGGTCGGGCTTGATGCGGCCGTCGCCGGTGGGACCCTTCGAGGAAAAGAAAGAGATCCCATAATTGTGCGGCTTGGTCTTGTGAGTGCTGCCGACGGCGATGGCCTCTTCGGTGTTGGCGGGATCGGCGATGGAGAGTTGGAGATAGAGGGGAACTTCCTGACCTGTTTTGAGCCGGACCATGCCGTACCCTTCATTGCCACAGCTGATAACAACGACGAGGCCGGAGTTGACGGCGCGGCGGACCTCTTCGCAAAGGGGGCTGTAGCCGCAGCCGTAGTATTTCGGGTCGAACGGGTAGCCGAGGCTCATATTGACGCCGTCGATGGTGATGCCGCTGGTGGCCTGATTCAACTGGCGGAGATACTCGAGGCCGAGGATGGCCCTGGAAGCCTTTCCGGAGCCGTTATCATCGAGGACCTTGACATTGACGAGCGTGGCGAGGGGAGCGACACCGGAAGGCAATGCATCGAGAGGCGTGATCTTGACGTTCGTGTCGTCGCCGAGGAGGGTGGCGGCGCTGGGCTGCGACCCCGCGGGAGCCTGGCCGGCGATGATGCCGGCAACGTGAGTACCGTGGCCGTTGACGTCCTCCTCGTCAGGGGAATTGGAGAAGTTTTTAGAGAGGGTCTTGTTGATGTTGTTGGCCAGGTGGGGATGATCGTAGCGGATGCCTGTGTCCATGACGGCCCAGGTGATGCCCTTGCCTCGCGCTTCGAACGTGCGCCAGCTTGCGGGGGCCTTGATGGTGTCGGCGGAGGAGAGCAGGTGGACCTGGCAATCGGAATCGAGCCAGATCTGATAGACCTCGCCGCGCATGGCAACGGCGCGGATCTGATCGGGGGTGAGGCGGGCGAAAAGATAGAACTCACTGGGGCGGACGACGACGTCGAGCTGGCTCACTATCCATTCCTGTAATGCTGTTTGGGCGGGCTTGACGCCGAGGTGGGGATCTTCGATGAGGCTGATGATGACGTCCTGGGGTTCGGCGGGGTTTTCCTCGATGGCCTTCTGGACTTGAGGAGAGATGATGTAGCTGATGAGCCGCGGCTGATCCTGCGCCTGACCTTTTTCTTCCGCCATGATAGCTCCTCCGTAATGAGCGTGATTTTGACTGCAATTTACTACGAAATTCCAATTGAGGTCAAACGGGAATCAGCGGAGGCCGCTTAAGAAATAGCGTTTGACGATCTCCATGGCGGGTTTTTCCCAAGGGGTCATGGAGTTGTTGAGAGGGCCGCCGTAGCCGTTGGTGCCGACTTTCCACCAGTAGACGCCGTAGAACCAGGGCTTTTGATAGAAGGCGTTGAGAAGGGCTTCATAGCAGCGCGCCTGCTCGTCAAGGGAGAGCTTGTTCTGAGTTTCATCGGCCCAAGGGGTACGGCGGGCGCCTTCGGCGGCGGAATAGCCGGCTTCGGTGAACAGGACGGGTTTGTTGAGTTTGCGGTGTACGGCTTCGATTTTTTGCATCATTTCGGAGGTGGAATAATCGTCGGGGAGCGGGTAGTAATTATCGAGGCCGATGTAATCGAGCTGGTCCCAGAAAGAGATCCTTTCAAATTCTTCGCCGAAGTTGGCGGCGTAAACGAGGGGACCTTTGTAGATTTCGCGGACACGGGAGATGAGGGATCGCCAGGCGGCTTCATCCTTGGTGAGCGGGCCGAATTCGACGCCGATACAAAAGAGGTCGGCGTGGATTTTGGAGGCGAGGCGAGCGTAGTGATCGAGGAAGCGCGAGTATTCGTCGAACCAGATGCGCCTTAGCTGCTCGGTCTGCAAGTGGTCCGGGGAAACGCGCCAGACGTGGGGTTTGAGGAGAACCTTGAGACCTAGGCGGCGTGCTTCGGCGGCGAGGATTTCCACACCGGAGTCGCTTTCCCAGCTGCGCTGGCCGGCGGTGCGGATGCGCGGGGGATCCGATTGCGACCAACCGTAGGGGATGAGGGCAATGGAATTGACGCCGTAGGCGGGCAGCCGGGCGAGCATGAGGCGTGAGGCATCGGAGCCGTAGCGGACGCCGCATTCGGCGGTGAAGCTGAGGCCGCGCTGGAAGAAGAGAGGATTGTAGGGAGCGGCAGGGTCGGGCTTGGGGAGGGAGTCGAGGACGCGCTGGGTGGCGTGGCGGCGAGTGCGTTCGATAGCGAGGCCGGTCTGGTGGAGGCCGAGGGCGAGCAGGATCGTGACGGTGGCTCCGGCGGCGGGGAGCCTCCAGCCGGCGGATGTGCGCGGGATCCAGTGGATGATCCAGCGGAGACCGGCTAGGACGGTAAGCAGACCGGCGAGTGCGGCGATGGCCATGGGCCATCTGCGGAAGCCGGCGCGGGAGAGGACCATCGAAGCGGTGAAAAGGAGGAATCCGCCATGAGCGACTAGGAGAAGGCCGGCGAGGCCTTTTGACCATCTGGCAAGGAGAAGAATTGAGGTGAGGGAGAGCAGCAGGACCAGAGTCCAATAGGTGAGTCCAGTGCGCAGGAAGGGGGCGAAGACACCGAAGGCGCTGATTTGGAGGTTTTCAAAGCCGGCGGATGGGGCAGTGAGGAAGGAGGGGGCCAGGGTGAGATTGACGATGGCGAGCATGTAGGCGGGATAGGCGAAGGCAAGCAGACCCAGCGATGCCCAGAGGCGGCCCATATGGAAACGAGCTTATCAGGGTGTGGCAGGAGAGTTCACAACAGCGGCTGGCGAAGTCGCGTTAGAATATGTAGGCTTTATGACTCGTTCCTGTCTGCCAATCCTAGTGTCGGCGTGTCTGCTGACAACGTACTCCTGCGAGAAGCCGCCGCCGGCGGGTGTGGCGGCGGAGGTGAATTCGCGGCCGATCACCTTTGACGATGTGGATAAGCAGTACAAACTGCAGTTCCCGTCGCCGAGCCCGGAGATCAGCGAGGACCAGGTGGCGATCCAAAAGCTGGAGGTGCTGCGGGGGATGATCGACAACGAGATCCTGCTGCAGCGGGCGGAAAAGCGGAGCCTGGTGGCGCAGGACAGCGAAGTGGAGGCGAAGTTCAACGAGTTGAAGGCGCCGTACACGCAGGAGGAGTTCCAGAAGCAGCTGACGGCGCGGAAAATCACGGCGGAGGAGCTGAAGGCGCAGCTACGGCGTGATCTGAGCATCCAGAAACTGTTCAACAAGGACATCACATCGCATATCTCGATAACAGACAAGGATGTGACGGATTTCTACAACGCGAACAAGGCGAGTTTCAATTTGGCGGAGCCGCAGGTGCACCTGGCGCAGGTGCTGGTGACCTCGCAGCCGGACCCCAACGTGCGGAATCTGAAGAGCGACAAGGCGCAAAACGAGGACCAGGCGAGGCAGAAGATCCAGATGATCGAGGCGCGGCTGAAGCAGGGCGAGGACTTCGCGATGATCGCGCAGAATTTTTCCGAGGAACCGAACACGGCTACCAATGGCGGAGATTTGGGGTTTATCCCGGAGTCATCGCTGGAGCAGGCTCACGTGGAGCTGCGGAAGATGGTGATGAGCCTGCAGCCTGGGCAGATTTCACCGGTGATCCGTACGCCGGAGGGGTTCCGGATCCTGAAGGTGGTATCGAAGGAACCTGCGGGGCAGCGGGAGCTGACCGACCCGCGGGTGCAGCAGACGATCCGGGAGACGCTGCTGAACCGGAAGGACCAGCTGCTGAAGGCGGTCTATTATGAGGTGGCGCGGAATGAGGCGAAGGTGGTGAATCACTACGCGCGGAGCCTGCATGCGAAGTACGCCGGCGAGGAGAAGTAGCGGCCGGTTGCTGGAGCGGCCCGTTTCATAGCACGCCGGCGGCGCGCATGACGGTTTCGGATTTGCGGCGGATTTCGATGCAGACTGCGTAGGGGTCGCCGTTTTGGAGGCGGGGGTAGAAGAGCTCGACGGAGAGGGGGCCGCGGTAGGCTTTGCGGGGGAGCGCCTTTAACATGTGATGGAGCGGGGCGACGCCGTCACCGGGGATGTCGCGGGTGGAGTTATCGAGCAGCTCGCGGGGCATGCGGGGGACATCCTGGAAATGGACGTGGTGGAGTTCACCGTTACGGATAAGTTCGAGGTCTTCGAGTTTACTGAGGCCGGCCCAGAAGTGGTAGAAGTCGAGCATGGGTTTGACGTTGGTGTGCGCGGCTTGGCGCGTGAGATCGAGCGCGCTGGGGAGGGTGCCGATGAAGGTGGAGCCGCGCATGAACTCGAGCATGGCGACGACGCGGTATTGTTTGACGATGTCGCCGAGCTGGCGGGCGTTGTCGACGCCGCGTTTGTAGTCGTCGAGGGTGTGCCGCTCGGCGGAGCCGCAGGGGCAGACGAGACGGTCGACGCCAAGTTCGGCGGCCAACGGAAGGTAGGCTTTGAACTGTTCGATGGCTTTGTCGCGGCCCGGGTGTGGTTCGAATAGGCCTCGGACGCTGCCGCTGGATACAGCGCGGAGGCCGAGATCAGCAAGGAGGCGGCGGGCGGCGGGCAAGCCATCCTTTTTGAAGAACTCCTCGACGTGAGCGGGGATGACTTCGACGAGCTTGATGCCGGCCTTGGCGATGGCTTCGAGCGACCGGCGGAAGCCGGCGCCGAGCAGGGTGGTCTGGTGGATGCAGAGTTCGAGGCCGGAGGTTTGGGCGGCCAAGGCAAGCGGCGCGGCGATGAGAGAACGGCGGGTGAGCATGGGGTTAACTTATCAGAGTGAAGGTGTGATAGCTTAGAGAATTCGAAGCAGTTTTGCTCTTGGGAGGGATATGGAAGCCTTAGGAATGGTGGAAACGAAAGGCCTGGTCGGCGCGATTGAAGCGGCCGATGCGATGGTAAAGACGGCCAACGTGACCCTGACAGGCAAAGAGTACATCGGCGCCGGATTCGTGACGGTGACGGTGCGCGGCGACGTGGGCGCGGTGAAGGCCGCGACGGACGCGGGCGCGGCGGCGGCACGGCGCGTTGGCGAGCTGGTGGCCGTGCACGTGATACCGAACCCTCACGGCGACGTGGAAAAACATCTGCCCGGAGCCAAAAAGGGCGACAAATCGCTCGGCTAAGGGCCGCTAGAGCTGCCCTGCGATGCTGCACGATTCCGATCTCGTCTCCATTCAAGAAGTCCGCGCGAAGGTAGAGCAGGCGTACGCCGCTTTCCAGCAGCTGCGGACGTTTTCGCAAGAACAGCTGGACGCCATTGTCGAGGCGATGGGCGCGGCGGGGCGCGCACATGCACGGCGGCTGGCGGAGCTGGCGGTGGAGGAGACCTCCTACGGCAACGTCAAGGACAAGATTGCGAAGAACCTGCTGAATGCCGATCTTCTGCCGCGGACGATACGCGGGATGAAGACAGTGGGAGTTCTGCGGGAGGCGCCGGAGCAGAAGATTGTCGAGATAGGAGTGCCGGTGGGGGTGGTGGCGGCGATTCTGCCGACAACGAATCCGACTTCGACGGCGATCTACAAGACGATCATTTCGTTGAAGGCGGGCAACTCTGTTGTGGTGAGCCCGCATCCGCGCGCCAAGCGCTGCACATGTGAAACGGTGGCGGTGCTGTATGAGGCGGCGCGAAAGGCGGGCGCGCCGGAGGGCTCGATTCAGTGCGTGCAGAACGCGACGATTGAAGGGACCGACGCGCTGATGCGTCACCCGCGGACGGGCGTGATTCTGGCGACGGGCGGCCACGGGATTGTGAAAGCGGCCTATTCGAGCGGGAAACCGGCTTACGGCGTGGGTCCGGGGAATGTTCCGGTACTGCTGGATGAGTCAGCCGATCTGGCGGCAGCGGTAGCCAAGACGGTGGAAGGGAAATCGTTCGACTACGGCACGGTTTGTTCGAGCGAGCAGACGCTGGTGGTGCTGGAGAAGCAGAAGGCGGCGGTACTAGAGGCGTTGAAGGCGAACCGCGCATTCCTCTGTAACGCGAAGCAAACCGAAACGCTGGGGAAACTGCTGATTGCGCCGAACTGGCGCATAAATCCGAATTGCGTGGGGCAGGCTCCAGGGAAGCTGGCGCAGATGGCGGGATTCAGTGTGCCGGAGAACACGTCGATTCTGGTGGTGGAAATCGGCGGTGTGGGCAAGAAGCATCCTTTGTCGATGGAGAAGCTGAGTCCGGTGCTGAGCCTGCTGGCGGTGAAGGATTGGGAGGAGCAGGTTCGCAGTTGTCAGGCGATCCTGAAGTTCGGGGGGCTGGGGCATACGTGCGTGATTCACTCGAAGAATGATGCGCACACAAGGGAGTACGGCATCCGGATGCCGGCGTTCCGCGTGCTGGTGAACACGCCTGCGCCGCAGGGGTCGACCGGGATCACGACGGGCGTTTTCCCGGCGATGACGCTGGGCTGCGGAGCGATGGCGGGTAACATTACCTCCGACAACGTGGGACCGCAGCACCTGGTGAACATCAAGCGACTGGCCTACGTGGTGCGGACGGTGGAAGAGGCGTTTCCGGATTCGCAGGCAACGGGAGTGGTGGCGGCGAGTCCGGTTTCGGCGGCGGTGGAGAAGTTTCTGGCGCAGCGGGGATTTGAAGCGGGACCTGCTCCGGCAAGATCTGCCTCCAGCAACACGGCGGCCGTGGTGGACCGGTTTCTGGCCAAGAAAGGCGCCGGGTCGACGGCTGCCGCTGCCGCCAGCTGCGCGTGTCCGGCGCCGGCGTCCCCGGCACCGGTTGCGGAGAAACCGGCGGTGAAGATTGTGGATTTTGTCTGCGAGGCGGATGTACGTGCGGCAATGCAGGCGGGGCAAAAGATTTTCATCGGCGCAAAGACGATTGTGACGCCGGCGGCTCGTGAACTTGCGGGGCAGCATGATATTCTGGTGCTCGCGCAGCGCTCATGAGAAACGACCTGGACAGTCTGAGATCGGAAATCGAACAAGCATTGACGGAGGGGCGGTTTGTGGTCTTTCACGGCACGCCGAGACTGAGCGAGCCGGGCAAGACGGTGCACTGGGACCAGGAAAAGTATTCCGATCCGCACCTGTTTCTGAAGATCGCCAAGGATCTGGATGCGAAGCTGGTGGTTTTTCATCACCGGAGCTTCAGCGGGGATATGGTGAAGCGGGTGGAGCAGATTCTGGAATCGCTGGAATTGCCCAGGGACGAGTACCGGGATTTTGAGCGGCGGCTGAAAAAGCTGAGCGGGTATGAGGGGTTCATCTGCTCGCTGGAGATTTCCTTCGATTATCAGGGCAACACGTACTTGTACGATGTGTCGACGCCGTGGTACCGGGATTTCATCCAGATCATGGATGAGATCGAGGAGATGGAAGAGATGGGGCCGTTTGATGACGATTCCGAGCCGATGGGCGGGTATTTTTCGAATAATTAGCGTGCGGGTGATGGCCGCTGATGAACGCCGATAAACGCGGATGGGGCGAGGCTGAAGCCCCGCGCAAGCGGAAGCTTGCCCCACGATCGCGGTGGCTTTTGCCGGAAGGAGATGCGGGGCAGGCGGAGGGGCTTGCGAGGGAGCTTGGGATTTCGCGGCTGGCGGCGCGGATACTGATGCGGCGGGGTTATCAGGAGGCGGAGCCGGCTCGAGAGTTTCTGCATCCACGATTGGAATCGTTGCATGCGCCGGAGTTGATGAAAGGGGTGAGGGAAGCGGCGGAGCGGTTGCGGCGGGCAGTCGCGGAGAAGGAAAAGATTCTGCTTTATGGGGATTACGATGTCGATGGGACGACATCGATCGTGCTGTTGAAGACGGCGCTGGGGCTGGCGGGCGCTGAGGCTGAATATCATGTACCGCACCGGCTGAAGGAAGGCTACGGGATGCGGCCGGAGGTGATCGAGGAAGCAGCGCGCACGGGCGTTAAGCTGATCATCAGCGTGGATACGGGCATACGGGCGATTGAGGTGGTGCGCTATGCGGCGGAATTGGGAATCGATGTCATTGTGACGGATCACCATTTGCCGGAGCAGGAACTGCCGCCGGCGCTGGCGGTGCTGAATCCGAACCAGCCTGGCTGCGGGTATCCGGAGAAGAACCTGTGCGGGGCGGGGGTTGCGTTCAAGCTGGTGCAGGCGCTGCTGGGGGCGAGCGAATTGCCGGCGGAACGAGTGCAACGGCTGACGGAATCGTTTCTGAAGATGGTGGCGATCGCGACGGTGGCCGATGTGGTTCCGCTGACGGGGGAGAACCGGGTGATCGTGAAGCACGGCCTTGCGGGGTTGAGTTCGACGGGGAATCCGGGGCTGCGGGCGCTGCTGGAGGTGGCGGGGTTCCAGGCCGGGGACCGGTTGAATGCACACCAGGTTGCGTTCCGGATCGCGCCACGGATGAATGCGGCGGGAAGAATGGCGAGCGCGCGCCAGGTGATCGAGATGTTTTTGACGCGGGATGCAGCGGAGGCGCGCCGGATAGCCGGGGAGTTGCAGGAGCTGAATACGGACCGGCAGCAGACCGAGGCGGATATGGTGCGGCAAATCCTTGAGATCTGCGAGCAGGAGCCGGTAACCGATGCAATGAAGTCGCTGGTGTTTGCCGGGGAGGGATGGCACCGCGGCGTGGTGGGGATCGTGGCGAGCCGCGTGGTGGAGCGGTTTCACCGCCCGGCGTTCGTGCTGGGGATCGATGCGGAGACGGGACTAGCGCAGGGATCGGGGCGAAGCATTCCGGTGTTTCACCTGTTGGAGGCGCTGGAGACGATGCCGGAGATGTTTGCGAAGTTTGGAGGACACCGGCAGGCGGCGGGGTTGACGATGGAGGCGGGCCGGATTGAGGAGTTCCGGCGGCGCTTCCAGGAATATGCGGATTCGCGGCTGAGCGTGGAGGATTTGATTCCGTACATGGAAATTGACGCGGAGGCGTCGTTGGGGGAGCTTACCGATGGAGTGGTGGAGGAAGTGCTGGGGCTGGGGCCGTTCGGGTACGGGAATCCGGCGCCGGTAGTGGCGGTGAGGGGAGTGCAACTGCGGGATCAGCCGACGCTGATCAAGGAGAAGCACCTGCGGTTCCGCGTGATGCAAAACGGGAGAAGTTTGCAGATGAAAGCGTGGAATTTCGCAGAGCGCGCGGAGGAATTCGAGCCGGGCCGGAGCCTGGATATCGCATTCCGGCTGGAGCACGATGATTATTCGGCGGCGCGCGGCTATGCGCCTTGGCAGGCAGTGGTGAAGGACGTGCGGGCGGCCGAGTAGGCGAAGATAAAGTGGTGAAGCGATGGCTGGCAGTGGCGCTGGCGGCGGTGTTCTCCTGCGCGCAGCAGGGACCGGCGGCGAACCGGCTGGCGGGTGAGAAAAGCCCCTACCTGCTGCAGCACGCGCATAATCCGGTGGACTGGTATCCGTGGGGCGAGGAAGCGTTCGCGCGGGCGGTGAAGGAAGGCAAGCCGGTCTTTCTGTCGATCGGGTACTCGACCTGCCACTGGTGCCACGTGATGGAGCGGGAGTCGTTCGCGAACGCGGAGATCGCGGCGATGCTGAATCGGGGTTTTGTAGCGATCAAGGTGGACCGGGAGGAGCGGCCGGACATTGACCGGCTGTACATGGCGTACGTGGTGGGGACAACGGGCCATGGCGGGTGGCCGATGTCGGTGTGGCTGACGCCGGAGGGGAAGCCGTTTTTCGGGGGCACCTATTTTCCGCCGGAGCGGTTCAAGGAGGTGCTCCAGCGTGTGAGCGCGGCATGGAAGACGGAGCGCGCGGAACTGGAGCGGTCAAGCGAGGCGATGGCGGCGCGGCTGCGGGAATTGAATGCGCCGGCGGCTGGGGAGTCTTCTCTCGATGAGGGTTCGGTGAAGGCGGCCGTGGAGCATTACCGGTCGACATTCGATAAAGAACATGGAGGATTCGGCGGGGCGCCGAAGTTCGCGCGGCCGGTGGCGCTGCAGTTCTTGCTTCGTTACGGCGGCGAGGATGGGCGTCAGATGGTGTTCCGGACACTGGAGGCGATGGCAGCGGGAGGGATCCGGGATCAGGTGGGAGGAGGCTTTCACCGTTACGCGACGGATGCGGCGTGGAGGGTGCCGCATTTTGAAAAGATGCTGTACGACCAGGCGCAGCTGGCGGTTGTGTATCTGGAGGCGTATCAGATTTCGGGGAGGCAGGAGTTTGCCGGCGAGGCGCGGGGGACGCTGGATTACGTGTTGCGGGAAATGAGGTCGGCCGAGGGCGGGTTTTATTCGGCCGAGGATGCCGACAGCGAGGGCGGCGAGGGGGCGTTCTACCGGTGGAGCGCAGCGGAGATCGAGAAGGCGTTGGGAAAGCCGAGTGCGGAATGGATGATCTTTCAGTACGGGGTTGGGAAAGCGAGTACGATTCCGCGGCGGCGGCACACGAGCGGGGAGACGGCGCGGCGGTTTAAGATCCGCGCGGAGCAGGTGGATAAGGCTGCCGAGAGGTTGCTTGCGGCGCGGGCGGGGAGGCCGCGGCCGTTGCGTGACGATAAAGTGCTGAGTGGGTGGAACGGGCTGATGATCTCGGCGATGGCCAAGGGCGGAGCGGTGCTGAGAGAAGCGCGGTATGGCGAAGCGGCGCGGCGGGCGGCCGATTTTGTTCTGGAGAAGATGTATCGGGAAGGGAGCCTACTGCGGCGATACCGGGAAGGGGAAGCGGGGATAGAGGGGTTTTTGGACGATTTCGCGTTCTTCGCGCAGGGTTTGTTGGATCTGTACGAGACCTCGGGGGAGCCGCGCTACCTGGATGCGGCGGAGGAGTTGACGCGGCAGATGCAGCAGCGGTTCTTGAACGAGGAGTCGGGAGCTTTCTACACCACGCAAGGCAAGGACGCGAAGCTGTGGATGCGGATGGAGGACGGCTACGACGGCGCGGAGCCATCGGGCAATTCGGTGGCGGCGATGAACCTGATAAGGCTGGCGGAGTTCAGCGACAACAAGCAGCTGCGGGAGGCGGCAGGGCGGCTGCTGCGCGCGTTTTCCGAAAAGTTGATGGCGGACCCGGAGGCGTACCCAGGCTTGTTGATGTCGCATGGGTACGGGAAGGCGGCGCGAAAGCAGATCGTGATTGTGGGTGAGGAGGGCGCGGCGATGCAGGCGATGCTCGGCGAGGTGCACTCGCGTTTTTTGCCGCACAAGATTCTGGTCCCGATCACGAGCGGGGAGCGAAAGAAAAGGATGAGCGCACGGCTGGAGGTGATCGGGACGATGACGAGTATTGACGGGGCGCCGACGGCGTATGTATGCGAGAATTACACGTGCAAGTTACCGGTGAACGATCCGGAGCGGCTTGCCGGATTGCTGAAATAAGGAGCCGACATGCATCGAGGCTTAGATTTCGACTTTTGCGGTCGGTCAAAACCGCGCCGCGCGGAGAGGAGGACGGCTCCCGAAGGATGAGATTTTTGCATTGCCGGCGCAGGCGGCATCGCTGTTCCTGACGGCGAATTGGCTGGAGAAGCCGTCGTGGCAGATTGCGGCAGCACAGGGGTTGCTGGCGGCATATCCGATTGTCTGCGGGGTTTCGGCGGTCTTCGCCGTGTCGGCGGCCTGGCATTTTCTTTCCAGGCGAGACGCGCGGGCGCTGACGGGAGCGGCGGCGGCGGCGATCGGGTTCCTGCTGCCAACCGGCGCCGTGCTGCTACACCACGTGATGAACGGCACGTTGGGGCAGTTGTTGTATGCGTCGTGGGGCTTCAACGTCCAATGTAGTACGGGCAAAAACCCTTTGCCATTTCTGTCCTAATCCAGTAGGATTTAACCACAAGGATCAACCCACGACGAGTTCTGCGTGGAAGAACGGAGGACAGTATGCTTTCTCGTGACTGGAACGAGCTGAAGGATTCCTACGATTTTGTAATCATCGGCTCCGGCTATGGAGGAGCGATCACGGCGGCACGGATCGCCAACTCGACGCTGAACCCGAAGCCGAGCGTGTGCATTCTGGAACGGGGCAAGGAGTGGAAGGTGGGAGAGTTTCCCGATGAGTTCGACAAGTATGTATCGGAGGTGCGCTCCGACGCGAACCCGCTGGGGCTGTATGAAGTGCTGAATTATCCCGATATCTCGGTACTGAAAGGCTCCGGATTGGGAGGGACATCGCTGGTGAACGCCAACGTGGCGATCATTCCCGACGAAGATGTGTTCAAAATCGACGGCTGGCCGAAGCAGGTGACGCGCAGCACGCTGATGCCGTACTACGACAAGGCGGTGAAGACGCTGGCGGCGCTTCCTCATCCGCGTGCGGGACAACTGCCGAAAGTGCAGGCGCTCCAAAGACGCGCCGCACAGGCCGGCTTGGAGGCTAAGCCGCTGAACATCGCGGTGAACTTCGACATAGACGGCAAGAACGCGCACGGGGTGGATCAGAAGCCGTGCATTGATTGCGGTGACTGCGTCACGGGCTGCAACGTGGGAGCGAAGAACACGCTGTACATGAACTACCTGCCGATGGCGGCCAAGGGCGGGGCGGAGATCTACACGCAGACGAAGGTGGAATACATCAAGAAGCTGGATGGAGGCGGCTGGCAGATTCACGGGCGGCATTACAAGACGAAGAAATCGAGCAAGAGATTTCAGTTGAATGCGCGCAACGTGATTCTGGCGGCGGGTTCGATCAATTCGACGGAGATACTTCTGCGGTCATCGCAGTTGCACGGGTTGTCGGTTTCGGCAGCGATCGGCACGCGATTTGGCGGCAACGGGGATTTCTTCGGGCTGGCCTACAACGGAGACAACCGGACGCAGGTATTGGGATTCGGCAACCATCCGAACAGTCCTGGAGCGAAGATGCCGCCAGGGCCGACGATTGTGGCGGCGATCCGGTACAACCAGGATGGGCCGGCGGGAAAGCGGTTCACGATCGAGGATCTGACGTTTGCGAAGGCGTATGTGAGGGGGGCGCAAGTGGCCTTCGCGTCGTTGCGCGGCGAGGATACCGACGCCGGCGACGAGGCGGCCGAGGCCGAACGGGTGGCGCGCGACTTTTTCGGCAAGGAGCCGTATCATGCCGACGGCGCGCTGAACCACACGATGCTGTATCTGTGCATGGGGATCGACGACGTGAAGGGCTACTTCCGGTGGGAGCGTCCGATCACGGAACGCGATGGACGAGTGACGATTTCCTGGCCGGGGGCGGGCAAGCAGAAGATCTTCAGCCTGATCAATGAAGAGCTGCGGCGGCATGCGCGGCGGGAAGGGGCGAGCTTCCTGCCGAACCCGCTGTGGTCGTTTTTGAATCTCGGCCACCTGGTGACGGCGCATCCGCTGGGCGGCTGCCCGATGGGGGAGGACTACGTTTCCGGAGTGGTGGATCAGTTCGGACGGGTATTCGCCGCCGATGGCAGCGTGCACAAGGGTCTGTTTGTCGCCGATGGAGCGATTCTGCCGTCGGCGCTGGCGGTGAATCCGTTCCTGACGATCTCGGCGGTGGCCGAGCGGATAGCGGAGCGGGTGATCAAGGCAGAAGGGGGCGACGCCTATCCTGCGCCGCCGGTGAGCGTGGGATTCGCAGGGCTGAAGCCTGTGGAAGTAATTTCGCTGAGCGAAGTAGAGCTGGAGCGGATCTTCGAGCGGGCGCCGTGCGAGCCGATCGAGGTGATGGAGAACAAGGGCGGACGGAATATCGACATCGCCGCCGAGCGGATCGAAAACGATGAGTACTGGAAAGGCTTCTTCCCGAAAGGCAACGTGCTGAATGAAATGTCGGCGATGCTGTACACGGGCTTCAAGAAGAAGTTCACGGCGAAGGGAAAGAAGTTCGTCGGCCTGACGTCGGACACCGACGGCCGGATCAACGCGAGGAACTCACTGGAGAAGATCACGATCAAGCAGCAGACGGGCGATCTGCCGCCCGGGGACTACGTGCTGCTGCGGTACCTGGACCCGCCGTGGCAGGGATTCTACGACGTATTCAAAGTGGTGTCGAAGGATCTGCTGATCGGACGCGTTTACCTGGGTGAGTATCCGAACGGGCTGCGCATGTTCACTTTCCCGATGACGCGCGCCTACGACTTTTCGCAGATGACGGCGGAGGACCACCGGCAGCTGTATGAGAAGGCGGCAGTGCCGACGGCGCAGGAGTTGCAAGGGGCATGGCGGATGGAGGTGATCTCGAACGCGAACCAGGCGGGCGGGATGGCTTACTTGTCGTTCGACAACAAGCCGGACGGGCGGCTGGAAAGCCGCTACCAGCTGATGGGCGTGCTGGAGGGGCTGATTGCGCCGACGTTCACGGCGGAGCATTTTCAGCTGAACGACTTTACGCAATTCCGAGACGAGATCCGGATCCTGAACAAGGATCTGATGATCGGGCGCTGGATCACTGACCTGCCGGTGGAGCCGACCGCGCAGTCACTGGGTATTTTCCACGTGGAGAGCAAGCCCGGGCGGTTCGGCTTCTATTACCTGCTGCGGAAGGCGGAGGCGGGAAAACTGCCGACGAACACGCTGCTGAGCCCGCTGCTGGACACGCGGCTGCCTGCCGGAGTGGGGCTGACGTTCGATGAGCAGATGGTGGGACAGCGGACGACGTTCTCGGTGCGGATGATCATCAAAGACATCAACGAGTTCATCGAGGGAAGCGAGCACGAGGCGCGGATGCAGGGAGCGATCCGGCTGACGAACTTCCAGGGGCAGGCCGACGTTACGTTCCCGATCGATGAACATCGCAGCTACTTCAACTATCTGCGCATCAATCCGGAAACGGGCGAGGCGGAGATACGATACTACCTGGAATTCACGGGCCTGGGAGGAAAGCTGTACAGCCTGGAGGGGCGCAAGCTGATGCAGCGCGACCGGTCAAGCGATGAGTTGCTGGAGGATTACACGACGCTGTTCAGCTCCGTGTACGAGCATACGCCAGCGGGCAAGCAGGAGCTGTATCAGGACACGCTCAAATTCCACACGTTCGAGGATCTGGCAGCGGTGGGGAACCTGGCCGGGTTCCTGCGCAGCTTCCGGGGAACGGGGACCGATGATGTGCGGATCCAATTGATGGCGCAGCTTCGGTTCCATGCGTTCACGGGACAGTTCGTGCAGCGTGAATATGATCCGCTAGCGCCGCCGCTGGCGGCGGGTGGAACGGTTTAACGGAGTTGCGCGGCCAGCGAGCTGAAACCTAGCGCAGACTTCTCATAGTCAAAGGCGGTGGGTGAATTCGGCGAGAGTTTCGAGCTTTTTGCGGGCGGCTCCGGAGTCAAGCGATTCGGCGGCGAGGGACATGGCTTGGCGGAAGTCTTCCGCGTGGCCGGAGGCGACAAGCGCGGCGGCGGCGTTGACGAGGACGATGTCGCGGCGGGGCCCTTTTTCGCCGTTGAGCACGGCGCGGGCGATGGTGGTGTTGGATTCCCTGTCGCCGCCGCGCAGGTCGGCGGGCCTGGCGATGCGGATGCCGAAATCGTCGGGGTGAAGTTCGATGCGGTCCAGGGCGCCGTCGCGGATTTCAAAGGCGAGGGTAGCGGAGGTGGTGGTGATCTCGTCCATGCCGTCGTGACCGTGGACGACGAAGCCGCGCTTGAGGCCGAGTTGAAGGAGAGCCTGCGCCATGAGTTCTGCGGCGAGAGGACTCCAGGCGCCGATGAGTTGGGCCTCGGCGCCGGCGGGATTGGTGAGCGGGCCGAGCATGTTGAAGACGGTGCGCATCTTGAGTTCGACGCGGATGGGTTGGGCGTGCTTCATGGCGGGGTGAAGGGCGGGAGCGAAGAGGAAACCGATGCCGGTTTCGCGGATGCACTGACCCATTTGCGCGGGGTCGAGGGTGATTTTGACGCCGAGGGCCTCGAGGATGTCGGCGCTGCCGCACTGGCTGGAGATGGAACGGTTGCCGTGCTTGGCGACGCGGGCTCCGGCTCCGGCGGCGACGAAGGCGGCGACGGTGGAGACGTTGAAGGTGCCCTGGCCGTCGCCTCCGGTGCCGCAGGTGTCGATGACGGGGCCTGGGCCGGGGTCGACTGGATTGACGCGTGCGCGCATGGCGCGGGCGAATCCGGCGACCTCTTCTCCGGTTTCGCCGCGGACGCGGAGGGCGGTGAGGAAGGCGGCGGTTTGCGCAGGCGAGGCGTTGCCTTCCAGCAGGAGGCTCATGGCTTGTTCTGCTTGTGCGGCGTCGAGGGGTCCTTCCACGGCGGAGTGGAGAAGGTCGAGAAAGGTCATCGTTTATAGGATGTCAGAAGATGAGTTCGAGGGCGAAGTAGTGGGGAGTCGCGTAAGGAGTTTGGCGCGCCGAGAGCGCTCGCTGCGAAGCGGCAGTAGCGCGTGGGACACCGATGATAAGCCATAATAGCTGTGGTTGCTGGCAGGAGTGTGAAAAGAACTGCACGTGGCGGGGGACGCCGGTGGTGGCGGAGACGCGGCCGAAGAGGGACCGGGTGTGGGGAGTCCGGTGAAGCGGGATAAGACATCTTATGCCATGACGCCGAAGATGAAGCTAATCACATTTGATGACCTCGGGTACGCCGTGCTGGCCGTTGCACGATGGTTTCCTCTCCCCATAGGTCAGGCGATCGAGGAGGCAGTCACTAAGGCAGACCGCGGATTACGAGTGGGGCGGTTACGGGCGATTCGGGAGAGCCTAGAGCGCTGCTTCCCTGAAAGTAGTGCCCCGGAATTGGAGGCAATGCTCAGGGAGGTCTGCCGCCGCCGCTGGTCCGTGCGCGACCGGAGGCCGGAAAAGGACCAGGTGGAAGGCATTCAACATCTGCGCGAGGCGCTAGCGCGGGGCAAGGGAGCGATCCTCTGGGAATGTCCCTTTGGAAGCCGGCGCGTGCTGCACGCCACTCTGCGCCAGCAAGCGATTCCGTTCCTTCAAGTTCACGGAGCCGAGCACGGAGGCAGCAGCTCCTGGATCGGCCAGACGATCATCCGGCGGATCCACCGCGCATCGGAGCGGCGTTTGGGAACTCAGATCGTCGACATTCAGGAAGGCGCGTACTCGTACTTGAGGACGATTAAGGAAAGGCTGGCCGCGAACGGAGTGGTCTGCATGCCGGGCCTAGGTCCCAAGGGCCGGCGCTTCCTCGCCCACACATTCCTTGGACGCGAGGAACTGTTCGCGACCGGCGTGGCCAGTTTGGGAATGAGCAGCGGCGCGGTAAGTCTGCTCCAGTATCCGCCGGCGCCGGAGCCGCGGGCTAGCATACCCATTCGGAAAGCCGGGCTGCACGTACGGCCGGTTCCTACCCCCTTGCGTCCACCATTTCCAAGGTCAACTTGACTGCCTCGGCGGATTCCCGCGGCAGGCACAACTCCGGCGTCTTGGCGTTCTTGGCGCAAGCAAGGAAATACTCGAGCTCCGCGACGAAGCCGTCCTTTTCCGGAACCTGGAGCGGCTTGGCTTGCCCGGACGCGTCATAGAGTGTGACAGGCCGCCCGGCGGAGGAATACTCGAGCGTCCCTTCCTGAAAGGTCGCCGTGTACTCCATGGAAAAAGGATAGGCGCTGGGATGATGCCAACCGCCGGTAATCGTCACCGGCCCGCGTGAGCCGTAGTGAAGCTGCGCGGTGATCAAATCGATGCCCGCGGCGAGGTCCACGTATCCAGTGGCGGAGACGCGCTCCGGCAGCCCGAACAGGTGCACGCACATGTCCACGTCGTGAATGAGCAAATCGAACACACCACCGCCGCCCTTTTTGGGATCTTGCAGCCACTTGCCCCAGGCCGGCGCGGCGCACCGGCGGCGGAACATGGCGGCCCGCAGTGGACCGAGGTTGCCGCTGCGCTGGGCCTGGATGAGGGGCTGGTAATCGGGCCAGAAGCGCAGTACCTGGGCCGCCATCAACAGCCTGCCGGACTTGGCGGCCGCCTCGAGCATGCGCTGGCAGGCTTGGTGGTCGAGCGCCATGGGCTTTTCCACCAAGACATGCTTGCCGGCCTGAAGGGCGGCGATGGCCGCCGGCTCATGCAGATGGGTGGGCAGGCAGAGGTCGACCGCTTCAATCTCATCATCGGCGAGCGCCTGCTCGAGTTTTCGGT
>VFZE01000061.1 GCA_016871315.1 Acidimicrobiia bacterium | reverse complement strand
GTCCCAAACCCAAAAACCGAAGAAAGGAAGTCGGCCGCGATGCGGCCTCCTCATCTTCATTTTTCAGGATCATCTTGTGTTGGAAACGGCTGCCGCTTTCAGGATCATTCTTGGATTAGAAAATGCTCAGGGGAGCCCTATTTCGGCAGGCTTTCCCGGTGGAAAGACGGGATTAAGGTTTGGTCAGGAGTCCGCCTTCGCGAAGGTGGAGACCGGCTTGAAGGAAAGGCTCATTTTCAGGAAAAGCCAGGGCGGCAGTTCCGCCGGGGGCGAGTACGCGGGCGATTTCGCGGCAGATGAAGGGAGTGGGCTCCCATCCGCCGGCGGGATCGAGGATGTGATTGAAGTAGCCTTCCTGCCAGGGGATCTCATCGAGAGTGGCGGGAACGAACATCACGTTTTCCAGGTGCACCGCTGCGCGGCGTCCTTCGGCGACCTGATCGCGATCACCGATGCAGACAAGCACGCCGTGTTCAATGGCAGCGGAGATCTGTTCGAGCCGGGAGAGTTCAGGAATGGCCAGGCAAAGAACGCGGTCACCCGGAGCCATGCTTCAGCCGCCGAGCTGGACCAGACGCTCACCGCCGGCGACGGCCTGCGCCTCCTCCATGGTGAGTTCGCCGACCTTGGAGGAGATGTTCATGGAGCAGAATTTGGGCCCGCACATAGAGCAGAAGTGGGCTTCCTTGAAGCCTTCCTCGGGGAGCGTTTCGTCGTGCATGGCGCGGGCGGTCTCCGGGTCGAGCGAGAGTTCGAACTGGCGGTTCCAATCGAAGCTGTAGCGGGCGCGGCTGAGTTCGTCATCGCGGTCGCGCGCGCCGGGGCGGTGTCGGGCCACGTCGGCGGCATGGGCGGCGATCTTATAAGCGATGATCCCCTGCTTGACGTCCTCCTTGTTGGGCAGCCCGAGGTGCTCCTTAGGCGTGACGTAGCAGAGCATGGAAGCGCCGTACCAGCCGATCATGGCGGCTCCGATGGCGGAGGTGATGTGGTCGTAGCCGGGCGCGATGTCGGTCACCAGAGGGCCGAGCGTGTAGAAAGGCGCCTCGTGGCACATCTCGACTTCTTTGTCGACTTGGAGCTTGATCTGGTCCATCGGAATGTGGCCGGGACCTTCGATCATGACTTGCACGTCATACTCCCAGGCTTTCCTGGTGAGTTCGCCGAGGGTTTCGAGTTCGGCGAACTGGGCTTCGTCGCTGGCGTCGGCGACGGAGCCGGGGCGAAGGCCGTCGCCGAGCGAGAAGCTGACGTCGTGCTTCTGGAAGATCTTGCAGATGCGGTCGAAGTTTTCGTAGAGGAAGTTCTGCTTGTGATTCTTTACCATCCATTCGGCGAGGATGCTGCCGCCACGGCTGACGATGCCGGTGATGCGTTTGGTGGTAAGGGGGACGTACTGTATGAGGACGCCGGCGTGGATGGTCATGTAATCGACGCCCTGCTCGGCCTGCTCTTCGATGACTTCGAGCATGACGTCGATGGTGAGGTCTTCGACGCGGCGCACGCGCGAGAGGCCTTCATAGATGGGCACGGTGCCGATGGGCACGGGTGAGTCGGCGATGATCGCCTTGCGGATGAGGGGAATGTCGCCGCCGGTGGAGAGGTCCATGACGGTGTCAGCGCCGTATTTGACCGAGTAGCGAAGCTTTTCCAGTTCCTCTTCAATGTTGGAAGTGGTGGCGGAGTTGCCGATGTTGGCGTTGATCTTGCATGTCGAGGCGACGCCGATGCACATGGGCTCAAGCGAGGTGTGGTTGATGTTGGCGGGAATGATCATGCGGCCACGGGCGACCTCGTCGCGGACGAGCTCCGGCGTAATGCGCTCGCGCCTTGCGACGTAGTGCATTTCTTCGGTGATGACGCCCTTGCGGGCATAGTGCATCTGCGTGCGGATGGCGTCATTGGCGCGGGTTTTGACGTAGTCGACTCTGGTCATGATGAGACTCCCTTAAAGCTCAAGTGTACAACTTCCGGGTTTTCCCGGAACTGATTCGATAGCGGTTACCGCGCCACTCGATGGTGTTGGTGAAGCAGGACGCCAGCAGGCCATAGAGCCAGACCCAGGTGCCCAGCGGGACCCACCATGTGAACACCCAGCCGTGGCGATCGAACCAGGTTTTGTAGGTGGGCAGCGCGGATTTGGCGATCGAGGCGCGGTTGGTGCCTTTGAGCATGCCGAGTCCGAGGAGCGTGACGAGGGTGTATTCGCCGATGAGGGTGGAGCCTGTTGCCGCAACCCAGACCGATAAGGCCATCGCGCCGCAGTAGACGATGTGGCCGAGAATAGCCATCCACCAGAGGCGCGGATGGTAGACGCGGGTGATGATCATCTGGCGCTTGATCCAGGAAAGGAACTCGGCGGCGGAGGTTTGGTCTGAGGAGACGACCAGTGCGCCGGGCGCGTAGATAATGCGCAAGCCCGCGTCGTGAATGGCTTGGGAGAGGCGGAAGTCGTCGCTGACGGCGCCTTGCCAGTATTCCGCGATGCGGGCGGAGTGGAACGTGCCGCGGCGGATGGCCATGGCGCCGCCCCAGGCGAAAGGATTGTCGCCAGGGCCGAAGTTTCCGGCGATGACGCTGTTCCAGACGCTGCGCAGGAGGGACCAGAAGGAGGGAGGCTGCGGGAGGTGCCAGCGGTAGGCTGTAGCGGCGCCGGCCTTGTCCTGCTCGAGGGCGGCGGCGAGTGCTCGGAGCCAGCCGGGTTGGACTCTGCCGTCGGAATCGGCGAAGGCGAAGATTTGCGATTCGGGCCGGGCGGCGGCGATGGCGGCGAGCAGGTTGTTGATCTTTTCGCCCGTATTGGGGTCGCCATGGCCTGCGAAGACGACACGGGCGCGTGCGGGGATGACGCCGGCTGGCACGTCGGATTCCGAACGGGCGACGACGAGGAGCTCGAAGTCGGGATAGTGGAGCGAGGCGAGTGCTTCGAGGTTATCGGCAAGAGCGTGGTCGTGGCCTTTTACGGGCACGATGACGGTGGCGGGAGGAAGTGTGGCGGGCTCGCGCGCGAGAGCTTCGGCGGTGTAGTCGGCGCGGCGGCGGTCGCCGCGAAGAGAGGCCAGAGCGAGGAGGATGGAGATGGAAGCAAAGAGCCAGAACAGGAGCACTCCGTCAAGTGTACCGTCCGGAAAAAGGGTGTGCTAAACTGTGTTTGTTCCCACCTTGGCAGCGCGCCCGTAGCTCAGTTGGATAGAGCGTCTGGCTACGAACCAGAAGGTCAGGAGTTCGAATCTCTTCGGGCGCGCCATTTCTTTTCTTCCCTAGCGAATATTGACGCGAACGGTGTTGGCGCGGCGGCCGTCGACTGTGAAGACGACGTCGAGTTCGCCTCGGCCGGCGACGGTGCGCGGGACGGGTCCAGCGTTGATCTGGTCGAGGCCGGCGAATTCGCCTTGGGCGACGGCGGCCTGGACGGGCAGCTCGACGCCGCCGATGGTGGCGGTGACCGATTGGGAGTTGCCGCGGATACCGGTGCCGAAGAAGAGGAGGAAGAGCTGATCGCCCGCGCCGCCGATGTCGATGGGGATGTTGGTGCGGCTGCCGGCGGGAAGGTCAGTGCGAAAGGTGAAGTCGGAGGTGCGCTGGCCGCCGGAGGCGATGCGAAGGAAGATGGCGGCGGCCGGACCGCGGCCGTCGGAGTTGGCGGAGAAGATTCCGGGGGCAGCGCGTTCGATTTGGAGATTGGCGGTTCCGAAAGCATTGAGGGTTTCAATGCGGATTTGGCCAGCGCCGGGCGTGGCTGACGACGGGACAAGGAAGTTGAGCTGGTTGGGGGAGACAAACTGAAGCTGGGCGAAGCGCGCGACACCGGCCCCGTCGACGATGGTGACGGTGGTTCCGCCGAGGGTGGTGGGCAGCGGCGTGGAAGAGGCGACGACGAGAGCTTGCGCGAGATTGGGAGTGAAAACGGAGACCCAGGAATCGGGAGCGACGGGTCCCGGGGCGAGACCGGCGGAGTTGAGGATACGGTCGCCGGAGAGGCTGATGGGGTCGCGAGCCGCATCGACGATGAGGGCGCCGCTAAACACCGCCATTTCCGCGCCCCGTGCGATGACGATGCTGACGAGGCTGCGCTCGCGCGGCGAGGCGACGTCGACGGTGAAACGAAGGGCAAGTGTGCCGTCGGAAAAGATGATGCGCGGATCGATGCGGACGGAGTTGGGGCGGAGAGTGAGGCCGGCTCCGACCAGCCGGACGTGGGACTGCGTGATTGACTGGTTGAGGCCGCGGCCGGAAACGAGCAGGTCCAGCGATTCCCCGCCCCGCAGGAATTGTGGACCAGGAGAGTTGAGGTCTCCCGTGCCGCCGACGCGGCCACGAGCCAGGAAATCGATGTCGATGGGGCTGGCGCCGTCCTGGAGTTGGATATTGGCGTTGGAGGGCCTGCCCGGAGCGATGACGACTTCGGTGGGCAGCAGCGCCGATCCGAAGAAGGTGGGGAAGAATTCGACATCGGCATCGGCGTTGTTCAAGCGCACGTTGACCGGCATTACAGGGCCATCGAGCGGTTCGGCGTATAGCAGGTAGCGGCCTTGCGGGACGCGCGACATCGAATATCCGCCGTCAGGTCCGGTAAGGGCCCCCACGGCGGCACCGCTTGCGGGATCGATAGCGGAAATGAGGACGCCGCGCGCGGAGGAGCCGTTTTGCAGCGTGACGCGACCGGAGAGGTGGCCGAACTGAAACTCGGAATTGGCCGCCGGATAGGCCTCGCGGGCGAAGGCGATGTCATCGGAGCTGAGTGTGCGGTGCAGAGTGCCGTCGCCGGCCTGGAACATGGTGGCGCCCAGGAAGCCGGAATGGCCGGCGCCGAGCGCATGGCCGAGCTCGTGCGTTGCGGTGGCCTCCAGATCCACGGTGCCGGGCGCGCCGGTGGTGGAGAAAGGGAGGTGTTCGCCCCGGAACTGAACATTGGGATTGAACAGGATGTCGCTTTCCGCGATCCTACCGTCGCCGAAGAACACGTTGCGGGTGACGGCCAGCGCCGAGCCGAGAATGCTGCGAATCTCCGGATCGTCGCGCAGCACGAAGACGTTGCGGTTATCGCTGGGATCGTTGATGAAGGGAGAAAAGACGGGCTGGGAGAAGCGGATGGTGGAGGAGGAGATGTTGGACCAGGTGGCGGCGGAAGAGCGCAGGGCGCCGAGGGGATCGCTATCGGGGGTGAGCATGGCACGGCCGTCGGCATTCAGCGCTCCGGGGCGGAAGCGGTCATGGATAAGGTACTCGACGTTGGTAACATCGGGGCGGAACAGGGGGCGGCGGTCGGCGGTCATCAGGCGCACGTAGCCGCACAGCGGGGCGGCGATCAGAAGGATGGCGGCCAGCTTTTTCATCGCCGTCCCAGCCCCTGAATCAGCGATTTGAATTCGCTCAGGCGGATGCGGTCGGGCATTTGCAGCTTGGCTTGCGCGGGCCGTTTATCGATATCAACCAGCGAGGCATGGCGCAGATTGTTGTGGACACGCTTCTCTCCGGCTAATGAAGCGATGCTGCACTTGCCCTGCCAGTATCCGGTGGTGCGCCAGTAGCCGATGGGGGTCTGGTAGAGGAAAAGAACCAATTCTTCCCCGGTTTGAAACTTGACGGAGCCGGAGATTTCCATGGTGACGCCGTCCAAGGTACCGCCGGGCTCGCTAACGATGATTTCCGCCGGGGCATCGCCTTTCCAGTTGTCGAGCACCTGGAAACGGTAGTGGGTCCAGATGAACTGGCCGGAACGCGCCGTGTGGGAGCCGAGAACGCGGCCGTGGACGATTCTGGGGGATTCGGCGACGAGTTGTTCGATGCCGAGGCGCGGAACAACCGCTGCGGAAAGCAGAGCGGCAGCCAGGAGGGGAATGTACCTCAGCCCCATAGGCTCATTCTACAAGGCAATGGAGTCTGCTGGAGAGGGGATTTCGCCTTAGACGGGGAGGCGGGAAAGGGCCGAGAGAAGAACAACGAGGCAAGCGAATTCGATGAGGGCGCGCGGGTCCGACTCTTCCGGGCTGCCGGGGGAGAAGGCCTGGAAGAGGCCGAGCAGCAGGAGCAGAGCGAGCAGGCCTTCGCTGGTGGCAAGCAGCATGGCGCCGATGACGGCGACGATCATGAGCCTGCCTTGCCGCGAGAGAGCGCGGAAACCGCGCCCGCCATCCAGTTGCCAGACGGGAAGCAGGTTGAAGAGGTTGATCCATGCGCCGACGCGGGCGATGGCGCCGAAGATGTCTCCGCCGCCACCCCAGTAAATGGCGAGCGAAGCGAGCGCGGCGCCTGCTCCCCAAACAGGTCCGGCGAGTCCGACGCGTGCGTCTTCACGCGCGCTGGCGGGATATTGCTTTAGTCGGACGACGGCGCCGAGCATGGGAATGAACATCGGGGCGGAGGCCTTGATGCCGAAGCGGCGGAGAGCGTCGACGTGGCCCATTTCGTGAATGTAGATGGAGACAACCAGGCCGAGTGCGAACATCCAGCCCCACTGAGTCCAGTAGACGCCGAGCGAGAGCAGCATGCTGAACAGAGTGGACGCCTTGGTGAGGCCGAACAGCAGCGTCTTGCCCTTAGTAAAGAGGAAGACGAGAACGAACTTGAATTTCCAAAGAAGGAGACCGATGGGGCCGAGCAAAATCACCCAACGCGGAATGCGTGACTTTTGATCCTTTGGTGATGTTGCGCCGGGTTGTTCGTTTTCCAGTTGCGCGCTGAGGGCGTCGATCTTTTCGCGGATTACCTCGTGCTGCCGGGAGCCGGGCGGGAGCAGATCGAGCGCATGGCGCCAGTGCTCGAGCGCGGCAAGTGACTCGCCTTGGCGCTGCGCCTGCTCCGCCTGGCCGGCAAGCTGCTTGAGCATATCGGCATAAAGGAGGCAATGGCAGGCCGGACAGAGCAGCGCGTTCACCGGAAGCTCGGTGGCGCAGTGAGGGCAGTTTTTGATCATTTAGGAAGCGCCGACGCGGAAGGGGCCGAGAATCTCCAGTGGAACACGCTTGTTTTGCCGCCAGGCTTCGTAGAGTCCGATGCCGATGATGATGAGCCCCATAATGTTGTCGATGCCGGCGAGGAACGGCGCGGCGAGGCAGATCACAAACAGCAAACCGAAGAACACGGGCAGCGCCACCATGTCGGAGAGGGCTACCGGCTGCTGGGCGGCTACCGGGGCCTGATCCTTTTGCTTGTCATCGGCAATCGATTTGGTCACGGCCTGATAGGCTTGCGGAATGTTACTGGCGGCAATGGATGAATAGGTGAGCAGGATGGCCAGTGTTTGATACTTCCAGCCTCCGCGGCCGCCCGATCCGCGCGAGACGGCCTTGCCGACCAACCAGCCGGCAAGAATGGCAATGAGGCCGAATTCGTAACCGGTAAGAGCCGAGACGGCGTAGTAGATGACGCACCCCACCAATGCGGCGGCGGCGCCGAAGGCGGACGCACGAAGCCAGCGTGCGAGCGGTGATCCGGAATCACGCTCGGTCTGAAGCGACGTGCGGCAATTCCAGCAGACGGTGTTGCCGTTGACGGTGTGGTATTCGCCTTGAATGGCTGCGGAACAAAGGGCGCACTGCATTTCGGCCTGTGCGCCGAAGTCGGCACGGTCAAATTGAAGAGAATCGTCCTGCGACGGGGTTGCCTCTGGCATTTCATTGTTCCTTCCGCAGATAGGAATTCTACCATCGCAGGTGATAGGATCACATGTCATGACACGCCGGAAACTATTACAGGCAGGAGTTGCGGCGGCCTATGCGGCGAGGCTGGCCGCTCAAAACGCACCGGTAGTGAACGGAGCCGAACATGCGTGGGTGTTGCATGACACGCGGTTTCCCATCAACCCAGAGCTGGCAACGTGCCCTGGCAACCTGCCGCGACATGAATACCCGGCCGAACACATACTGGCCGATATGCAGACGCACAAAGTGGACCACGTGGTAATTTCGCACGTCTGTTATTACGGGCGCGATAACCGCTACCCGGCGCACATTTTGAAGACTTACCCGGGTAAGTTTGCGGCGATCGGGCTGTTGGTGGGACACCGGCTGTACAAGCCGGGCGATCCGGAGAACGCAGGCCGGCTAGAACGGTTGATGAAAGAAGATGGTTTCGCGGGGTTGCGGCTGAGCCCGATCTATGACCGTGACGTGGTATGGCTGAACGATCCGGTCTGCTATCCGTTGTGGAAGAAAGCAGAGGAGCTGGGAGGGGTGTTCAACATTTTTCTCGCGCCGCATCAGATTCCGCAGGTGGCGGATATGGCGCGGAGGTTTCCGGGCGTGAAGCTGGTGATCGACCACATGGCGATGATCGACATTGCGCGACCGGCGAGCGAAGGGATCGAGCCGCTGGTTGGGCTGGCGAAGTTTCCGAACGTGTATGCGCGGACGTCGCTGCACAATCCTTCCAAGACGAGGCAGCTGCCGTTCCGCGACGTGTGGCCGTATCTGCACCGCCTCTACGATGCGTTCGGTCCGCGTCGTTTGGTATATGCGAATTTTTATGAGCTGGTGATCATGAAGGAGATGATTCCGTTCTTCACGACCGAGGACAAGGAGTGGATCCTGGGGCGGACAGCGTACGGGTTGTACGGGTTCGGCAGCAAGCGAAGAGCTTAGATGCCGGCAAGCCCCCACTGCGGATGCTGTGCGTCCGCGACAAAGTCAAGCCCAGCGCCGAAGAGTTCATAACACTCCTTGCAGACCCAATTCAGCTGAAAGCCGCCATATTTTGGAGACGGCTCCACGCGCCAGCCTGAGGTGCGGGCCTTGACGATCAACTCGGGTTCCGGTTCATCCTCCGTGGGCCAAAGGGTGACCCAGCCTTCGGTCTGAATGGGTTCGGAATACTGCTCGGGAAACTCGGAAAACTTGGCCCAGCAACCACTGCAATGGTCGTGATCCCAAGCCTCGGAGACGACGCGGTACCGCTGCCAGCGGAAAACGAAACCCCGCATGGAGGTCAGATTGTCGAGTCTCCAATCCGTTTTGGAGGGTTCCGACATAGAACGTCAGGCCGCGGTCCAGCCGCCGTCGATGGTGAGTACCGAGCCGTTGACGAAGGCGGCTTCCGGTGAGGACAGATAGAGCGCCATGTGGGCGATCTCTTCGGGTGTACCGAGGCGGCCGATCGGCTGGCGCTGATTGAGTTGAGCACGCTTTTCCGCCTTTTCGTGCTTGTGGTATTTCTCCAGGTAGCCTTCGACGAAAGGCGAGTCGACTGTACCGGGGCAAATGCAGTTGACGCGGATTTCCGTGGGGTAGTCTAGAGCAAGCTGCCGCGTCATGGCGACCACCGCGCCTTTGGTGGCGCAGTAGGCGAAGCGCTTCTTGACCCCAACCAGACCGGCGACGGAGCCAAGGTTGACGATGCTGCCGTGGGATTTGAGCAGCAGGGGCATGGCAGCGCGGGTGACCAGGAACATGCCGGTGACGTTGACGCGCATCAGGCGGTCCCAATCCGCGAGTGTGGTTTCCGTAACGCCGCCGACGTGGCCGATGCCGGCGTTGTTGACGAGGATGTCGAGCGAGTCGATCCCGGAGAACATGCGCCCGACAGCGGCTTCGTCGGAGATGTCTCCGGTCACGAAGCGCGAGCCGGGAAGCTGTTCGGACAGCCCCCGCGCGCGGGATTCATCGATATCGGCGATGATCAGGCGGGCGCCGGCGGCGGTGAAGACACGGGCAGTGGCCTCGCCAATGCCGCTGGCGCCTCCGGTGATCAGTGCTGTTTTGCCGTCCAGGCGGAACGGAGCCGCCATCTAGAAAATGAACCTCAAGCTGACCTGGGCGCGGCGGGCGTTGGTGCCGTCGGGGAAGCCCTGCGAAGCGGAGCCTTCACCAAGGCGCGCCGTCGGATTGAGCACACCGCCGGCCGCCTGGAAGGCCTGTCCGTTCACCGAAGTGAACGAGACGTGGTTGAAGACGTTGAAGACCTCGAAGTTCAGCATCATCTGGTAGCGTTCGCTGAACGGCAATATCTTGGTCAGCCGGGCGTCGGTGCGGTAGATCTGATCGATGTCGAGCGAGGCGGCCGGCAGAAACGGCACCCGGGAGGAGCCGCCGAAGCCGTTGAGGGAAGTGTTGAAGGCCGCACCGGCAAAGGGGTTGCCGGAGACGAAGATGGTGGGCGTCTGCGGCTGCGCCGAGGCAAGCGTGGTGATTTGCGAAAGCTGCCAGCTGTTGACCAGATAACGCGCCGCCTTGGAGGTGCTCTTGGTAAAGGTGGGCGTGTGAATGGAGGTGAACACAAGCCGGTGACGCTGGTCGAGCGATGAACTGGACTTGTCGCCTTTGAAATTGCCGTTGAACAGGTTGTTGGGCCCGGAAGAGAAGAAGATGTTGTTGTTCCCGCCGCCCTGGTTGTAGTCGATCGCGTGCGACCAAGTGTAGGCGACCGAGGCCTCCACGCCCTTGGAGGGGCGCTTACGCATCTGCACGACCATCGCGTTGTAGAAGGAGTTGCCGCCGTTTTCCACCTGGTTCACGCGGCGCCAGTTGCGGTCCACGCGATTGGCGAGGCGATAGGTGGCGGTGGTGTAGGATCCGACTTGGGTGCCGGATGTGTCGTTGATGCGATAGGTGACATCGGGGCCGAGGGCGCCGATGTTGAGATCGCGCACGGAGTGCAGATGGACTCCGCGGCTCCAGAGATAGCTTACAGTGAGGCCGAGCTCGCCGGTGATCTCGCGCTCAATGCCGATGTCGCCCTGCTGTGTGTAGGGATTGCGGAAATCAGGCGAGGCGAAGGTGACGTCGACGGTACCGGCTGGCGGATTGCGATCGATGCCCGGAAGGCGGTTGGGGAAAACAGGCCCAAGCGCCAGATCGGCTGCGATAGCGCTATTCAGCGAGATCTGCTTTTGCACAACACCGTTTTCCAGGTGGAGCGTGTTGATGAGGCCGCCCTGGAAGCGAGCGTAGAAGATGCCGTAACCGGCGCGGAGCACGGTCTTGTTGTCGTCAAAGGCGTAGGCCAAGCCGATGCGTGGAGCAAAGTTCATGTTCGGCGAGTGGATGGCGCCCGTCTGGCGGTAGTCTGGGTTCGTGATGGTGGGCTGCGGGAGGAACGCCTTTTCGTAACGGACACCGTAATTCAAGGTGAGGTTCTTGGTGACACGGAACTGATCCTGAACGTACCAGTTGAAGTCCTTGATTGTGGTGTCGACCACGGGCTCACCGAAACGCTGGGAGTAGCTCTGCCAACGCTTGGCGCCGGTGGTGTTGCCGGAAAAGTCCATGGCGAAGGCGGTGAAAGTTGGATAAGCGTAGGTACCGTTGCGGTTGCGGAGGATGTCGTTGTAATCGCGCGTATTGACGAAATCGACACCGGCCTTTACGGTGTGCCGGCCTAAGGTCATGGTGAGGTTGTCGGCAAACTGGTGACGGTTTTCGCTGGGGTTCAGCCGCGGGTAGGCATCGGCGACACCGAGATTCCCCTGCCCCTGCACGGTGATCTGCACGCGGCCGGTTTGGGGTGGAATGAGCGCTTCAGAAACGTCGTCAAAAAGACGATCCTTGAACCAACCGTAGCGGAACTCGTTTACAATACGCGCGCTGGGGATCGCGGTCCAGGAGAGGCGGCCGTAGCGGGTGCGGACGGTGGAGTTGGCGTTGTTGCCGACACCGTTGCCGTTGTTCAGCACGGCCTGGGTCTGAATGCCGTTCGGAGAGATCCAGCGCAGGTAATTGAAGCTGGCGCTGACGGCGTGCTTTTCCGTCGGACGCCAGTCGATCTTGCCGAAGCCGAGCTCAGAGTCGGCACGGCGGTCCAGCACTTGGAACTGGCGGCCGAGGAAGCTGAGCGCGGCGCTGCACTGGGCCGCAGTGGCGGTGCAGGTTCCCACGAACTGGCCGGTGGAGCTGAACAACGGGGGCCGGGTGAGTGAGGCAACCAGCGGGAACTCGCGGCGCGTGGTTTCGCCATTGAAGAAGTAAAATAGCTTGTCCTTTTTGATAGGGCCGCCAATGGAACCGCCGAATTGGTTACGCTTTTCCGGAGGATTCACATCAGAAAATGGATCACGGGCGTTGAGTGATTGGTTGCGGAAGAACCAGTAACCGGTGCCGTGAACGTCGTTGCCTCCGGAGCGGGTGACGGTGTTGATGACGCCGCCCGATGCGCGGCCGTATTCGGCCGAGTAGCCGTTGGAGAGCACTTCAAATTCCTGCACGGCGTCCTGTGAGATCTGCGTCGTGATGCGGGTGCGGCCGGCGTTCTCGTTGTAGAACTGGTTGGTGGTGTCGTTGCCGTCTGTAAGGAAGGAGTTGCCGCCGGCGATGCCGCGGAAGCTGACAAGTCCGAAGGTGCCGTCGGAAACCACGGCGGGCGTGAGTAGGACGAAGCTGTCAACGCGACGGCCATTGATGGGAAGGTTGGTGATCTGGCGGGAGTTGACCACTTGCGAGACGCCGGTCTTGGTCTGTTCGATAATCGGCGCGGTCTCCATGATCTCCACGCGTGTGGCGGCGGCGGCGACATCCATCATCACGTTAATGTTGATGTTCTGGCCGACCAGGATTTCGATATTGCGGGCGTTCCAGGGCTGGAAGCCCTGCGTTTCCACGGTCACGGTGTAGCCGGAGGCCGGAACCAGCGCGGGCGCATTGAAGACGCCCGCCTCGTTGGTCTGGATGGTTCGGCGGATACCTTTGGATTCATTGGCGACGGTGACTTTGGCGTCGACGATGACAGCCCCTGTGCCGTCGCGGACGACGCCGGAAAGACCGCCGAAGCCAGCCACGGCCTGGGCAAACACAGGACCGGCGGCAAGACAGAGAGAGAGCAGGGAAAGCGGAAGAAGTTTCATATTGCGAGTACCTCGGATACCTGTAGGATACCCGATTAAGGAGGGTGGCGTGCGAGAATTTTAATGTGAAAATTGGGCGACAGGTTGCCATCCTGGCTGTACTGGCAGCAACGCTTCCGGCATGTGCGCAGGACCCCTACGCCGCCAGGCGCCAGCGGATGGTTCGGGACCAGATTCAGGAGCGCGGTATCTCGAATCAGGCGGTTCTGGATGCCATGCGGAACACGCCCCGCCACCTGTTCATGCCGGAGCAGCAACGGGACTACGCCTATGACGACACGCCACTGCCGATCGGCTACTCGCAAACCATCTCCCAGCCCTTCATTGTTGCTTTCATGACCGATCTGCTTGGAGCGGAGAAAACGCACCGGGTGCTTGAGATCGGAACGGGTTCCGGATATCAGGCCGCTGTGCTTTCGCCGCTAGCGGGCGAAGTCTATACGATCGAGATCGTGCCTGAGCTGGCAAAGCGCTCCCAAGCGCTGCTGAAGCAGCTTAGCTACGAAAATGTCACGGTGCGGTTGGGAGACGGGTACAAGGGCTGGCCGGAGAAGGCTCCCTTTGACCGCATCATCCTGACGGCGGCGCCGCCGGAGCTGCCGCAGGCGCTGGTGGATCAGCTGAAGCCGGGCGGGAGGCTGGTGGCGCCGGTGGGAAGCAGTTCCTGGAGTCAGGAGTTGATTGTGGTGGAGAAATCGAAGGACGGAAAGGTGAAGAAGCGCAGCGTGCTGGGCGTTCGTTTTGTGCCGATGGTGAAGGGCAGCCAGTAGCGCTGGCTACCGCCGCTTGTTTTCGTACCAGACCACGTTCTGGCTCTCCTGACCGGCAATCAGCACATCGAGATCGCCGTCACGGTCCATATCCACCAGCCGGATGTCGTAGGCGGCCTGGTTTTCATGAATGTGATGCGTGGTGAAGTTGCCCTTGCCGTCGTTCTCAAACCAGGCGGCAATGCGTGAATCCTTGGCGCAGGTGACAAGATCGATATCGCCGTCGCCGTCGATGTCGCCAATGGCGAGCGAATGAGGCCCCAGCAGTTTGTCGTTGATCTCGTGCGCGGTCCAGTTGGGCGCTTCGTACCAGACGAGACCTCGGCCGTGACCACGGGAGGCGATGAAGTCGGTCTTCCCATCGCCGTTCACATCGGCCATGTGGATGTTGGTGGCGCCTTCCTGGCCGGTGGCGATGAGGTGTTTCTTCCACGCGCCGCCGCCCGAGGCGGGCTGCTCCCACCAGGCGAACCAATTCCCGCCGTCGGCCACCTTGGCGGCGGAGGCGATGTCTGGGCGCCCGTCACCATTAACGTCTCCGAAGCCCATGTAGTGGCTTAGACCAGGCGCGTCTTTTTCGGCGAAGACAAAACGCTGCCAGGGTGCTCGCGGATTGGCGGGGACGCGGAACCAGGCGAGCGAGTGCGGGAAATTGCCCGTGGGCTGCGCGCTGTTAGCGATCAGGTCGAGCTTGCCGTCGCGGTCCACGTCGCCGCGGATCAACCCGTGAATGCCGTTGACGCCGCCTTTCTCGAATTCATCGATGACGTGATAGGGCCAGGGTTCGCGCAAAGGATCCTTGGGCCGTTGGAGCCAGAAGATGAGGCCGGGAGTATAACGTGCGCCGATGAAGTCGAGATCGCCGTCGCCGTCCACGTCCATGACTTCCGAGTGAATCGCGTTTACGCCGGTGTGAAGGACGGTCTGTTTCCAGTCCGGGGCGGCGTAGAGGATAGTGCGGCGGCCGGTGATGTCGTTGGTAATGACGTCGGGCCGTCCGTCGCCGGTGAAGTCGGCTGCGATCGCGGTTTGGTTACGGAAGCCCGTCGTGATGACGTGGCGCGGCCAGATGGAGGCGGTTTCATTCCAGTAGATGCGCACGTTGGCGGTGGCGCGGCCCACGGCGATGATCTCCGGACGGCCATCACCATTGAGATCGGCGACGGCCAAGTCTTCGGCCGCCATCGCGTCATCCACCATCGTCTTCTGCCATGTGCCGGTGGGACTGCGCTTGTAGAGGGCGACACCATAGGGTTTGCCGCGCCAGCCGGCAGCGAGCTCATCGCTGCCGTCGCCGTCGAAATCGCCCCAGCCGAGTGCGTGGGCCTGGTTGAGCGAAGAATCAATCACTTCGCGCTTCCAAAGCTGATTCGCAATCGCGACCGGATTCGCCTGTGGTGGTCCCTGCGGATCGGGGGTTTGGGTTGGTTCCTGGTAAATCACGATGGAGTTGCCGTGCCAGGGTTCCACGGTGGCCAGATGGCGGATGCGATTCACATGGCCGAGCTTGATCTCGCCAGGTGCTCCGTCGCCTAGCTTGGTACGCGACCAGCGCCCCGCGCCATCGCGCCGCAACGCGTGCACACCTTCGCGCGATGCGGTGAGAATGGCCCCATGTTCGATGATGAAGTTGTGGACTATGTGCAGCGAATCGTCCGCCACCTCGGTCGTCCAGGGCTTGGTGGGATCCGGTCCAGGACGCATCACCAGCATCCGGACTCCCTGCCCTTCCCAGTCCGGCGCCTTATTGCGGCGGCCATGCAGCGGCGCGACGACGAGTTCCTTGCGGCCGTCGCCATCCACATCGCCCCAGCGGATGCGGTGCAGGGTCGGCTCTTCGCCTAGCGGGAACATCTGCCACGGCGCCGCGCCGTGCCGGATCCATTGCAGGCTGCCGCCGGAGGCGGTGTTCGTTGGCTGCCAGTCCGCGCCCAGCGCGAAGTCAAGTTTGCCGTCCCCGTCGATGTCATGCGCGGCGATGCAGACGTTGTCCTTCTTTGTGGCGCCGTCCAGGATGACATGCTTGGTCCAGGAAGGATTCTCGAACCAGGCGACTTGCGTGGGGTTGATGGCAACCACGTCCGTGCGCCCGTCACCGTTGACATCCTCGGCCAGTACAGCATAGACGACGCCGAAGTCGCGCTGGATCTCCTGGACGCGGAAGCGCGGCTGAGCCGCCAGCGCCCCGGCCATCAGAAAAAGCAGTAGCAAGGAAGTCCGCATAGGCATACGATACATCAAGGTTGAGCCGGTCACTTGGACAAAGGCCGGGCGGAAATCAGCCATTGCGCTTCTTCCTTGTCCAGGTCGTCCAGGAATTCATCGTCCCGATGGAGGATTTCGAATCCTGCTTTCTTTAAGTCTTCCTCAACCAGCGACGGCGCCAGCACGTGGTTTTTGAGCTGCACCTCCCGCGGCCGGTTCATGGTCCGAATCGGCCACTCATCAATGACCACGAAAACTCCTTCCGGCTTCAGCGCTGCTTTCACGGCGGGGAGAGTCTCGGCGAGCATCTCGTACTCGTGGTAGGCGCGTACGGATAAAACCGCATCGAGGTTAGAAGGCAGCTTCGGGTTGTCGGCCGCGCCATGAATCGCCTCCACGTTGCGCAGCTTTTCCCTTTTGAAGCGCCGCCGCGCGCTCTTGAGCGTGCCTTCATCGATGTCCACCGCAGTAGACGCGGCCTTGCGGACCGGCAATGTGGGACAGGAACACGACAAAATCACCAGGACCGCATCCAAGATCCGCTACACGGCTTCCCGACTGAATCTTGAGCTGGCGAACGATCTCCGGCAGCCGGTACTCTTTCATCCGCCGGTCTTTCGGATAGAGCTTCTCGACAAGTGCGGCGGAATCGACGGTCTGGGCTTGCAGGAGGGGAAGCACGCAAAGGCAGAGAAGTGTTCGCATGGTGGACGACGTGTAGTTCAGCATGCCACAAGAAGGCAGCGCCGGCTACTGGTGGTGCGGCATGGGTGAATGGGCGAGAATAGAAATCTTTATGGAGAACGCCGAGATTGCGCGGCTGCTGAGCGAAACGGCCGATTTGATGGAGATCGCCGCCGAAGACGGTTTCCGCATTCGCAGCTACCGCAACGCGGCAACCGCCGTGGAAGGCTGGCCGGAACGCATCGAGGACATTCTCCAAGACACCTCGCGCAGCATCACGGAGATCCCTGGCGTCGGCAAAGGCATCGCCAACGTGCTTGCAGAGATCGCCGAGCGCGGCTCGTTCGAAAGGCGTGACCAGATGCTGGAGCGCTACCCGCCCACGGCGCTCGAGCTGCTGAAAATTCAGGGGCTGGGTCCGAAGAGTATCGCGTTGCTGATTGAGCACTACCGCGTCACCACGATCGATGACTTGGAGAAGATCTGCCAGGAGCAGAAGCTGCGGCTGCTGCCGCGCATGGGAGCCAAGCTGGAGGAGAAAGTCCTGCGCTCCATCGCCGGCTACCGCAAGCGAGCCGGACGGTTCCTGCTGGATTTCGCCGCGCGCGTGGCGGAGGATTTGACGGAGTATCTCACCGCGGGAGGACACATCGGCAGAATCGAACCGGCGGGCAGTTTGCGGCGCGGCCGGGAGACCGTGGGCGACCTGGATCTGCTGGTGAGCACCGAGGACGCCGGCGCGGTGCTGGAACGGTTCACTTCCAACCCGAAAGTGAGCGAGGTGCTCGGGCGCGGTGAGAACAAGGCTAGCGTACGTGTGGGCGTCGAGGGTTTGCAGGTGGATGTACGCGCATTGCCGGAATCCAGTTTCGGCGCGGCGCTGCAGTATTTCACCGGCTCGAAGCTCCACAACGTGGCCTTGCGGACGCGTGCGGTCAGGATGGGTTGGACGCTGAATGAGTATGGCCTGTTTGAGGCCGAAAGCGAAAGACTGCTGGCGGGCCGCACCGAAGAGGAGATCTACGAGAAGCTCGGCTTGGCCTGGATTCCCCCCGAGCTACGGGAGAACCAGGGTGAGCTGGAAGCCTCCGAGCAAGGCAACCTGCCGAAGCTCGTCGAGCTGGGCGACATCCGCGGCGATCTGCACATGCACACCACCGAAACCGACGGCCGCGCGACGCTGGAGGAAATGGCGGAAGCGGCGCGCGAGCGCGGCCTGGAATATATCGCCATCACCGACCATTCCAAGTCGCTGGCGATGGCCAACGGCCTGGACGAAACCCGCGCGGTGGCGTTCGCGAAGAAGGTTCGTGAGGTAAATCAGCGCGGGCTCGGTGTTCGGATCTTCTCCGGGCTGGAGTGCGACATCAAGCGCGACGGCGGGATGGATTTGGTGGACGACGCGCTGGCGGAGCTGGACATGGTAGTTGCCAGCGTGCACAGCTACATGAATATGGATAGCGCGGAGATGACGGATCGGCTGTTGCGCGCGCTGGAGTGCCCGTACGTGAAGGTGCTCGGCCACCCGACCGGCCGCGTGCTGCTGCACCGCGACGGGTACCCGTTCGACTTTGAGCGCGTGGCGGAGGCGGCGGCCCGACGCGGCGTGGCGCTGGAGATCAATGCCAGCCCGGAGCGTTTGGATCTGCACGCGCCGCTGCTGCGCGCGGCCAAGGCGCGCGGGGCGCGGTTTGTGATTTCCACCGACGCGCATCACCCCAAACACCTGGCCAACATGCGTTATGGCGTAATCACGGCGCGCCGCGGGTGGCTGGAGAAAGCCGATATCGTCAACACGCTGCCGGCGGGGAACCTGCTTGGCGCGTGGCAGAATGGCAAGCAGTGAAAATCCTATCGAGCAAAGAATTCTATTCCAACGATTTCTTCCGCGTCACCGAAGATCTGGCCGTGGATCCGGGCGGTTTCAAGATCAAGCGGGCCATCGTGCATCATCGCGGCTCTGCGGTGATGATGGCGGTGGATGACAGGCGGCGCGTGCTGATGGTGCGCCAGTTCCGCCTGCCGGCCCGACAGTCGATGTGGGAGTTGCCGGCCGGCAAAGTGGACGAGGGCGAAACGCCGCTATCAGCCGCCAAACGCGAATTGCGCGAAGAGACCGGCTATACGGCCAGGCGCTGGCAAAAACTGGTCTCCTACTACGCCAGCCCCGGTTTCCTCTCGGAGAAGATGAACATCTTTCTGGCCACCGGACTCAGAGCCGGCCCGTCCGATCCGATGGACGATGAGCGGATCGAATGCCGTTGGTTCACGCGGCGGGAACTGGAGGAGGGAATTCTCAAGGGGAAGATTATCGACGGGAAGACGATGGCGGGGCTGCTGGCCTGGAAGCTTCGGCGCGCAGATAAGTGAACATCGCCTGCAGCGCGCGGCCGCGGTGACTCACCTCCAGTTTCCGTTCCCCATCGCATTCGGCCAGCGTGCAGCCGTAATCGGGATAGTAGAAGAGCGGATCGTAGCCGAAGCCATGGGAGCCGCGAGGCGAATCCAGCAGTGTGCCCTCCACGACCCCGTGAAAGGTCCGGAGGATCCCTCCGGCGCGGGCCAGCGCCACGATGCAGACAAAGCGCGCCGTGCGCGGTGTGACGCCGCGCATCCTTTCCAGCAGCAGCGCGTTATTGGAGGCATCGGTGGCCTGGGGTCCGGAGAAATGCGAGGAGTAGACACCGGGAGCGCCGTCGAGGGCGTCCACCACAAGCCCGGAGTCGTCGGCGAAAACCAGCTCCGTTGCGTGCCGGGAATAGTAGCGGGCCTTGAGCGTGGCGTTCTCTTCCAACGTGACGCCGGTCTCCTCCGGCGCCGCGATCGCCGACAAACCAGGAAGCGGTTCCAGGTGGAAACAGCCCGCCGCGTAACGATCGGCGGCGAGGCGGAATTCGGCCAGCTTGCCCTTGTTGGTGGTCGCGCAGTAGATCAGCATCCCGGTTCAGGGTTGGAGAGCCTGCTTTTGCAGACGCACCAATTCGGCGATGCCGGCGCGGCCGAGCGCGATCATCTGCCTCATCTGCTCATCGGTGAAGGCGCATTTCTCGCCGGTGGCCTGCACTTCGATGAACTCACCGGCGCCGGTCATGACCACATTCATATCGACTCCGGCGGCGGAGTCCTCTTCATAGCAAAGGTCGAGCACAGGAACGTTGTTCACAATACCGACACTGGTGGCGGCAACATGATCGCGGAGCGGGTTGGCAGTGATGGTTTTGTAGTCGAGAAGCTGACGGATCGCCAGCGCCATGGCCACGTAAGCTCCGGTGATGGAGGCAGTGCGCGTGCCTCCGTCGGCCTGCAGCACGTCGCAATCGACAATGATGGTGCGCTCGCCCAACGCGTCCAGGTCGACCACCGTACGCAAGGAGCGGCCGATCAAACGTTGAATCTCCATCGTCCTGCCGGAGGGCCGACCTTTGGTCACCTCGCGCGCCGTCCTGGTCGTGGTGGCGCGCGGCAGCATCGAGTATTCCGCGGTCACCCAGCCCTTGCCGGCGCCGCGGAGAAACTGCGGCACGCTTTGCTCGACGGTGGCCGCGCACAGCACGCGCGTGTTGCCGATATCGATGAGCACCGAACCTTCGGCGGTGAGCAGGTAGCCGGTTTGCATGGTTACCGGCCGCATTTGATCGGGTCTGCGTTGATCAGGTCTCATCGTCTCCGCGGTGGGCTATTTCGCCGAGCTCAACATACCGTAGAAGAGCATGCTGACCAGCGCGATGCCGCTGATGATGAGCAGCAGGCAGGGAACCAAGCCCTTGGTGGGACGTTGCTTCGGCTTTCCCTTCGCCGTTTTGAACTTTGCCATTCCTTGCGAGGATAACCCTTATTTCAGATGCGAGGCGGCCTGGCGGAAGAATTCATCCAGACGCCGCAACGTCGCCTCCTCCAGGTCCTTCACCAGAATAGCGGCAACTGGCCGTTTGCGCTCGGCCAGCGCCAGCTGCGTGGCCAAAAACTGCGCCCGGTGATAGGCGGAGGTGTAGTTCACCGAGGGGATGGATTCTGCTTTCTCCGATAGCAGCACGGTGGAAAAGCAGCGGCCGTGGCCGATGATCATTTCGTGGTAGCTGTGGTTCATCGCCGGGCCTTCACACACGTCGGCCCCCATTTTCAGCCTGGAGCGGAACAATAGATCCGCGGCGTGGTCCAGACACTGCCGGATCGCACGACCGCGCGCGGAGTATCTTGTGTCACCAAAGAAAGTGAGCTCCCCATACTCGATTTGCCTCATTTCCGCCAGCCTCTTCAGCACGGCCGCATAGGCCGCCGGGGCGTCGGCTTTGTTGAGGTTCAGTTCGCCGAGAAACGGCAGGTGCAGGCTGATGCCGCCACGGTACTGGAAGCTCGCCGCGGGGTTCTTCAGGCGCTGCCATTCCCGGATCTGTTCAATGCCGCCGGCCTTTGCGGCCGCGGTGTGGAGTTTCTGCGTGATGGCCTTGTAGAGTTCCACGCTGGGCTGCGTGACAAAGTTCATTTGGCGCAGGTAGGCGAGTCCAAACACCGTGTAGTGAACCAACTGCATGTAAGAGGACAGCGCAGCTCCGGCCGGCAGCGTGAGGACCGCAAGCGGATAACCGGCCCGGCGCAGAATGCTGAGCTTGCCTTTGTCCGGACCCGGCGCCCCCTTTCGGCTTACCGCCAGAAACACACGATCCTGCAGCGCATCTTTCGGAGAGCGGTAGTTGGCCAACTTGATCTTCTCTCCGATGAGAATCTTGATCCCATGCTGTTCGCTTTTTCCCAGGCTCTCCTCGAAATCCTGTTTCGTCCAAAGCGCCGCGCCCTCCCAGGACTTCGGTGTCAGCAGAGTCACTTTGTCTCGGCCGGCCAGGCTTTGCGCCTGGAGGAATGCCGCCAGCTGCCAGGCCACGTCGATTTGCTCCGGACTCAGATAGGTGCCCGCAATCCACTGCTTCAAATCGACGCCAGCCAGCCCCAGCGGATACAAGCTGCCGCGCGTCAGCGGACTGCTGTGCCGCCCGGAGGTGCTGTTGCCGGCATCCATTTGCAGCTCCACGCGGCGGAATCCGCGGCTGTGGCCGAATGCATCCAATAGCGATCCCGTCATCGTCAGGTAGACGAAGTTCGGGCGCGCATCCACCTTGTGCTTGTCGTACAGCGCGGACAACTTCTCCAGATTCACCACCGGCTCAAAGGAAGTCATGCCCAGCGCCATGCCGGCCACCAAAGTCGACTTCAAGATCTCGATCACCGGCAGCCGCGACCGCCTCTCCATGTCTTCCAGGATCGACTTCAGCTTCGCCGGATCGGTGGAATCCAGCACGTAGCATCGCGGTCCGCGGTTCAGCAAACCTGCCCCTTGGTAGGCAGCCTTATCCTCGGCTGAGCCGCCCATGCCGACCCAGATCAGAAAGCGAAGCCGCACACCATGCGCCTGGCGGATCTGGTTGCGAATTCCCTGTAGTTCTTCCTGGATCCTCTTGTGCCAGTCGCGCTCTTTCTCGGCCTGCCAGCTCAGGTGAAACACACCATAAGCGTTCTTGGTAACGCGGCCCCGTTCATTGATCTCCATCCCCAACCGGATAAGGGGATTGCGCTTGGGATCGAGTGAATCCAGCCCTTTGCGGTGGGCTCGCGAATCAAGCACTTTCAGCCGAGCTAGGAGGTCTTCGCCCCGGAGCTTCTCGGCAAACGAAACAGATGATGGCTCATCATGAAAAAGCCTCAACACCACGATCATTTGTTTTTAGCACATGTGTCCAGACGGAATAAAATGGTGGAGCATGATTCAGGCGATGATCTTCGTCCTCATTGCGCTGCTCGCCGCTTGCTCGAGCAGCCCCTCCAAGACCGCGGACAGCCTCCCCGAGCAGCTCGCTGGAGGGTTGGCGCGGCAGCAGGTGTCGGAGATTCCGGCGGGTGAAGTGCCCGAAATCGTACGCAACCTCGGCTACCGTGCCGGACAGCGTACTCTCTACACAGGTCCGCGCGAGGTAGCCGTCACCCTTTATGAAATGAGCAATACCTCGGGAGCCTTTGAACTGGCGCAAAAATGGAAGCCTGAACCCGGCCGGCTGTACTTCCACCAGGGAACTTACTTTGTGGTGCTGGAATCGGCGGCGGCCGAGCAAAAGGAGCTCAATGCCATGGCCGGGGAATTGGAAAAGGCCCTATCCGGAAAATGAAAAGCCCTCCCGTTGAAGGGAGGGCTTTTCAGTCGAGTCACACAGCGAGGGACCGTTCCTCTTGGGCAGCGGCCACGTCACTGAACTTGACCTGAACCGTTAGCGGTGTCGACTCAGCAGTCGGCCACCTCCTGTGTGGTTTTATGATTGGTTCTACAACCTATATCCATTGCTGCTGGACCACCTCCTTTCTCAGTGATGACTTCATGTTGCAGCAGGGGACCCCGTCTTGTCAAGAGTGAATTCGGCGACTCTATGACTATTTGTAGTACCCTCTCCGCACTATCTACAACATTCTGTATAGGAAGTTGCACATGGCTAATCCGTCCCATACATTGAATGGAAGTTTTCCACTTGTGTAATGCCCGCAGGGGAGCTTCACGACTTCGTGGTGCAGCTGCAACTGCTGGAAGACTTCCAGTACATGGCGCGAGTACTCCGGCCGGAAGGTGGTGTCATGCTCTGCCCATATCAGCAGGTTTTTCAATGGGTTAGACTGCAGTCTCGGCAGGAACGGGGCAGGGCTGATCAGAGACCAGTAGTGCCTCAGCTCGTCCAGTGAAAGGTAGCCATCGAGCGACTTCCTGATATGCCGGCAGGAGATTCCGGTCCACACTACCTCCGCCACGTGCATCGAGATGTGATTGAAAACACCGGCCTTCAACCTCCCGTCATGAGTAGCCGCGAGTAGCGCCACACAGGAGCCAAGGCTTGTTCCTAGGATGCCCAGCCGGTGATAGCCCTGCTGCTCGAGCCAATCCAGGCAGGCCCGTGTGTCGATCACCGACTGGCGCATGGCGTGGATGGTCCGTCCGAGATTGCTCGACATGTGGTAGTCTGCCCGCTCAAGTTCGGGAGGCATGCGCCGGTGGTGATAGGCAAGGCTCAGCCGCAGCGCGGAAAATCCGTGCCAGTTCAATAGTTTGCACAACCCGAAATGGCCGTCTGGGGTGGAGTTCCACTGAGGGATCACCAGCACGGCGCGTCCGTTTGACCGCGGAGACGGAAAGTACTGAGCATGAACAGTATTGTTCTCTGCGTATCGGGACTCGATCGGACTCGGGAACTGCAACTCCATGGAGCTGTTGAAAGCAAAGCCATCCGGCTTCCGGTAGGCGAAGAAGGACGAAGAGTCTGCAAGCCCGGCTTCGACATATTTCGACAGATCATTGGCGGGATTGCCATTCCCGGAGGCAAGCTCCAACCAATCGAGCCCCCATTCAAACGGCCGCTCCACACGGTTGGAATCGCTGTTGGCGAGGCGATTTTCCCAGTCGTTCATGAAACGTGCGTAGGGGCCGGCCATGGGGTGCAAGGGGAAAAAACAGTGTAGCAGAGAGGGGCAAGAAAAAAGGCCCCGAAGGAGGATCGGGGCCTTGCCTAGTATAAAGGAGGCAACCAACACCAAAGGATGGAAACCTCAGTTGACCCACCGATAGGGGAGCAATTGGAAGGCCATGCGTAAGTGATTGATCTAAAACAAACTACCAAGTTTCAACGCTACCAGTTTTCATATATTCCCCAGGCTTACCTCCCGTTCGCGGAAGTCTGCGTTATGATAGCGGGGTGCAACCGCTGCCCGCGTCCCCGGCGGAACACAATCAGGCCAATCCGGCGGTGTACACACGTGCCGGGCGCAACGCCTTGACCGTGTTCTTCCTCTCAGGACTGATGATGTCGTTTCCCGGGGCAATTCTGCCTGCCTGGGGATACCATCTTCGCGACGACTTCACCGTGGTCGGCCACTACTTCCTGGCGATGGCTATCGGCACGCTGCTTTCGGTAAAGGCCGGACCGGCTCTGCTAGTTCGCAAGGACGTGCGTACCGTGCTGACCTGGGCGGCGGGCTTGGCCTGCTTCAGCTTCATTTGGTTGGCCGTCTTCTCACCCCCTTCCTTTTGGGGATGGCGTATGGCGGGGCTGCTTTTCATGGGGCTCGGCGCCGGACTGCTCAACAGCGCCGCTTTCCAGTCCATCTCCTCCTTCTATGAACGCGATCCGGCCGCCACCGTAAATCTGGCCGGCGCGATGTTCGGGCTCGGCTGCCTCACCTCGGCCTTGCTGATCTCCACGACATTCTACATTTACACGGTGAGGAGCCTGCTCATCCTCATGGCAATGATTCCTGGCTTCGCCGCCGCATTGTATTGGCGGTCGCGTTTTCCGGTCCCGGTGGCGCACAGCGATCAGGGTTGGCGCCAGGTATGGGCCGACGTGAAAAGCCCGGGCGCGGTGATGTTCACGCTGCTGCTGTTCTTTCAATTCGGCAATGAATGGACCATCGCCGGCTGGCTGCCGATTTTCCTCGTCCATCGCATCGGCGCAAGTCCCGATTCCACGCTGTTCATGCTGGCTGCCTTCTGGCTGTCCCTCTTGGTGGGCCGCACCATGGCGCAGGCGTTGCTTCCGCGTGTGGGCCATGGGAAGCTGCTGCTGGCCAGCGCGGCGTCGGCGGTGCTGGGCTGCACGATTCTGATCGCCACCAATAACCGCTTCGGCGCTTGGATCGGGCTGCTACTGGTGGGCGGAGGATTCGCGATGATCTACCCGCTGGTTGTGGAAAAAATCGGGCACCGTTTTCCCAACTACCACCCCGGGTTCTTCAACGGCCTGTTCTCCTTCGGCAACACAGGCGGCCTGCTGGCCCCGTGGCTGGTTGGCTACCTCACACACTACTTCGGCATCTGGACCGCAATGGCCGTGCCGATGATGGGCAGTTTTATGGTGTTCCTGCTGGTCCTGCTGGTCTGGCTGGAGGCGATTCTCACCGCCAGTTCAAAGAAGCCCGCCTGAGCCGCCTAGAGCATGGTCGCCGCGGTTACCGGGGCCTGGCGGATTTCCAAACAACCTTTGCCGGTGGGAAGCACCTTGCCGGGATTCAGCAGGCAGTGAGGATCAAACGCCAGCTTGAATCCCTTGATCATGTCCAGCGTCTCGGCGCTGAACTGGTGGGCCATCAATTCCATCTTCTCCATGCCCACGCCGTGCTCGCCGGTGATGGAACCGCCGACGGAGATGCAGTATTCCAGAATCGCGTCGCCGGCCTGCTGCGCCCGGCGCAGCTCGTCGGGATTGCGCGCATCGAACAAGATGATCGGGTGCAGATTACCGTCTCCTGCGTGAAAGATATTGGAGATAGAAAGCCCGAAGCGGGAGGACACCTGGCCGATGTAATCCAGCGTGGGCGCGATCTTCGTGCGTGGCACGACCCCATCTTGCACATAGTAGGAAGGGCTGACGCGTCCCACCGCGCCAAATGCGTTCTTGCGCCCCTTCCATAGCAGCTCGCGCTCCTCATTGGAACGCGCCACGCGGAACTCGCGCGCGTTGCAGCTCCGGCAGGCTTCCCTGATCTGTTCCACCTGCTCTTCGACGGCTTCCTGCAACCCTTCCAGCTCGATGAGCAGCACCGCCTCGGCATCCATCGGGAAGCCGGCATGTGTTGCCTCCTCCACCATGCGCAGCATGACGCCATCCAGCATTTCCACCGCCACGGGCGTGATCGCGCGCGCCGTGATCTCGGCCACCGTGCGCCCGCAATCGGAGGCGGCATCGTAAATCGCGAGGATCGTCTTTACTGCCTCCGGCTGCCGCATCAGGCGCACCGTCACCTTAGTTACCAGGGCCATCGTGCCTTCCGAGCCGGTGAACAGGCCCGTCAGGTCGTAACCGGGCAGGTCCGTCATCGGGCCGCCGGTGTGGATGACGCTGCCGTCCATCAGCACCAGTTCGAGTCCGAGCACGTGGTTGGTGGTGACACCGTAGGCCAGCGTGTGCGGGCCGCCGGCATTCTCGGAAACGTTGCCGCCGATGGTGCAGGCCCGCTGGCTGGAGGGGTCCGGGGCGTAGAAGTACTTGTCGCCCTGCACGGCCAGCGTAATGTCGAGATTCACCACGCCCGGCTCCACCAGCGCGCGCTCGTTTACCAAGTCGATCTCGAGAATGCGGTTCATGCGCGCGAAGGAAACCGTGATGCCTCCGGTTCGTGGAATCGCCCCGCCGCTGAGCCCGGTGCCGGCCCCGCGTCCGGTGATGGCAATTTGGTGCCGCCGCGCAAGGTTCACAATGGCGACGACATCTTCGGCCGAGCGCGGAAAGACCACCATCTCCGGCCGCGCCTTGTCCACGCCGCCGTCGTACTCATAAAGCGTCAGATCCTCCGGGCGGTGAAGGAATCCGTTCGGGCCGAGCAGTTCGGCAATTTCCGTTCGTGCCTGCGGGGGAATCATGCTTTAGAGAAGAGACTTGATGAACCGGATCATCGATTCATCGGTGAAGTTGGCGTTGGAAATGATCTTCTGCACCACCTTGCCCTCGCGGTTGATGACGTAGGTTTCCGGATAGCGCCACGTGCCGAAGCTAACTGGAATGGTTGCCTCCGGGTCTCGCGCGGTGGCGAAGCTCACGTTGAACCGCTTGAGGAAGTTCTTGTACTTGGCTTCGTTCTTGTCGACGCTGATGCCCAACACGACGACGCCGGAGTCCTTGAACATCTTGTGAAACTGTTCCAGCGACGGAATCTCCTCCACGCAGGGCGGGCACCAGGTGGCCCAGAAATTCACGACCAGCACCTTCCCGCCGAACTGGGAACGCGTCAGCGTCAGGCCGCTTTCGGTCCGCACCTCGAAGTCCGGCGCGGTGTCGCCCACCGTAACGATGGTGACCTTCGTCGACTCCCAGAAGAAGTAGCCAAGCGCGGCTGTGGCCGCCAGAATCAGCAGTTGGAGAACGCTTTCCCGTTTCATTGCCCGTATGGAAATCAAATATAATTCTATTAGAGAATCCATTCCTGCCGCAGCATCATCTAACAAGCGGCCGACCATGCCATGCTGATCACACGCCGAGCCGAATTCTCCGCTTCCCATGCCTGCTATCGCTCCGATTGGAGCGAGGAGCGTAACCAGCAGGTCTATGGGGCCTCCGCCAATCCGCGCGGCCATGGCCACAATTACGTCCTCGAGGTCACGCTGGAGGGGGAGCCGGATGAGGTGACCGGCATGGTGATGGACCTCAAGGACTTAAAGCAGATTCTGGAAACCGAAGTGGTACAGCCGTTCGATCACCGCTTTTTGAACCATGAAGTGCCGCCCTTTGACCGGGTCATACCGACTCCGGAGAACATCACCATCGAGATATGGAAGCGCTTGGCGCCACACTTTTCCGGAACTGGGCACAAGCTTCACCAGGTTCGTTTGTGGGAAACCGAAGACCTTTATGTCGACTACCGTGGAGAGCCGGCATGATTGAGCTGACACGCGGCTACCGTTTTTCCGCCTCCCACCGGCTGCACGCCCCATCGCTGAGTGAGGAGGAGAATCGCGAATTGTACGGGAAATGCAACAACCCGTTCGGCCACGGCCACAATTACCTGCTGGAGGTCACCGCTCGCGGCCCTGTGAATCAGGAAACAGGAACTCTGCTGCCTGTGTCCTCCATGGACGCGCTTGTCCGCCAGTGCGTACTTTCCGACTTCGACATGAGCAATCTCAATGACTCGCCTGCCTTCTCCGGCGCGCGAGTCCCCACCACGGAGATCCTGGTTGAGGAGATTGACCGGCGGCTCCGCCAACGTTGGGCCGAGGCGTTTCCCGGCGGCGGCCCCTGGCTTCACCGCGTTCGAGTGCGGGAGACGCACAACAACAGCTTCCAAACCTCAGAGAATCACAGATGAAGAACAAGGCAGTCGTCAAAGTCATGAAACCGGCCTCTTCCTCCAGACAGAGAACAATCTCGGATCTGATGGAGGAGACGCTGCGGCACCTGGGTGAAGATCCGGCCCGCGAGGGACTGGTGCGCACGCCGGACCGCGCCGAGAAGGCGCTGCGTTTTCTCACCAGCGGCTACCAGGTGGACATCGACAAGCTCGTCAACGGCGCCCTGTTCCGCGTTAAGCACGACGAGATGGTGATCGTGAAGGATATCGAGTTCTACAGCCTGTGCGAGCATCACATGCTGCCCTTCTTCGGCAAGATGCACGTCGGCTATCTCCCACGCAATCGAGTGATCGGACTGAGCAAGATCCCCCGCATCGCCGACGCTTTCGCCCGGCGCCTTCAGGTGCAGGAGCGGCTGACGCAGCAGGTGGCGGAGACCATTCAGGAAATCGCCGACCCGCGCGGAGTGGGCGTAGTGTGCGAAGCCCGTCATTTCTGTATGATGATGCGCGGCGTCGAGAAACAGCACTCCGGCACCGTCACCAGCGCAATGCTCGGCGCGTTCCGGCGCCGCGAAACGCGCACCGAGTTTCTCTCCCTCATCACCCACAGCTCGCTGAATTTCTAGAGATCGTCCATAGTGGGCACGAATCTAGTGAGGGGGAGCCGCCTTCACATACGTTAGGGTGATTGCCGCCGTGCCGCCGCGCTCCAACCGCACGGTTTTCGCGCCTTCGAGATAGGGCCGCGCGTATATGGGATTCCGCATCTCG
>VFZE01000060.1 GCA_016871315.1 Acidimicrobiia bacterium | reverse complement strand
AGTCGACCAACTGCGGGTTTCGATCCGAGTCTGTAACTATTTCCATTCCTGAGCATCTCTTAAAACGAGGGCTTAACTTTGAGTCCTAATGGTGGTATAATCATGCAGGCACCCATGTCCTGGCAGAGGGATGGTGTGCGGCTTGCCGGCCGATTGGTGAATCTTGCGGGAAAACGCTACCCCATTCAAATCATTAGTCTTATCAGTCGAAGGATACCCGGGAGGTAGGGAATAGGTGGATCAGTTTGACGACCAGTTTTTAGGCGACGCCAGTGAGCCGCTGAACCTTCCCTTCGATGAGGAAAGCAATTTCTTTCATCCGGAGGAGGTTCACGACGGGGACGATTTCCAAGCGGCTCATCCCCAGGAAGAGTCTATCTACACGGACGATCCCGTACGCGTCTACCTGCGCGAAATGGGAGCGGTTCCGCTACTGACCCGCGAGGGCGAAGTCGATCTGGCGCGGAAGATGGAGCGCGGCAAGCTGCGGATGCAGAAGGCGATTAGCCGTTCGACGCTGGTCCAGTTGCTGGTACTTGAACTTTGCGAGCAGATTCGCAAGGGTGAAGACGAACTGGACAACCTCGTCGATTTGGGTGATGTGGAAGACGGCACGGCGGCCGATGTTCGCCGCCGGAAAGAGATCCACGGCCAGTTTCTCGATTACATCGGCCTGCACAAGAAGCAATCGCAGACCATTGATAAGTACAGTTCCATCGCTGCCTCCAACAAGAAGCTGAAGCGCCGCTGGCTGTACCGGTGGCGCCGTTCGGAAGTGGAAACTTCCCGTGCGATCCGCACGATTCCATTCCAGGTGTACAAGTGGAAGGAGTTTTCCCGCGAACTGGAGCGCGCCGCCGAGGAGATGTCCCACCTGGAAGCGGAGCTGAAAAAGCTGGAAGGCCGCAGCAGCCAGTCGGCCCAGGCCCGTACGCGGGAGCTGAAGCGCGAGTTGCGCAAGCGCGAGCAGACGGTGGGCGCCCGGCTGGGCGACCTGAAGCATACGATGGCCGTCATCCAGCACGGCGAACTGGAAGCCGAACGGGCCAAGAAGGACTTGGTGGAGGCCAACCTCCGCCTCGTCGTCTCGGTCGCCAAGAAGTACGTCAACCGCGGGTTGCATCTGCTGGACCTGATCCAGGAAGGCAACATCGGCCTGATGCGCGCCGCCGACAAGTTCGAATACCGGCGCGGATACAAGTTCTCCACTTATGCCACCTGGTGGATCCGCCAGGCGATCACGCGCGCGATTGCGGACCAGTCCCGCACCATCCGCATTCCGGTGCACATGAACGAGAGCATGAACAAGTTCCTGCGCGCCACTCGCGAGTTGGAAAAGGAAATGGGCCGCGCGCCGACCAACGAAGAGATCAGCCGGCGCATGGACATTCCGGTGGAAAAGGTCCAGAAGCTGAAGACCATCTCGCGCGACCCGGTCTCGCTGGAAACCCCGGTCGGCCGCGACGGCGAATCCGCCCTCGGCGATCTCATCGAAGACCGCTGGGTTGGTTCTCCGGTGGACAGCGTCATCGACACCAACGTACGCGATGAAACGGCCAACATCCTGAAGACGCTTTCTCCCAAGGAAGAGAAGGTCATCCGGCTCCGCTTTGGCATCGGCTGTGACCGCGAGCATACGCTGGAGGAGATCGGCCAGCAGTTCGACGTCACTCGCGAGCGCATCCGCCAGATTGAAGCCAAGGCCCTGCGGCAGCTCCGCTCCCCGGAGCGCGCACGCCACCTGCGGGCTTTGCTGGCCGCCCGCTAAAACCTGTTAATAGAAATTTAACCGGAGTTTCGCTTCCTGTTCCGGTGCATGGCGCTACACTCGATCCATGCATTCCCGGCTTTTCCCTCTTCTCGCGATTTGTCTGCTCGCAGCAACCGCCTTCGCGCAATCGGAGGTAGGCGGCGCCACGCTCAACGGAACGATCACCGACCCCTCCGGGGCGGCCGTGGCCGGGGCGAAGGTGACCGCGGTGAATCAGGATACGGGCCTGACGCGGGAGACGGAGTCCAGCGCCGCGGGCCTCTACAGCATGGTGCGGCTGCCCGTCGGCGTCTACGATCTCACTGTGCAGATGCAAGGGTTCCGGCCCACGAAGCGGACCGCCATCCGCCTTGCCATCGGCGCGCTGATTACCCTGGACGTCAAGCTGGAGCTTGGGACGACGCAGGAAACGGTCACTGTCACGGCCGAAGTGCCGATTGTCGAAAGCACGCGTTCCCAGACCAGTTCCACGGTCAATGAGCGCGCGGTTTCGGACCTGCCGATCAACGGCCGCAACTTCCTCGATTTCGTCCTCCTCACCCCCGGCGTGCATCGCGACCCGCGGTTCGGTGACATCAGCTTCGGCGGCCAGCGGGGGACGGCCAACAGCCTGCTGGTGGACGGCGGCGATTCGAACAACATCTTCTTCGCCCAGTCCTCCGGGCGCGCTGGAGCAGGGCGCAACCCGTACAGCTTTTCCCAGGATGCCGTGCAGGAGTTCCAGGTCAACACCAACGGCTATGCGGCGGAGATCGGCCGGGCCGGCGGCGGCGTAATCAACGTCATCACCAAATCGGGAACCAACAACCTCCACGGCACCGGCTTCTGGTTCTATCGTGATCGCGCCATGAACGCCAACACTTTCATCAACAATTCGCGGGGCATCGCGCGCCAGCCATATCACTTCAACCAGTTCGGCGGCAACATCGGCGGGCCAGTCAAGCGCGACAAGGTTTTCTTCTTCTTCGACTATGACGGCCAGCGGAACAAGAACCCGAACCCGGTATTCTTCACTGTCGCTCCGCCGTCGGATGCCCTTTCGCAGCAGGCCGCCCGCGAACTGGCGCCGTTCCTGACCTCCTACACGCGCAATTTCGACAACAACATCTACACCGGCAAAGTCGACTGGATCATCTCGGCGCGCAACAACCTGTCGGTTCGCTACAACGCTCACCGCTTCACCGGCGTCAACCTGGAAAACAGCGGCAACGCCAGCGCCGCCGAGCACACCGGCAACTCCAACGTCACTACGGATAATATTGCCATCACGCACACGGTCACCCACGGCGCCAACCGCGTCTCGGAGACACGTATCATCTTCCTCCGCGACGATGAGCCGGGCGAAGCCAACTCTACCGCACCTGAGGCCGTAATCCGCCAGGGCGGCGTGACCGCGATGCAGATCGGCCGCAACTTCTTCAGCCCTCGCTTCACCAATACGTTCCGCAACCAGGTGATTCACTCGACCACGCATACGCGCGGCAGGCACACCTTTAAATACGGCTTCGACATCAACAGCGAGTCGATCGATAATTTCTTCCCGGGCAATTTTAGCGGCTCCTACACGTTCAACAGTTACGCCGATTTCGCCGCCCGCCGGCCGTTCAGCTTCACCCAGGCCTTCGCCGGCCAAAACACCTCCGGCCCGCTGACGCAGCCGAACGTGAGGGAATATGCCTTCTTCGTGCAGGACTCCTGGCGCGTGAATGACAAGCTGACGCTCAACTACGGCGTCCGCTATGACCTGATGGATTCCAAGGACCCCATCGTTTCCAATCCCGATCCCGGCCTCGCCGCCCTGAGCCTCAACACCGGCCGCATGAACCTGGACACGAATAACTGGGCCGGACGGTTCGGCTTCGCCTACCGCATGGATCAGAGTGGCAGCTTCGTCGTCCGCGGCGGCTACGGGATCTTCTATGGCCGCACGCCGGCCATCATGACGGGCACGGCCCATTCCCAAAACGGCATCCAGGTGCGTACTTATACTTTGCGCACGGATCTGCCAACCTATCCCAACGTGCTTTCGGCTCCGCCGGCGCTCGGCGTGACACCCGACATCTACGTCTTCGCCCCGGACTATGTCCAGCCGCAGACGCACCAGTGGAACTTGAACCTGGAAAAGTCGTTGGGCCGGGACTATTCGATCACGCTTGGCTATTTGGGGGTGCGCGGCGTGCATCTTTCCCGCACCCGTGACATCAACCTGTTTCCGGCGGCCGAGGTGCAGGGCCGCTTTGCCGACGGCACGGCGGTCAGCTTCTTCCGCCACCCGGGAGCGGCAGCGCCGGACCGGCCCAACCGCGCCTTCGGCCGCGTCAGCCTGTTTGATTCCGGCGCCGACTCGATTTACCACGGCGGATTCGTCCAGCTCAACAAGCGCTACGCGAAGAACTTCCAGGTGATGGCCTCTTACACGTGGTCGAAGGTGATCGATTCTGTGCCTGATCAGACTTCGGTTGTGGTGGGCGGTTCCGACGACGCGAAGGTCGCTCAGGATACGCTGTTGCCGAATCTGGATCGCGGTCAGGGAGACCCGGACCTGCGCCACCGGTTCGTGATGAGCGGTCTGTGGGATCTGCCCTACGCACGGTCGCTCTCGAACCGCTTTGCGCGCGCGGCACTGCGAGACTATCAGGTGTCGCTGATCACAACGCTCGAATCGGGGCGGTGGTTTTCGGCGTTAGTAGCCACCGACGTGAACAATAACGGGAACACTCGCGCGGACCGGCCGCCGCTGATCGGGCGCAACACGATCGAGGGACCGGGCCTGGCGACGGTGGATTTTCGCTTCTCCCGCGACGTGGAGCTGTACAAGGAAAAAGCGAAGTTGCGGCTTATCTTCGAAGCGTTCAACCTGACCAACCGGGCGAACTTTAATAATTTCAACCGCGGCCAGTACACGTTCAACGCGACAACCCGCGTGTTCACACCGACGACGAACTTTTTGGTGAGGACGGGGTCGGCGGACCCGCGGATTCTGCAATTGGCGGCGAAGATCATCTTTTAGGCATGGGCTGCTCGACGTAATCCCCGCCGGCACAGTTGGCTGGCGCGGGATGGGAAGATAAGAGTGAACCATGGCGATTACGCGAAGGGCTTTTCTACCTGTTTGCGGGGCGGCGCTGGCTGGAGCCTGTGGGGAGCGCGGCACGGCCGGGTTCACGGGGCTGGCTTTCGTAGCGAACCAGGCGGGGAAGGCGATTGCGGTGGTGGATCTGACCGCGTTCGCAGTGATGCGGCACATTCCGCTGGATGCGGCGCCGGCGCAGTTGGTGACGCATGCCGACCGGGCCACGGTCTACGCGCTGTCTCCGGAAGCGGGGACGGTGCATGAGATTGCCGCCGATCAGTTGCGTGTTGGGCGGCAGGCGCGGCTGGGGGCGAAGGCGCACTCGCTGCGGTTCGCCAAGGATGCCAGCGCATTGTGGGGGTTGTGCGCCGAGGAGCGGCTGCTGGTGCGGCTGCCTCTCGATGGATTCCGGCCTGACGTTCGCGTTACGTTACCGGGTTCGCCGGTGGACATGGATGTTGCACTCGACGACTCTTTTTCGGCGGGGCATGCGGCGGTGAGTCTCTCCGGTACGGGGCAGGTCTTGCTGATGGACTTGCAGGGGGGGAGCCGCAGGCTGATCAAGGTGGGCGGGCAGTTGGGCAAGGTGCGGTTCCGCAAGGATGGCCGGCAACTGTTGATCGCGAGCCTCGACGATAACCAGGTGATCATCTACGACCTGGCGGCGGACCGTCTGTCAGTGCGGCTGCCGCTGGCCGTGCGCCCTGATTTTTTCTGCATGAACGAGGATGGCGGGCAGTTGTTCGTGACGGGCGTCGGGCAGGATGCGCTGGTAACGGTCTATCCCTATCAGACCGAAGTGGGGGGAACGGTGCTGGCGGGACGCTCACCGGGCTTTCTGGCGGCTAGTTCAGGACCGGATTACTTGTTTATCGCGAATTCGAAATCGGATGATGTCACGATCGTGAACATACGGACGCAACGCGTGATGGCCGTGGCGGCGGTGGGCAAGGATCCCTGCTTCATCGCGGTGACGCCGGATAATCAATACGCACTGGTGCTGAACCGCGGCTCGGGAGACATGGCGGTGCTGCATGTATGGACGCTGGGGGCCAATCGCACCAGGTCGGCGTCCATGTTCACGATGGTACCGGTGGGTTCGGAGCCCGTGAGCGCGGTAGTGCGGAAGCTGTAGTTAGGGGGTAGCGGGCTCGGGTTCCGCCGACACACCGATGTCGATGGCGACCTTCCCTTCGCCTCCCGGCTGCTTGCGCCAAACCGTTAGATAGCGGCCGCGGCGCTGCATGCGTTGTCCGGCGGGATCCTCGTAGATCATCTTCGAAGTGCCGCTGGTGTAGCCGAGGTCGGCGGAGAAGGCGATGTCGCCGAAGTCGGGCTGCCAGTGGAGGGAGTTGCCGGGGCTGCTGAGCAGAGGGTCCATCAGGGCGCGGATGGCTTCGCGGCCCTCGACGAGGGCGCCATTGGAGCGGACCATTTTTCCGTCGGGTGCAAAATAGGAGGCCCAGCCGGCGGCGCCGCTGGCGGCGGTGTCGCGATCAAAGAGGCGGTCGCCTTCCAGGAGGACTTCGGCGCGGTTGGGTTGTGCGTGGAGGCCAAGGAGAAATCCGGCGAGCAGGGCAACGGGGATGAGGAGAGTTTTCATGGCGACCTCACTTAGGCGGACGGATAACGTGATCGATGCCTTTGCGGACACCGTAGTCGGAAGGCATGGTTTTGTAGTCGGGCCCGCCTCGGGCATTGTAGTTCCAGGCGATGGAGCCAGCGCGGAGGGTGAGTTCGCAGAACAGGCGCTGGCGGCCTTCGAGACGGCCTGCGCTGGCATCGGCGTAGCCGAAGCTGCCTGACTGGAGATTCCAGACGGCGACGTCGGCGCCGGCGCCGGCGGAGAGATGGCCGAGCTCAGTGCGTTGGATGGACTGGGCGGGGGTCCAAGTGGAGGCGCGGATGACGTCTTTGAGCGGCATGCCGAGGACGAGGCACTTGGACATGGTGGTGGGCATGTCGATCATGGCAGCGTTCATGCTGCCGGTGTGCAGATCGGTGGAGATGGTGTCGGGGTAGAAGCCCTGGGAGATGGCGGCCGCGGCGTTGCGCAGCACAAAGCTACCGCCGCCGTGGCCGACATCGAACCTGACGCCGCGTTTGCGGGCTTCATGGAAGTAGCTGTAGAGCTTGCCTTGCTCATCCACCCACGGCACCGGGCCCCGGAAGCAATGCGTGCTGATGTCGCCGGGGCGGAGGCGTTTGGTGACCAGCTCATAGTAGGGGCGTTCGGGGAGGAAGTAGCCGAAGTCGACCATGATGGGAATGGAGGCGGCTTTCCCGGCGGCAACGGCTTCGTCGACTGACTCCCAGCCCGGCTTCTGATAGTGAGCCGACTTGACCCCTACAACGACATCCTTGTGCGCCTTCGCCAGTTTCGCCACCGCGGCGGCGTCGAAATCGCCCTGCTCCACGAAATCGGTCATCATGCCAAAGCCGGCGATGTTGATGAGGGCGAGCACGCGTGTGCGCGCCCGGTCGATCACAAAGAACCGGAAGTCCTCGAAATTGCGCCAGCCGCTGGAGCCGGCGTCGACCATGGTGGTGACGCCGGTGCGGAAGCTGAAGGCGTCCGGCTGCACGCTGTTGTCGCCCGCCCAGGCGTTCTTGATTCCGGTGGAGTGATAAAGATGCGTGTGCAGATCAATGAGGCCCGGCGTGACATGTAACCCGCTCACATCGATCACGCGGCGCGCTTGTGCGGCGGGGATGTTCGACGCAACGGCGGAGATTTTGCCATCGCGGATGGCGACATCCATGGGGGCATCGATGTTGTTGCGCGGGTCGATGAGGTGGCCGCCCTTGAGCAGGAGGTCGTGGGATTGGGCGGATAGCGCGGCGCAGACAAGAGTGAGCGTGATGAGCTTCATGCCTTGACGATCCTTTCGTGGCGCTTGTCCCAGGCCAGATACTGGCGCTTACGGAGCGATTGGTTGCCCATGAGGGCGGCGACGACGCCGTAGTAGCCTAGCATGCAGTCGCACTTGAGTGGCTCATTGTCGCGGATGGCGGCCATGAGGTTGCGGTGATGGAGGTCGACTTCCTCGCCACCGGTCTTGATGTGGGTCACCTGGCGGGCTTCCTTTTCAAAGGTGCGCTGGGGACGGATGAGAAAGCCTTCGCGGGTGAAGTGGAGGGTGGCGTGGTGGCCGCGGATCATGTGGTCGATGGGCGCGTCGTTGGCCATGGAGGAGACCAACTGGACGGTGATGCCGTCGGGGTAATCGAGCAGGATGTTGATGGTGTCGGGGATTTCAGCGGGGCTGGAGGCCCAGAAATGTTTACCGCCCGTGGCCACGGCGCGCTCGGGGAAGGTGAGATTGAGCGCCTTGATGAGGCGTGTGACGCGGTGGATAAAGAGGTCGGTGGCGATGCCGCCGGAATAGTCCCAGTAGCGGCGCCAGCCGAAGAAGCGGTCGGGATCAAAAGGGCGCTTGCGTGCGGGACCGAGCCAGGCGTTCCAGTCGAGGTTGACGCCGGGCTTGACGTCGGCATCGTTGCGGCCGGTCCAGAAGTCATTGCCGGGATGGTTGCGCGAGTAGTCGATTTGGGCGAGGACGACCTTGCCGAGCGCGCCTTCGCGGATGTAGCGGTTGGCGGTTTCGTAGGAGTCATCGGACATGCCCTGTACACCGACCTGCATTTTGACGCCGGTCTGGCGGATCTTGGCAACCACTTTACGGGCCTGATCGACGCTGTAGGTCATGGGCTTTTCGCAGTAGATGTGCTTGCCGGCATCGGCGGCGTCGAGTGTCATCTGCGCATGCCAGTGTTCGGGGGTGGCGATGAGGACGTAATCGATGTCCTTGTTGTCGAGCAGGCGTCGGTAGTCCCTGACCTTTTCGCCGCCGGTCAGCGTGGCGGCGGAATCGAGGTTTTTCTCGTAGACATCACAGACGGCGGTGATGGCGCAGTTGTCGGACTCCTTCATCTTGACGAGAGCGCGCATGTGCGAGTGGGCCATGCCGCCGCAGCCGATCACGCCGATACGGAGGCGCTGATTGGCGCCGGAAACCTGCGCGTAGGAAGAGGCGGGCAGGGCAATAGCGGAGGTGGCGAGAAAGCCTCGCCGGGAAATACGTGGCATGAGGTGATTGTATGCCAGGCGGGGAAGTCAGCGGAGGTTGCGGAGTGATCCGCTGTTGAAAGCTAAGGATTTGTCCGCGGAATGAAACAGATTACGGGAGGGGCCTGGGCCAATGGAATAGGGCCTGCATCCTTCAGCCGCCGACCGGCATCGTATACACTGGAAGAAGCATTATGGCTGGTACAAACACACTCACCTTTACCGATTCGAGCTGGGAGGCCGACGTGTTGAACTCGGACGTTCCCGTCCTGGTGGACTTCTGGGCCGAATGGTGTGGCCCTTGCCGGATGATGGCGCCCACGGTGGATGCCGTGGCTGACGAATTCGCCGGGAAGGCGAAGGTCGGCAAGCTGAATGTGGACGAAAACGGCGGTACCGCCATGCGTTACAACATTCGCGGCATTCCCACGTTACTGGTGTTCAAGTCCGGGCAAGTTGTCGCTCAGAAGGTCGGCGCCGTCGGAAAGTCCGACGTCTCGGAACTGCTGAACGCCCACCTGTAGAATCCGAACTTTCTAGGAAGTTACGGCTCCGCGCGCCGAGGAGGACACCGTCAAAGCATACTTGGCAAAGACGCCTGAGGTGTATTTGGGCGCGGGCGGAGTGAAGTCTCTCAAGCGCTCCTTGATCTCCGCTTCGGGTAGTTCGAGGTCGATTGTGCCGTTCTCGATATCGATGCGGATCGGGTCGCCGTCGCGCACGGCGGCGATGGGTCCGCCGGAGGCGGCTTCCGGCGCAACGTGGCCGATCATGAAGCCGCGTGTTGCTCCGGAGAAGCGTCCGTCGGTGAGCAGCGCAACGCTGTCGCCGAGTCCGGCGCCCATGATAGCGCCCGTGACGCCTAGCATCTCGCGCATGCCGGGACCGCCCTTGGGACCCTCGTAGCGGATTACCACCACATCGCCGGCCTTGATCTTCCCGCTGATCACCGCCTCCATCGAGGCCTCTTCATTTTCAAATACGCGCGCCGGACCCTGGTGGATCTTGCGCTCAATGCCGGTGACCTTGATCACACAGCCTTCCGGCGCCAGGCTGCCGCGCAGAATCACAAGGCCGCCGCTCTTCTTGATGGGATCGCTAAGTGGATGGATCACCTTTTGACCCGGCGTCTCCTGGGCCTCAGCGGCTTCTTCGGCCAGCGTGCGGCCGGTTACAGTGATGGCGCTGCCGTCGGCAAGTTTGCCCTGGACCAGGCGCTGCGCAATCAACTGGATGCCACCGGCGCGGTCAACGTCGACGGCGGTATAGGTGCCCGCGGGGCGGAGGTCGCAGAGCAGGGGCGTGCGGATGGAGATGGCGCGGAAATCGTCGATCTTCAGGTCGACGCCGGCATCGTGCGCCATGGCGAGCAGGTGCAACACGGCGTTGGTGGAGCCACCGGAGGCGGCGACCGAGGCGATGGCGTTCTCAAATGCCAGCCGCGTGCAAATGTCGCGCGGTTTGAGATCGCGCTTGACGGCGTCCATGATCACCTCTCCGCAGCGTACGGCGGCATCATTCTTGCGCGCGTCCACTTGCGGAACGGAGGCCGTGCCCAAGGGGGAGAGCCCGATCACTTCCATGATGGTGGCCATGGTGTTGGCGGTGAACTGGCCGCCGCAGGCGCCGGCGCCGGGGCAGGCGACGTTTTCGATCTCGAGCAGATCCGCATCGCTCATCTTGCCGGCGGCGTGCGCGCCCACGGCTTCGAAAACATCCTGCACGGTGACGTCGCGGCCCCTGAAGTTACCGGGGAGGATGGAGCCGCCATAGAGAATCACGCCGGGAATGTTCAGGCGAAGCAGCGCCATGGCGGCGGCAGGAATGGTTTTGTCGCAGGCGACGAGCGCAACGATGCCGTCGAACATGTGACCGCGGGCGACGAGCTCGATGGAATCGGCGATGAGATCGCGGCTGACGAGGGAAGCTTTCATTCCCTCGGTGCCCATCGTGACGCCGTCCGAGATGGCGATGGTGTTGAACTCCATGGGGGTACCACCGGCCTTGCGCACGCCCTCCTTTACCCGTTCGGCGAGCGCGCGCAGGTTGTAGTTGCAGGGCATGGTCTCGATCCAGGTGTTGGCGATGCCGATATTCGGTTTGCGCAGATCGTCGTCGGTGAATCCGATCGCCTTGAGCATGGAACGGGCGGGGGCACGCTTGGGACCTTGAGTAATGGTATGGCTCTTTAGCTTCATGAACTTCTCATTCTACCGATACAATGGGCTGAGCTACCACCGATGCCGAAACGAATCCTGCACATACACGCTCATCCGGACGATGCGGAGATATTCAGCGGAGGCACGCTGGCGTTGCTGGCCGCGGCCGGCCACCACGTGACAATTGCGACGATGACGCCCGGCGATTGCGGCTCACACCACCATGACGCGGAAGAGATCGCGCGAATCCGGCGGCAGGAAGCGGCCAGCGCGGCGGCACTGATCGGCGCGAAGTATCTGTGCGCGGAGTTTCGCGACTTGTCGATTTTTGAGACTGACGAGGCGCGCCGGAGGGTGACCGCACTGCTGCGGCGCACGCAGCCGGATCTGGTGATCACTGCGCCGCCGGCCGATTATCACTGTGACCACGAAGTCACTTCGAACCTTGTTCGTGATGCCTGCTTTGCGGCGCCTGCGCCGAACTACTCCACCGCGGAGCTGGGCCACTGGGAGCCGCTGCCGGCGATTCCGCATCTCTATTTCACAGATCCCGCGGAAGGCGTGGACCGGGAGGGGCGGGCATGGAAGCCTCACGTGGTGGTGAACATGGAATCCACATTGGAGACGAAGCGGGCGATGCTGGCGGCACATCAAAGCCAACGGGTATGGCTGAAAGAGCACCACGGCATGGACGATTATCTGGAGACGATGCAGGAGTGGTCGGCGAAGGTGGGGGCATATGCGGGGTTGGCTTTCGGCGAGGGATTCCGGCAATACCGGATACATCCTTATCCACAATCGGGGCTGCTGGAGGAGCTGCTGGGGGCGGGGCTGGTGAAGGGGCTTTAGCGGGCGGCGGCTTCGTTGACGATCCTCCAGAGGAGTTGGACGCCGGAGTCGAAGCCGGCCAGTTCGATGCGCTCATCGTTGCCATGGGCGCGACTGTCGGGGCCGGTGCGGAGGAAGATCGGCGCGCCGTATACGGCCATGCCCTTGGCGCGGAGGAAGGCGCCGTCGGTCGCTCCGCGGGACATGTAGGGGACGACACGGGCGTTAGAGTGGGATTCCAACAGGACTTTCTCCATGGAGACGTATAGAGAGGTTGTCGTGGGACTGGGCTCGGTGGCGGGCATCTGCTGGCCTCCGGCGGGTTCCACGGTGACGAGACTGTCGTTGATGATGCGGCGGAAGCGCACGAGGACTTCGTCGCGGGTTTCGGTGGGGAGGCGGCGCGCGTCGATGAATCCGACAGCGACGCTGGGGATGACGTTGATCTTGACGCCGGCCTCAATCATGGTGGGAGAGAGAGTGGTTCGCAGCATCGCTTCCAACTCCGGCTCGCGGGAGCGGAGTTGATTGGCGGCGGCGAGCGATCCGGCTTCGTTTTCGAGCTTGGGGAGCAGGTCGCGGAGCCATTCGTACTGCGGGATGCGGGAGAGAGCGCCGAGGTAGAGGCGGGTTGTGGGGTTGAGATAAACCGGCTGGTCGGCATCGTTGAGGCGGATGAGGGCGCGGGCCAGGCGGACGACGGGATTGTCGGTGGTAGGCGATGATCCATGGCCGGCGCTGCCTTGGGCGGTGAGGCGGACGCGTGTGGGGATCTTCTCGCACGTCTGGACATGGAACAGACGGAGGCCGGCGGCGGTGTCGGCGGCGTAGCCTCCTTCGTGAATGGCGAATTCGGCGTCGATTTTCGCCCAGGCGTTGGCGATGAGCCATTGAATGCCGGTGGAGCCCGCTTCTTCATCGGCCTCGCCAAGCAGGATGACGTCGCGCGCGAGGGGCACGCCGCGGCGCTTAAATTCGACCAGCACGGTCATGTGCGCGGCCAGCAGAGCCTTGTCGTCCTGCGTGCCGCGGCCGTAGAGGTAACCGGATTTCTGGCGCGCGGCGAATGGCGCGACGGTCCACTGCGTGGGATCGGCCGGGACGACGTCGGTGTGCGCCATCAGCAACAGCGGACGGCGCGCGCCATTGCCGGCCAGGCGCGCGATGACGTTGAGGCGCGTCCTGTCGGGGCCGAGCAGTTCGGTTGCGATTCCTTCCTTGGCCAGGGCGACGCGAATGTATTCGGCGGCGGCGGTTTCGTTACCGGGCGGATTGGTCGTGTCAATCCGAACGAGGTCGCGGATGTACTGCCGCGCCCGGCGAGTCATCTCGCTTTGCTGCGCGCACAACGGCAAGGCAGCAAGCAGGGCGGCGGCGACCCTCACCCAAATAGCCACTGTGTTCAAATCTTACAGCGAAGCGGGGGGCGCGGTCGAGTGGAGATTTGCGGGCGTGACTAGGAACGGGCGATGCAGTTTGACAGTCCTTCCCGCCGAAGGGCACAATGCCTTTTGCCCGCGCCCCAACCCCTCCGCCAACTTGGATTGCTCGATGCTTCCTCGATCATCGTCGGGTCGATGATCGGGAGCGGGATTTTTCTCGCGCCGGCGTTGATTGCGGGGATCATCGTGGAGTCGGGTTTGGGGGCGGGGAACTTTGTATTCATTTGGGTGATCGGGGGGCTGCTGACGTTGTGCGGGGCGCTGGCGTATGGGGAACTGGCGGCGGCATTTCCGCAGAGCGGGGGGCAGTATGTGTATCTGCGGGAGGCGTTCTCACCGGTGTGGGGGTTTTTGTACGGGTGGACGCTGTTCGCGGTGATTCAGACGGGCTTCATCGCGGCCGTGGCAGTGGCGTTTGCGAACTACCTGGGGGTGTTTATACCAGGGATCAGTCAGTCGAACACGCTGGTTCAGGCGGGCGGGTTGCGGGTCTCAACGGTGCAGGTGGCGGCAATTGCGCTGGTAGTCGTGCTGACTTGGGTGAACTCGCGAGGATTGCGCGAGGGGACGCTGGTGCAGAACCTTTTCACGTTCGCCAAGGTGGCGGCGCTGGTGGGGCTGGTGGCGTTCAGTTTGGGAGGAGGGAAGGGAGACTGGGGGAATTTTCAGCCGCTGCTGCCGGAGACGATGGCGGGAGGATTTCTGGCGGCGTTCGCGGTGGCGATGTCGAAGGCGCTGTTCGCCTATGATTCCTGGTATACGGTGACGTTCGTCGCCGAGGAGACGCGGGAACCGGCGCGAACGCTGCCGCGGGCACTGGCGGCGGGGACGCTGGCGGTGACGATTCTGTACAGCTTGGCGACGGTTGCGTACTTGTACATCGTGGGGATGAAGCGGGCGGCGGCGGTGACGGATCAGCGGATCGCAGCGCTGACGGCGGAGATTGTGCTGGGGCCCGTGGGACTGACGCTGATTTCGGGGGCGATTCTGCTTTCGACAGCCGGGTGCGTGAACGGGCTGGTGTTGTCAGGGCCACGGCTGTACTTCGCGATGGCGCGCGACGGGTTGTTCTTCCGCGGAGCGTCGAAATTGGATCCGGAGCGGCGGACACCGACGGGGTCGCTGTGGCTGCAGGCGGGCTGGTCCGTGGCGCTGGTTTTGTCAGGCAGTTTGGGCGAGCGCGGGGCGCAGCTCTATAGTGACCTGCTCACCTTTACTTCGTTCGCGTCGCTGCTGTTCAATGCGCTGACAGTGGCCGGGCTGTTCGTGCTGCGGCGGAAGATGCCGAAGCTTGAGCGGCCGTATCGAGTGTGGGGCTATCCGGTAGTGCCGGGGCTGTTTGTGGCGGTGGCGGCGTTTTTCCTCATCTTCATTGCAGTGGGAGATCCGCGGAATTCCGGGTTCGGGCTGGTGACGATTCTGGCGGGGGCGCCGCTTTATCTTTACTGGCGGTCGAGGGCCAACTGAGAGACGGTGGCGGGATAGAGGGGCGGGCGCGCGCCTTCGGGGGCGCAACCGAGCAGGAATTCGACGGCGGGCCCGCAGACGCGGCCCTGGCAGGGGCCCATGCCGCAGCGGGTGTGGAGTTTCATGGCACGCCAGGTTGTGTGGGAGGTTAGCTGGGAAAAGCGTACGTCTTCGCAGCGGCAGATGATGGTGCCGGGGTGTACGAGGCGGCGGAGTTCCGGGCGAAGGGAGAAGGCGGAGTCCATTTCCCGGGGGAAACGGGAGGCGCGCATGCGGGCGGTGAATAGAGATGTGGCGGAGTGCCTGTCGCCGGTTGCGGCGTAGCCTGCGATGCGGCCTTCGATGATGGATAACTCGGCGCCGCCGATGCCGGTGGGTTCCCCGGCGCACCAAATACGTTCGCGCGTGGTGCGCTGGAATTCATCGACAAGGACTTCGCCGGTTGCGATGCGGCAGCCGAGGAGGGCGGCGAGTTCGGAGTTGGGGACAAGGCCGAAGCCGCAGGAGAGATAGTCGCAGGCGAGGCGGCGGCTGTTGCTGAGGAGGATCTCTTCCAGCTTGCCGTTTCCGTGCGCCGATACAGGCCAAAGGCCGGTGCGGTATTTGAGAGCAAGATAGCGGCCCATCGAGAAGGCTTGAGCGAGTTTGGCCGGTTGACGCCAGAGGTTGGCAGTGAATCGCAACACGCGCTGGCGCGGGGCTTGTTCGGCAACAAGAAGGATGCGCGCGTTGCGCTTGGCGAGGTAGGCGGCGACGGCGAGCAGCAGGGGTCCTGTGCCGGCAACGACGACGCGCTTGCCTTCGATGGCCAAGCCGCCCTTGACCAACGCCTGCAATCCGCCGGCGCCCATAACGCTGGGTAGGGTCCAGCCGGGGAAGGGGAGGAAGCGCTCACGCGCGCCGGTGGCGAGGATGAGTTTCTCGTAGCTGATTTGGGCGGGTACACCCGCGCGGTCAGCCATAAGGAGGCCAGGGCGCAGGGGGCCGAGGACCTGTGTTTCGAGCCAGGTTTCGACGCCGCGCGGCGGCTGCCTGCCTTCTCCGCGCCAGATCTGGCCGCCGGGCGCGGGGTTGTCATCGATGAGGAGAACGCGCCGGGAACGCTCGACGGCGGCGGATGCGGCGGCAAGTCCGGCGGGTCCCGCGCCGACGATGACCACTTCGAAGTTAGCCGGCATCGGTTGAGACCTCCATGCCCTGGCGGACCGGGATCTGGCAGGTTCGCTGGTGGGGCTGGCCGTCGATGGTGGCGCGGCACTCAAAGCAGATGCCCATGCCGCAGAGGGGGCCGCGCGGTTCGCCGCGGACGGAGGAACGTGTGGCGTCAAGGCCTGAGAGCGCGATGGCGGCGGCTACGACGCTGCCTTCGGGCAGGCTGACGGGCTTTCCGTTGACGCGCAACCGGATCATTGAGGGAACCTCGCGGGGAGGTAAGGCTCAGGCGGGATCGCGGGCGTGCGGCCGGCGATGGCATCGGCGATGAGGCGGCCGGTGGCGAGCGATGTTGTGATGCCGAGCCCCTCATGGCCGGTGGCGAGCCAGAGCCCTTCGCGGCCGGGCGCGGGGCCGATGAGGGGGAGGCTGTCGGGGGTGGCAGCGCGAAAGCCGGTCCAGGCACGGATGACGCGCAGGTGTTCGAGCGCAGGCATGAAGTGGATGGCGCGGCGGAGCATACGGGCGAGGAATGGCGCGTCGATGGAGGTGTGGGTGACGTCGTACTGGCGGGAGGAGCCGATGAGAAGCTGGCCGGTGGTGCGCGGCTGAAGGTTGAAGGCGACCGATTCGGTGTCGTGGCCGTGGGCGCTCTTCAGGTAGCCCAGCTCAACGAGCTGGCGCCGGAGGAAGCCGGGGTAGCGGGCCGTGATGGCGAGGTGGCCCTTGCGGGGCCGGACGGGGATAGCAGGAAGGAGTTCGCGCGCCCAGGCGCCGGAGGCGAGGATGATGTTGGGGGATTCAATACGGTCACCGGTAGTGAGATGAACCGAGTGCCTGCCAATGGAGATTACGCGGTCCGCAAGCAGGCTGGCACGACGAAGTTGGGCGCGGGCGAGCAGCCAGGCGGCGGCACAGGGTGCGTAGACGACGGAGTCGCCGGGAATGAGCAGTGCGCCGTGGAGGCCGCGGCGGAGGTTGGGCTCGGCATCGGCGAGCTGTGCGGCGTCGAGCACTTCGACGTTGACGCCGCGCGCCACATAGTAGGCGTGCTTGTGCGCGACGGCCTGCATTTCTTCCTCGTCCGCGGCGACCCAGAGGGTGCCGCTAGGGTCCCACTCGAGTTCGGCGGGCATTTCGGGGGAAAGCGTGCGCCAGAGCTGTTGCGAGTAATGCGTGAGGGCGAACTGGGCTTCGGAATCGTCCATGACGACGATGTGGCCCATGCCGGCTGCGGTCGCGCCACCGCCAATGACCCGGCTTTCGACTACGGCTACGCGCAGGCCAACGGTCGAGAGGGCGTCGGCACAGGCGGCTCCGACAATGCCGGCGCCGATGACGACGGCATCGGCTGTCATCGGCCGATGCCCAGCCAGAGCGGGTCGCGCGAGTCGAGGATGAGGGTTGCCTCGGCATGGACAAAGGCGGAGCCGGTGATGGTGGGGACGATGCGGCCGTTGTCGCGATGCCAGGTTGCTTCAAACAGGCTGCCGACGATGCTCTCCTGGCGCCAGATGCCGCCTTCGGCGAGTTTGCCGTCCTCGGCGAGACAGGCGACCTTGGCGCTGGTTCCGGTGCCGCAGGGAGAGCGGTCATACGCCTTGCCGGGACAGAGCACGAAGTTCTTGCTGTCGGCGCCGGCGGAATCTGGGGGAGCGAAGAGTTCGATATGGTCAATTTCAGCGCTGCCCTCGCCGGTGATGCCCTGTTTGGTGAGAGCCTGTCGGATGCGCCAGGTGAAATCGGTGAGCGCGTCGACGTTGTCGAGGGCAATGCGCTGACCGTGGCGTTCGACCAAATAGAACCAGTTGCCGCCCCAGGCGACGTCACCGCTGACAGGGCCGTGGCCATCAACGTGGACAGTGACGCCGGACTGGGTGCGGTAGCTGGGCACGTTGCGGATGCTGACCTTGCCGTTGGAATGGAGAGTTGCCTTGACTTCGCCGACGGGAGTTTCCAGGCGATGCTCCCCAGGGGCGATGCGGCCGAGATATACGAGCGTGGCGATGAGGCCGATGGCGCCGTGGCCACACATGCCAAGATAGCCGACGTTGTTGAAAAAGATAACCCCGGCGGCGCAGGCGGGGTCTACCGGCTGGCATAAAAGTGCGCCGACGATAACGTCATTGCCGCGCGGCTCGTTGACGACGGCGGAGCGGAAGCTGTCGTGCAAATGGCGGAAGCGTTGGAGCCGCTCGGCGATGGTGCCGACGCCAAGATCGGGGCCCCCGGCCATGACCACGCGCGTGGGTTCGCCGCCGGTATGGGAATCGATGACCTGGACGCGCTGCACGGCGGATCAGGAGGCGGCCAGCGCGCCGAGCTGGGGCTGCGTGGCGAGGGCGTGGCGGATGATGGCGAGCACCTCTTCGCGCTCCTGTCCAACGAGTGTGAGCTTCGGCGCGCGAACCATCTCCGAACCCAGGCCGACTTCGGCCATCGCGAGCTTGATGTACTGAACGAGCTTGACCTTGGTGTCGAGGTGGAGCAGCGGGGTGTACCAGCGGTAGAGCTCGCGGGCCTGCTCCCAGCGGCCGGAGGTCGCCAACTCCCAAAGGACGCGATTCTCGTCCGGGAAGGCGTTCACCAATCCGGAGACCCAACCCTGGACGCCAAGCAGAACGCTTTCGAGCACCAGGTCATCGACACCGCTGAACAGGAGGAAGCGGTCGCCGTGCAGGTTGATGATGTCCGTAATGCGGCGCACGTTGTCGGAGGATTCCTTGATGGCGACGATGGTTTTCTCTCCGGCCAGCTCATGGAACATCTCCGGCGTGACGTCGACCGAATAGGAGACCGGGTTGTTGTAGAGCATAATGGGCAGACCGGTGGCGCGGGCGACGGCTTTGAAATGCTCGAGCGCTTCACGCCGGTCCGCCTTGTAGATCATGGCGGGGAGGACCATGAGGCCGTCGAGACCGATGCGGGCGGCATCTTCAGCGAATCGGCAAGCCAGCCGGGTTGTGTTTTCGGCGACTCCGGTGAGGACCGGCACGCGGCCGCCGACGGCCTGCTTCATGGCCTTCAGCACGGTCAATTTTTCGTCGTATTCAAGGGCGGTGTTTTCGCCGACGCTGCCGAGCAGGATGAGTCCGTGAATGCCGGCGCGGATCATGGCGTCGAGGTGGCGGGCGGTGGCATCCAGATCAAGCGACTGATCCGGCTTGAACTGCGTAGTGGCGGCGGGGTAGACGCCTTTCCAATCAACTTGCATGGTGACTCCTATTCGATCCCAGGATAAAACTCCCAGTTCGGGGTGAAGGCGGGTTGAAGCGTCAGGCCGGTGAGGGTGGCGCGGACCATTTCGACGGGAATGGAGTTGAGATGGAGAACCGCGTCGTGAAACGCCCGCTCGGACATGCGGCTGGAATCGACCAGTTCCTTGCGCAGCGTGCGGAACTGAAGAGCGCCGAGCATGTAGGCGGCCTGGTAGAGCGGCGCGTAGGTGGATTCAAAGGAGCGGCGCACTTCCCCGGCGGCGTTTTCGCGTTCATGTCCGACGCGCTCGACGAGATAGCCGACGCAGTCGGCGGCGGTCATCTTGCCCAAGTGAAAACTGAGCGAAAAAATGATGCGGGCGCAGCGGTGCATACGCCAGAAGAGCATGCCGACACGGTTTTCAGGCGACTTGGCGAAGCCGCGGTCCCAGAGGACCATTTCCCAGTACAGCGCCCACCCTTCGCCCCAAAAGGGCGTGCGGAATGCCTCGCGGTAAGGCATATAGCGGCGCGTCATAAAGCTCTGGAGGTGATGGCCGGGGATGAGTTCATGAAAGACGGTGGCGCGGGAGAAGTGGATGTTGTTGCCGCGCATACTCATCATTTTTTCCTCGTGGCTCATTCCGGAGGTGGGATAGCTGACGGAGATCACTTCGCCGCCGGTGAAAAAAGGATTGATGCGCTGGCGCTCGGGCGACATCATTCGCATGCGCCAGGTGTCCTTGGCGAGAGCCGGGACGGTGACCAGATCGTTTTTCTCCATGTAGCCGATAGCCTCGAGCGCAAGGTCGCGGACAAGCGCCGTCTGCTGGCCGGGAGGCACATAGAGGTTCTTCACGTGTTCCAGCGCGCGCTTCCAATCATCGCCGAAGCCCAGCTCTTGGGAGGCGCGCTTCATTTCGCGCTCACACCAGGCGAATTCGCGGTTGGCGATCTCGACCAGCTGTTCGGGTGTGTAGGCCACCAGGCCGGCAAGCTTTTCGCGGAGAAGCTTGGAATAAGCGGGGAGGCGCTTTCTCAGGCGCTTGAAGGGTTCACCGGCCCACCAGGTGAAGGAGGGATCGTACTCGTTGTAGAAGTTGAACCATTCAGTGAGTTCGGATTCGAGCTCGCTGGTGACGGCGGCGGCGCGGTTGGCGACGGTTTTGGCGGGGTTTAGCTTGGGAGCTTTTTCCTCGAGGGCGGCGATCTGCTTATCGATTTCGACAAGCGTTCCGGCGGCTTTGGCGGCGTCGAGCGGTTCGACGCGCTGGCGCGCTTCTTGGAGTGAGACGACGGGCTCGAGAAAGGGCACAAGGGAGAGGATCTCCTCGCGCTGGGCATCGATCTGGGCGAGCTTGTCGAGTTCCCAGGCGAGTTTGTTTTTGAGAAGGAGGTAGTCGACCTTGCCGTTCTGCGACAGCTTATCGAAGGGGAGAGTTCCGAGGCCGTTCTGCCAGGCCTTGAGAAACTGGCCGAGCTGTGTGATGCGGTTCTTCGACCAGACTTGATTATGGAAGCGGGAGAGGTTGCCGCGGTCCTCGGAATAGCGTTCGACGAGGGCGGCGAGGTGATCGGAGTTGGCGAGGGAGGCGAAGTCGGCTGGCAGGTAACTGTTCTGGGCGAAAGTGAGGCCGGCCAGAGCGAGGCAGGGCAGGAGTTTCATGGGAGTTTAGGGCGTTTCCGCCTTGCGGGCCTGGATGAGGACCGTGCCATCGATGTAGCCGACGTATTGAACGCCCTTGGGCGCGACGATGGCTTTGTCCTTGCTGCGGGCGTTTTTGTCGGCGGGCTCGATATCCATCGGCTTGCGGTCATTCCTCTTGCCAGTCTGCTCGCGCAGGCGGACCTGTTTGCCGTCGACGGCGATGACGCTCTCCATCAGCATTTTCGGTTTGGTGTCGCGGAGGATGCGTTTGCGCGCGCCTTCGGCAACGATGGCCTTGGCTTTTGCGCCGCGGGCGATGACGAGCAGGTCACCGATTTTGACGTCGCGGGCGACAGTGAAGGTCATAGGGCTGCCTTCTTCGATGTTGAGGGCGACATCGTTATCCAGGACGAGCAGGATGGGGGCGCCGTCGGCGAGGCTGGCGCTGTAGACGGTGGTGGGCTTTGGGGTGGCCGGCGCAGGCGCGGGAGCCGGCGGAGGTGCGGCTTCCTGTTGTTGCGCCGGCGCGGAGACTCGGGCAGGCTCCGGCGTGGCGGTTTTTTGCGGAGGCGCCTGCTTGGGTGCGCGCGAGGCGGCTGGAGCGGAAGTCTTCTTCTGTTGCTCTGACGGCGCGGAGGCCGGCTCGGGTTCAGCGGTGGCGGGAGCCGGCTCGGTGGGGGGCGCGGCGGCCTGTTCCACGAGGGCAGAGGCTTCCTCTTCCGGCGGCGGGGCGGATTGCCGCAGAAAGAGCATGGCGGCGGTGGCTCCGAAGATGAGCACGATCAGGGCGGCCCAGACGAGCTTTACGCGACTTTTTGCCGCGGCCGGCTTGGCGGCGGGCTTCTTTTGCTGTGGAGCGGGAACCGCGGCGGGAGCAACCGACTCCCAGCTTTTTTGCAGCTCGGCCAGCGTGGTATGCACTTCGCGCATGGTCTGCGGGCGCTGGGCGGCGCTTTTGCGGATGGACTTGTGGATGAGCTGCTCGAGATCCGGTGGCACTTCCTTGGAGATTTCGCGAACCGAGCGCGGCTCATCGCGGATGACGGCGGCGAGGGTGGATATGGTGGTGGAGGCCTGGAAGGCGCATTCGCCGGTGAGCATCTCATAGAGCACGACGGCGAAGGTGAAGATATCGGAGCGGGCGTCTACGGGCATGCCTTCGGCCTGCTCGGGAGACATGTAGCGGGCGGTGCCCATGACGGCGCCGACGACGGTGACGGGAGCGTTGATGTTGGTTGCCGTCTCGTCGGTTTCGGCGATGGGGGCGTGGGTCAGTTTGGCGAGGCCGAAATCGAGCAGCTTGGCGGCCCCGCTCTTGGTGACCATGACGTTGCCTGGCTTGAGATCGCGATGGACGATGCCGGCTTCGTGCGCTGAAGCAAGGGCATCGGCCACTTGAACGGCCAGCGGCAGGGCCTGGCTGACGCGCAGGCCGCCCTTGGGAATGGAGTCGGAAAGGGATTTGCCGTCGACGAACTCCATCACCATGAAGTCGGCATCGCCCTCGGAGAAGATGTCGTAGATGGTGATGATGTTGGGGTGGTTGAGGGCGGAGGCGGCGCGGGCTTCCTGAAGAAAGCGCTGGCGCATCTCCAGCGTTGCGCCCTTATCGGCGCGAAGGACCTTGATGGCTACGTTGCGGTTGAGACGCTCATCCCACGCTTTGAATACTTCTCCCATACCGCCCTGGCCGAGCTTCTCGACCAGGCGGTAATGGGAAATGGTTTGTCCTGGCTCCAGAGGCATGGACCATAAAGTATTTCATAAATCGGGCGCGGGATGGGGCGTCAGGCCTCCGCACCGCGGACCTTGGAGGAGGCGGTCTTGGTTTCGCCGCCGTTGCCGGCCGAGGAGTAGAGGCTGATGCCACCGCTGCCCGCGGCTGCTGCAAAGTCCGGATAGCAGTTGGCACCGTGCTCGGAGAGGTCGAGGCCGGCCATTTCTTCTTCGGCGGAGACGCGGAGTCCAACAGTGAAGGCAATCGTCTTGAAGAGGATGAAAGCGGTGGTGAAGGTCCACAAGAAGGCGGTACCGACGCCAATGAGCTGGGTTACGAGCTGACCCATGAGATCGTATTCGAGACCGAGGAAGAGGTTCTCGTGGAACAGCGCCGCGCCGATCGTGCCGAACGCTCCGCAGACGCCGTGGACGGAGATCGCGCCGACCGGGTCGTCAACCTTGATCTTGTCGAAGAACAGGACGGCGTACAGGACGATGACGCCGGCGATGGCTCCAATGATGACGCCGCCGAGCGGCGTAATGGTGGCGCATGGGGCGGTGACCGCAACCAGACCGGCGAGAGTCCCATTGAGCGTCATGCCTATGTCCGGTTTGCCGAACTTGAACCACGAAGCAAGCAGGGCGGAGATAGCTCCGGCGCAGGCGGCAAGCAGAGTGTTGACGGCGATGCGGGCAAGGCTGCCGTTGGCGGCGGTGGTGGAGCCGGCGTTGAATCCGAACCAGCCAAAGAAGAGGATGAAAACGCCGAGCGCGGCCATGGTCAGGCTGTGACCGGGGATGGGACGCGGCGTGCCATCCTTGGCGAACTTGCCCAAGCGCGGCCCGATGACAATAGCGCCGGCGAGGGCGGCCCAGCCGCCAACCGAGTGGACAACGGTGGAGCCGGCGAAATCAATGAATCCGCGGTTGGCGAGCCAAGCGCCGGATTCGGCGTTGGAGGAATTGAAGAGGTTACCCCAGGCCCAGTGCCCGAAGATTGGATAGATGAAAAGGGTAATGAAAAAACTGTATACGAGGTAGCCGCTGAACCGCGTGCGCTCGGCCATGGCGCCGGAGACGATGGTGGCGGCGGTAGCGGCGAAGACCATCTGGAAGAACCAGAACGTATAGCCCCACTGGCCGTCGATATTGGTGTTGTCAAAGTTGACGAAGAAATTAGACCAGCCGGTGAACCCGTTGCTCAAACCGAACATGAGCGCGAAGCCGACGGCCCAGTAGGCGATGCCGCCCATGGCGAAGTCCATCAGGTTCTTCATCATGATGTTGCCGGCGTTCTTGGCCCTCGTGAAGCCTGTTTCCACCATGGCGAATCCGGCCTGCATGAAAAAGACTAGAGCCGAGGCGATGGCGGTCCAGATGATGTCGGTGTTTTTCTGCACGGCGGCGATGGCATCGTTTAATTGCTGAGGGGAGGGCGGAGCCGCCGGCTCCTGAGCCAGCAGAGGGCTGGCGGCCAAACCGAGGATGGCAAGCATCAAGCCGCCTGAAATCATACGTTTCCGTGAGCCGGTCATCAGGGCACACTCCTTATAATGGTGGGGTTCGTAACGGAAATCCGCAGTCGGGGCAGAGAAGCGACGGGGCTTGCTTGTAACAGTCTACCCGCGGGGGCCGTCTTATGGAATTCGATAGTTTCTATTCACCCTATAAACGGGATTTGTCGAGCCTGATACACTGTTGAGTTTCGAGGTGCCCCAAAATGAAGAAGATCACTCTTTTCTCTCTATGCGTGGCGGCCGGCGTTGCGGCGCTCGCGTTTGCTCAAAGCCAGGTGAAGTTGCCGGCTCCCTTTCATTCGCCTTCGGCGAACAACCGGCCCCAGGTGGTTGTGCGGCCTGAAGGCGCGAAGCTGAAGCTGCCAGCGGGCTTCACGGCGGAGGAGGTGGCCGATGGGTTCGAACGGCCGCGGTTCATGCTCCAGGGACCGGGCGGCGAGATCCTGCTGACCGATAGCATCGCCAACGGTTCCGTCTACGTGTTGGTCGACAAGAACAAGGATTACAAGATCGACGACCGCAAGAAGCTGATCACCGGGCTGGACCGCCCCTACGGCATGGCCTTCTGGAAGGATTACCTCTACGTTGCCGAGACAACGTCGCTGAAGCGGTACAAATATGACTCCAAGAATTTGAGCGCCGGCGCGGGCGAGGAGATCGTGCCGATGAAGGATTTCGGGCGTGGCCACTGGACGCGCAGCGTCCTCTTCGACGCCAAGGGCGAGAAGATGTACCTCACCGTCGGCTCTGCTTCCAACGTCGACGCCGGGGAGCCCCGTGAGCGTGCGGCGATCCTGCGCTTCAACCCCGACGGCACCGGCAAGGAGTTCTATGCGGAAGGCGTCCGCAACGTCATCGGGCTTCGCTGGTACCCCGGCTCTTCCACGCTGTGGGCCGCCGTACAGGAACGCGATGGGCTCGGCGACGATCTCGTGCCCGACTACTTCACCTCCATCAAGCAGGGCGGCTTCTACGGCTGGCCGTACGCCTACATCGGCCCCAACGAGGATCCGCGGCGGAAGGACGAGAAGCCGGACCTGGTGAAGAGCACCATCGTTCCCGATGTTCCGCTGCAGGCGCACTCGGCGGTATTGGATGCGCTGTTCTATACCGGCAAGCAGTTCCCGGCGGCGTTCCAGGGCGGAGCATTCCTGGCGCTGCATGGTTCCTGGAACCGCGCCGAGCGCACCGGCTACTCGGTGGTTTACGTTCCCTTCAAGAACGGCAAACCCTCGGGCCCGGTGCAGGACTTTCTCACCGGATGGATGATGGGTCCGGACAAGCGTGAGGTTTGGGGCCGCCCGGTGGGGCTGTTGCAGCTGCCCGACGGCAGCCTGCTGGTTTCCGAGGACGGCGGGAACAAAATTTGGCGGATCTCCTACAAGGGCTGACGCTGGCACTGCTGCTGGCGCCCTTTTCGCACCAGCAGCATTTGAAATTGGGCTTGGAGTGCGCCTCCTGCCACAAGGGGGCGCTGAGTTCGGCGCGCCCAGCGGATAATAATCTGCCCACTCAGGAGGTGTGCAGAAGTTGCCACGAGCAGCCGGTGGCGATCAAGCAGCCGTCTCCCAACCTGGTGACCAGATTCAGCCATCTACAGCACCTGAAGCTGGGGAATTTCGCCGCCGTCATCGCCGCCGCCATCGACGGCAAGACCTATCACACTCTGCCGGCGGAGACGGTCCACAAGCACCTCAACACCAACAACGCCTGCGGCGCCTGCCACCGCGGGCTGGAGGGGTCGACCCAGGTATCCAAGGCGAACATGCCACAGATGGCCGATTGCCTGGTCTGCCATCCGAAGATCGACAATCCCTTCAGCTGCGAGTTTTGCCATGATCCCGGGCCACACCTGAAGCCCGCCAGCCACGTCCCCGGCTACCTCGATTTCCATTCCACCGGGCGGGCGAATCTTGATAAGCAGAGTTGCGTTATCTGCCACGGCAAACGCTTCACCTGTCTCGGCTGTCACTAGGCCGAAGGATTCTCCAGTATCGTCGCCGTAGCCATCCCGAAACCGATACACATCGATTGCAGCCCATAGCGCACCCCGGTCCGCTCCATAATGTTCACCAGCTTCGTCATCAGGATCGCGCCCGTCGCCCCCAGCGGATGCCCGTGCGCAATGGCGCCGCCCTGCATATTCAGGCGCTCCGTGTCCGGCTGCAGTTCGCGCGCCCAGGCCAGCGGCACGCTCGCGAATGCCTCGTTGATCTCGATCGCGCCAATATCGGCAATCGATAAACCGGCGCGCCGCAGCGCCATCCGCGATGCCTCAATCGGTCCCGTCAGCATCAGCACCGGGTCGCTGCCCGTAACCACGCGAGTCAGGATCCGCGCGCGTTTGCGCAACCCCAGCGCATCCGCCTTCTTTGCCGAAGCAAGCAGCAGCGCGCCCGCGCCGTCAGAGATCTGGCTGGAATTAGCCGCCGTGATCACTCCATCCGCTTGAAACGCTGGCGGTAGCGCCGCCATCCGCGAAAGGTCCGGATTCGCCCGCACGCCTTCATCGCAAGTCACCGTTTGCTCTCCCACCTTCACCGGCGCTATCTCCGCCTTCGTCCATCCGTTCCGCTCGGCCGCCACCGCCCGGCAGTGGCTGCGTGCCGCATACCCGTCCAGTTCCTGACGCGAAAGCTTGTACTTGGCCGCCACCAGCTCCGCTGAAATCCCCTGGTGGACGATGTCGTGGGGAAATTCGCGAAAATACTGGGTACGCAGATCGGCATCCGACCCTATCGGAACGCGGCTCATCATCTCGACGCCGCAGGCGATGACGAGGTCCATGTCGCCGGAGGCGATCTCCTGCGCCGCAAAGTGCACGGCCTGCTGGCCGGAGCCGCAGAACCGGTTCAGCTGCACGCCAGGGACTTCAATGGGAAAGCCGGCCTTGAGGGCGGCGAAGCGCGCGATGTCGGCGCCTTGCTCGGCAACGGGGGTGACGCAGCCTGCGACGACATCTTCGACGAGCGCCTTGTCGATGCCGGCGCGGCTGATGACGGCGTCAAGCGTGTGTGCCAGCAGATCGACGGGGTGCACGGCGTGCAGTGCGCCATCGGCCTTGCCACGTCCGATGGGCGTGCGTACAGCTTCGACGATGAAGACCTCGCGGCTCATTCTGCCTCCCCGGCCAATATATACTCATCTGGCGCACACATGATGAGTCCCATTCTAGAAGGCATTCGCGTAATCGATGCAGCGACCTATATCGCCGCCCCGAGCGCCGCGGCAATCCTCGCCGATTTCGGCGCCGATGTGATCAAGATCGAGCGGCCGCCGCACGGCGATCCGTTCCGCTACCTGCACCAGGTGTCGGGGATGCCGGATTGCGATGTGGCGTACCAGTGGATCATGGACAACCGCAACAAGCGCAGCTTGGCGCTGGACCTCGCGCGCGGGGCAGGGCGCGGAGTGCTGATGCGGCTGGTGGAGCGCGCCGATGTTTTCTTGACCAACTACCAGCCTGCGCTGATCCGGAAGTTCGGGCTTGGCTGGGAAGAACTGCGCGCGGTCAATGCGCGGCTGATCTATGCCTCGGTGACCGGCTACGGCGAAACGGGCGCGGATGCCGACAAGCCCGGGTACGACATGACGGCTTACTATGCGCGCAGCGGGTTGATGGACTTTATCCATAATGCGGGTTCGGATCCGGCGCTGTCGCCGTGCGGGTTCGGGGATCATCCGACGGCGATGAGCCTGTTCGGCGGGATCATGCTGGCCTTGTACCGGCGGCTGCAGACCGGGCAAGGCGGCAAGGTTTCGACGACGTTGATGGCGAATGGGGTGTGGGCCAACGCGAGCCTGATACAAGGTGCGTTGTGCGGGGCCTCTTTCCGGGAGCGGCGCCACCGCCGGCATCCGCACAATCCACTGGTGAACCATTATCAGGCCAGGGACGGGAGGCGCTTCCTGTTCTGCCTGCTGGACCCCGTGAAGGATTGGGCGCGGCTGTGCCGCGCGATGGAACGGGAAGATCTGATCGAAGATACCCTTTTCGCGACTCCGGCTGCGCGGCGGGAAAACTCGGCGGAGCTGGTGAAGCTGCTGGATGCGGTGTTTGAGGCGCGCGATATGGTGGACTGGGAGGCCCGGTTTGCCGCGCAGGATGTGCTGTACGCGCCGGTGGCCGTAACGCGTGAGCTCGCCGATGATCCGGCGCTTTGGGAGCAAAAAATCATCCGCCAGTTTGCAGGAGGAAGCAGCCGCACCATCGCCAATCCGATCCGTTTTGATGGGACAGAGAGCGCACCTCCGCGCTCAGCTCCGGAGATCGGCGCTCATACGAACGAGATTCTCGCCGAGTTGGGGTATTGCGAGGAGGAAGCAGCGGAGCTGTGCGGCAGCGGAATCGCAGTGCAAGCTGGGGTAGCATCGAAAAATGAAGCTTGAAGGATCTGTCGTATTCATCACGGGCGGCGCGTCTGGGTTGGGCGCCGCTTCGGCGCGCATGGTGGTGGATGCCGGCGGGCGGGCGGCGCTGGCGGATCGCAACTGGGACCTAGGCCAAGCGGTGGCGGCTTCGCTCGGCAGCCACGCGATCTTTGTGGAGACCGATGTCACCGACGCGGAATCGGTGGGCCGCGCGATGGCGGACACGGCGGCGCGGCTGGGACGGCTGGATGTGGCGATGAACTGCGCGGGCGTGGGCTCGGCGCAGCGTATTCTGGGCAAGGATGGCCCGATGAGCCTGGAGAGCTTCCGCAAGGTGGTGGAGGTGAACTTAATCGGCAGCTTCAACATGTCGCGGCTGGCCGCGGCGTCGATGGCGCAGAACGCTCCCGGGGAGGATGGCGAGCGCGGCGTGATCATCCACACCGCATCGATTGCGGCTTTTGACGGGCAGATCGGCCAGTGCGCCTATTCGGCATCTAAGGGAGGTGTCGTGGGGATGACACTGCCGATGGCGCGAGACCTGGCGCGGCATGGGATACGCGTGGTGACGATCGCGCCCGGGCTGTTCGATACGCCACTGCTGGCGGGTCTGCCGGAGGAGGCGCGCCGCTCACTGGAAGCGAGCATTCCCTATCCGGCGCGGCTGGGCTCCCCAGCCGAGTATGCGCAGCTGGCGCGGCACATCATCGAGAACCGCTACTTGAACGGAGAAGTGATCCGGCTGGACGGGGCGCTGCGCATGGGGCCGAGGTGAGCCGGAGCTGGCGGCAATTGCTTCGCCCGGGCGGGCCACGGCTTCGAAGGGGGAGCGACATTCCAGGACTGCTGCGGACGAAGGAGGGCAGGCTCAAGCTGCGGGCAGGACTGTGGCATTTTTCGGGTCCCCTTACAAGACCAGCGGCCGGCCTTTACCGGCATGTCGTGCTAAAACACACGCGCATTATCGCCGTGGTCGGATCCTATGGCAAGACCACAACCAGAGCGATCGCC
>VFZE01000059.1 GCA_016871315.1 Acidimicrobiia bacterium | reverse complement strand
AGATCGTCCATAGTGGGCACGAATCTAGTGAGGGGGAGCCGCCTTCACATACGTTAGGGTGATTGCCGCCGTGCCGCCGCGCTCCAACCGCACGGTTTTCGCGCCTTCGAGATAGGGCCGCGCGTACATGGGATTCCGCATCTCGTCGGAGTTGAAGCTGCCTTGGAGGGCGAATGCGTAGTAGTCGCCCGGGCGGACATTGTCCAGATAGAATTCCGTTCGTGCGAAGAACACAACCAAGCAGATCCATGTTGCCGCGCTGCCAGTTCGCCCTCAGCGCCCCCTCTCCCGACCGAACTCGTTCCAGTTCGAACGTTCCATCCTCGCGGGTTGTTGCTTTCCGCTCCTTCATGCCCGCCTCTACCGTCGCCCCGGCCGCCGGCTCGCCTCGCTCGTCCACCACTCTTCCCGAAATGCGGAACACCGGGACGAGCAGCAGAATGATGTCAAAGCCGGTGCGGCCGCCCCCCGGTGCAAGGGACACCGGCGGCGCGTCACGTTCGTTCCATAGCCCCCTCGGCAATTCCGGCCGCCGGCGGTATGGCCAGGAAACGGTACTGGCCTGGCGCCAAGCGCTCAAACGCGTAGCCTCCCGCCACATCGGTAGTGACCTCGGGAACGGCGCCGCTGCCTGGATTGATCGCCCGGACCCGCACGCGTTCAACCGGCTGCCGCTCGGGGTCGAGCACCACACCACTCAGCCCTGGCCACGGCATCATCGACAGATCAAGCGGCGGCGGATCATCGCCGGATTCGATCCGGATCTCCCTGGGGGTGCCTCAAATCCTTACGAAGGGCGAACTGCGGACCACAGTTCCCGTTCATGGTGCCCATACCCTGCGGATTGGGACGCTCCGCGGGATACTTCGGGATGTGGAGATAGCGCCCGCCGAGTTTGCGGCTCGATGGAAACGTGGCTGACCCACTCAACCTGGGGCATCAGCGATAGTTTCCCGCTGGTGGATTTTCAGCAATCGGTCCGGCAAGATTCGCTGTGCGGATCGAACCACTAAACGCTACGATAGGAAAGAATGATCGATAATTTCCGCGAGTTTCAGGCCGGGCCCGATCCGTTCGGCCTCAATTGGCGCGTCACGTTCGTGTGGCAGCAGACCGGCATCTCCATCCGGCACAGCGATTCCGTCGATGTGAAATTCGTCATCGACGATGGCGAGGTGAAGGAAGAAAAGGTCATCGCCTTGATGCATCCGCTCCTGCTCAAGATGAGCCAGCGGACCGGGCAGCGGCTCTCCGACGCCTGGTGCATGAAACTGGCCGCGCTGCATCTCAAGCGCATGATTGAGACCGGCGAGGACCTGGAAAAAACCCTGGTCACCATGTCCGAGCAGGACATGGAGGCCGCCGACAACGCTCTGCGGAGCGCGGCCGCCGTGTAGTCATGCCGGAAAGCCCGGCTTCTGCATCGCTCGATCGCTTCTTCCAGTACTCCATCCTCGGGATGGTGGCCAGCGGTTATGCCGCCGTGGCCACTTCCGGCTCGCTGGACCTTCCCACAATCCTGATTGCCGGCGCGGCCCTCCTTGGGCGCACGGTTTCCGTCAGCCTTCGCATCGGCAGGCTGATTCCTGACTGGGTCCTCAACGTCACGGCGATCGCCTATGTCGGCTTTTACCCGGTGGACTACCATTACATTTCCGGCGAATTCGTCGCCGCCACGGTTCACCTGATCTTCTTCCTGGGCTCGCTACTGCTGCTGAAGGCGCAATCGCCGCGCGACTATTTCTTCCTCAAGCTGATCGCGTTGATGGAAGTGCTGGCGGCCAGTATTCTCTCCAGCGGACTTGGCTACCTCCTGTTCCTGTCGGCATTTCTGCTGTGCGGCGCGGGAGCATTGATGAGCGGGGAAATCCGCGCGCATCTGAGCAAGCATAAGGTGGCGCGAACCGGGCTCGCCGCGGTGACGCCGCGGCTGGGCTGGCTGGCGCTGTGCGTCTTCAGCGGCACGATATTGGTGGCCGGCGCGTTGTTTGTCGTGCTGCCGCGCACGGCCCACGCCGCGCTGCGTCATCTGGTACCTGAGCGGCTTCACCTGCCCGGCTTCGCAAATGAAGTGCGGCTGGGGCAGATCGGCGAAATTCAGCAGTCCCGCATTCCTGTAATGAACATCCGCATTTTTGATCAGGATCTGCCGCCGGCCATTCGCGACAGCCTGAAGTGGCGCGGCTCGGCTCTGGCTCACTTTGATGGCAGACGCTGGTTTAACTCGAGTGAACGCGGCCAGCGGCTGGAGGTCGAAAACGGGCAGGTTCATCTCACCACCTCCCAGCCACACGGACGCGACGTCCGCCGCATCGCCTACGACGTGCAATTGAAGAGCGTCACCGGCGATGCGCTCTTCTTCGCAGGCACTCCCGAATTCCTGAGAATCGAATCTCCTCAGCTCATCCGTACCTCCTCCGGCGGCTACCGCACAGGTTACCCATGGACGCGTGGCATTCGCTACACCGCTTACAGCTACCTTGAGCCTCACGGTCCACCCGCGGCCGCCGCCGCTCCGCTTCCGGCGGCCACCCGCATGGAGCATCTGCTGCTCCCGCGCCTGGACCAACGCGTCGGCAATCTGAGCCGTTCCCTCACGCAGGCCGCAGTTACGCAACGGCAGAAGGCCGAGTTGATCGAGCAATACCTGCGGACGAGATTCCAATATACACTCCAGCTGCCGGAGCAACGCGTGGAAGACCCGGTGAGTCATTTCCTGTTTGAGCGGAAAAAGGGCCACTGCGAATACTTCGCCTCCGCCATGGCGGTGATGCTGCGCACGCTGGAAATCCCGTCGCGCGTAGCCACCGGGTTCCAGAGCGGAACCTACAATCCGGTGAGCGGCTGGCACCTAATCCGCAGTTCGGATGCGCATAGTTGGGTAGAGGCATATCTGGATGGCAGCGGATGGGTCACCTTTGATCCCACTCCTCCCGGCCCAGGTCCGGATCAGCTTTCCCTGTTCGCGCGAATGGGGATGTACCTGGATGCCGCCGAAGTTTTCTGGCAGGACTGGATTATGTCCTATGACATGGAGCGCCAGTTGAAGCTCGCCGAAACCATGGGCGAATCCGGCCGCCGTTTCTCCTTGGATTGGGGGCGCCGCTGGCTGAGCCTGAAGTCGGCTGCGTCGGAGGCGGCGTCGATGTGGTCCTGGCCGCTGGCGCTGGCCATCGTGGGAGCGATTGCCGCCGCCATGCTCAGTTTGAAATGGCTGCCTTTTGTGAGCCTGTGGTGGCGTTCCCATCAGCGCGTCCGCAAGATGCACCAGGGCAACGCCGAGGCCACCGACGCCACGTTGCTCTACCAGAGGCTGCTGGCGATGCTGGAACGGCGCGGCTTCCCAAAGCCCATCTGGACGACGCCCGCGGAGTTCGCCGCCATGCTGCCGGCAACGAGCGAAGGCGCGGCCGTGGTGAGCGAATTCACAGCGGCCTACAACGAACTCCGCTTCGGCGGCCGCCGCGAGGCCGCCTCCCGCATGGTGCAGATGCTGTCTCAGTTGGAACGCGCGAAACAGATGCGATAGAATCGCTACTCCGACGCAGTCGGCTAGAAGGAGATGCCCCTTATGCGATACGCCCTACTGGCGGTTCTGGCTGTCTCATTGCTTCCGGCACAAACGAAGAAGATCGTTTTCCTGGGCGGCACCCCTGACCAGGTTGCCGATTACCAGGCGGTCACCAACAAGGCGCGCATCGTCGCCGCAACAGGCGAAACCGTCATGAAAGAACTCGCCGATGCCGACGCCCTTATCGGCGAACCGCGGCCCGAGCACATCCGCGCCGCCAAAAAGCTGCAATGGGTACAGACGCGCTCGGCCGGCGTGGAACGCGTGCTGCATCTATCCGGCGGCAGTGATCTGCGCGATTCCAACATCATTCTCACCAACAACCAGATCGTGCAGGGGCCGGAGATCGCCGATCACGCCATGGCCATGCTGCTCACCATGTCGCGAGGCCTGCTGAAGTTCATCGAGGACCGGAAGTCGGAAACCTGGCAAGGCCGCCCGTATCCCGGTATCGAACTCAGCACCAAAAACGCCGTGGTGATCGGCGTCGGCGGCATCGGCCAGCAGATCGCGATGCGGGCCTGGGCCCACGGCATGAACGTCACCGGCGTGGATCCGGAAGACATCCCGTATTCTCCGTTCCTGCGCAAGGTGGTGAAGCCGGATCAGCTGGATGAAGTCCTGCCGTCGGCCGACGTCGTCTTTGTCGCCGCGCCGCACACCGAAAAAAGCCACAAGATGATGGGCTCCCGCCAGTTTGAGCTGATGAAGAAGGAAAGCTACTTCATCGCCGTCAGCCGTGGCGGCCTCTACGACTTGAACGCGCTGGTCAAGGCGCTCGATTCCAAGCATCTGGCCGGCGCCGGCGTCGACGTCACCGATCCGGAACCGCTGCCCAAGGGCCACGCCCTGTGGAAGTTCTCCAACGTCATCATCACGCCCCACATCGCCGGCCGCAGCGACCTGGACACGGCCCGCATGAACGGCACCATCAAGGAGAACATCCGCCGATTCGTCGACGGCAAGCCGCTGCTCAACGTCGTCGATAAGCAGAAGGGCTACTAAACTTTTTTCCGCTTTACGCCGTATCTTCTCGCTCCCGTGCGTCAATAGATAACGTGAGCGCGGCCGAAGAAATGGCGCTGCTGCGTAGGGCAGGCTCCGGTGAGGAGCCCGCGCTGGCCGCGCTTTACCAGACCTACAGCCGCACCCTGTTCGGGTTCGCCTGCCGGCTGGGCGGCTCCGTTTCCGCCGCCGAAGACCTGGTTCAGGAGTGATTTCTGCTGATCGCCCGCGGCCGCCTGCGCTTTGATCCAAGGCTCGGAAGCCTGCGCGCTTTTCTTACCGGCGTGATCTTCAACCTCCACCGCCAGCGCCGGCGCCGCGAGCGGGAAGCAGAAGATACCGAGGAGAGGGAAAGCGCGCCCACGCAACTGGAGGATATGCTCTCCCAGGAGCGTTCTGCTCTGGTTCAGATGGCCGTTCAAAGCCTTCCCGAGGCCCAGCGCGAGGTCCTGATCCTGTTCCACTACGAGCAACTGTCCATCAAAGAGATTGCGCTGATCACCGGCGCCGAACCGGTTCCTGATCCCGATGCCGGTCGAGGAGAAGGATGGCAACCGTTCCATCACCGTCGTGCAGAACTGGCTTTCGGCGACGAAGAGATAGACCCCGGAATACGCGTTATCCTTCCACAACCCCGCTGTCGGACCATCCAGGCGAAGGTAGTGGAAGGGTTGCCGACGATACGTTCCCCATTCGGATAACACGTTTCGAATTAGGGTATTTTCCCGGAACCCGGCTGCTGTCAATCTTTGGGTTCTATTCCTCTACCGGCGCCCTCCGCCGCAGTTCGTCGAAAAAGTGCAGCAGGAACGTCAAGTGCGCGGGCAGTATTTCGTTGTTCGGATCTTCGTCGACGATCGCCCCAAGTATGATGGCCGCAGCGTTCGCACTGGTCAAGGTGTCCACCCAGCGCGGCCATCCGGCAACGCTCGAGTCGGCTCGGTGCGCCTAAACGCGCACGACATCCTTCTTCATGCTGTAAAGGATGAACAGAACCTCCTCTTTCTCCGGTTGGCCGACGTTGTGCTTGTTCAGCGCTGCCAGAGCATCGTCCAGGACCGCATTGAATTCTTCGTCGTCGATATTCATGCCCTTGTGGGCCGAAAGCATGTCCTTCCCCTCATAAGCGTTCGGCCCGCCGGATCCGGCGATGAAGAAAGTCGCGGCGCGGTGCTTCAATTTGGCAAGGTCGCTTCCCGCGAAGCGAGTGGCTATGCGGGGATTCGTCAGGTGCAGGTCGACGAGGTCGCTGACGATCCTTGTGATCCCTTCGGTCCCACCGAGCCGCTCAAAGAGTGTCGCCATGGTCTCCCTCCTAACCGGGATTTCCGTCTTGGGTTTCCCGGACCGTTACAGTATACACCCAACGCCTCCCTCCGGTGCCGGAGTTGATCAGAATGCTACTCCCGAGGGCGGGCCAGTGCCTGCGGATGGCTTCTTCGGACCATCGCACGGAAACAAGAACCGGAATCCCCGTGTGTTCAACGGGTTCATTTCCGGATTGGGCCCTGATTACGCCACTCGGAAGTTGGCCGCTCCGGTGGCGGCGGCGCTAGAGTGGATCTGCCGGGCGAAACGGAAGCGACACTGCGGGGACTCGAACCATGCTGAGGGATAGTCCGGCGGGCTCATCGAGACGATGAACGGAGCGCGGCGGCTTCGCTTCTACGCTCCTCAAAGAAACGATATCGGATCGGTAGACCCTCATGCCTTGAAAATCCGCGCCCGCAGGGCGGAATGCTCACTAGCGGAGAGCGCCCTCTCTCCATTTCACGCGGAACCAACACACCATTTCCACGTTCCCGCTTGTGGTCTTGTACAAGCCACCTGACTCTGACGATGACATTTCTTTCTGGCGCCTCCACGACGCCGTTTCAACTCGTCGGATGGGTGGACGTAAACCGCCTTGTCTTCACCTGGGGCAACAACAGCTACGAATTCGTGTCCCAGGGCAGGATTCTGAAGTCAATGATTGGCCGTGTTTGGGTCTGGCATGATCCCGACTTCATCCCCGAATCTTGGCGAAACACAGGCGCCAAGGGTGAATACTCCATCGTCATGTCGAACTCCATTGAGTCCCTGCTGCCCAAGCGCAAGTAGGTTTTCCTTCGCCTCTCATCGCATAATCGATAGAAGATGGAGACGTCGGAAGGACAGGTTCTGGCAAACACCGTCGGCCACGGAGCAGGCGTGCTGCTGTTCGCCATTGCGCTGGCCCTGCTCGCACGCCGCCGCAGCGGGCGCGAGGCTTTAGGAGCGGCCGCGCTTGCACTCCTCTGGAACCTCTCCTCGCTCATCTCCCTTGGCATGAGGAACGATTGGGACCGATGGAAAGCAGCCGCAGATTCGGTAGCGTTCGCCTCCTTAAGCATGCTGCCGGCGCTTCTGCTGTCTCTCTCCCTCGGACGCCGGTTTCCCGCGGCTGCCCGGACGGGCTACCTGGTAAGCGCGCTGGCCGCCTCCCTGCATGCCGCCGAGTTGCTCGTGGATGAGACCGGCATCCACCGCACCGGCCTGTGGATGGTCACCATCGCATTCGGAGTTCTGACGGCCTACTGCATGGTGAAGTCAGGAGAAATGCGCCGGTCGCGGCTTGCCGCGGCCATGGCACTCTTCCTTCTGGCGATGTCGGTCTCTCACTTCGGCGTTCACACCGAACAAGGCTGGCCCGCTGAGCTGCTACTACACCACGCCGGCATTCCGCTCGCCTTGCTGATCCTGATGCAGGACGTGCGCTTCGTGCTCGCCGATGCCTTTGTCCGCTTTCTGGCGAACGTGCTGCTGGCGGGACTGTTCGCCGGCGCCGGTGTGGCGCTGTGGACAATGGTCCAACAGGGGTGGCCGGATGGCGGCTTCGGGCAAGGACTGCTCCTCCTGGCAGCCTGCTGCATACTCATCCTCTACGCCGTTCTGCGCGGAAGATTGCAGCATCTGCTCACCCGCGTCGTCTTCCGCCGTCCAAACGAAGCCGAGGCGAGCGAGCAATTCCGCCGCATCGCAGGGGAATCCGCCGCGGTCGATCCATTCCTGGACTCCGCCGCACTCACTCTGGCCTCATGGATTGGAGCGCCACTGCGAAGCTTGTCCCAGCCGGAACAAGGCACTGAAGACTTGTTGTTCCCCGAACCGGACGGCGAAGGCGTCCTGGTCCCGCTCCGCCTTTCCAACGGTTCCGCCTACTGCTTGCGGTTGGGAGAACGGCAAGGCGGACGCCGCTACCTCAGTGAAGATCTACAGACCCTTGCCCGGCAGGCGGCGCGTATGGTCGAAATTGCCGACCAGTTGCACGAAGCCGAGCTTCGCCGCTTGGTTTCTCAAGCTGAGTTGCATGCCCTGCAAGCGCAGATCCATCCGCACTTCCTGTTCAACGCTCTCAACACGCTCTACGGCGTGATCCCTAAACAGTCCGCTACGGCGCGCCAGATGGTTCTCAATCTCTCGGACCTGTTCCGCTACTTCCTCAAAGCGGAACGCACTCTCATCCCCTTGCAGGAGGAATTGCGCATCGTAGAGGCTTATCTGGAGATCGAGAAGCTCCGTCTGGGCGACAAGCTAAGCGTGGAAATCGATGTTGCCCCGGACGCCGCGGCCGTCCCTGTCCCCGCCCTCTCGGTCCAGCCGCTGGTGGAGAACGCCATCAAGCATGGTGTCGCCAAAAACCCTTCGCCGGGACACGTCGTCGTGCGCGCCTGGCTGGTAGAGGGCGCGTTGATTGTGGAGGTTCATGACAGCGGCTCGGGAGTTCTGTCCCAGGATGGCACGGGAGCAGGCTTAGGCATGGACAACGTCGGCAAGCGGCTGCGACTGCACTACGGAGAGGACGCCGCGTTGGAGTTCACCCCCTCGACCGGGGGAACGCTGGTACGTTTCCGCATACCGGCGGCCCAGCCGCAAGGAGCCGTCAGGTGAGAGCCTTGATCGTCGATGATGAGCCCGTGGCGCGCCAGGTGTTGCGCGAACTATTGGAGGAGTGCGACGGCGTGGAAGTGGCCGGCGAGGCCGCCAGCGGCGTCGAGGCCATCCAGCAAATGCTCGCCCTCAAACCCGAAGTGGTCTTCATGGACTACGAAATGCCCGGCCTGGACGGGTTGAACGCCGTCCGCGCGCTGCGGGGAACGGGCCCAGACGTGATATTCGTAACCGCCTATCAGGAGCATGCCCTGGCCGCCTTCGATGTGGGCGCGGTTGATTACCTGTTGAAACCCGTCCGTTTGGAGCGGCTGGCCGCCGCGCTGGAAAAGGTCCGCCGACAGCCCGCGCGGACCGCCGAAGCCGGCGGCTTGCGCAAGATCATGGCCCAGGCCGGCGGGGGCCTGCTGGTGTTGAATCCGGATCAGGTGATTGCCTTCCAGGCCGAGGCGGAATCGGTCTACATCATCACTGGCAAAAATCGTCACTCCTCCACCTACCGGCTGAAGGAGCTTCAGCAACAACTCCCCTCCCCGCCCTTTCGCCGCATCCACCGCCAGGCGATCATCAACACCGATCACATCCGCCGCATCGCACCTCTATCCAGCCGCCGCTGGATGCTTACCATGTCCAACGGAATGGAAGTGGTGGTCAGCAAAAGGTCGGCGGGGGAGCTCCGCGATGGCCTTAAGTGGTAGTTAGCAGGGCTTGCTTTTCCTGGGACTTCCGGGTTTGAAGTGGGCCGCCGATGAAGGTGCGACAATCCTGGGATGCAGGATCGAGAACTGTATCGGCGGATTTTGGGGATCGAAGCCCCGTGGTTTGTGGATCGCGTGGAGTTGAAATTGGATGGCGGCGAGGTGCACGTCTACCTGGACCACCACGAGATGCAGAACTGGCAGTGCGCGGAGTGCGGGGCCGGCTGTAAGCTCTATGACCATCAGCCGGAGCGGCAGTGGCGGCATCTGGATACATGCCAGTACCAAACGATCCTGCACGCCAGGCCTCCGCGCAGCGAGTGCAGCGAGCACGGCGTGCGGGTGGTGAAGCTGGCCTGGGCGGAACCATCGAGCCGGTTTACGGCGCTGTTTGAGGCCCTGGCCATTGAATGGCTGAAACAGGCCAGCCAAAGCGCGGTGGCCAAGCAGATGGGACTGAGTTGGGATGAGATACACCACATCATGGAGCGTGCGGTGAAGAGGGGCTTGAGGAGGCGGCAAGCCGAGCCGATTCCCGCTTTGGGGGTGGATGAGAAGGCATTTCGGCGAGGACACCGCTATTTCACGCTGGTGAACGATCTGGCGCAGAGGCGGGTGTTGTATGTGGCCGAGAATCGAACCCAGGAGAGCCTGGACGGGTTCTGGAGCACGCTGAGCCAGGAACAGTTGCAGAGCATCGAAGCGGTGGCGCTGGACATGTGGGACCCGTACATCAACTCGGTGCGGGCGCATCTGAAGGAGGCGGGCAAGAAGATCGTTTTCGACAAGTTTCATATCGCCAAGCACCTGGGAGAGGCTGTAGACAAGGTGCGGCGGCGGGAGAACAAGACGTTGCGGGCGGCCGGGGATGACCGGTTGGTGGGTACGCGTTATGACTGGCTGCGGCATCCGGCGGGGATGGAGCCTGAAGACCGGAGACAGTTTTCCGAACTGCGCAACAGTGGACTGAAAACGGCGCGGGCGTGGGCGCTGAAGGAGGCGATGATGGCCTTCTTTAGCTACACCTACGAACGGCCTGCGCGGAAGCACTTCCGGTGGTGGTTCAACTGGGCGGTGCGAAGCCGGCTGGGGCCGATGAAAGAGACCGCCCGGATGCTGCATCGGCGCTTTGAGAACATCGTCACCTACCTGAAGCATAGGCTGACGAATGCGGCCAGCGAGAGCATCAACGCCAAGGTGCAATGGGTGAAGTACACTGCCCGCGGCTTTCGCAACAAGCAGAACTTCGTTGATGCGATCTACTTCCACTGCGGAGGTCTCGATCTGACCCCTTAGCCACTAAATTCCCGGAAGAGGCCTTTTCCTTTTCAGCAGGAGTACAGTTGCGTTAAGTTCGCAGTCAGAGGAGGGGCCATGTTGGTTCGGCTACTGGCTATCTGTTTCTGGCCGATTCTTGCATTCGCTGCACCCATCTCGTTCAATGTGGAATGCAACGGCACCCAGGTGGGGACGGTCAACATCGACGTCAGCGCCAGCGGCGCCGGCGTTCAGGGCACATTCACCAGCGTCTTCGGCGGCCCTCCGCCTACGCTGGCCGCGGCCGCCGCGCATTGCGGGGAACATCATTTCAACTGGTTCCAGATCGTGGTCGCGGATAACTTTCCACCAAACGACGCCGGCGGCAATCCGCTTACACTTCCCTAAGTCGACCCTCCGCCGGGCGGCTACAGCAATCAATGGGCTGACAATTTGCCATGGTATTGGGATGAATACTCCCCTCCCGGGGGAACGCCAAATTTCGATCCGAATCTTACTCTGGCTGCCCAGACCACTGCTGACACACTCCATTACGCGGATTTCCCTGGCGGAGCCCTGGGCACGAATCTCATGTTCCGGACGTGGCTGGTTAGCCTGAACGCAGACTCATCGTTCCACTCCTGGCACGGCGGGTTTTCCTGGGATTGGACCAACGCCGGGGGCAAGTCGGTCGCTTCCAACGTGAAGATGCTGAAGGCAACTCCGACCAAAGCCGAATACAACGACCTCATCGGAGGCTTTGCCGACCGTGTGCCGGAACCGGAAACCTACTTACTTCTCATCACAGGCCTGATGGTGTTTGGATGCATGCGCGCGCGGCTGCGTCGATAGCCTTGTTACTGATGTTGACTTGCGGGACTACATGCTCGCCTGGTCAGACCAGACAAGAGTGGCCCGTGGACAACAGCCGCGTCGCGCGTCTTGACTTGACCACTTCCGACCCACGTTTGGACAAGAAGCTGCCGCTTCCGGCCAGCGTTGCCGTGTTGCGTAATCCTCCGGACGGCGCTGTAGACTTGGCAGTGGCCTTGCTGCAACCTCAGGCGGCACCGGCGGATGGACAAAGATATCTCATTGTGTCCGGACCAGAACTGGACTCTCCCGATGAGGTGAGAGTGGAAAGTTTTACCAGCGAGACAAACCAGATCCGGCTGAAGCTCCTCCATACGCAAGTTCGACTGCAGAACGCGCGCCTACGAAGAAATCTGCCCTGGCAGCCCATCGTAGCCGTGGCGCTGCCGGCCGACGTGGCGTCCGGCTCTTATACCGTTCACGTCCGCTGGCAGGCGGTACAGTCGTACCCGGACGCAAAGCCGATCCTCGGCCAGGCGCCCTCCATCCTCTCCAGCCCTGTCAAGCTCGATTAATCCGCGCCGCCGCTGTGCTAGATTGGACTTTTCATGTCTGCGGCCTCGCTTCAGCGAACCCCTCTCTTCGAAATCCATAAAAACCTGGGCGCAAAGCTGATCGACTTCGGCGGCTGGGAGATGCCGGTCCAGTACAGCGGCATCATCGACGAACACCATGCCGTCCGCAAAGCGGTCGGATTGTTCGACGTATCGCACATGGGCGAAATCGAGATCCGTGGCCCGCAGGCTTTCGATCTCATCAACTACGCCGCCACCAGCGCCGTCTCGAAGATCGCCATCGGCCAGGCACAGTATGCCGGCCTGCTTTATGAGCACGGCGGCTTCGTCGACGACATCCTCATCTATAAAGTTGCCGACAATCACTACTTTCTTTGCGTGAATGCCTCTAATCAGTTGAAGGACTTCGAGCATATCCGCTCCATCAACCGCTGGGACGCCGAGGTGACATTCTCAAGCGCCAGCTATGCGCAGCTGGCTGTGCAGGGTCCGAAAGCCGCCGCCACCGTGCAAAAGCTGACCTCGGTGGACCTTTCCACGATCCGCTACTACCGCTTCACCGACGGCGCCGTATGCGGATTCCCGGCCCGCATCGCTCGCACCGGCTACACCGGGGAGGACTGCTTTGAGCTGTTCGTGGCGCCGGAAAGCGCGGCCCCGCTTTGGAGCCAGCTGATGCAAGCCGGCGAGGAGTTCCAGATCAGGGCCTGCGGGCTGGGCGCGCGCAACACGCTGCGGTTGGAGGCTGGCATGGCGCTCTACGGCCATGAAATCGACGCCACCATCACGCCCATCGAAGCCGGTCTCGCCCGCAACGTCGACTTCTCCAAAAGCTTCCACGGCGAGCAAACCTGCCGCCGCCAGATGGAACAAGGCGTCACGCGCAAGCTGATGGGACTTCAAATGCGCGGCCGCGGCATCGCCCGCGACGGTTATGAAATCCACATCGATGGCGCCCCGGCAGGCTGGGTCACCAGCGGCAGCCCGTCGCCGACCTTGAATCTCCACATCGGCATGTGCTATCTTCCCGCTTCTCAGGCAGAAATCGGCCGGACGATTCACGTGATCGTGCGCGGCCAGCCCGTGGAGGCCGTTACCGTCCCCACGCCATTTTACAAAAGAGCAAAATAACGACAATGTACTCGGATCAATACCGCTACACGAAAGAACATGAGTGGGTGCTGGTGGATGGCCCCACCGGAACCGTCGGCATTACCCACCACGCCCAAAGCGAACTTGGTGACATCGTCTATGTTGACCTGCCCAAAGCCGGCGCCCTGGTCACACAAGGGAAAGCGATGGGCTCCGTGGAATCGGTAAAAGCGGTTTCCGATATCTACTCCCCGGTCACCGGGGAAGTGGTGGAAGTCAACAACGCGCTGGTCACCGCGCCGGAGAAACTGAATGAAGACCCCCACGGACAGGCCTGGCTGGTGAAAGTGAAGCTCTCCAGCCCCGATGAGGTCAACGGCCTCATGTCCGCCAGCGACTATCAGAGTTACATTGGGGCCTCCTAGTCCGCTCTCCGGCGTGTCTAGTCAAAAAACTAGTAAGGAAACACATTGCGATACCTTCCCAAGTCCGATTCCGAGCGCCGTCAGATGCTGGATGCGATCGGCGCCGGTTCACTCGATGAGCTCGTGGCTCATCTGCCCGCCACGGCCAGACTGAACCGGCCGCTGGCGATTGCCCCCGGTAAATCGGAATACGAAATCGTCGATTATTTCCGCGGCGCAGGCGAGCGCAACGCCGCCGGCTACGCCAGTTTTCTCGGAGCCGGAGTCTATTCTCATTACCGGCCCGTGTTGGTGGATGTTGTCGCCTCCCGCGGCGAATTCCTCACCTCCTACACGCCCTACCAGGCCGAAATCGCCCAGGGCACCCTCACCACGATCTTTGAATTCCAGACCATGATCTGCCAGCTCACCGGCATGGACGTCGCCAACGCCTCCATGTACGACGGCTCCACCGCCGTCCCGGAAGCGGCGATGATGGCCATCCGCATCACTGGGCGCAGCCGTATTCTGATTTCCCGCGCCGTGCATCCGGAATACCGCGCCGTGCTGGAATGCCATGCGCGCAACCAGCAGATGCCGGTGGAAGAGTTCGGCTATGATGCCGCCACGGGCGCTTCCGATCTCGTGGATCTGGAAAAAAAGCTCAACGCGGAAACCGCCGCCGTCATCATCCAAAACCCGAACTTCTTCGGCAATCTGGAGCAGGTGAAGGCAGCCGCCGAACTCGCCCACAAACATGGAGCCATGCTGGCGGTCGTCTTCACGGAAGCCGTTTCGCTCGGCCTGCTGGAGCCGCCGCGCGAGGCCGACATCGTTTGCGGCGAGTTGCAATCGTTCGCCATCTCGCCCAGCTACGGTGGACCTTACGCGGGCATCATCGCCGCCAAGGAGAAGTATCTACGCCAGATGCCCGGCCGGCTGGTGGGCCAGACCAAGGACAGCCGCGGCAATCGGGCCTTCTGCCTCACTCTCTCCACCCGCGAACAACATATCCGCCGCGAAAAGGCCACCTCCAACATCTGCACCAATCAGGCGCTGGTCGCTCTGATGGCCACTGTCTTCATGACCGTCTACGGCAAGGAGGGGCTGCGCGAGCTGGCCCGCCAGAATCTGAGCAAAGCCCACTACCTGGCCGGAAAACTGAACCCGCGCTTCACGGCGCCGTTTTTCCACGAATTCGTCGTCAACACCGGCAAACGCTCGCCCGCCGAAATCAACAGCAAGCTGCTGGAGCGAAAGATCATCGGCGGCCTGGATCTGGAGCGCTTCTATCCGGAGCTCAAAGGCCACATGCTGTTGTGCGCCACTGAAATGGCAAAACGCAAGGACATGGACGCCGTTGCGGAGGTGCTCAACGCATGATCAAGAAAGTCCGCCCGCATCTGAACCAGGACGAAGCGCTGCTTTTCGAGCGCTCCTCCCCCGGCAAGCGCGCGTATCAGCTTCGCGGCCTCGACGTGCCCGATGTCGATCCGGCCGCCGCTCTCGGCGCTTCCCATGTGCGTGCCGAGATCGAGCATTTTCCGGAGGTCAGCGAAGTGGAAGCGATCCGCCACTTCACCAAGCTCTCCACGCAGAACTACGCCATCGACTACGGCATGTACCCGCTCGGCTCCTGCACGATGAAGTACAACCCGCGCATCAATGAATTGGTGGCGCGGACGGAAGGCATCGCCTGGGCCCATCCCTACCAGCCCGAATCGCTCGCGCAGGGTTGCTTGCAGGTGCTGGCAGCACTGGAATCGGCGTTGATCGAAATCTGCGGCATGGATGCGGTCACGCTGCAGCCGGCCGCCGGCGCGCACGGGGAATGGACCGGCATCATGCTCATCCGCGCCTTGCTCGAATCCCGCGGCAACCCGCGCAAGCGCATCCTGGTGCCCGATTCCGCCCACGGCACCAATCCGGCGACCGCCGCCATGACCGGCTACGCGGTGGAAAACATCGCCTCCAATGATCGCGGCATGATCGATCTGGCAGCGCTTGACCGCGCCGCCAACGACGAAATTGCCGCGCTCATGGTCACCAATCCATCCACGCTCGGCATCTTTGAAGAGAACATCATGAAGGCCGCCGAGATTCTCCATTCGCGCGGTGCGCTGGTTTACATGGACGGCGCCAATATGAACGCTCTGGTCGGCTTGGCCCGTCCCGGCGATTTCGGCATCGACGTGATGCACCTCAACCTGCACAAGACCTTCTCGACACCGCACGGCGGAGGAGGTCCCGGCGCCGGTCCCGTGGCGGTGAAAAAGGAACTGGACGCATTCCTCCCCGTGCCGCGGCTGAAGCGCCTTGGCGAAACTCTCGCGCTCGACTACGACCGGCCACAATCGATCGGCAAGGTGCGCGCCTACTACGGCAACTTCGGCGTGCTGGTTCGCGCGCTGGCCTACATCCTTGCTCACGGAGGCCCCGGCCTGCGCAACGCCACGCTCGACGCCATTCTCAACGCCAACTATATCCGCAAGCAGCTGGAGCCTTACTACGACCTCCCTTACAAGTCGCCCTCCATGCATGAGTGTGTCTTCAGCGACGATCTGCAGTCGGCGAAGGGCGTGCGCACCGGCGACATCGCCAAGCGCCTCATCGATTACGGCTTCCATCCCTACACCGTCAGCTTCCCCTTGATCGTCCGCGGCGCGCTGATGATTGAGCCCACCGAGACCGAAAGCAAGATGGAACTCGACCTGTTCATCGACGCCATGATCTCCATCGCCAAGGAAGTGGAAAATGAGCCGGAGACCGTTCTCAAGGCTCCGCACCTGACTCGCACTTCGCGCGTCGATGAGGTCACCGCGGCGCGCAAACCCATTCTTCGCTGGACTCCGCCGGCGGAAGGTTGAGCCGCCCGATGCGCGGGCTGCTGCTGGCGATCGCTCTGCTGCTCGCCCTGCGGCTGCCTTTTCTCAACCATCCCATCCAGGGCGACGACGTTTATTACCTGGAGGGCGCTCAGCACGCGCAGATCGATCCGCTGCACCCGTTGCATGCGCGCTATGTGTATCAAGGCTCCGAAGTCAGCATGCGCGGCCACCCCCACCCGCCTCTCAACGCCTGGTACCTCGCCGCGCTGCTCGCGCTGGTCGGCGACGTGAAGGAGGCTCCCTTCCACGCCGCCTACCTGCTGTTCTCGCTCATCGCTGTCGTTGCCATGTGGTCGCTTGCGCGCCGCTTCTCGCCGCAACCCGTTTGGGCCACCGTGCTGCTGATCACCGTGCCAACCTTCCTGGTAAACGGCAACTCTCTGGAATCGGATCTGCCCTTCCTCGCCTTCTGGTTGGCCGGAATGGCTCTGTGGATCCGCGCCGTCGACGCCGGCAGGCTCACCGCTTTGATTCCGGCGGTCGGCGCCTTCGCACTATCGGCGCTGGCCGCCTATCAGTCGGTTGCCCTGATTCCCATTGCCGGGCTCTATCTGTGGCAACGCCGCCGCCAATGGAGGCCGGCCTGGGTTGTGCTTCTCACCCCCGCCGCGACACTGGCCGCCTGGCAACTGTTTGAACTGGCAACCAGCCAACAATTGCCGGCCGCGGTGCTTTCCGGATATTTCCAAACCTATCACCTGCAGCGGCTGGCGAACAAGGCCTCCAACGCCGCCGCCCTCACCGTGCATCTTGCCTGGATCCTTTTTCCTGGCCTCTTGCTGCGCCGCGGACCAGTCTGGGCCCTCGGACTTTCCGGCGCCGCCGCGCTTGCCGGAGCCCTCCTGCTCGACCCGCACCCGCTCTTCTGGCTCAGCTTCGGCATCGGCATTCTGACCCTCTCGGTGCTGCTTTCCTGCCTCCGCTCGGCCGATCCGGACGAGCAGTTCCTGACGGCTTGGATTCTGTTTTTCTTCAGCCTGGCGCTAGTTGTCTTCTTCGCCGGTTCGGCCCGCTACATCCTGCCCTTGGCGGCGCCCTTGATCCTGCTCACCACCAGGCGTTTTCCAACTCGCCCGAAATTGCTTGCCGCGGGCTTTCTTGTCCAGTTGTTTCTCGGGCTCGGCCTGGCCACCGCCAATCTCGATCACTGGCAAGGCTACAAGGAGTTCGTCGATTCCCTGCCCCGGGAAACCTTCGAGAACCGGCGCGTCTGGGTGAACACCGAGTTCGGGCTCCGTTTCTACGCGGGCGCGCAAGGCGGATTGCAGATTCTGCGCGGTCAGGCGGTACGCCCGGGTGACGTTATCCTTTCGAGCAAGCTGCTCTGGCCCATCCCGGTAACCACAGGGGGCGGCACCCCGGCTCCGCTGGCCGAGCGCACGCTGACCTCCGCCATTCCCCTGCGCCTCATCGGTCTCGAGTCGCGCTCCGCCTATTCCCACGCCATGCACGGCCTGCGCCCCTTCGACATTTCCACCAAGCCCTTCGACATCGTGCGCGCCGAACAGATCCTGGAGCGCAAGCCCTCGCTAAGCTTCCTGCCCATGAACGCCCCCGATGCCGAAACACAGATTGTCTCCGGCATCTACCCGTTGGAAGACAACACCTGGCGCTGGGCCGGTCCCCGCGCTGTTGTCCTCCTCAAGTCTCCTTCACAGCCCGCGATCCTGGAAGCCACCTTCCGCATCCTCGACAACTCTCCCGGCCGCCATCTCCGCTTACTCCTCGATGGTGTTCCCTCCGCCGAGGAGCGCTACAAATCCGGTGGCCTCTACACACTGCGTTCCGCCGCACCCGTCCGAGCCACGGAGGGAACCGCAACTGGCGTACTCACGATTGACCGCGCCTTCCAGGTTCCCGGCGACAATCGCGAACTCGGCTTCATTCTCGTCTCTATCGGCTTCCGCTGAGCCGGATGCTAAAATCGAAAACGAATGCCGCGATGGATAGCGCTGCTGCTGGTTGTGTCCCTGCTGGTGGCCGCGCCGCAACGAAAGAAGAAATCCGAGGAAGAGATCACGCAGACGCTCGAGATCCTGCCGGATCCTCCGGCCGTCATCAAGGCCGAAACCGCGCGCCTGGCTTTCCACGTCGCCCCGCTCAGCGGCAGGGGGCTGCTCTCCCAGCAGGTGCGCGACGGGATCAAGGCCCTCTGGCGGATCAACAACAAGGGCGCCATCGTCAAACTGCGCGCGCTGGTGGCCGGCACGGGCGACATGCGCCGTGTTCAGGCCATCGTCAGCGAGATGTTCAGCGAAAAGCGCCTGCCGCTTCCGGTGGTCAGCGTCGTGCAGGTCGGGTTGCTTCCTATGGAAGCCGCGCAGGTGCAGCTGGAAGCCACTTCGGTGGCACGCAAAGCGATCAACCCTCACGGCGTAGCTTTCATCTCCGGGCAGGCCTCCACGGCGCCCATCGACCCGGAGAATCCATCGTTGGCTGTCGCCGGCCTCACCGCCCAGGCAATGGCCAATTTGCGCACCGCGCTGACAGGCATTCAGCTCACCTCACCCGACGTGACTCGCGTCACCTGCTTCACCAGCTCGCTTAGCGACTACTTTGACGTCCGCCGCCTTCTCATCACCGAGTTCCCCAACGCCGCTCTTTCTATCGTCCAAGCCGAGCGGTCTCCCACTGCCGGACTGGTGGAATGCGAAGCCGTCGCCCGCCTCAAGACTCGCCAGCCAACCTCGCTGCAATTCGTCAACCCGCCGGGACTCACCCCCTCGCCGAACTTCTCCCAAGTGGCCCTGGTCTCCACAAAACAGGTGGTGCTCTCCGGCACCCAGCTCGCCTTCCGCTATCAGGACTCCGACGTGCGTCTCGCCTTCGAGCGCCTGCGTGATTCCCTCGAACAAGCCGGAGCATCCATCAAGAACGTCGCAATGAGCTCCATCTACCCGCTCTCCCGCGCCATGCAGGAAAAGGTGCGCACGCTGCGCTTTGAGTTCTATGACCGCCCCCGTCCGCCGGCCTCCACCATGATCCTCTTCCAGGGCCTGCCGTCCCTCGACGCCAGCTTCGGTGTCGATGTGGTCGCCGCGATCCCGTGAGCCTCACACGAACGGATTCACAACCCGAACGAGCCCGTAAGACTGCCCGCTGTTCAAATCTTCTGAATAGACTATCCCCGCTCCCAGCGCCTCCGCGGCCGCCAGAATTGCCGCGTCCCAATAGGAAATCGAGAACCTCTCCGATTTCTCAATGGCGACTTGAACAACCCGGTGATCAATGCTCTGGCAAGGGAATTCCACCAGCTGCTCGATCCACTCCATAGCCTGCACAGGAGACAGGCAGCAGGATGCTTTCTTCACTACCGTGACGTAGAATTCCTGAAGGACCTGTGCCGAGGTGCCGAAATTCTCTGTGTCCATCAGATCAAGTGCACGTTTTCTCTTTGGTTCGTCATTGCCGGTCCCCAGCGCCGCATAGACAAGGACGTTTGTATCGAAGAAAACTTTAGCGGTCATGCAAATCGTCTCGAGTCCAGCTCTTGTTCCCAAGCCGGCCGTGAGACTGTTTGCTCAACTCGCGCAGCCGCACTCGGGCACGGGCCGCGCGGTCATGGTGTGAAGCCAGATTGTTCAGGTAGTCCCGAACAAGCGCATTGACGCTGGAATTCTGCTCGGCGGCGTGACGGCGGACTGCAGAGAGAACTTCTTCGTTGACACTCAAAGTGATGTTCTTCACAAACACAGTATACGTGTAACTGTGGTCATAGACAAGCCCCTCAGGTTGGTGAGGTGTTGCGTGGGCGTCAACTATGTAGTGTCTATCCTGTAGTGTCTATCTTCCGCATGCCCCATGGCTGGCGTGTACGACGACATCGACATGCGGTTTGAGGCTGTTCCCTACTCGTCACTCATCGAGCTGAAAGGCAGCGGCCGATTCGCTTTTTTCGACCTGGGCGGCCCGACCGAGGAATGCGTCGAGGTCCTGGCGGAGGATCAGGGGAACCAAGAAATTCGAAGTCGTCGTGACGAAGGATCATTCCGGCTCGCGGGGATCCGGCCGCGCATCAGGCCGACACCAATTCTGATGGAGGGCAACGGTCTGGCTTCGATATCAAGGCTGTGGCATCATCTGATCCGGGTTCGGATCTGACGATCGGGATTCAGATCGTGATGGGGCGAGACCAGACTGGAACGCCGCATGCCGGGTTTCGCCTTCGGCGTGGGTGGCTGCTGCTGTGGTTCAAGGGCGAATGCGCAGGTGAGCACCAACAGTCCTAGCGCCGTCGCCGATGCTTTTGTCCCCGCGGGTGGGCCGGTGGCCATTTTGGAGCAGATGGGCGATGCATACCTCTACCTCGGGCCGCGTGACAGCGTAACCGTGGTCAAGAACCCTCGCACCGACCTGGAAGGAACACCGTACGGCCGCGAACTATCCTGCTCGGAAGCGTGCCCAGTTTTCTCCCGGAGCCCGGGGCTTGTTCCGAGCAAGCAGCGTTTTCCAGAAATCCCACACCGCACCCGCCACTTCCATCCATTCCGAAGCCGCAGCCTTGAGATTCCCGTGCTGCGAAGACCCCTACTTCACCACCTTGGTCAGCTGCAACGGCAGCGAGTTCCCTCTCTGCGACCATTCCCCAGCCATCTCATTCCCCTTCAACTCCCCCCGGAACCCGCCATCGATCAACGGCACCTCCAGGATCACTGCGGCATCCTTCTGCGTAATGCGCGCTATCGGAAGCTCGGTATTGCCCTGATCCACACTAAACAGCGAGCCCGTACCGGCCCCGGCTTCGTTGGAAAGCACAACGCGCAACCGCAGCGAACCCTGCGGTGTGTCGAGCGTGCCTTCCCATGTTCCCTCCAGTTCCTTGCTCAGCGCCGCGTTCCGGACAGGCTTTTCGACTTTCGCCTCCCCGGTGCGAGTGAGCTGGAAGGTCATCTCCGTACCACTCTGAATAAACTGCCCGGTCATCTTCCCGCCCTCTTTGTCTATTGTGCCCTGAAATCGAGGTTGCCCCGGAGCCTTAAGCGCAAAACTGATTGATCCCTCCTTCACCGCCACGTTGAGCAGCCCCAGTCCTTTGGCGTTCTGCGAGGGAATGCTGAGGCTCCCTATCCAGCCCTTATCGCCGTCCTGCGCCAGATCGATCTCCACATCCAACTCGCCATTCGGCGTCTGAATGGAGCCTTTCCAGTGTCCGGATTGCGCCGTGAGCGGGGAAGCAAGAAGCAAGGCAGCCAGCACAATGGCTGCTCTATGGGAATGATGTCGCACGGAGGCCCTCCTTCAAGGGGCTAGAAAGGTACGTCGTCGTCGCTGATGCCCTGGTCCGGAAACGGCTCCGGCTCATTAGAAGCCGCCTGTCTCGGCCGAGCCGAACGCGGCATGGAGACGGGCTGATCGAAACCGCCCTCGGCGCCGGCGGCATCGGCCCGGCCGCCCAGCAGCAGCACATCGTCGGCCACCACTTCGGTCCGGTAGCGCTTGTTGCCGTCTTTGTCTTCATAGGAGCGCGTGCTCAACCGACCTTCCACGTAAACCTGCTTGCCTTTCAGCAAGTAGTTGGCCAGGTTCTCGCTACGCCAGAGCACGATGTTATGCCAGTCGGTCTCTTCCTTCCACTCCCCGGTCTGCTGATCTTTCCAGCGCCGGTTAGTGGCGAGCGTGAAATTGGTTACCGCCGACCCGCCCGTCGTGAACCGGGTCTCGGCATCCTTGCCCAAGTGCCCGAGCAGGATGACTTTGTTAACGCTTCTGGATGCCATACGATTAGCAGAGTAGCACAACCTTAGCCCGCCAGCGCCGAAAAATCTTCCACCAGCGCGCGCGCCACGGTGATCGGCTCCGCGTCCCGATGCCCGCCTGCCGCATTGTAGTCAGCCTGCACCTGCTTCCAGTCCCGGTGGATCGCCGTCTGGATCTGAACCAGATCCTGATCCTCGATCTCCTCTCCGGTCCTGAAATTCAGCTCGCAGGCATAAACTCGTTCCGGCCGGTCCGGATTGAAAAGCGGAACCCCGAACTTGCGGCAAATCAACGGCCGGAACTCATAGATCAGGCAGACCCCCTCTTGAGAATCGAGCGCAGGGCAGGCCAGCCGTGTCCCCTCCGGAGGCAGGGAACCCCAGGCTTCCGGTTCGCCCGTCCGGCGGACCAGGCTTTTCCGGCGCGGCAGGTAGTCCCCGGCCGCTGCAACCAGCCGCGCCCGCGCCTCATCCGGCATCTGTTTGACACCCCGCGAGATCACGGCGGCTTCCAACTCCGTGATCTGAAACAGCTGATGGCAGCAGTCCGTGCATCCTGGGCGGCACTGTATGCGCTCTCCATGAATCCGCCGGTTGCGAGCAAATTCCTCATCCACTCGGCTGCAGATTTCTCGAAACCGGTCGATCATATAGTCAGGCGATAGCAATGCACAGTCACAGTCCCAAAAGAAAAAGTTTTCCTCCGGTGAGAACAACCGCCGGCCAGCACCACCTCTTGCAAGTGTATCGGAACCGCTGAGGTCGCCAAATAGAAATAATTTATGGAGTTAACATCTCCCTTGCACTTTCTGCCTTATAGTGGATAATACATACAGTCCATGTTTGGGCGGCGGCTAGCGGTTGTGGCCTCGCAAAACCGGGTCACTGCAGGCCGTTTGGTTCAGGATGGGAACGACGCGGCTGTCTTTGCGGCTCGGATTCGAGATGGTCTGAGCCGTGCGGTTGCGAAAACTACAACAAGGTTGGGCAACGCAACGTGAATGGAACTGGAGGGAATCGAAGGGAGCTGGACGTTAGACACTCCCTGATGCACATGGCAGGCGTCATCGCGGTTGGTCTCCTGCTGTGCCCGATGAATCCCAGCTTCGCCCAGATCGCCATCATGGGCTCTGGCCCCGGCGGCTCCGTCAGGCTGCATAACACCGATATGGCCGTGCTCGAGGCCGGCGATCCCCGCTCCGACCTGCCCTGCGTCGTCAGCCCCACCAACAAAGCTTTTCTCGGCTTCGACCTGCGGTTCCATGCCGGCTACGATATCAGCGTCCCGTTGAAGGAACTGGCCGGCAGCGAGAACCTGCTCACCATCCTGTTCCGCGTCTTTCCCAAGAACCGCTCCGAGAAACAGCACTACTTCATTCAACGCATCCGAGTCCCGTCCATTGAGGAGGAGGCCAAGGGCGACGCAGTCATCCAGGGCGGCTTCGACATCGGCGAAGGCGAATATAAAGTGGACCTCCTGATCCGTGACCGCTCCGAGCGCGTCTGCAGCTTCTACTGGGACGTCGAGGCGGAGCTGCCCAATAAGGACAAGGACATGGCTCTCGCCATGACTCCCGGCATGATTGAGCCGGTGCAATACGAACAGTTCCTGGAAGAGCCGCCGGTGGAACGCGCCTCCGGCGAGCAGCTGAATGTGAAGGTGATGGTGAACTTCGCTCCTCAGAAGGCCAACGCATCCACACTGCGGCCCGTCGACACCGCCGCCCTCGTATCCATCCTGCGCACGATTTCCCGTGAACCCAAGTTCGGCAAGTTCAGCGTAGTTGCCTTCAATATGCATGAGCAGAAAGTGGTCTACCGGCAGGACAGCGCCGACAAGATCGACTTTCCCGCTATCGGCGGCTCGCTGGAATCGATCAGCCTCGGCACGGTCGACCTCAAGCGCCTCAGCAACAAACGCGGCGATACCGAGTTCCTTTCCAGCCTCATCGCTAATGAACTGGGCTCATCTTCCAAACCCGATGCCGTCATCTTCGCCGGTCCGAAGTCGTTTGTGGAAGAAAACGTTCCCCGCACGGAGCTGGAAAAGCTCGGCGAGCCAGACTACCCCGTCTTCTACATGAACTACTCGCTCAACCCCTACGCCACTCCCTGGCGCGATGCCATCGGCCATGCCGTTAAGTTCCTCAAGGGCACCGAATACACCATCTCCAAACCCCGCGATCTGTGGTTCGCCTTCACCGAGATGGTCTCCCGTATAGTAAAATCCAGAAACGGAAAGCAGCTCGCATCAGTCTCTAGTAAGTAGGGAGTTGTAGAAGTTCGATGGCATGTAGAATCATCCTGCCCGCCTTGTGCGCCGCCATCCTGGCCGCCCAGACCCCGCCGGCAAACCGGCTCGCCCCCCCTGTGCCTTCCCCTCAGAACGTCGTGGAGAAAATGCTCGAGGTGGCCAATCTCAAACCCGGGGAAACGCTCTATGACCTGGGCTCCGGCGACGGCCGCGTGCTGGTCACCGCCGCGCAGCAGTTCGGAGCGAAGGCTTTTGGCGTCGAAATCTCGCCGGAGCAGGTCCACGCCTCCAACGTCAAGATCCGCCGCCTAAAGCTGGAGGAAAGCTGCAAGGTCATTGAAGGGGACCTACTGAAAGTCGACCTCAGCCAGGCCGACGTCGTCACCATCTACCTGCTTACCGCCAGCAACGACCTGATCCGCCCGAACCTGGAAAAGTACCTCAAACCCGGCGCACGCGTCGTTTCCCACGACTATCCCATCCGCGGCTGGCAGCCTTCGCGCGTCGAAAAAGTGGAGGCCTTTAAACGCCACCACACCCTCTACGTCTACGAAATGCCGCAGGCGAAAAAGTAGGCCCGGCCCTACTTCATCTCCCGGATCAGCAGCGCCGCTATCCGCTGCGCCCCCAATGAGGCCCTTGCCTGCGCGATCTGTTTCGCCCGCTTCTTGTAGGCTCCGCTCAGGTTCACCGGGTCCTCCTTCGTGCCCCCCTCCGTCCCGAACGAATACAGGAAGCTCTTGGAAATCTCGAATCCCTCATCCACCCATTTGGCGGGCTCCATCGTCACCTGCATTTCCAGCTTCTGCCCGCGCAGTTTCTTGATCAGCCGCTCGATATTGGCCACACTCTCCCCCACGCCCAGCGAATCATCCCAAAAGGCGTGAAGGTTCTTTCCCCCGGTCAGCTGCACCGTGTTGCCGCCCAGATCGCTCATCGGTTTCCCGTTCCGGTCCCGCTGCGTCTTGCGGAACCGCGTGGCGCAATGCAGCGGCTGATGCAGATCGCCGGCCACGTGCAGGAACCACGGCAGCAGGTAGACTGGATCCTCAAGCGCCGGCTTCCCCACCTCTGGTTTCCCCAGCAGGGGTATCATCCAGTTCAGCTGCGTCAGAGCGTTCGGCACCGGAGGCTCAGCCACCTCGGTCCCATCAGCCGAATACGGCACGTTGATGTAGTGCCAGTTCCGGCGCTGCTTCATGTCCGGGAAGCCCTTCACCGCCGGAGTCGGCTTGGCGTCGGGTCGCGCCTCGTCGTAGAACCGCTCATCGCCCTTGATGATGTCCGGCCACACCGCGGCCGTCATGAAAGCATAGCGCGCCTTGCCGGCGGCGTCCGCCGGTCCTCCCCGGGTCAACAGTTCGTAGTCCGGGTGCCTGCGGAGCAGTTCATCCACCCGCGCCCGGGCCATGGCCGACAGCCGGTCATAGGCCATCCCGGCGATTGCCCGGTGGCCCACCGCATTCCATGCCGCAAGCGGCTGGATCAGCGCCAGCCCGATCAGCAACACGACACTGTTCGACACTTTTCTACACTCGTAGCTCATATCCAGACTTTTCCATCCCCGCGATCACCTGCGCCCGAATCGCCGTAATCTCTTCAGCGGAAAGCGTTTTCTGGCTCGATGCCACCCGCAGCCGAAAACTGACGCTTTTCTGCCCTGCCGCCAGCGGCGGTCCCACATATTGCCGAACGAACTCAATCCCCTGCAACTGCGGCCCGGCATAGGAGGCCAGCAGATCCTCAATCTCAACCACAGGCTGGCGCTCCGCGGCCAACACCGACAAATCAAAGGCACTGGAGGGATACCGCTGCAGCGGCTGGTACTTGACCGCCTCGCTTCCCATTTCCTGAACCAGCGTCAGATCCAAGTCCAGCACCGCCGCCCTCCCCGTCGCCAGGTTGGGATGTAGTTCCGCAATCCTTCCTACGGCTTGCTGCCTCCATACAACCTCATAAGCCCGCGCCGGGTGCTCCCACGCCTTCGCCTCCGTCTGCCTCACCTTCGCGTTCTTCAACAGACACTCGGCCAGCCGCTTGGCCTCGAACAGTCCCGCTTGGCCATCGCCCGCTTTCGAGTAAACCGCCGCCGCCAAGTGCAGACGCTCATTCGGCAAATCCCCGGCTCGCTTGTGTATCTCGTGGCCCAGCTCGAACAGCCGGAAGTTGTCCAGGTGCCGGCTATTGTCGCGAACGCTACGCAGGATGCCCGGCATAAGGCTCGTGCGCAGCAGACCCTGGTCGGAGGAGATCGGATTCAGCACCTTTACGTGATCGGCCTCGGGCAGCGACAACTCGGCGATCTGCGCCTGGTTGACAAAGGAATAGTTGCTGACCTCGGTGAAGCCCTGCGCCGCGCATGCCAGCCTCACCTGGTGCAGGTAGTTGCGCTCGGGATTCTCCGGCGGCGGCGAAGAGGGTACAAGCGGCGGTTCCGGCGCAATCGTGTCGTAGCCGACCATCCGTCCGACCTCTTCCACCAGATCATCCTTGATCGAGACGTCCTTGGTGGCACGCCAGCTCGGTATGGTCACCTGAAACTCGCCCGCTTTCACCTCCGCCACACCAAACGACAGCGATTCCAGTATCGAGCGCACCTGCTCGCTCGGAACCGAGCGCCCCAGCTTGCGACGCAGCCAGTCGAGCGGCAGGTCGATCGGCGGCGCCGGCACCAATTCGCCCTTGTCGTCCGCCACGCCGCCCACCAGGCGAATGCCGGGCGATACCTGCCGCAGCAGCGCCACCGCGCGGGCCAAGCCGCGCAGCGTGTTGTGCGGGTCCTGCGCCTTCTCAAACCGCATCGAAGCGTCCGTGCGCAGCTTTAGCCGCGAGCTCGTCTTCCGTACGCTGCCCGCCTGGAAGTTCGCGCTCTCCAGCACGATTCGCGTCGTCTTCTCCGTCACCCCCGTGTTCAAGCCGCCGATGACGCCGGCGATTGCCACCGCGCCCTCCCCATCGGCGATCACCAACGCCTGCTCATCCAGCGCGTAGTCTTCTCCATCGAGGGCCACCATCCTCTCGCCCGCTCTGGCGCGCCTCACGTAAATCGTCCCGCCATTCAGCGTCGCCGCGTCAAAAGCGTGCATCGGCTGCGCGATCTCCGCCATCACGTAATTGGTCACGTCGACGATGTTGTTGATCGGGTTCAGCCCCACCGCCTCCAGCCGGTATTGCAACCACAGCGGCGATGGAGCAACCGTAACGTTCTCAAACACCAGCGCGCTGTAGCGCGGGCACAGCGCGTAATCCTCGATATTGACGCCGATCGCCCCCTCGCCCTCGGGCAGCAGCGACAGGTCCACGGGGTCGCGCAGCGGCCGGCCGAGGATCGCCGCCACCTCGCGGGCCATACCGTGATGGCCCCAAAGGTCCGGACGGTGCGTGAGCGACTTGTTGTCGATCTCGATGATGCTGTCCGGCCCGCAGCCCGGGATCGCCGTTCCCGGCTCGGCATTCAGTTCCAGAATGCCAGCCGTCTCGCGGTTTAATCCAAGTTCGGCGCCGCTGGCCAGCATCCCGTCGCTTTCCACACCGGCGATAACCGCCTTCTCGATCCGCCGCCCATCCAGAACACACCCCGCCGGGACATAGGCTGTCATGATGCCCGGCCGGCAGTTCGGCGCCCCGCACACCACCGTCCGCGTGCCGTACAGCTTGGTCTCCACCACCGCCTTGCGGTTGTGGCTTCCCTCGATCTGCTCCACCTGCTCGATGCGCGCCGCGCACACCATCGTCAGATGTTCGCCGACCGACTCCACGCCTTCCGCCTCGGCCGTCTTCTTTGTAACTAGTTGAGCGAGCTCCTTGGTTGTAACATCGAGCCCGCCCGTCATTTCCGTGATCCAGTTCCCCGAGAACTTCAAATGCTTGCCGCTCCGTTTCCTATGTCTAGAACTGCCTGAGAAACCGCAGGTCCCCGCCCTGCAGGTGCCGGATGTCGTCGATGCCATAACGCATCATCACCAGCCGGGTCAGCCCCAGCCCGAACGCCCAGCCCATCCATTCCTCCGGATCAATCCCGCTCATGCGCAGGACGTTGGGATGCACCAGCCCGCAGCCCAACTGCTCCAGCCAGCCGCTCTGCTTGCAGACCGGGCAGCCCTTGCCGCCGCACAGCAGGCACTGGATCTCCAGCTCGAAACCTGGCTCGACGAACGGGAAGTAGCCCGGCCGAAGCCGCACGGTGACCTCACGCCGGAAGAGCCCTTCCAGCATCGTCTTCATGTAATAGATGAGGTGCGAAACTGAGATTTCACGATCCACCATCATCCCTTCAATTTGGTAAAAGGTGTGCTCGTGGCTAGCGTCCAACTCCTCGTTGCGGAACACGCGTCCCGGCGCGATCATCCGCAGCGGCGGACCCAGTTTCCGCATCCCTCGAATCTGAACCGGGGAGGTATGCGTCCGCAACAGGTAGCCGCCCTCCAGCCAAAAGGTGTCCTGCATGTCGCGCGCCGGATGATCCCCGGGAATGTTCAGCGCGTCGAAGTTGTGGTGCTCGGTCTCTACCTCCGGACCGCTCAGCACCGTGAACCCCATCGAGACAAATAGGTCCTCGATCTCCCGCTGCACCAGCGTCACAGGATGCAGACTCCCCGGCCGCACCCCGGGCGCCGGTACCGTCAAGTCCACCCATTCAGCCTGCAGCCGGGTATGCAAAGCGGTGTCCTCAAACGCACTCTTGCGCTGCTCCAGCGCCTCTTCCAGCGCCTGCTTGGCGCGATTCAGCAACTTGCCCCGGCTCGCGCGTTCCTCCGGCGTCAACTGGCCCATGTCCTTGCTCAAACCGGCCAGCTTGCCCTTGCGCCCCAGCAACTCCACACGAACCGCCTCGAGGTCCGCCAGTGCCGCTGCGGACTGGATGCGCTGCAGAGCGTCTTGCTCCAGGCTCTCCAGGCTCTCCAGGTTCGCCGCGCTCATTTTGCGCTCCCGGCCGGGCGGAACAGCTGCATCGCCTCGGCTACTTCGCAACCCAGATGATTCAAGTAGAACACCAGCAATGCCGGCGGAAACTTGTGTGAAAACGCGTCGTACGCCTTCTGCTGCCAGCCGTCCTTCAGCTGCTCCGCCACCTTGGCGTCCTTATCGAAGAAGCCCTCGTTGTGCGGAATTTCCAGCAGGTCGAGCACGGCAACGATCAACTCCATGTGCGACACCAGGATCGCTTGACTCAAGTCCGAGGCCAACTCCTGATCGCCTTCTTGCAACCGCGCCCACAGCCGCGGCGAAGCTTTTCTGAGGTTCTCCTGGTTCAGCTTCCCCAGATGCAGCCGTGTCTTGACCCGGTCAAACAACTGATAAGTCTTGAGCTTGCCGAGTGAAACGCAGCGCAGCAACTCAGGCAGGGACTGCTCGCCAAGCCCGGTGAATATATCGCAAGTCTGCATTATCAGTCAGAGTAGCATTTGCACCCGAGCCCGCGCACCAGAGAATTTTCCAATACAAGATGATCCTGAAACCGGGATTGATTCCAACACAAGATGATCCTGAAAATGTGAGAGGGCGAGGCGTTCCGCGGCCGGATGCAGATACGCATGCAGAAC
>VFZE01000058.1 GCA_016871315.1 Acidimicrobiia bacterium | reverse complement strand
CCATCCGATGCTGTGGACAACGAAGTTCGGAGAAGGCAGGGTGTTTGTGACGGCTCTGGGGCACGGTGTTTCCAGCGTGCAGACGGCGGCGTTCCGGGTGACCTTCACGCGGGGGGCTGAGTGGGCAGCGACGGGGAAGGTGACACTGGCGATTCCGGAGGAGATGGCATCCGGGACCGTTGTGACAGGAACGCGTTGAGGAGCTCGATCTTCAGGGAACCAAGGGCCCTCGCATGAGCGCTGGGGTCAGAGTTGCTGAGCGGCGGAGGATTCCGGGAAGCGGCCCTGGTCATCGCTTTCCCAGAGCCAGCGGTCGAGTTTGGCGCGAAGGTCGAGGAGCGTCCCCTGATGCTCGCGTGCCGATGCGAGGTTGTTGACTTCGTGTGGGTCGGTGGAGACGTCGTAGAGTTCTTCGTCCGGTTTGCGGGGCGCCATGAAGAGGGATTGGTTGGCGTTGAGTTTGCCTGCCCCGTGGAGCTCTTTCATGACACCGAGGGTTGGGTATTGCCGCTCGATGTACTGGTTCCACTGGGTGTAGGGTCGCTCGGACATGAAGTTGCGGATGTACTTGAAGCGGGCGGTGCGGATGGAGCGGATGCGGTCGAGCGTCATGTCGCAGCGGTCGCGGGCGGCGAAGATGTGCTCGCGCGGGCTGGCCTTGTCGCCGAACAGGGGGCGGCCATCGCGTTTTTCCGGGAGGTCGACGCCGGCGGCCCAGAGCGAGGTGGCGGTCATGTCCAATGCGCTCACGGGATCTTCGCGGACCTGGCCGGCCTTGAGGCCGCCGCCGGGCCACCAGGCAATTAACGGAATGTGGATGCCGGCATCGTAGCACCACTGCTTGCCGCGGATGAGGCAGCGGCCGTTGTCGCCGAAGAAGAAGACGAGGGTGTTTTCGAGCAGACCGTCTTTCTTAAGGGAGTCGAGTGTGGCGCCGACTTCTGTGTCGAGCAGGTTGATGGCGTCGAGATAGTTGGCGTATTCGTCGCGGACGGTGGGATGGTCGGGCCAGTAGGGCGGGAGTTCGATTCTGGCGGGATCGACCAGGTATTTCTGCTTGCGGGCGCGGGGGAAGGAGGGGCCTTTGTGCGGCGCGGTGAAGTTGATGTGAGCAAAGAAGGGCTGGTTTTTTTGGCGCTGGTTCCAGTGGGTGCCATCGAAGGGTTTGTCGGCGCGGAAGTTGAAGTCGGTCTTGCCGCTGCCCTGGACATCAGGGGCGATCTGGCGGACGTTGCAAGTGAAGTAGCCGCGGTCGCGCAGGCGGTCCATGATGGGGCGGGCGAAGGAGGGGAGCGTGTAGCCGTCCTTGCGGTGGCTGCGGTGGTGGTGCGTGCCGGTGGTTGTCTGGAAGACTCCGGTAATGAAGCCGGAGCGGGAGGAGGAGCAGACGGGGGCGGAGGTGAAGGCTCGTGTGAAGCGGACGCCTTCGCCGGCGAGGCGGTCGAGATGGGGGGTGCGCATGTGGGGGAAGCCGTAGCAGGTGAGCTGCGGACCCATGTCTTCCCCGGTGATCCAGACGATGTTGGGAGGGGTTTTTGCTTGCGAGAGCAGCGCGGGGGCGGATGCCAAGGAGGCGGCGAACTGGCGTCTGGATAAGGCGGTGCTCATAGGCCTACATGATACGATGAATGTTTCCCCACATGATTCACGCGGTTCCTGACATACTGTCGCGTATCGTGGACCAAAAGCGGGCGTTGCTGGCCGGAAGGTTGGAAGAGCGGGCGCTGCTGGAGCCGCGGGCGGAGGAGTCTGTGAAGAGGCGGCGGGATTTCCGCGGTGCGTTGCAATCGAAGAGGCCGGCGATCATCGCGGAGATCAAGAAAGCGTCGCCGAGCAAGGGGCTGCTGGCCGAGAATTTCGATCCGCCGGGGACGGCGCGGATGTATGAAGCGGGCGGGGCGGCGGCGCTGAGCGTGCTGACCGATGAGCCGTTTTTCCAGGGCTCGATTGCGGATTTGCAGGCGGCGCGGGGCGCGTGCGGTCTGCCGGCGTTGCGGAAGGATTTCACGATGGATGAGTTTCACGTGGTGGAGGCGGCGGCGGCGGGCGCGGATGCGATTCTGCTGATTGCGGCGATTCTGACGGGGGAACAGATGAGGCGGTTCCGGGAGTTGGCGGCGAAGTACGGGATGGCGGCGCTGGTGGAGGTTCATGATGAGGAGGAATTGAAGGCGGCGCTCGATTCCGGGCCGGAGATCGTGGGGGTGAACAACCGGAATCTGCATGATTTTTCGGTGAAGCTGGAGACGTCGTTGCGGCTGGCGGAGCGGATGCCGGCTGGGGTTGTGAAGGTGAGCGAGAGCGGGATCCACGGGGCGGCGGATGTGCGGCTGTTGATGGAGGCCGGGTATCAGGCGTTTCTTGTGGGCGAACATCTGATGAAGTCGGGCGATCCGGCGCAGGCGTTGAGGGAGCTGCGGGGATGATGGTGAAGGTGTGCGGAATCACGAACCGGGAGGATGCCGAGGCGGCGATTGAGGCGGGAGTGTCGGCGCTGGGGTTTAACTTCTGGACGGGGAGTCCGCGGTATGTGCATGCGGAGACGGCAGGGTCGCTGGTGGAGTGTGTGCCGGAAGGCGTGCTGAAGGTGGGGCTGTTTGTGAACGCGGATGCTGTGGAGGTGGCGGAGGTGGCTGCCAGACTGGGGTTGGACGTTGTTCAGTTGCACGGGGAGGCGGAAGCGCCGGCGGGATTGCGGGTGTGGAGGGCGGTGGCGGTGAAGGATGGTTTCCGGGCGGAGCATTTGGGCGATCAGGCGGCGGAAGCGTTTTTATTGGATGCGCCGGCGGGGGAGCGGCACGGGGGCACGGGGAAGACATTTGAATGGAAGCTTGTGCAGGCCACGGGGCGGCGGATCATCGTGGCGGGGGGACTGGACGCAAGCAATGTGAGAGAGGCAATCGCGGTGGTGCAGCCGTGGGGCGTGGATGCCTGTTCGCGCCTGGAGTCGGCGCCGGGGCGCAAGGATCACGCCAAGATGAGGGAGTTTATCAAAGCAGCAGTTTCCTGAGGAATATGATTTCATCGCAACCGGATTCACAAGGCCATTTCGGTCCCTACGGGGGCCGTTATGTGCCGGAGACATTGATGGCGCCGCTGGAGGCCGTGGAGGCGGCCTGGCTGGCTGCAGGCAAGGACGCGGCGTTTCAGGCCGAGCTGGACCTGCTGCTGCGGACGTATGCGGGGCGGCCGACGCCGCTGTACTTTGCGAAGCGGTTGTCGGAGTCGCTGGGCGGGGCGCGGATTTATCTGAAGCGTGAAGACCTGCTGCATACGGGAGCGCACAAGATCAACAACTGCCTGGGGCAGGTTCTGCTGGCGCACCGGATGGGGAAGAAGCGGATCATCGCGGAGACGGGCGCAGGTCAGCACGGGGTGGCGACGGCGACGGTGTGCGCGCTGTTCGGGCTGGAGTGCATCGTCTACATGGGCGAGGAAGACATGCGGCGGCAGCGGCTGAACGTGTTCCGGATGCGGCTGCTGGGGACGAAGGTGGTGGGAGTGACGGCCGGGAGCCGGACGTTGAAGGACGCGATTTCGGAAGCGATGCGGGATTGGGTGACCAACGTCGAGACGACGCATTATTTGCTGGGTTCGGCGTTGGGGGCGCATCCTTATCCGGCGATGGTTCGAGATTTTCACCGCTGCATCGGATTGGAGGCGCGGGAGCAGATAGAGGCGGCGGAAAGGCGGCTTCCGGACGTGGTGATCGCGTGCGTGGGCGGGGGGAGCAATGCGATCGGGGCGTTTCACGCGTTTGTAGATGAAGCGGCGGTGCGGCTGATCGGCGTAGAGGCAGGCGGCCGCGGCACAGCGCTGGGCGAGCATGCGGCGCGGTTTTCCGGCGGGGCTCCGGGAGTACTGCACGGGGCGAATAGTTACCTACTGCAAGATGGTGACGGACAAGTGTCGCTGACACATTCGGTTTCGGCGGGGTTGGATTATGCGCTGGTTGGACCGGAGCATGCGTATCTGCATGATCAGGGGCGCGCGGAGTATGTGTCGATTGAGGATGGCGAGGCGCTGCAGGCGGCACTGCTGTTGTCGCGGACCGAGGGAATTATTCCGGCGCTGGAATCGGCGCACGCAGTGGCGGAGGCGATCCGCCGCGCGCCGGACGAGCCGGGGAAGCTGTATGTGGTGAATCTGAGCGGACGCGGGGACAAGGATATCGATATTTACCGCGAGCATTTTCCGGAACTGGACCGGAACGAGGGAGAGACGCAGAGCGCATGACGCGTATCAGCAAGTTGTTTGAGAGAGTGAAGCGTGACGGAGAACCAGCGCTGATCGCGTACTTGACGGCGGGAGATCCGGACGGGGAGCGTACGGTGGCGCTGGTGCGGGCGCTGGAGAAGGGTGGAGCGGATCTGATCGAGCTGGGTGTGCCGTTTTCCGATCCGATCGCGGACGGCCCTGTGATCCAGCGCGCCAGCGACCGGGCGTTGCGGGCGGGGGCGAGTTTGAAGGGGGTGCTGGAGATTGCGCGGAAGATACGGGCGGAGTCGGAGATTCCTCTTTTACTTTTCAGTTACATGAATCCGCTGGTGCGGTTCGGGTTTGGGGAGTTGGCGAGGGAGGCGGTGAAAAGCGGGATCGACGGGGTGCTGATCACGGATCTGAGCGTGGAAGAGGCCGATGGATATGTGAAGTGCATGCGGGAGGCTGGGCTGGACACGGTGTTCCTGGCGGCGCCGACTTCGACGCCGAGGCGGCTGGAGCTGGTGGCGCGGTATTCGACAGGGTTCGTGTACCTGGTGTCGCGGACAGGAGTGACGGGGGAGCGGGAGCAGGTATCGGATTCGGTGGGGCCGCTGGTGGAGTCGGTGAGAAAGGTGACGGATTTGCCGCTGGCGGTGGGCTTCGGGATCAAAAGCGCGGAACAGGCGGCGGAGGTGGGAAAGGTGGGTGATGGGGTAGTGGTGGGGAGTGCGATTGTGCGGCTGATCGAGGAGTACGGCAAGTCGGCGGAACTGGAGACGAAGCTGGAGGCTTTGGCGAGGGAGCTGAAGCAGGGAATGAGGAGGCGAACATGACGCCGGAAGAGACCGGCGCGGCACTCGACGATTGTAGGGACCGTATCGACGTGATCGACCGGCGGATCGTGATGCTGCTGAACGAGCGGGCGCGGGTGGTGGAGAAGATCGGGGATCTGAAGCAGACGATGCAGATGCGGGTGTACGAACCCAAGCGGGAAGAGGCGGTATTTGCCAACATCACGGCGCACAACGGGGGACCGCTGCGGCCGGAGGCGCTGAAGCGGATCTACGAGCGTGTGATCGACGAGATGCGTACGCTGCAGCGGGACCGGATGGCGGCAAAAGGGCACGAGGCGAAATGAGAGGAAGATCCCAATGCTAGTAGTCATGGAGCAAGGCGCCACCGAGGAACAGATCCAGAACGTGATCGACCGGCTGGTGGAGTTGGATTTCAACGTGCACCGTTCGACGGGAGTGGTGCATACGGTGTTGGGCGGAGTGGGGCCGGAAGAGGCGGTGGATCCGGTGCAGTTCGAGATGATGGACGGGGTGAAGCATTGCCAGCGGATCATGTCGCCGTACAAGCTGGCGAGCCGGGGGTTCAACCCGGCGGGGACGGTAATTGAACAGGGGCGGCTTTCGGTGGGTGGGGAGAAGGTAGCGCTGATGGCGGGCCCATGCAGCGTGGAGAGCCGAGATCAGATTCTCCGCTGCGCGGAGATCGTGGCGAATGCGGGAGCGGCGGTGCTGCGTGCGGGGGCGTTCAAACCGCGGACTTCGCCATACAGTTTTCAGGGGCTGGGCGAGGAAGGGCTGGTGATGCTGCGCGAAGCGGCTGACGCGCACGGGCTGCTGGTGATCAGCGAGGTGATGGACGCCTCGCAGGTGGGGCTGATCGCGGCGCACGCCGATATTCTGCAGGTAGGTGCGCGGAATATGCAGAACTACAACCTTTTGAAGGAGCTGAGCAAGCTGCGCAAGCCTGTCCTGCTGAAGCGGGGGTTGGCGGCGACAGTGGAGGAGTGGCTGCTGTCGGCGGAATATATACTTTCTGGTGGAAATTACAGTGTGATGCTATGTGAGCGTGGGATCCGGACGTTTGAAAGCTCGACGCGGCACACGATGGATATTTCGGCGATACCGGTGGTGAAGAAGCTGTCGCATTTGCCGGTGGTGGCCGACCCGTCGCACGGCACGGGGAGGCGGGATCATGTGACGCCGATGGCGAGAGCGGCGGTGGCGGCAGGCGCCGATGGATTGCTGGTGGAGGTGCACCCGGATCCCGATCGCGCGCTCAGCGACGGGGCGCAATCGCTACGTCCGGAGCAGTTTTCCGAACTCGTGGAACAGTTACGAATGATAGCAGCGGCGGTAGGCCGCACGCTTTAACAGATGAAGACGGTAACGATAGCGGGCGTGGGCCTGATCGGCGGGTCGTTGGCGCTGGCGCTGCGGAAGGCTGGATTCACGGGCCGTATCCTGGGGATAAGTTCGAAGAAGACGGTCGAGGTGGCGCTCGCGGCACGGATCATCGATGATGCACCCGGGGAAGCGGAGGCGATGCGGCTTGCCGATGTGGTGTATCTGGCGCAACCGATTTCGGGAATTCTGGCTTGTTTGGAGAGAATAGACGAAATGGTGCGACCCGGTACTCTCATTACCGACGCCGGGAGCACGAAGGCGGCGATCGTACGCAAAGCGCGGGAATGCATTCGGAGGGGCGTATTTGTGGGGGGACACCCGATGGCGGGGAAGGAGACGCGCGGGGCGGAGTCGGCGGACGCGGATCTGTTTCAAGGGCGAACTTATTTCTTCACCCCTGAACGATTTTCTGTGATGGAGCAGCCGGCGATGAGGGAATTCGAAGAATGGGTGAGAAGAATGGGGGCGGTCCCAGCGGTGTTGAAGGCGGAGGATCATGACCGGCTGGTGGCATACACATCGCACCTTCCGCAACTGGTTTCCACAGCTCTGGCGGCGACGGTAGGGGAGCAGCTGGAGGCGGAGAAAGCTCGATTGGGCGCGGGTCCAGGGTTGCGCGACATGACGCGGTTGGGGCAGAGTTCCTACGCGATTTGGGAAGACATTTTGGCAACGAACCGCGAGGCGATCGTGGAGGCGCTGGAGGATCTGCTGAAGCGGTTGGAGGTGATGAAAGGCGGAGTGGAGGGTGGGCGCACACGTGAGCATTTCAAAATCGCCGAAAATTTCACAAAACTCTTGCGAAAACAGGCTGGATAACTGTACAATTGCTTGATTTTCGTGAGTTGGCGTTCGCCACGGTGTTGCCGGCTGGGCCGGCTTTTGAATCGGAGAACTCTCGGTACAACCCCTATGCCTGGTCCGGCCGCACAGTTGTCGCGAGTCCAATCGCGTCTACTTCGAAACGCCCGCTACAAGCATAAATTGAGCCGTGCCGAGGTGTTGTACCGGCAAGGCGACCCGGCGGAGTCCCTTTACTATCTGGAATCGGGATTGATGAAACTGACGCGGACGCTGGAGGATGGGCGGGAGGTGCTGATCCGGTTCGTGCGGGAAGGGGAAGTGTTCGGGGAGCGGGCGTTGATCAGCGATGATATGCGGGACTGCACGGCGCATGTGATCGAGACGAGCGCGGTGGGCGAGTTCACGCGGCGTGACTTTTTGGAGCAGTGCTCCAAGCATCAGGATTTGTGGTATTGGTTCACGGAAATGTTCACGCGGCGGCTGAAGGAGACGGAGCGGAGGAATCAGTTGGTGTCGTTCTACCGGGTGGAGTACAGGATTCTGCAAACGCTGGCGGATCTGGCCGTGTGGTTTGCGCCGGGCAACGAAGTCGCCAGTGGGACGCTGATTCCGTTGACGCAAAGCGAGCTGGCGGATCTGGTGGGGGCGAGCCGGGAGACGACCTCGACAACGCTGAACGTCTTGCGGCGGAAAGGCCTTGTGTTGCTGGGGCGGCGGTACGTGACGGTAGTGTCGGCGCAGAGTCTGCGAGTGGCGGCGAAGCGGATATCCAAGCACGGCTGAACCGTATTTCAGGCACAGGTGTGCCTGCCGATCACAGTAATGCCGGCGCAAGTTGTTGTGTTCGCGTAGCTCGTAATTTGGCAAAGAAACTGCAGTAGGGAGGCCCATGAAGTCTCTCATGGTGGCCATTCCGCTGGTGGTGATGGGTCCGGCGTTGTGCGCTCCGCAAACACGCAACGCGGAAACCAACGCCAACGTCAACTCCAGATACACGGTGGAAAGCGTAGATGTCCCCGAGTCATATGCGTCACGGTTGAGCGAATCGCTCAAGAACCGGATCCAATCGCTCGTCGGGAACAAGTTCAGCCAGGAGCTGGTCGATGACGTGGCGGGGCGGCTGCGGAAGGAGCTACGCAACCGTGTAGTGGTGAGCCGTGTCGCGAAGGGGACGCAGCCTGACCATGTGCGGATCCGCTTCGAAATCACGGAGCGTCACCGGGACCGGGAATCGGCCTCCCCGCGGCTTGTCTACCATTCGCGGCAAAATTTTACGTTCGGCGCGGACATTTCGATCGACCGCGAGAACAATGAACTGCGGCTGGGCGCGCTGACGGACAACGATGAACTGGTGGAGCGGTATTCAGGAGTGCGTGGGGGTTACCGGAGACAGGGCCTTGCGGGAGGAAGACTTGGGGTAGGGGTGGAGGCCGCGAGCTACCGGTCGCAGTGGAATCCGGCGGTAGAGGAGGGGCTGCGCCGGTCGCCGGAAGTGCCGGGGATCTACCGCACGCGGGTGCATTTTGAACCAAGCGCGACAATCACGTTATTCAGTCCACTCACGCTACAGCTCGGCGTGGGCTTGGAGCGGCTGCAAACGCAGTTTCCGGCCGTTCAACACGAGCTCTCCGGCGCCGCCTTGGCAACTCTGCGATACCAGCGGCGCTGGGAGCTCACACCGGGAGAGCGTCATGATGTGGAGGCATCGTACTCGATCCGCAGCGGGACGCGAGCGCTCGAAAGCGACTTTGTTTTCACGCGGCATCAATGGGAAGCGGGCTACGCGCACCGGGGGGCACGGGACGCGGTGATGGTGAATTTCCAGGCTGGGTTGCTGCAAGGCCGTGCGCCGCTGATGGAACGGTTCACGCTGGGCAACAGCCGTACGCTGCGCGGGTGGAACCGGTTTGACGTGGATGCGCTGGGCGGGGAGCGGATGGCCCACGGATCGTTGGAATACCGATACAGGCATTTGCGAATGGTCTACGATACGGGCGCGGTGTGGCGGAGAGGTGGTCCGGCGGTGCTGCGGCATTCGGCGGCGATCGGGCTGGCCAGTTCCAAGACGGGAGGCTTTTCCGCACTGATCGCCTTTCCGATTCACGGCGGGGCGATCACGCCAATTTTCGTCATGGGAATCAACTTTTGATGAGACTGCTGAATCCCGCGGTAGGAGCAATGCTGGCGGTGGCCACAGGAATGGCGGCGGAAACGCTGGCGGTGCGGCGCGAGGGGGGGAACCTGACGATTTCCACCTCGCAGCTGGATCTGCTGCAGGGATCGATTCTGAGCCGGTTGAAAAACGGACTTTCCGTGGCGTTCGATTTGCATTTATCGCTGTGGACGGGATCGCGGAACAATATCCGGAGGCGGGCATTTGAGCGGTTCGTGGTGAGTTACGATCTTTGGGAGGAGAAGTTTTTCGTGTCGGGATTGCGCAAGCCTCGGCCGACGGCGTCGGGACTGAGCGCCGCCGAGGTTCCGGCGTGGTGCTTGAAGCAGATTAGCCTGCCTGCGCCGGGGCTGGAGGCGGGAACGGTGTATGGAGTGCGGCTGGACGTGCAACTGGCCAAGCGCGGGGAGGGCAGCGAAGACTCGGTGTGGAACGCGGATTCGACGATCAGCATCAAGACGCTGATCGAAATCTTCAGCCGGCCGTCCAGGGGTGAGCCGGACCGGTGGTCTTTGGATTCAGGGCCGATTCGTGAGCCGGTGGCGGCGCCGCCGGCGCTGGGCGCATGGCGATGAATCGAGTTCGCAGCCGGCTGGTGATCGTGTTCCTGGCGACGACACTGCCGCCTTTGCTGGTCACCTTATGGATCGCGAATTCGCTGCTGGAGCGGAGCCTGGAGTATTCGGCGACACAGGATCTGGATCGGGTGAGCGTGTCGTTAGAGCGGACGGCGCGGCTCTTCTATCAGCGGGAGAGGGAACAGCTTGCAGCGGATGCCGGGGCGGGAGCGGTGAAGGCGGCGATGTATGTGTCTCCCGGGCAGAGGATATGGCCGGCGGAGGTGCGGGAATTCTTCGATTCCGGGCAACAGGAGAGGTTTCTGATTTCGGGCGAGGGAGGGGACACGCTGGTGTTGCTACGGCGCAGCGGCGATGGCGTGGCCAGCTACCGGCGCCTGCTGGGAGGGCTGAAGCTGGATGCTGTTCGTGAGGAATACACGCGGGCGAGGCAAACGGTGGCCGACAGCAGGCATCGCAATCTACCGCGGGGATTCCTTTACACGCTGGTGTTGCTCGGTGCTCTGCCGTGGCTGGGCGGGCTGTCGTTGTTGTTGTATTTCGCGCACCGGATCAGCCGGCCGATCCATGAGCTGACGGGTGCGCTGGAAAAAGTGGCGGCGGGGGATCTTGCGGCAACGTTGCCGGAAGGCCGGAGCGGGGAAGTGGGTTCGGCGATGAAAGCGTTCAACCGGATGACGGCGGAGCTGCGGCAAGGGCGGGAGCGGCTGCTGTACCTGGCGAGGATGGAAAGCTGGCAGGCGCTGGCGCGGAAGACGGCGCATGAGCTGAAAAACTCACTGACGCCGATCCGGTTGACGATGGAGGAAATGGCGGCGAGGCCGGCGGCGGACGAGGCGTTCCGCAAGCAGGCGGCGCAGATCGTGGTGGATGAGGTGAACAGCCTGGAGAGGCGTGTGCGGGCGTTTTCCGAGTACGCGGCAGAACCGCCGGTGAGTTTGCGTGCCATTGACGCGGCGGCGGTGCTGAAGGAGCGGGTGCTGCTATTGCGGAACGCGCATCCGGAACTGGACTACCGGCTGCGGCTGGATGCCGAGCCGGCCCATGTTCTGGCGGACGAGGATCTGCTGAAGGCCGTGGTGACGAACCTGCTGGTGAATGCCTCGGACGCGGCGGGTCCGCAGGGGGCGATCCTGGTGTCGGCGAAACCCACCGGTGAACGCGTGGCGATCGAGGTGCACGATTCCGGGCCGGGGCTGAGCGATCAGGCGGCGGCGACGCTGTTTGAGCCGACGATTTCGTTTAAGAAAGGCGGGATGGGGCTGGGGCTGTCGATTGCGCGCAAGAGCGCGCTCTTATGCGGCGGTGATATCGTACTGGTAAAGGGAGAACTTGGCGGCGCCGGATTCCGCGTGCTGCTCTCGGCTACATGTCCGCAGGCCGCATCCTGATACTCGACGATGAGCCGAATATCGGCCGCTCACTGACACTGATCCTGGAGCGGGAGGGGTACCGGGTCCAGGCGTACGAAACGTTGAAGGCGATGCGTGCCGGGCGGGAGAACGCCGACGCATACCTTTTGGATGTGCGGCTGCCGGACAGCAACGGCATTGAGGTGTTGAGGGAGATCCGGCAAGCGGATCCGGGCGCGCCGGTAGTGATGATCTCCGGGCACGCAACGATTGCCGATGCGGTGGAGGCGACGCGGGCCGGCGCCTTCGATTTTCTGGAAAAACCGTTGAGCCGCGACAAGGTCCTGCTGACACTGAAGAACGCGCTGAGGCACCGGCGGCTGGTGGAAGAAAACGACCGGTTGCGGGAGATGGTGGGTTCGACGCGGCTGATCGGAGATGCGCCGGCGTTCCAGCAGGTGATGGAGCAGGCGACGCTGGCAGCGCGCTCGGATGCTCGCGTGCTGTTGAGCGGGGAATCGGGAACGGGCAAGGAGCTGCTGGCGGCGCATATTCACGAGTCGAGCCCGTTCGCGGACGGCCCGTTTGTGAAGGTGAACTGCGCGGCGATTCCGACCGAGCTGCTGGAGAGCGAACTGTTCGGGCACGAGAAAGGGGCATTCACGGGAGCGGCATCGATGCGGCGTGGGAAGTTCGAGCTGGCCGACGGCGGATCGATTTTGTTGGATGAGGTCGGCGACCTGCCGCTGGCGGCGCAGGCGAAGCTGCTGCGCGTGCTGCAAGAGGGTGAGTTTCACCGGGTGGGAGGAGAGCAGGCGGTCCGTGTTTCGGTGCGCGTGATTTCGGCGTCCAACCGGGACTTGCCGGAGCTTGTCGCGCGGCAGCAGTTTCGCGAGGATCTTTACTACCGGCTGTGCGTAGTGCCGATCCGGGTGCCGCCGCTGCGGGAGAGAAAGACAGACATCCCGAAGCTGGCCGAGTATTTTCTCGCCGAATTTTGCCGGCGGAACAATTTCCGGCCGAAGCGGATGGCGAAGAAGGCGGTGGAACTTCTGGTGGGCCATTCCTGGCCGGGCAATGCGCGGGAGCTGCGGAATACGGTGGAGCGGATGGCGATTCTAACGGCCGGGGACGTGATTGAAGAGGTTCCGGCGGAGCTGCGCAGCGCGGCGGCGCCGAATTCGATCCAGTTCGCGGTGCGGCAAACGGAACGCGAGCATATCGTGAGGGCGCTGGAGGCGGCAAGCTGGAACGTTTCGGCGGCAGCGCGCTCACTGGGGATGGAGCGCACGAACTTGCACAAGCGGATGCGGGCGCTGGGGGTGACGCGTCGGTCGAGTTGATGTATTCTCCTTGTTGAGAATTGTTCATTCTTCCGCGAGGGGGTCAGAATGCCGGTTCGTATTTTCGTTTTGGTTTTTGTACTGGTGTGCGTGGTTTGGGCGCAGCAGGACATGGGTGTGGTGACGGGAATGGTCACCGATGCGACAGGGGCTGCGGTTCCGGGAGCGCTGGTTCGAGTGACGAATCAGGAGACCAACGAGTCGCGGGCGGTGGATACGGGAGAGACGGGTACCTACACGGTGGGTCCTCTGCGGATCGGGACCTACATGGTGTCGGTGGAGAAATCAGGATTCAAGAAATCGGTGCTGAGCGATGTACGGCTGAGCGCACAGGACCGCCAGCGCGCCGATTTCCGGCTGGAGGTGGGCCAGATCGCCGAATCGATCGCGGTGACGGCGGAGGCTCCACTTCTGCAGTCGGAGACATCGTCGTTGGCGCACGTGGTGGAGGAACGGCAGATCCGGCGGTTGCCGCTGAACGGGCGGAATTTTCAACAACTGGCGTGGCTGACGGCGGGGGTGATTCCGGCGACGCGGAGCCGGGACCGTGAATCGGGGTTCAACGCGCACGGGCAGCCGATGACGCAGAACACGTTTCTCATCGACGGCATCGACAACAACAACAACGTGATGGGCATGCAGGACCGCAAGATGCAGGTTGTAGTGCCGTCGCTGGACGCGGTGGCCGAATTCAAGGTCCAGACGTCGAATCACTCGGCCGAGTTCGGGCGGAATACGGGAGCTGTGATGATCGTGAGCATCAAGAGCGGGTCGAACGCGTTTCGCGGGACGGCCTATGAGTATCTGCGCAATGACATCACCGATTCGCGGGACACGTTTAACTACGTGGACCGGAATGGGGATGGGCGCGCCGATCCGGAGGTGCTCAAGCAGAACCAGTTCGGAGCGACGTTGGGCGGGCCGATTGTGCGGGACAAGACGTTCTTCTTCGCCAGCTGGGAAGGCAGGCGGGAAAGGCGTTCGCAGACCGACCTGGTGATTGTGCCGACCGATAGAGAAAAGAACGGGGAGTTCAGCCCGAGCCTGGTGACGGTGCGCGATCCGGCGACGAACCAGGCCTTTCCCGGCAACACGATTCCGCGGTCGCGTTTTGATGCGACGGCGGCGCGGATGCTGGAACTATGGCCGGCGCCGAATTTTTCCGGGACCGGAACGCGGGACAACTTCATACGGAATCCGCCGTGGAATACCGTGCGGGACGCCATCGACACTCGGATCGATCACAACATCGGGATGAACGACAAGGTGTTCGGCCGGCTGAGCATCTCACGGTTCGATAATCTGCGGGATTCGGTGTTTCCGACCCCGGCGCGGGGCGGGCAGAACAACGACCGGGCGTTTGATGACAACGACGCGCGGAGCGTGGCGTTTTCCTACACGAAGATTCTCCGGCCGACGCTGGTGAACGAGTTCCGCTACGGGTTCAGCCGGCAGAAGGTGGATAAGCGCGAGCTGTCGAAGGAACTGCTGAGCGAAGCGACGGCGAAGTACGGGATCCGCGGGATTCCGGGAAGCGACCGGCTCTTCGGGCTGCCGTTGTTCAGCCTGGGCGGGGCGATCGGCTACCAGAATCTCGGGGAACCGGGCTCGATGCCTAATTTCAAGATTCACCAAGTACATCAGTACCTGAACAATCTGAGCTGGAACCGTGGCAATCACAATTTCAAGTTCGGGACTGACCTGCGCTGGAACCGGTCGGACATATTCGGCGGCTCGAGTGGGCATGGGAGCTTCACCTTTGACGGGCAGTTCACGCGGGTGAGTTTCGGCGATTTCCTGCTGGGGATGCCGTCGGCGACTTCGCTGACATCGCTGCTGATCGGGAACATGCGATTCCGGAATTACATGTTCTATGCACTGGATGATTGGAAGGTGACGCCGCGGCTGACAGTGAACGTCGGGTTGCGCTATGAGTTGACGTCGCCGTGGTATGAAAAGCACGACAACATGAATCAGATCGATATCGCGGCAGGGCCTAGGTTCAATCAAATCGTGAAGGCGGGCCACTGCGGGAATTCATGGTCGTGCCGGGGCCTGGTGAACACAGATACAAACAACTGGGGACCGCGAATGGGGTTCGCCTATCAGTGGGGGCCCCGCACGGTGATCCGGTCCAGCGGCGGAGTCTTTTTCGGAAGTCAGGGATCACTGGGAGCTTCGGCGCGCCAGGTGAACAACTGGCCATACAACCGCAACGTGACTCTGCAATCGACGACGACGCGTCCGGCGGTGCAACTGAGCAGCGGACTGCCGGCCGGGATTCTGGATCCAACACCGAATCCGCCGTCGAATTTGAACTGGACCGTGTGGGAAAAGAATTTCCCGGCGCCGACGATTTACCAATGGAACTTCGCGATTCAGCGTGAGCTGGTGCGGAACCTGTCATTGACTACGGCGTACGTGGGATCGTCGTCGAATTACCTGATGGATGGATACAACTGGAACGGGTCGGACTTGGGACCGCCGGCGACGGAGCGGCAGCGGCGGCGGATACCGGATTGGAACAATGTGACGCTGCAAACGCCGTTTGGCGCGGCAAATTACCACGGGCTTGACCTCCAACTGGAGCGGCGGTATGCCGCCGGGCTTTCCTTCACCGCCGGCTACACCTGGAGCCATTCGATCGACAACATTCCGGAGCAGTTCGGCTCCGGCGGTGGCGGGTTGATGAATTTCCGCGACATCAATCAAAACCGCGGGAATTCCAATTTCGATATCCGGCACCGGTTCATCGCCAGCGCGGTGTATGAGCTGCCGTTGGGAAAAGGGCGGAAGTGGCTGAACTACGGCGGCGTAGTGAATCACGTTCTAGGCGGCTGGCAGCTTTCGAACTTGTGGTCGATGCAGACGGGCGACTATTTCACGATCACGGTGCCGAACGCACGGCAGCGGCTGGGAGCGACAGGGATCGGCAACTGGTGGCCGGACCGGATCCGCGATCCGAAACTGGCGAACCGCACATCGGACCGGTGGTTTGACACGTCGGCATTCGGAATACCGCGCGCGGCTGACGGGAGCTGGTATCTGGGCAACGCGGGACGGGCCATCCTGAACTCCGACGGCATGTTCAACATCGACTTCGGGCTGATGAAATTCTTCCGGCTGACGGAGCGCTACAATCTCCAGTTCCGCTGGGAGACCTTCAACGTGACCAATACGCCGACATTAGGGACGCCGACGGCGAACATCGAGAGCCCTGATTTCGGCAAGGTGCGGTCAACATTCTCCACGCCGAGGCAAATGCAGTTCGCGCTGCGGCTGGAGTTCTGAGGGCTACTTGTTGAGCAGCTCGACCAGGTAGTCCTGCGCTTCCTTGGTCTTGATCTGGGAGAGAGTTTGCAGGATGGAGGAGTCCCTGTCGGCGATCTGGCCGAGATAATCAACGGCCTTGCGCTGGAGATCGGGATTGGCGCCGCCTTGGGCGATGCGGAGCAGGATGGGGCGCGCAGGAGAAGGCTGACCTTCGGCGCCCTTGATCTGCGTGAGGACGAAGAGCGCACGTTCCTTCAGTTGTGGCGATGCGGTGGAAGTCAGGATCTTCTCAAGCAGCGGGAGTGCGCGGTCGGGCGCGGAGTGTAAGAGGCTGTTGAGGGCATAGACCTTCAACTCTTCGTCGGTCATTCGGAAGGCCAATCGGAAGACACTTCGGCTGTAGCGTTCCACCAAGGTGCGGAATGCGTCGCCGTCACCGGATTGAACTCTGGCGACCAGGTCCTGGTCGCTGACCTCCATCCACCCTTTAGACTGCCACAGGGGGTAGCGGTTAGCCGGTTTGCGCCGTTTTTTCGCCTACGTGAATCTCGGGTTGTAAGCGCCTTGCGCGGAGAAGCCGCCTAGTTCCGGACGCATTGGGGAGTGGCGGGGGTAGGAGTCAAATATTTCGCTGCCGCTCATGCGCGGGTCTTTCTGCGCGGTGAGAGTGCGGTCCAGCTCGGCGCGGAGGCGCTTGCGGGTTGGTTCGTGCGCAGGGGAGGAAGCGAGATCCTTGAGGCAGCCAGGGTCGGCTTTGATGTCGTAGAGCTGTTCTTCACCGTGCTTGCCGAAGCAGTGCTCGAACAGCGTTGCGATGGAGCCTTCTTTGCGGCGGTCCATCATGAGGGACTTGGTAGGGGAGGCATCGATGTCGTGGTAGCCTTCGGGGTCGCCGGCGGGCCAGCGGTCGGGCTTGAAGTTGCGGACATAGAGGTTTTGGTGGGTGCGGATGGCGCGGGCGGGGTAGCCCATGTTGTCGTAACGGGCGTGGGAGTGGCGCTCGCGGCCTCCGAAGATTTTGTCGCGCGATGCGTCGACCTGACCGGACTGCTTCGATTCGAGGATGGGCAGGAGGCTGCGGCCGGTGATGGCGGCGGAGGGCTTTAACCCGGCGGCTTCAAGATAGGTGGGTGCGAAGTCGATGAAGCTGACGAGGTCGTCAACGGCGCGGCCGGCGGGGACGCGGTCGGGCCAGGAGATGGCGAGCGGGAGGTGCCAGCCGTAGTCGTACATGGTTGCCTTGGCGCCGGGGAAGGCCATGCCGTTGTCGGAGGTGACCACGACGAGCGTGTTTTCCAGTTCGCCCGCCTTGGCGATTTGATCGAGGATGCGGCCGAGGTGCCGGTCGAAGTGTTCGATTTCGTAGTAGTAGTCGAGGATGTCGGAGCGGACCTCGGGCGTGTCCGGCATGAAGGACGGGACAATGACGCTGTCGAGCTTCTTGCCGGATTCCAGGCCGATGCCTTTCTTGTAGCCGCGGTGCGGTTCCTGGCAGCCGTACCAGAAACAGAAGGGTTTCTCTTTCGGGCGCGCTTTGAGGAAGTCGGCGAAGTTGGCGGAGTAGTCGTTGTTGCCGACGCCTTGCGGCACGCCGCGATCCTTGCGTTCATCGAACGACGGTCCGGCGGGATTGTGCGGCCAGCCGGGCGCCTGCCAGTTGCAGGGTCCGGCGCCTTTGCCGGTGAGACCGGTGAAGTAGCCGGCGGCGGCGAGCAGGTCCGGATAGACCTGGAACTTCTTCGGGAAAAGACTGGCATGTGTGCCGGCCTCTTCGTTCTGCCAGATGTAGCGGCCGGTGAGGAGGGAGGCTCGTGTGGGTGCGCACTGCGGGGCGGGACAGAAGGCGTTGCGGAACAGGACGCCGCGTTCGGCGACACGGTCGAAGTGGGGAGTTTTGACGACGCGGTCGCCCATGGCCCCGGTGTGGGGATAGGACTGGTCGTCGGCGATGGCGAAGAGGATATTCGGCCGGCGGCGGGATTGCGGACGCAGAATGGCGGGGGCTGTGGCAGATGCCAGGAAGGCGCGGCGAGTCGAGGTGGTCATCGGTAGAAGTGTACAATGAGACGCATCCTTAGGAGGTGAATCATGCGCGCGGTCTATTTGGTCGTGCTGGCGCACTTGTGTTTGGCGGGAGTGCCGACGATTGACGATCTGCTGAACTTGCGGAGCATCGGCGGGGCGGAGATTTCTCCGGACGGCAAGTTCGTTGCCTATTCGCAGGCGGAAGCCGATTTTGAGCAGGATGCGATGGTGACGCAGATCTGGGTGGCGGAGACGGCGACAGGGAGAAGATGGCAGTTGACGCGGGCCAAGCAGGGGGCGGGGCAGGCGCGCTGGTCGCCGGACGGGAAGTGGCTGGCGTTCACCAGCAGCCGCGAGGGTGGCAAGAACCAGATCTTCGTGATTGCGCCGGATGGCGGCGAGGCGCAGCGGCTGACGAAGGCGGAGAATGGCGTGGGTTCGTTCGATTGGTCGGATGACGGCAAGACGATCGCGTTTCTGGCGTCGGAGAAGCAGCCGGAGGATCGGAGGAAGCATCTCGGCGAGTTCGAGGTGGTGCGGCGGGATTACGCGCACCAGCATTTGTGGACACTGGATGTGGAGGAGGCGATGAAGGCTCCGGTGGCGGGGAAGCAGCGGACGAAGGGGAAGGCTTTTTCGGTGGGTGGGTTCCACTGGGCGCCGGATGGGACACGCATCGCGTTCAGCGCGACCGTGAATCCAGATCTGGTGAACAACGGCACCTCCGATATTTACGTGCTGGCGCTGGCGGGTGACAGCGTAAAGAAGATCGTGGACCAGGCGGGCCCGGACCGCGGGCCGCGCTGGTCGCCTGACGGCAAGCGGATCGTGTTCAGCTCGGCGATGAAGAACCCGAAACACTTTCATGCGAATTCGCGGTTGGTGTTGGTTTCCGCCGATGGCGGAGCGGTGCGGTCGATTACGGACAGTTTCGACGAGTCGCCCAACCTCGTGGAGTGGAATCGCGAAGGGGTCTACTTCGTGTCGCAGCAAAAGACGGCATCGCACTTGTTCCGGGTGAATGTGGAGACCGGCAAGATTGAGCAGGTTTCGAAGACGCCGGCGGGGTTTGGAGTGTCCCTAACGGCGGATGGCAAGCGGGCGGCGATGACGATGTCGGACGGGAGCCTGCTGGATGAAGTGTATGTGACGGACGTGACCACATGGTCACCGAAGCGGCTGACCAACAGCACCGAGCAGGTGAAGGGCTGGACGCTGCCGGTGAGCGAGGTGATCTCGTGGAAGAGCCGCGATGGAACGGTGATTGAAGGAGTGCTGACGAAGCCGAAGGATTTCGATCCCGGGAGGAAGTATCCTTTGTTGTGCGTGATTCACGGCGGGCCGACGGGCGTGGATACGCCGCGCATGGTGCATCCGCGGTACTACCCGATCGATATCTGGGCCGGGCGAGGCGCGCTCGCGCTGCGTGTGAATTACCGCGGGAGCGCGGGATATGGGGAGAAGTTCCGGCAGTTGAACGTTCGGAATCTAGGTGTGGGAGACGCATGGGATGTGGAGAGCGGAGTGGAGCACCTGATCGGGAAGGGATGGGTGGATCCCCAGCGCATGGGCGTGATGGGCTGGAGTCAGGGCGGATACATTTCGGCGTTTCTGGCGACGAGTTCGACGATGTTCGCGGCGGTGTCGGTGGGAGCGGGGATTTCCAACTGGGCTACCTATTACTACAACACCGACATCACGCCATTCACGATTCAGTACCTGGGCGCCGATCCTGCCGCCGATCCGGACATTTATCAGAAGACGTCGCCGATGACCTATATCCAGAAGGCGCGGACGCCGACGCTGATCCAGCACGGCGAACTGGATAAACGCGTGCCGATTCCGAATGCGTACGAGCTGCGGCAAGGTCTGGAGGATCGCGGGGTGCCGGTGGAGATGATCGTGTACAAGGGGTTCGGGCATGGGATCACGAAGCCGAAGTCGATGCGGGCGGTGATGCAGCATAACCTGGATTGGTTCAACCATCATTTGTGGGGTGAGTCGAAGCCGGATTTCGCGAATCCGCAGGTGCCGAAGGCGAAGGAGGAGAAAGAGAAATGACGCGGCGGAAGTTGCTGCGTTCGGCGGTGGCGTGCGCGCCCGCGCTTTTGCTATCGCAGAAGACGGCCGCCGAGCGGCCCAACGTGTTGTTCATCGCCTCCGATGACATGAACAATAACCTGGGATGCTACGGCCATCCGATGGTGAAGTCGCCGGACCTGGACCGGCTGGCGTCAGAGGGGGTGCGGTTTGACCGGGCCTACTGCCAGTATCCGGTGTGCGGGCCGAGCCGCGTGTCGCTGATGACGGGATTGCGGCCGGATACGACGAAGGTATTCGACAACCAGATCGCGGTGCGCGACACGATGCCGGATGCGGTAACGCTGCCGCAGCTGTTCCGGACCAACGGGTGGCACTCTGTGAGGGCGGGGAAGATGTACCACATGGACGTGCCGGGTTCGGTGGGGACGAACAAGTGGGACGACCCACCGAGCTGGGATGTGTCTATCAGCCCGCCAGGCAGCGAGCAGCACACCAAAGGTGAAGGGCGGAACATTACGGCGGGCCGGCGTGCGGGGTGGCACTGGGTGTCGTTCCAGGGCGATGGAAAAGATCAGGCGGATGAGCGGGCGACGGAGATCGCGCTGGAGACGATCGCGAAGACACGCGAGAAGCCGTGGTTCCTGGGGCTGGGCTACTTGAGGCCGCATCTGCCGCACGTAGCGCCGGCCCGTTTTTTTGATCTGTATCCGCTGGGGAGCATCCAGCCGGTGGTGAATCCGCCGGGCGACCGTGATGATATTCCGCGGGCAAGCGAGATCGCGATCAACACGCGGGCCAACGATATGGGGATGAACGAGGCGGAGAAGAAGGAGGCGATCCGCGCCTACTATGCTTCGATTTCCTACATGGACTGGCAAGTAGGCCGCGTGCTGGATGCGTTGGAGAAGCAGAATCTGCGGCGGCGGACGGTGGTTGTGTTCTGGGGCGATCACGGGTGGCACCTGGGCGAGCATCACCGCTGGCACAAGCGCAGCCTGTTTGAGGAGTCGATGCGCGCACCGCTGATTATTTCCGCGCAGGGGCGCAGGGGAAATGGAAAGGGATGCCGTTCGCTGGTGGAGTTTGTGGATATTTTCCCGACGGTGGCTGAACTGGGCGGGCTGAAGCCGCCGCCGAATCTGGAAGGGCAGAGCCTTGTGCCGCTGCTCGATAATCCGGCGAGGCCGTTCAAGTCGGCGGCGTTCAGCACGGTGACGGCTCCGGACGGGATCCGCGGACACGCGGTGGTGACAGAACGGCACCGGTACATCAGGTGGACAGGGCCACATCCGGACGAGGAGTTGTTCGATCACGAGAAGGATCCGCGGGAGTACACGAACCTGGCTCGTGTGCCGGGCAAGGATGCGTTGCTGAAGCGAATGCGTGGCGTGCTGGAAGCGGGCTGGAGGGCGGCGCGGGCAAAGGTTTAGCGGGAGGCTGTACGGAATTAGTATCTGTCGGCCAGGTGAATCGCGCGCGGACGGAAGCAGCTTCTCATCTTGGCGGTACACTCATTTCCCGGAGACCTTTCCCGCCGATTCCACCCCGTAAACCGGGAGCCCGTCACCGCTGAGCAGTCCTATCTGCTTCAGTACAGAGGCCTGATCCCAATAGATATGTTCATGAGCCACTTTTCCCCCGCGGAACCGAACAATGGCGACCAAGGCGACCTCTACGTGGCGGTTCGTCGGAGCAATTCCGGGAAGCATCCAGGGCATTTCCCGCGTGTGGGTAAAGGAGAAGATCATCTCGTCGACCAATTGGTCTTCGCCAACGGTTCGCGAGATGGGCGTGAGTTTTGTGTCCGGCGGCATGCTCGGGATAAAGTCTCTGGAATAGAACGAGCGCAGAGCTTCCCGTCCGCTGCCGCCCGTCAGGACCGGCACATGATTGACGTAGGCGTCTTCGGTCATGGTTGCCAGAGTCGCTTCCGTGTCGCGCGTGGAAAACTCATGACTGGTGTGTTCTTCCCAAAGGCGAACCAACTCTTGCGGGAGCATGAAGCAATTCTAGCCGACAGCCGTTACGTTGGCTTCCGCAGCCTCGGATATGATGGAACGCACTATAATGCATGTTAGGTTGACGACTAGCTACACCTTGACTGGGCGTTTAGCCATTTTTCTGCTGGCCGCTATGAGTCTGAGCGCGCAGGTGGACTACCTGCGCGATGTGAAGCCGGTGCTGTCGCAGAACTGCTATGGCTGCCATGGCGCGCAAGTGCAAATGGCCGATCTGCGCGTGGATACGGTGTCGGGCATGCTGAAGGGAAGCGCGAAAGGTCCCTCGGTGGTTGCCGGCAACAGCGCGCAGAGCCGCCTGATTCAGGCGATCGAAGGACAGAACGGGCTGACGCGGATGCCGATGGCGAAGCCTGCTTTGGCTGCGGAGGTGGTCGACAGGCTCAAGGCCTGGATCGATCAGGGGGCGAAGGCTCCCGAGACCGAGCGGCAGGACGATCCCGGCGCGCGATCCACGCATTGGGCTTTCGTTGCACCCAAGCGGGTGGCGCCGCCGGCGGTGAACAATCGCACATGGGCGCGCAATGAGATTGACCGCTTCATCCTGGCGCGCCTGGAAAAGGAAAAGATTCCCCCGTCGCCGGAGGCCGATCGCGCCACGCTGATCCGCCGGGTGAGCCTGGATCTCACCGGGCTGCTGCCCTCTATACAAGAGGTGGAGGCTTTTGTGGCCGACACGCGGCCCGATGCCTATGAGCGGCTGGTGGACAGGCTGCTGGCGTCGCCGCATTACGGGGAGCGATGGGGGCGCATCTGGCTGGACGTGGCTCGCTACGCCGACTCCAACGGCTACAGCATCGACGCGCCGCGGCAGATCTGGAAATACCGTGACTGGGTGATCGATGCGCTGAACCGGGATCTGCCGTTTGACCGGTTCGTGATCGACCAGATCGCCGGCGATATGCTGCCGAACCCGACCGTGGAGCAGAAGATCGCCACCGGTTTCCACCGCAACACGCCGTTCAACCAGGAGGGTGGTATTGATCTGGAGCAATTCCGCATCGACTCGGTGGCCGACCGCGTGGCTACCACCGGGTCTGCTTTCCTCGGCCTGACACTGGGCTGCGCGCGCTGCCACGATCACAAGTACGATCCGATTTCGCAACGCGACTACTACCGGCTGTTCGCGTTCCTCAACAACGCCGATGAGCCGGTGATGGACCTGGCGACGCCGGAAGAGATTGCGCGGCGGAATGCCCTGCGCCCGCAGCTGCGGCTGCTTGAGCGCGAACTGGATCAATACCAGAAGCAGTGGGCCAGCAAGCTCAGCGAAGAGCAGCGCAAGGCGGTTCCGCAGGACATCTACACGATCCTCAACCTGGGCGAGGATCAGCGCGATCAGCGGCAGAAGCAGATCCTCGGCGATTATCTGAAGCAGCAGGATATCGGGTTCCGGGAGCGATTTTTGACCGTGGAATCGCTGCGCGAGCGTGAGCCGAAGTTCCCCAGCACGCTGGTGATGCGTGAACTGGACAAGCCCCGCGAGAGCTACATTCACCTGGGCGGAGATTTTACGCGCAAAGGCGCGGTGGTGACGCCCGGCGTTCCGGGCGTGCTGCATCCGCTGCCGGCAGTGGAGAAGCCGAACCGCCTGGACTTGGCGCGGTGGTTGGTGGACCTGGCGAATCCGCTGATCGGGCGGGTGACGATGAACCGGCTGTGGCAGCAGTATTTCGGCAAGGGGCTTGTTGAGACGGAGAACGACTTCGGCACGCAGGGCGCGCCGCCGACGCATCAGGATCTGCTGGACTGGCTGGCAATGGAGTTCGTGGAGCGGCGGTGGAGCCAGAAGGCGATGCACAAGCTGATCGTCACCTCGGCCACCTACCGGCAGGCGTCGCGGCACCGGCCGGAGCTGAGCGAGCGCGATCCTTACAACCGGCTGCTGGCGCGCCAGGCGCGGTTGCGGCTGGATGCCGAGATCATCCGCGACGCGGCGCTGTCGGCCAGCGGACTGCTGAGCAAGGAACTTGGCGGGCCGCCTGTGTTTCCGCCGCAGCCGGAAGGGGTGTTCAAGTTCACGCAGGTGCCGCGCGTATGGACGGCAAGTAGCGGCGAGGATCGCTACCGGCGCGGCCTGTACACGCATTTCTGGCGCGCGGCGGGCTATCCGGCGCTGATGGTGTTCGATGCGCCCGATGCGGCCGCCACTTGCACGCGCCGCGTGCGCTCCAACACGCCGCTCCAGGCGCTGACGCTGCTGAATGACCAGGCGTTTCTCGAACTGGCTCAGGGATTAGCGGCGCGGGTGCTGGAGGAGGCTCCGGCCAACGACGCCGAGCGGCTCGGCTACGCGTTCCGGCTCAGCCTGTCGCGTCAGCCGTCGGCCGGTGAGCGTGCCATGCTGGATCGCCTGCTGAACCAGCAGTGGAACGAGTTCCGACAGGCGCCTGAGGATGCAGGAACCCTGGCCGGGAAAGCGCCGAAGGAGCGCGCGCCGCAACTGGCCGCCTGGACGGCGGTGGCGCGGGTGATCCTGAACCTGGACGAGTTCATCACAAGGGAGTAGAGCCATGAAGCAAGATAAGTTGCTGCTGGAAACGCGGCGCCACTTCTTTGGAGAATGCGCCATGGGTGTGGGCAAGATCGCACTGGCGTCGATGTTCAGCGGACGCCAGTTGTTCAGCGCCGATGCCGGCCAGTTGCCAAATCCGATGGCCCCCAGGAAGCCGCACTTTCCGGCGCGAGCCAAGAACGTGATTTACCTGTTCATGGCCGGCGGGCCGAGCCAGCTGGACTTATTCGACTACAAGCCGAAGCTGGGCGAGATTGACGGGCAACCGATTCCGGATTCCTTTCTTAAGGACAAGCGGTTCGCCTTCATGGACACATTCACCAAAGAGCCGCCGAAGCTGCTGGGCACGGTGCGGAAGTTCGCGCGCCATGGCCAGTGCGGCGCTCACGTCTCGGAGCTGTTTCCGCACATGGCGACGATTGTCGATGATGTCGCCTTTCTGCGCGCGGTGCACACGGAGGTGTTCAACCACGCGCCGGCGAAGGTGTTCATGAACACCGGCACGTTCCAGTTCGGGCGGCCGAGCATGGGAGCGTGGATTACCTACGGGTTGGGCAGCGAATCTTCGGATCTGCCGGGCTTCGTGGTGCTACAATCGGGCCCGCGGGGACCGCGTGGCGGCGCGCCGCTGTGGGGCAGCGGTTTCCTTCCGACAACCTACCAGGGCGTTCCGTTCCGCTCCACCGGCGAACCGATCCTGAACCTGACCAGCCCGGCGGGCATCAACGAACGGCGGCAAAAGCAGGCGCTGGATGCGATCCGCGAACTGAACATGGCGCGGCTGAAGGAGACCGGCGACGCGGAGATCGCGACGCGCATCGCGTCCTATGAAATGGCCTACCGCATGCAATCGAGCGCGCCGGAGCTGATGGACCTTTCCCAAGAATCGAAACAGACGCTCGATATGTACGGCATACAGCCGGGGGAAAGCTCTTACGCCAACAACTGCCTGCTGGCGCGGCGTTTGGTGGAGCGCGGCGTGCGCTTCGTGCAGCTTTACCACACCAACTGGGACCACCACGGCGGGCCTGGCGAAGACCTCGGCCGCGACCTGACCAAGGTGTGCCGGGACGTGGATCAAGGGACGGCGGCCTTGATTCGCGATTTGAAACAGCGCGGGCTGCTGGAGAACACGCTGGTGATCTGGGGCGGGGAATTCGGGCGCACGCCGATGGGCGAGAAGCGCGAGAGCATCGGCCGCAACCACCATATCGACGCCTACACAATGTGGATGGCCGGCGCCGGGATCAAGCCAGGCATCAGCGTGGGCGCGACGGATGAACTTGGCTTCGGCCCGGTGGAGGACGCGGTCCACGTGCACGACTTGCAGGCGACCGTGCTGCATCTGCTTGGCCTCGATCACCTGAAGCTGACCTTCAAGTTCCAGGGCCGCGATTTCCGGCTCACCGATGTCGGCGGCAAGGTTGTGGCAAAGCTGTTCAGCTGACGGGCATCCCACGACTATGGAGTATACTGTGGAGTAGGGTCCACAGCCATGGAAACCATACAAGTCGTGCTTGATAAAAAGCTGTTGCAGGCTGCCGACCGCGCTGCGCGTAGTACGAAGAGGAATCGGTCCGCGCTGATCCGTGATGCGCTTCGGGAGCATTTGAGAAGGATGGAAACGCTGGAACAGGAGCGCCGGGACCGCGACGGGTATGCCAAAAACCCTGTGATTCATGATGAGGCGGCAGTGTGGGAAACCGAGGCGGCGTGGCCGGAGCCATAGAGCGAGGCGACGTTCGCCTCTATGGATTCGCACCTCCGGACAAGAAGCGGCCGGTGTTGGTACTGACCCGCAACAGCGCAATCGGTTACTTGACGAGCGTCACCGTGGCGCCAATCACCTCCTCGATCCGTGGGGTGCCTTCCGAAGTTGTGCTGACCGAAGAAGACGGCATGAAGTCGGCATGTGCGGTCAATCTTCACAACACCGTCACTGTTGCGAGTAACCGTCTGGGCAAACGAGTAGCACGGTTGAACTCCTCTCGAATGGACGAAGTCTGCCGCGCCTTGAGGTTCTCGCTCGGGTGCGACGGCTAACGGATCCAGCCGAACGCGTTCGGAGAACGGCCCAGCGCGGCTGTGGCGATGTGGCGGTAAAGCGCCGCTCCGTTGTCTCCATTGGTGAACACGACGATGCCGGTGGCTGATTCCGGCTGCAAGGCGAAGTAGCACTTCGTGCCCGGGGAGTTTCCCCAGTGCCACAAATATGAGCCGGAGTCGGTGCGCTCGATGCCGGCGCCGAGGCCCCACCAGTCGGCGCCATTGGCCTGAATGAGTGGTTCGTGCATCGCCTTTGTCTGGGCGAGTGTTTTCATGATGACGGCGAAATCGGTGGCGGTGGTGGTGAGAGAGCCGGCGGAGTTGGGAGAGACGTAGACAGGCAGTGCCGCGGGGGCCACCTTGGCGGCCACGGCAAGTGACTGCTCGGTGGTGATGGTGGTGTAATCGATTTTCATTTCCTCGATCACTGCCTGCACTCGTTCCAGGTAGGCGGGCGGGAGGATACGGCTCGGCGGACCTTTACTGTCGTAGCCGGGCACCGATGGCCCGATGAAGCTGGAGTCGCGCAACTGGAGGGGGCTGAACACGCGGCGGCGCAGGAACATTTCCGTCGGTTCGCCGCTCAGCGTTTCCACTACACGCTGGAGCAAAAAGTAGCCTTCGCCGGAATAGCCGAATCTGCTGCCGGGTTCGAAATTGGCGCGCAGGACGCCCGGTTTGAAGCGCCAATTCGGCAGGCCGGTGGTATGGGAGAGCACGTGGCGCGCGGTGATCCGGCGCGTGCGCTCGTCTTCGGAGAAAGGCAGGTAATCCTGAAGCGGCTTGTCCAGATCCAGCCCACCCTGGTCGCGGAACCGCAGGACGGCAAGGGCAAATACCGGCTTGGAGAGGGAAGCGGCGGCGAAGATGGTCTTTTCATCGACGCGCGATTTTCCTTCCGCATCGGTGGAGCCGAAACCCGCCATCCAGGTTACGCGGCCGTTCTCGAGCCATGCCGCGGAAATGCCGGGGACGTTGTGCTCCGCGCGGAGAGTTTCGATTTCCTTGAGGAATGGCGCGGGCGGCCCGCCTTTCCAGCGTTCGGCGCCGGAAAGGAGTCCGGCGGCGGCGAGCGCGAACGACCGGCGTGTGAGCACGCGAGTTTTCATCACGCCGCGAGAGAAGATTCCTCGGCGAAACTGGCGCCAGGAGTGTAGCGTTTCACCAGCATCTTTACGCCGTACCCGGGAGCGTACCAGGAGCCTTCCCGGAAGCCCGCCATGGCCAGCATTGGGTTGGGGACCGTGAAGGGAGGAAGCGTTGCATCTCCCCAGCTCACACGGATCTCTCCATCCGGTGAAACAGTTTCCAGCGTTCCCCGCGTATCCACGGACGCGAACCGGAACAGGCCGCCCGCCGTCTTCCAGCCCTGGGGAACCTCCACCGAGAAGGCGTTCTCCCGCGAATCGGTGAAGCGCGTGAACTTTAGCCCAGGACGGTGCGCGACCACTTTGACGGCGACAGCCCGTTCCGCCGCGCCGCACGTCATCGCAGCACCCACCACCCAGAACATCAGCGCATACCCGATGGGGATTATGGTCCTCATTCCTGTCTTATCGGCAGAGCCGGCCTTTTTCGTGCCCTGTTCGAGAGTTGTTGTAACATGAACCTTCACCATGCGTAGCGCTTTCTTTGTTCTCATCACCTTTTGCACGTTGCAGGCACAGAATGCCACCAAGCCGGGCCGCTTCCACGTGGAGCGGCCGACGCTTGTCAACCTCGGCTTTGAATGGGCGATTGAGGGTGACGCCAACCGCAACGCGACGGTGGAGGTTCGCTTCCGCAAATCGGGCACAACGGCGTGGCGCAATGCGCTCCCGCTGCTGCGCATCGGCGGCGAGTTCGTTCACCGCGAACAGTACAACATGACCTACACGGTACCGCACGGCTTCGCGGGCAGTATCCTCAATCTGGAGCAGGCCACGAGCTATGAATGCGAGTTCACGCTGCGCGATCCGGACGGCGTGGACGGACAGGCGCAGGAGCGCGTCACCGTTTCCACGCGCGGCGAGCCGAAACCCTACAGCGGCGGGCGCGTGCTTCACGTCTATCCGGATGACCACCAGGGACCGCGCCAGGAACCGAACTTCATCGGCATCAAGCACGCCTATTACGGGCCCGGGCGCGGCGATTGGACGGCGGTGCGCATGAACAAGGTGCAGCCCGGCGACACCATTCTGGTGCACGCGGGTCTCTACCGTCCGGACCGCCTCAATTACGTCGACCCGCTCAGCGCGCCTTTTACCGGCTCCATCTCCCTTTCCCTGAAAGGCACCGCCGAGAAGCCGATTACGATCAAGGCCGCCGGAGACGGCGAGGTGATCTTTGACGGGGCGGGGAACCACAAGCTTTTCGACGTGATGGCCACGGCTCATCATATTTTTGAAGGACTCACCTTCCGCAACACCGACATCGCGCTGTTCGCCGGCGAGAAAGAGGTGATGGGTGCGGTCGGCCTCACCGTGCGCAACTGCCGCTTTGAAGACGTGGGCGTCGGCGTTTGGACCGAGAACGCCGATTCGCGCGACTTCTACATCGCCGATAATCTGTTCCTGGGCCGTGAGGACCAGATGCGGGTGATCGGCTGGAACCAGGCGGGCCAACGCAGCGCCGGCATTTACCCGTCGCATCATTTGCGCAGTTTCTTTGCCGTGAAGGTCTATGGTCCCGGCCATGTCATCGCCCACAACTCGATCGCCTATTTTCACGACGGCATCTGCATTTCCACGTATGGACCGCCGGATTCCGATCCGTTGCGCCGCGCCTCCTCCATCGACATTTACAACAACGACATTCACCTGATGAATGACGATTTTGTGGAATCCGACGGCGGTGTGCACAACATCCGCGTCTTCCAGAACCGCGGCGTCAACGCGGCCCATAACGGCTACAGCTCGCAGCCTGTATTCGGCGGGCCGGTCTACTTCTTCCGCAATCTGCTGTACCATGTCCCCGGCGGGGCGTTCAAGTTTTCCTCCTCACCCGCCGGCATTCTCGCCTATCACAACACTCTCGTCACCGAACAGACCGCGCGCGATCCCTATTCCAACGTACACTTCCGCAACAATCTCTTCATCGGCCGCAACGCCCCCAACCGCGGCGTCATGACCTGGGCGAATGCCACCGCGAACTACAGCAGCGACTATAACGGCTTCCGGCCGAACCCAGGCACGGCCAACCAGTACAACTGGAAAGTTCCTGGCGCTGACTGGCGCAGCTTTGCCACGCTCGCCGAGTTCCGGAAAGCGGCCGGGCAGGAGGCGCACGGCATCGAAGTCGACTACAACATCTTCGAGAATCTGGGGCCGCCGGATATCACGCGCCGCCATCACGTGTACCACGCGATGGACCTTAACTTCCGTCTGAAGCCGAACTCGAAAGCCGTCGATGCAGGCGTTGTGGTGCCCACCATCAACGACAACTTCAGCGGCAAGGCGCCGGACCTTGGCGCAATCGAAGTGGGCCAGCCGGAGCCGCACTACGGCGCCCGCTGGATCACCTGGAAACCGTTCTACCGGTGAACAGAACCTCGCACGGAGAAGACCATGCCCAACGTCTTGATCACGGGTTGTAGCAAGGGGATCGGTTGCGCAACGGCTTTGGAACTGGCGCGGGCCGGGGATTCAGGATACGCAGATGGCCCGCAATATCGGTGAGGAAACGCCTTCCATCTACAGGCAACCACGGCGTTATTCCAACCTCTTCCGCGCCGCCCTCGCCAATCCGGTCTCTCCGGAAACCACCGCTCTACTCATCCGCGATATCATCGACAGCGGCGGCTGGCAGCTCCGCCACCTTTCCGGTCCCGACGCCGCTCCCTTTGTCCAATACCGGGCCGGCCTCACCGATGAGCAGTGGGTGGATTGGAACGCCCAGGACGACGAATCCTGGTATGATACTGTGCTGCGTGATTTCGGTCTCGACGCACGCCCGCAGTCTTGAGACTGCTGCGCCGGCATGAAGAAAGGAGATGCAAACGGAAATGAGTTCCGTGCAGGAATACGACGCCATCGTGAGGACAGTTCAGCACTATATCGACGGAGGACGCTCGGGAAAGGGTGCGGACATGAAGCCCGCCTTTCACCCGGGCGCAACAATCTTCGGCTATGTGGGGCCTGACCTGTTCGCCGGTCCCATTCAAGGACTATTCGATTGGAACGACCAGAACGGCCCGGCCACGCAGATGCAGGTCCGCATCGCCAAGGTGGACATCGCGGAAACCGTCGCCACCGTCCGGCTGGAGATCGACAATTGGACGAGCCACCGCTTCACCGACATCTTTGCGTTGCTGAAGGTGGATGGAGAATGGAAGATCATGTGCAAAGTCTTCCACCTCCACGGATAGAAACCTGAACCAGCTGACCATGCGAGGCAAGGCCACGCCGAAGTCCCACCGGGACTACCTGGCCGCCTAAATCGTGATTAAAAATAAGCCATCTGCAGGCTGCTTGGCTTTCTCCCACCCTCACTTTCTCCCACCCTCACTTGACGTCCACTCTATCCACCCACTAGCATGGGCCCAAGCAGGAGCGTACCATGCGCAAACCATCGTCTCGCCGCAGATTCCTCCAAGCCTCGGGAGCCGCCGGATTGGCTGTCCCCTCCGCCACCGCCGCTAGCAGAACCTCGCCCAACCCCTATGCTCGCCTCGGCGTCAAGACCGTCATCAACGGCGTAGGTACCGTCACCGTACTCGGCGGCTGCATCATGCCGCCGGAGGTGGTCCAGGCGATGTCGGATGCCTCCCGCCATTTCATCCATTTACCTGATCTTCAGCGTAAGGCCGGCGCTCACCTCGCCTCTTTGATCGGTGTGCCGGCGGCGATGATCACCGACGGAGCGGCGTCCGCCATTACCGTCGCCACCACCGCCAGCATGACCTTTCCCAACGCGAAAGCGGTGCAGCAGCTCCCGGACACGACCGGCCTCAAGAACGAAGTCATCCTTCAGAAATCTCACCGCAGCGGCTACGAAGCCCAGATGCTGCTCACCGGAGCCAAACTGATCTGGGTTGAATCCAAGGAGCAGCTGGAGAGCGCAATTAGTCCCCGGACGGCGATGATGTTCTTCCTGAACAAAGCGGACCCAGACGGCCAAATCAAGCGGGGAGACTGGATCAAAACCGCGAAGCAGCACAACATAGTTTCCTTTAATGATGCCGCCGCCGACGTGCCACCGGTTTCCCGGTTGAAAGAATACGTCCAGGAGGGATTCGACCTAGTGACGTTCTCCGGCGGCAAGGGACTGCTTGGACCGCAAGGCTCAGGACTCCTTCTTGGCCGCGGCGACTTGATGGAGGTGGGTCAGGCCGCCATCAGCCCGAACGGCGGAATCGGCCGCGGTATGAAGGTCGGCAAGGAGGAGATCATGGGCCTCATCGCTGCCGTGGAACGCTACCTCGACTTCGACCACGCCGCCGAACGCCGCCTGCTGGACCGCCGCGCGGATACCATCCTCGGCGCCTTGCGGGGAGTCAAGGGAATCCTCGCGAAGATCGACGTCCCGGAGATCGCCAACCGCGTTCCGCACATCATGCTGGACTGGAAAGATCCCGCGCAATCCCCCACTCCCAAGCAGATCCACCAGGCCC
>VFZE01000057.1 GCA_016871315.1 Acidimicrobiia bacterium | reverse complement strand
GTGGCCGTTGAGGGAGAATTCGGCGACGCCGGGGGCGGTCATGTTTTCATGGACGCCGTCGATGACGGTGGGGATGCGGACGGATTTGGGGGAGGGGTGAGGGAGTAAGCGGGCCTGGATGCGGTATTCGGGTTTGACGGGGTACCAGTGGACGCCCTTGAACTGCTTGCGGTAGGGGCTTTCGGTGTCGCGGACGCGGATGCCGTAGCGGCCGCCGCGCTCGATGACGAACAGGGTTTGGGTGCCGTGGCGGATGAGGCTGGTGTCAGGCTGTAACGGGTTGCCGTTGTCGGAGACGACGTTGCCGCGGAGGAGGAAGGTGTGGCCTGGGGCGATATCGGCGCGGGGCTTGGCTACTTCGAGCCAGTGGAGGGCGGTGAGTGTGAGGTAGCCGTCATCGGCGGTGAGAGTGGCGAGGCGGGCGGCGCGGAATTGTTCGACTTGTTGGGAGTAAGACATGGACTGGGCGAGGGCGGGCGCGGCGAGAAAGATGCGGCGCGTCATTTTTTTTCGAGCCAAGCGACCTTGGATGGGGGAGTGTTCTGGCAAGCGATGGAATCGGTCATGCCGGAGGAGATCATGGCGCAGGCGTTATCGCGTGCGGTGCGCATGGCGGCTTCCTCGGTTGCGCCGGAAGCGGTGCGGCAGGCGGAGCGGCCCTGGTAATTGATGCAGACTTCGACGCGGAAGCTGCGGAGGCCGCGGGTGGAGGTGTACATGATGGCGGCGAAAACGATGCCGAGGATGAGGGTGATCCAGAGTCCGAGCTTCTTCACGTGCGGCTAGACCTCCTGGAAGAAGGAACCCATGGAGCGGAACTTGCGGTAGCGGTCTTCCATGAGCTGCTCGGGGGAGAGGTGGGAGAGTTCGTCGAGTGCGCCGGCAAGGGCGTTGCCGAGCTGGAAAGAGGCGGCGTCGGGTTCGGCGTGTGCGCCTTCGCCGGGCTCTTCGACGATGGCGTCGACGAGGCCGAATTGGAGGAGTTCGGGGGCGGTGAGGCGGAGCGCGGCGGCGGCTTTTTCGGCGTGAGCGGCGTCGCGCCAGATGATGGCGGCGCAGGATTCCGGGCTGATGACGGAGTAGACGGCGTTTTCGAGAATGAGGATGCGATTGCCGACGCCGAGACCGAGAGCTCCGCCGGAGCCGCCTTCACCGATGACGACGCTGACGATGGGGACCGGAAGGCGGGCCATTTCGCGAAGGTTGTAGGCGATGGCTTCGGCCTGGCCGCGCTCTTCGGCATCGATGCCGGGGTAAGCGCCTGGGGTGTCGAGCAAGGTGACGATGGGGCGGCGGAATTTGGCGGCAAGCTGCATGAGGCGTAGGGCCTTGCGGTAGCCTTCGGGCTTGGGCATGCCGAAGTTGCGGTGGAGCTTTTGTTTGGTGTCGCGGCCCTTTTGCTGGCCGATGACCATGACGGGACGGTCACGGAGGTAGCCGAAGCCGCCGACGATGGCGGCGTCGTCGGCAAAGCGGCGGTCGCCGTGGAGCTCATGGAAGCCGGCGATGAGGCGCTGGATGTAATCGAGGGAATGTGGGCGCTTGGGATGACGTGCCAACTGAACGCGAGCCCAGGCGGAATCGGGGGCGGGAGCCGGAGTTTGAGAAGACATCAGTTGGCCAAGACCTCCATCGACTGCGGTCCGCAGATGCGCTCGACTTCGGCGCAGAATTCCTTGTCGGGGCGGACGCGCGCGGCAACATCCAGGATAATCGAAAAGTCGCGTGGTTTTTCCAGGCGGAGGCGGACTTCGGCCTCACCGGGCTTGCGCTGGAAGAGGTGAGTGAGCTCGGAGGCTTTGTCGGAGTCGCCGCGAGTGAGGGGGACCTTGATGGAAATGAGGCGGGGGAGCTGGATGCCGGCGAATTCGAGGGGGACGATTTCCTTAACGGAGATTTTGGCGGGGGCGTTTTCCTCGGGCAGGGCGAGGCCGCGGACGAGGACGGCACGGTCTTCGGCGAGGTCGGCGGACATGGTCTCGTAGGTGGAGGCGAAGACAAGGCATTCAGCGGCGCCGAGCCAGTCTTCCAGCTGAAAGCTGGCCCAGGGCTTGCCTTCCCTGTTGCGGCGTCGCTGAATGCCGGTAACGACGCCGCAGATGGCGATGTCCGTGCCGCGGGAGAGGCCTTCGAGAGCGGAGGAGTTATGCGAGGCGAGGTCGGCGACTTTTTCGCGGAATTCGTCGAGGGGATGGCCGGTGACGTAGAAGCCGAGGACCTCTTTTTCGCCGGTGAGTTTTTGTTTTGGCTCCCAGTCGGGGACGTTGGGGAGGGGATTTTCGGGTTGTTCCTGCTGGACGAAGGCGGCGAAAAGGCCGGTCTGGCCGGATTCGCGGTCGCGCCAGGCGCGCTGACCGGCTTCCATGCGGGAGTCGAGACCGGCGAGGAGCTGGGAGCGGGCGCCGTCGAGGGCGTCGAGGGCGCCGGCCTTGATGAGGCTTTCAATGGCGCGCTTGTTGATGACGGAGTAATCGATACGCTCGCAGAACTGGGTGAGGGTTTTGAATTGGCCGTGCTCATCGCGCGCCTTGATGATGGTTTCGACGGCTGAGGCTCCGAGGTTCTTGATTGCGCCGAGGCCGAAGCGGATGGCTTCGCCGTCGGGGGTGAAGTTGAGATGGGAGTGGTTGACATCGGGCGGCAGGACGCGGATGCCCATGTCGCGGCACTCATTGATGTACTTGACGACCTTGGCGATGTTGCCGGTTTCCGAAGTGAGCAGGGCGGACATGAAGGCGACCGGATAGTGAGCCTTGAGGTAAGCGGTGATGTAAGCGAGGTAGGCGTAGGCGGCGGAGTGGGATTTGTTGAAGCCGTACTTGGCGAACTCGGCCATCTGCTCGAAGATTTTTTCGGCCTTGCGTGGGGGGATGTTTTTGGCTTTTGCGCCGGTGAGGAAACGGACGCGCTGGGAGTCCATTTCCTCCTGCTTCTTTTTGCCCATGGCGCGGCGGAGGATGTCGGCATCGCCGAGGGAGTAGCCGGCGACGCGGTTGGAGATCTGCATCACCTGCTCCTGATAAACCATGACGCCGTAGGTTTCCTCGAGGATGTCCTTAAGGATGGGGAGCTCAAAGGAGACCTGTTTGCGGCCGTGTTTGCGATCGATGTAGTCGTCGATCATCTTCATGGGGCCGGGGCGGTAGAGGGCGTTGAGCGCGATTAAGTCTGTGAAGCGGTCCGGCTCATAGCGGCGGAGAATGTCGCGCATGCCGCCGGATTCAAACTGGAAGACGCCGGAGGTGAAGCCCTTGGAGAAGATCTCGAAGGTTTTGGGGTCGGCGAGGGGGATTTCATCGATGTTGATTGCGACGCCGTGGTGAAGCTGGATGAGGTCGACGGCGTCATGAATGATGGTGAGGGTGGTGAGGCCGAGGAAATCCATCTTGAGCAGGTCGAGCTTTTCGAGGCCGACCATGTCGTACTGGGTGACGACTTCATCGCGGCTGGTGCGGTAAAGGGGGACGAGTTCCTTGAGAGGAGTGGAGGAGATGACGACGCCGGCGGCGTGGACCCCGGCGTTGCGGGCCATGCCTTCGAGCTTGCGGGCGTTGGTGAGGAGCTGATCGATTTTGGGATCGGCGGCGCGGAGCTCGCCAAAGGCGGGCTCGGTTTCAAAGGCTTCATCGAGCTTGATGTTGAGGGGCTGGGAGGGGACGAGCTTGGTGATCTTGTCGACGTCGCCGAAGCTCATGTCGAGGACGCGGCCGACGTCCTTGATAGCCTGACGTGCGCCGAGAGTGCCGAAGGTGATGATCTGTGCGACATAGTCGCGGCCGTACTTTTCGGTGACGTACTGAATGACTTCGCCGCGGCGGTTAGTGCAGAAGTCGATGTCGATGTCGGGCAAGGAGACGCGCTCGGGATTTAGGAAGCGCTCAAAGAGGAGGCCGTATTCGAGCGGGTCAATATCGGTGATGCCGAGCGAATAGGCGACGAGGGAGCCGGCGGCGGAACCGCGGCCGGGGCCGACGGGAATGCCCCTGGATTTGGCGTGGCGGATGAAATCCCAAACGATGAGGAAGTAGCCGGGGAAGTTCACCTGCTGGATCATGCGGATCTCGTTGTCGAGGCGCTCGAGGTAGACGGGGATGGGATTTTTGAGGCGGCCTTGGGAGGCGAGAGCTTCGAGGCGCGGGCGGCGGTGCTCGAAACCTTCGCGGGTGACGTAGTCGAAGTAGGAGTCGATGGTGTGGAGGGCGGGAACGTCGAAGCGGGGGAATGGCTCCTTGACCTTTTCGAGGGAGACGCGGCAGCGCTGGGCGATTTCCCAGGTGCGGTCGAGGGCGTCCTCGGCGTGGGAGAAGAGCTGGAGCATTTCGGCGCGGGACTTGAGGAAGAGCTCGGCCGCGGAGAAGCGCATGCGGTTAGGGTCGGAGAGAGTCTTGCCGGTGTTGATGCAGACGAGGATTTCCTGGGCGAGGGCGTCGTCCTTTTTGAGATAGTGCGAGTCGTTGGTGGCGACCAGGGGGATGCCGGTTTCCGCCGCAATGCGGTAGAGAGCGGGGAGAACGATCTTGTCCTGATCGAGGGCGTGGTCCTGGAGCTCGAGGAAGAAGTTGCCTTTGCCGAAGATGTCGGAGTAGGTGTAGGCGAGGCGGCGGGCGTGATCGTAGCGGTCAGCGAGGATGGTTTCGTTGATGTCGCCGCGGAGGCAGGCGGAGAGAGCGATGAGGCCCTTGGAATGGCGTGCGAGGAGGTCCTTATCGATGCGGGGCTTGTAGTAGAAGCCGTCGAGGAAGCCGGTGGAGACGAGGTTGATGAGGTTGCGGTAACCATCCTGGTTTTCGCAGAGCAGGACGAGGTGGTTGTAGCGGTTGGATTCGTTCTTGACGGTGTGGTCCTGCTGGGCGACGTAGACTTCGCAGCCGATGACGGGGTGGATGCCGGCCTGCCTGGCTTCGTTGTAGAACTCGACGGCGCCGAAGAGATTGCCATGGTCGGTCATGGCGACGGCGGGCTGATCGAGGGAGGCGACGGTGCGCATGAGCTGAGGAATGGCGCAGGCTCCGTCGAGGAGGGAGTAATCGGTGTGGCAGTGAAGATGGACGAAGGGGCTTACAGACATTCCGGAACTTCATTTTACCCGGTTGGGTGAAGTGGGGAGACGAGTCAGGAGGCGGGGCGCGGAGTGTTCCAAGACTAGATTAGGTCGAGGCTTTTCCCGGTCTTGCCGCGGGCGGCGCGGTCGAAGAGTTTCCAGAAGCGCTGGTTGGAGGAGAGGACGTTCGCGCCGCCGTGCAGTAGACTGATCCGAATGACCACTGCCGCGCTGCTCCGCGCTGTCGAGACCTGCAAACGACGCTTCGGGCAACCGGAAATGGAGAAGCTGCCGGCACTGCTGCGGCAACTGGCGCGGCGTCGCATCAGCGGACCGGCCGAGCTGATTCGATTTCACGAAGCGCTGCTGTTCTTCCGCGCCTACGCTCCCTCGGCCGCCGTGCTGCGATTGGCGGAGGAGATTCTTGCCAGCTTCTCGGGCCGCGTGGCGAAGCTGGCCGAAACGGGAATGCTGGAGGAGCCGGACATGTCCGGCATTGCCGGAACGGGCCTCTGCGGCGTGTTCACGCGCGACCTTGTGCGGCTTCTGCTTGCGCGGCACGGTGGGGCGATGCGTCTTGCCTGGGACGCATACGATCAACCGGCGCGCCTGGCTCACGCGCTCAACGGGCTGCTGCCTTACTACGAGGACGAGGCTCTGGTGGAGGCGCGCCCACCGTACCGGGAATGGGTGGAGGCGGCCGGCGGTCTCGGCTGGCTGGTCGAGAACAGCGAATGCTTCGACGCGGCCGAGATTCCCATCGAGTGGCAACTGGAGGACTCGCCCGCCACGCGCACGCACATGCGTCTGGAGGGGCGAAGGAATTTCCACCACCGGCGGGGGCTGATCGCGCGCTCGGAGGTTTCGCTCCCGGCGGTGGTATCCGAGCCTGCCCTGGCTGTGCGCAAACTCTCGCACCGCGAAGGGCGGCGCGTTATCGATCTTGCCCAGGACACCTCCGCTGTCCGCTACCGCGAACTGTACGGCTTCACATGGGGCGACGCGCGCCACGTCCATGAATACGATGCGGGCCGGGGCGTTGTCTTTTATTGGTGGGGACTGCCGCCCAAGCGCCGCTTGCCGCTGCGCGCCTACCATGCGGTGACGATCTGGAAGAACGGCGTCCCGATCGGCTACTTCGAAGGGCTTTCGTTGCTGGACCGTGTGGAGGCAGGCTTCAATCTCTATTACACGTTCCGCGAAGGCGAAACGGCGTGGCTCTACTCGCGGCTGCTGAAACTTTTCCATCAGGCGGCCGGGGCCACCTGCTTTTGGCTGGACCCGTATCAAATCGGCCACGACAACGAGGAGGCTGTCGACGCGGGGGCCTTCTGGTTTTACCGCAAGCTGGGCTACGAGTCCGTGGATGCGGATCTGCGGCGTCTCACGGAGCGGGAAGAAAAGAAGATCGCCACGAGGCCCGGCTACCGGACTCCCAAAACGGTCTTGCGCCGTCTGAGCCGCCGGCCGATGATTTTCGGATTTCCCGGCTCCCACCCCGAGCGGTGGCACAACTTCGATCTTCACCGGTTGACGATGACGCTGGCACTGGGGAAAGCTCCGGCGCTGGCGAAGCGGCTGTGGGTTCTCGAGGAGGCCAAACGCGCGCCGGAGGAGACGGTTTACCTGGATGCGATGCGCCGTGACAAGCGGCTATGGGAAGGGATACTGGAAGCGGGCGAGTGATTCGGGCCGGTAACTCGTAGCGATTTCCTGAGATATGGATGATCCGATCACGTATGGACCGGCGGTGTTTGAGCTGGTTAATTCCAATGTACAAGTAAAGCGGGCGGTTGGCTTGACCAGGACGGGGGTGTATCCTCTGACCGGCAAAAAGAGGATCACACTATCGCCAGCCAAGTAGCGGCACTGCGTTGCGGCCCGGACTGGAAGCGTTGGGGGATCTCGCAGCCACGGGCCAGATCGAAGCGGTTCCGCGGCGCCGCCGACGAGGGCAGGGCAGGCCGGAGACGTTCGACTACTTGGGATTGACTGATGCGGGCGGCCGCTTCGCGGAGCCGCCGGTGGAGATCTCGTGGCAGATCGATAGAAGTTCGGACCGTTCCCGGCTTCATGCATTGATGGTAGCGTCGCGACTTATATAAGTCATCTCCCCTCTAGCCCCCCTCCACACCCTCCTCAATCGCCACCGACAACCTCTCCCACTCCTCCATCCGCTTCTCCACCTCCCGCCGCGCCGACTCGAGATCCACGCTCTGCCTCGCCGTCTCCTCCGCGCTTACGAACACCGCCAGCGATCGTTCCAACTCGCCAATCGCCGCCTCCAGCTTCGCCACGTCCTCCTCAATCTCCTCCTGCCGCCTCTTCCACTTCTCCACCTTCAGCGGATTCACCCGCTTCACCGGCTCCGCCGCCGGCTCGGCATTCGTCACCGTCTCCGCCGCGGCCTCCTCCTCCACGGCGGCCGACCCCTGGCCGCTGATCCGCCACAAATAATCCTCGTAATTGCCCGGATAAATCTTCACCTCCCCGTCCCCGATCTCGAAGACCCGCGTCGCCACCATATCCAGAAAATACCGGTCGTGGGAAACAAAAACCACCGTCCCCGTGTAGTTCAGCAGCGCCTCCAGAAGAACGTCCTTCGCCCGCATATCCAGGTGATTGGTCGGCTCGTCCAGCAGCAAGAAATTGGCGGGCTTCAGCAGTAGCCGCGCCAGCGCGTACCGGTTCCGCTCCCCGCCCGACAGCACCCCCATCTTCTTGTACACATCATCGCCGGAGAACAAGAAGCACCCCAGCAAATTCCGCAGCTCCGTCGTCGTCGCCCGGGGAGCGACCGCCGAAATATCATCCATCAGGTTCGCCCCCGCATCCAGCTCCCTGTACTGATCCTGCGCGAAATACTCGAGCTGCACGTTATGCCCCAGCTGATACTCGCCCGCCGTCACCGGCTCGACACCCGCCAGCAGCTTGATCAGTGTCGACTTCCCCGCGCCGTTCACACCCACCAGCGCCACCCGGTCCCCGCGCTCGAGCGTGAACTGCACCCCGGCAAAGACCTCGTGATCCCCGAAACTCTTCGCCACGCCGCGTAACTCCGCCACAATGCGCCCGCTCTGCTTCGGCTGCGGAAACGTGAAGTGGATCGTCTTCTCCTCCGGCGGCGGAGCCTCCACACGCTCCATCCGCTCCAGCTCCTTGATCCGGCTCTGCACCTGCTTCGCCTTCGTCGCCTGGTACCGGAACCGGTTGATGAACACCTCCAGCTGCTCGATCTTCGCCTGCTGGTTGGTGTACGCCGCGCGAATCTGCTCAATCCGCTCCGTCTTCTGGTGGAGGTACTTCTCATAGTTGCCCGGATAGAAATGGACCCGCTTGTTCCAGATCTCGATGATCTTCTTCGTCGACACGTCCAGGAAATACCGGTCGTGCGAAATCACCACAAACGCGTGCGGATACCCCGCCAGAAACTCCTCCAACCAGTTCCGCGCCTCCAAATCCAGATGATTCGTCGGCTCGTCCAGCAGCAGCAAATTCGGCCGCGCCAGCAGCAGCTTCGCCAGCGCGATCCGCATCTGCCAGCCGCCGGAAAACTCCTCCGTCGGACGGTGCCAGCCGTGCTTCGGAAAACTCAGCCCCGCCAGCACCGTGCCCACCTTCGCCTCCAACGCGTAGCCGTCCCGCGCCACGAACTCCGTCTCCAACTGATGAAACCTCTCCGCCACCTGCCCGTACTCCGCGCTCGACGGCTGCAATTCCGCCATCCGCCGGGTCAGCCGCTCCATCTCCTTCTCATTTTCCAGCAGATCGTCGAACACGCTCATGCACTCGGCGAACACCGTGCGCCCCTCCAGCGGCAGCCCCTCCTGCGGCAGGTACCCGATCGTGATCCCCTTCGCTTGATTCACCGCGCCGCGATCCAGCCCCTCCAACCCCGCCAGCACCTTCAGCAGTGTCGACTTCCCCGTCCCGTTCCCGCCCACGATCCCCACGCGCTCCACCGGCGTCAACATCCAGTCGAGATCTTCAAACAGGATTTTCGAGCCGTATTGCTTCCCGGCGCCCACGAACTGAATCATGGCGCGTCGGCAGGACGGCTCGGATGCAGCACCTGTCCCGGTCGCGCATCCGTCAGCCGGCCCTCTTCCACCATGATCACCCCGTTCACCACCACGTAGTCAAAACCTTCCGAATACTGATGGGGCTGCTGATACGTCGCCTTGTCCCGCACCCGGTCCGGATCAAACAGCACGAGGTCCGCCGCGAACCCCTCCCTGATCAACCCGCGATCCCCGAACCCGAACGTCCGCGCCGGCAGCGACGTCATCCTGCGCACGGCATCCTCCAGCCCGATCACCTTCCGCTCCCGCACAAACTCCGCCAGCACCCGCGCGTTGGTCCCATAGGAGCGCGGATGCGGCATCCCCACCCCGAACTCGCGAATCCCGCCGTCGCTCGCGACCGCCGTGTTCGGATACTTCATGATCCGCTCCACGTCCTCCATCGACATCGAGTGATACACCATCCCCGCGCCACCCTTCTCCATCAGCTCGAGCACCGTCTCGATCTCGTTCTCCACCGTCGCCCTGCGGTTCCTCATCCGGTTGATCTCGGAGATCGTCTTCCCCTCATACGCCGGCTCCGGCTTGTACGCCGCCACCCTCGCATAGCTATAATCCGGACGCCCCTTCAGCTCGAGCAGCTCCGCCATCTCTTTCTTGATCCGCCGCCGCGATTCCGGACTCTTCAGCCGCTCCGCGATCGCCTCATCCCCTTCCGCCAGCGCCCAGCTCGGCAGCGTGATCCCCAGGTTCGTGCTCGAATGATCGTAAGGATACTGGTCCACCACCACGTCCACTCCCTCGCGCCGGAACCGCTCCACCAGCGCGATCGATTCCGTGCTCTTGCCCCACAGCTTCCGGTTATCGATCTTGAAGTGCGATATCTGCACGCGCATGCCCGATTGCCGCCCCACCTCCACCGCCTCCGCGATCGCCTCCGTGATCCGCTCCCCTTCATCCCGCATGTGGCTGGCGTACACGCCGCCGTGCCGCGACGCGGCCTTCGCGAGCGCCACCACTTCCTCGGTATCGGAATACGTCCCGGGAATGTAGATCAGCCCCGTCGAAAAACCCACCGCGCCGTCCCGCATCCCCTTGTCCACCAGTTCCTGCATCCGCTCGATCTCTTCCGCCGTCGCCTTGCGGTTCGCCGTCCCGATCACCTCCCGCCGCACCGAATTGTGCCCGATCAGCGACGACAGGTTCAGCCCCAACCCCACATCCCTCAGCCGCTCGAACCACTCCGCCAGGTTCACGCGCGAGCCGCCGCAGTTGCCCGTCACGACGCTGGTCACGCCGTCCAGCAGGTAGTTATCGCCGCGTGACAGCGTCTCGGCGTTCGATTCCACGTGCGTGTGCACATCGATGAAGCCCGGAGCCAGCACACGCCGGTTCGCGTCAATCGTCCGCTCCGCGGTCGAGCCCCGCAGATGCCCCACCGCCGCGATCCTTCCACCACGAACCCCTACATCGGCAAGCATCCACGCGTTGCCCGACCCGTCCACCACCCGCGCGTTCCGCACCAGCAAATCGAAATGCGCCGCCGGCAACGCCAGCGCCACCAGGAAAAGCGTCAGCAGCCTCATCGCAACTATCCCTTGCCGCAGAAGAAGTCGAACGCCGCCCCGATGTAGTCCTTCATCTCTCTCCGGGGCACGACGGCATCCAGAAACCCGTGCTCGAGCAGAAACTCGCTCCGCTGGAACCCATCCGGCAGCTTCTGCCGTATCGTCTGCTCAATCACTCGCGGTCCCGCGAACCCGATCAGCGCTCCCGGCTCGGCGATATTCAAATCGCCCAGCATCGCGAAACTAGCCGTCACGCCGCCCGTCGTCGGATCCGTCAGCACGCTGATAAACGGGATCCCCGCCTCGTCCAGCTTCATCAACGCCGCCGAAATCTTCGCCATCTGCATCAGGCTGATCGCCCCTTCCTGCATGCGCGCCCCGCCGCTCGCCGAAATTACGATCAGCGGCGATTTCTCCGCCAGGCACCGCTCCACCGCACGCGTGATCTTCTCCCCCACCACCGCCCCCATGCTGCCGCCGATGAACTTCAGCTCCATCGCGCAGATCTGCACACGCCGGCGGTGCAGCTCACCCGCCGCGCAGACAATCGCGTCCGGCAGCCCCGTCGCCTTCTTCATCGATTCCAACCGCTCCTTATAGGGCCGCGAATCCACAAACCCCAGCGGGTCCGAAGACGCCAGCCCCTGATCGAACTCCTCGTACTCGCCGTCGAACAGCATCTTCAGCCGCGCCGCGACCTCGATCTTGAAATGGAAACCGCACTTGTCACAGACGTTATGCTGTTCTTCCAGCCCCTTGCGCCAGATCACCTGGCTGCACCCGTCGCATTTCAGCCACAGCCCTTCCGTCTTGACCTTCTTCTCGCCTTCATCGGCGGAAACTCCCGATTTTTCTCGAGTAAACCATGCCATGGATGGGGGCGGCCAATCGGCCACGAACCACCTTAGCGCGGGTAGGGGTGGCCCCGCAAGCCAGTAAATGCCCGATAAATCTGCTCCGCCAGTATCGCCCGCGCCAGCTCATGCGGAAACGTCATCGCCGATAGCGACAGCAGCCCGCCCGCCGCTTTCCGCCACTGCTCCGGCAACCCGTCATGGCCGCCGATCAGAAAAACCAGATCCCGCGCCTCTTCCTCCATTTGCCGCACCAGCGAGGTAAATCCCCCCGAATCCAGCACGTTGCCCGCCGGATCCAGCCCCACCACCCACGCCCCCGCATGCCGCGCAATCGGGTCAAACCGCTCCGGCCGCACCTGCCTCATCTCGCACTTCGCATACCGCGACGATCTTTTCAAATACTCGGCCGCGATCCCATTGGCGTGCTTATCCCGAGGCTTTCCCATAAAGTAGACGTAAACCTTCATCTTCGCCGCTCAAACGATAACTCTTGCACAGAACCGCTGTGAGGCGCAAAATAGGGCTAGGAAACTCCGAGAGGGAGGTGAGCCATGCTGTCCACAAAACTGATCCAGATGATCGAAGATCATTCCGATTCGCTCGCTAAATCCGTGGTGCGGCAGTTGCGCACCGATTCCCACTTGCCAAAGCTCGGGACTCTTCCGGAAGGCGAACTCCGCGAACGCTGTCTCGACATTCTCAAGCGCCTCGGCCACTGGCTCGCCGAAAGCGATGAGAAGGAGATCGCCAGGCACTTCTCCGAGGTCGCCCGCCGCCGCGCCAGGCAGCAGGTCCCTCTGCACGAGGTGATCTACGGCTTGCAGCTACTCAAACGCCGCATCCTCCACTACGCCCGCGACCAGGGCATCGATCTCACCACCCTACAGCTCTACGCCGAGGAGGAACTCGAACACCACGTCGGCATCTTCTTTGACTCGGTGATCTATCAGATCGCCCGCGCCTACGAGCAGGCCCTCCGCGAAGCGGCCCTCAGCGCCGCAGGGTGACGAGGACCGGCGGACTGCACGTTTTCTCCAGCGGCGTGCTCACCGGAGCCCCGCACACAATCACCTCCGTCGTCATGGCCGGCAAATCATCCGGAATCGGGAAATTCACCTGCTGGACTCCGTCATGTCCGGGAGCCGATCCCGCGTAGACCGGCCTCTCGATCAACCGGTCGTGTATCTTCGCCGAAATCAGCCCGAACCGGGATAGCGGCAGCCCCGTGGCGAACACCTGCAACAGGTTCCCCACCAGCTCCGGATTCACCGCCGTGTTCGCGAAACCGTCCTGATTCAGGACGCCCGCCGGAAAAATCGCCGGCGCCGAAAGCGCCACCGGCACCGTTTGCGGATCGCTCACCACTCCATCCACTTCAATCACCATCTGCGCCGAACTCAGCAGCCCCAACTCCGGCGGCACAATCAGGTTGATCTGCCCATCGATCGAAAACACAACCCGCGCCGCCACCCCGTTGAACCGCACCGCCACCACACGCCCGCTGAGCCGCGTTCCTTTCAGCGTCGCCATCGAACCCGGAACCAGCGCCAGCACCGTCCCGTTGGCCGCGTTGCCCACCTGCCACGCCACCGGCTTCAGCGGCGCAGGCTGCGGAGCCGGACCGGGCGGCGGTTGCGCCGCCGTCACCGTCAGCGCCACCGCGAACGACTGCGATCCCGCTATCGGACCCCCGTCAATCGTGAACACCGCCTCGTATTCGCCCGGCGCCAGATTCTCCGCCAGCGCCCGCAGCGTCACCGATGCGTTATTCACCCCCGCCGCCGGAAACGCCGACAGCCACCCCGACCCGTTCCGGTAGCTGATCACCGTCCGCCAGTTCAGCACCCCGCCTCCATCGTTCAGCACCCGTATGTGCCGCCCGAACAGGTCCCGCGTTCCCGCCGCGAGACGGTAGCGCAAATCCGGCGAATCCACAAACAGCCGCGGAAAATACGGTGCCCGGCAGTCGTTCAGCAGCCGGCAATCCTGCTCCGGCGCCGTTTCCTGAAACCGCAGAATCGGCGCGCCGGCCAGCCCGTTGGGAACGCTGGAAACCGGCGCGAAGCTCAGCGACGCCGTCGCCACCGGCGCATCGCCTCCCACCAGCGGCGGCAGCCCGATAAACGTCGCGAGTTGCGCCGTCTCAAACGCGTTCGCGTTCCCGTCCACCACCTCATACACCACGAACCCCGCCCCGCCTTGCAGCCGAATCTCGCTCACCCCTTCAAAGCTCACCGCCCCCGATCCAGGCGCGCCCGGCACAAACAGCGGCGCACCGCCGGAACCCGCCGGATCCGCATTCCGCACCAGGCTCAACAACAGGCTGCCCGTGCTGGAAGCCTGATGACTCCCCCCCGATGGAACCGCGCCGAACTCCCCCGCCGAGGTCGGATCCACCGCCGGCGAACCCACAACTACGTTCGGCACAAACAGCCGCGCATTCCCCGGAAACCCCGCATACTTCACCAAAACCCTCACCCCGTTCGTGGCACCCGCCCCCATCCTTTCAAACGCCGTCGGAAACCCCTCCGTGATCCGGAAACTGGCCGACCGCGTTCCCTGCGCGATCAGATTCGAAAAACTCAGCTGCTCAGGTACCGGCGAGCCCAGACACACAATCCGCGCCGTGCTGGCGCTTGCCAGCAGCCCACGCCGCGTGATCCCCGCCGTGACAGGATTGTTCCGCAGACCCACCGCTCCCGGTCCCGTCGTCGAAATCGTCACGAGGATCTGCCGGTCGGCCGTAGCGCCTGGATTCGCCACCCGTATGTTCGAAATCCGGATCGTCGTCCGCCCGTTCGCCGGAAGCTGGAAGGTAAAGCCGCTGAAGAACAGGCTGTTGTTGCCGATCAGCAGCGGCGAACCCCCGATCGGCGTCACCCCCGTCGCCGTCTCCGCCGTCATCACCACGTCCACCGTCTCCCCCGTCAGCCGGTTCGTCACCGGCGCCGACACGAACAACGCCAAGTTCCCCGACACCGTATCCCCGGAGATCGCCGAGCACACCAGAATGATCTCCCCCAGCCGCTCGCTCAGCCCCTCCGCACGGATCAGCGCGGGGTCCGCCGTCACGTCGCACGTCAGGTTCGCGTTGACGGCCGCGGCCGGCCGGCACGCCGTCAACAAGGCCACAATCGCGATGCCGAGTCGCATGGATCCTCCCCTGTCTCTGGACGCGGTTCCACGCCTATTCTACGAAACCAACCGCAACCTGGATTCACCGGTAGGTAAGCTTCGTCGTCAAATCCGCCGATTGATAGAACTCCTCCGCCAGCTCCTTCAAGTGCGCGTGCCGCTTTATGAGCTCCGGACCCAGCGTCCGGAGCACCGCCTCCGCCGGGTATTCATCCAATTCCCCCACAATCACCGGCTCCGGCCACCTCTCCCCCCGTCCGTATCTGCCTTTCACATGGCCCGTAGTAAACCTGATCGAACCGCCGACCCCGGCTCAGCCAATGCTCGCCCAGCAACCGCGACTGCCGCTCGCCCAGCTCCGACAGCCGGTCGTAATTCTCCGACAGAAACGAAGCCTGCCCGTGACGGATAACATATAAGATGCTCATCGAGTATTAGTAAAGACAAGTTCCAGTCTAACCTGACGGGAGGATCAAACCATGACCATTCGCCGCATCGCTTTCCTGGCCCTTTTGCTGGCCGCCTCACTCACCGCCCAGTCACTCGACGGCCTGGACACCTTCGTCGAAGAGCAGATGAAGGAATGGAAAGTCCCCGGCGTCGCCATCGCCGTAGTCAAGGACGGCAAGGTGATCCTCTCGAAAGGCTACGGCCAGCGCAACATCAAGGAAAATCTCCCCGTCACGCCCAAGACCCTGTTCGCCATCGGCTCCTCCTCGAAGGCATTCACCGCCATCTCCCTCGCCCTGCTGGCCGACGACGGAAAACTCGAATGGGATAAACCCGTGCGCGACTTCCTCCCCGAATTCCGGCTCTACGACCAGACCATGACCGAGCGTATGACCCCCGTCGACCTGCTCACGCACCGCTCCGGCCTCCCACGTCACGACCTGGTCTGGTATAGCTCTCCGCTCAGCAGGCAACAGCTCTACGAACGCCTCCGGCACCTCGAACCCAGCAAGGACCTGCGCACCACGTTCCAATACCAGAACCTCATGTACATGACCGCCGGTTACCTCGCCGGCCGCCTGCAGGACATCACCTGGGAGGACGCCGTCCGCCGCCGCATCTTCACCCCCCTCGGCATGTCCCAGTCCAACTTCTCCGTCAACGACTCGCAAAAAACCAACGACTTCGCCCTCCCCTACAAGAAGAACAAGGAGGAAATCGTCGAATCCCCCTTCCGCAACATCGACGCCGTCGGCCCCGCCGGCTGCATCAACTCCAACCTCGAGGACATGACCCACTACCTCCGCATGAACCTCGACGACGGCAAATTCAACGGCAAGCAATTCCTCTCCGCCCAGCAGATCCGCATGATGCAGACCGCCCACATGCCCATCGCCGGCGAAGGCCGCCGCGTCGAGCTCGGCCCCACAAGCTACGGCCTCGGCTGGTTCATCACCACCTACCGCGGCCAAAAGCTCGTCCACCACGGCGGCAACATCGATGGCTTCTCGGCCCTCGTCACATTCATGCCCCGCGGCAAGATGGGCATGATCATCCTCACCAACATGAACGGCAGCCCGCTGCCCACCGTCCTTTCGTACAACGTCTACGACCGCCTCCTCGGCCTCGAACCCGTCAACTGGACCGCCCGCATCCGTGAAGACGAAAAACTCTCGAAACAGGGCGAAGAAGAAGCCAAAAAGAAAGGCTACACACCACAAAAGCCAGGCACCGCCCCCTCCCACCCCCTCGGCGACTACGCCGGCGACTACGAGCATCCCGGCTACGGCGTCATGAAAGTCACCCGCGACGGCGAAAAACTCCACATCGCTCTGAACGGCCTTGCCACCCCCGTGCGCCACTTCCACTACGATGTCTTCGAAGGAGTCGAAGACCCCCTCAACCCGCTCCAAAAGATGAAGCTCCAATTCCACTCCAGCCTCGAAGGCAACATCGAAAGCGTCACCATTCCGCTCGAATCCACCCTCAAACCCATCGCCTTCACCCGCCTCGCCGACTCCTCCATGCGCAAGCGCGAATTCCTCGAACCCCTCACCGGCCAATACAGCTTCGGCCCCATGACCGCCACCGTCGCCCTCCAAGGCGACTCCACCCTCACCCTCACCATCCCCGGCCAACCCCGTTACGAACTGGTCCCGATCCGCGCCACGATCTTCCAAGTCAAAGGCCTCACCGGCTTCACCGTGGAATTCAAACCCGACGAAGCCATCTTCCACCAACCCAACGGGACCTTCGCCGCCAAACGCAAACCCTGACTCCGTTGTAGGGTGGGCTTCAGCCCGCGCGAGGCTTCAGCCGCGCCCGACCGCCTCTCCGAGCAGGATCTCGACCGTCTGCCGGCACCCTGAGGAGGATGCCGCCTCGGCCAGTTTGTAAACGACGTTCAGGATGTTTCGCGGAACTTCACTGCGTCCGCAGCGACTTCACCGGATCGACGAGCGTGGCGCGCCGTGCGGGAATCGCACAGGCCATCACCGCGACCGCTCCCAGCAGCAAGGCCGCGCCGGCGTAGGAATAGAGGTCCAGAGGCTGGATGCCGAATAACCGGCTCTGCAACGATCGTGAGGCGGCAATCGCGAGCAGGCGGCCGCCCAGGGCGTTCCGCTTAGCCCAGCATCTTCTTGACCACGAGCCCGCCCACATCGGTCAGCCGGAAATCCCTGCCCAGATGCCGGTAGGTCAGCCGTGTGTGGTCAAAGCCCAGGCATTGCAGAATCGTCGCCTGCAAATCGTGAATATGCACCGGCGCCTCTTCAATAAAGAAGCCCAGTTCGTCTGTCTTGCCGATCACCTGCCCGCCCTTGATCCCTCCGCCGGCCAGCCACATCGAATAGGCGTTGGGGTGATGGTCGCGCCCGGCATTGTCCTCCTCCGTCGAATTGCGGATCTCGCACACCGGCGTGCGCCCGAACTCCCCGCCCCAAACCACCAGCGTCGAATCCAGCAACCCGCGCCGCTTCAAGTCCTTCAGTAGCGCACCCGTCGGCTGATCGGTCGAGTCGCAGTTGTCCTTCAGCTTCTTGTTGAGCTGCGTGTGATTATCCCAACTTGCGTTCATCAGCAGAATGAACCGCACGCCGCGCTCCACCAGCCGCCGCGCCATCAGGCAGTTGGCGCCGTGCTGCTTCGTCTTCGGGTTGTTCAAACCGTACATTTCGAGCGTCGCCGCATCTTCACCCGAAAAATCCACCAGCTCAGGACCCGCCGTCTGCATCCGGTAGGCCAGCTCATAACTCGCCATGCGCGAGGCTATCTCGATGTCGCCGGACTCATCCAGCCGCATCTGGTTCAAGTCCCGCAGCGCATCCAGCGCCGCGCGCTGTGTCTTCCCGCTCACACCCTCCGGGTTCGACAGGTACAGTATCGGGTCGCCGGAATTGCGCAGCAGCGTCCCCTGATAGGTGGACGGCAGAAAGCCGGATGAGAAGTTGGTCGCGCCGCCGCTGGTGCCCACGCCCGAGCTCAGCACCACGAAGCCGGGCAGGTTCTTCGACTCGCTGCCCAGTCCGTAGATCGTCCACGCGCCCAAGGTCGGACGCCCGAACTGCTGTGAGCCGGTGAACAGCAGCAGCTGGCCCGGATGATGGTTGAACGCCTCGGTGTGCATCGACCGTACCAGGCAAATGTCATCGGCGCAGGAGGCGATGTTCGGGATCCAGTCGGCGAACTCTGTGCCGGACTCACCGTGCCGGGCGAACTTCCGCGGACTCGCCAGCACCGACGCATTGGTCTTCGTGAATGCGAGCTGCAGCTTGCTCATGATCGAGGCCGGCGCCGGCTGCCCGTGCCATTTCTCCAGCGCCGGCTTGGGATCGTAGAGATCCATCTGGCTCGGCCCGCCTTCCATGAACAGGAAGATGACGCTCTTCGCCTTGCCCGCGAAATGCGGCTTGCGCGGCGAAGTATCGGCATGCAGCAGGTCGGCCAGCGCGATGGAGCCGATGCCGCCCGCCACCTGGCTCAGAAATGACCGCCGCGATTGAATCCGCTGAAACTGCTTCCAGTCCATAACGCTATTCCCTCACAATGAACTCATCCAGGTTCATCAACACCCGCGCCACGCCGGTCCAGGCAGATAATCCGCTGCCCTCCTGCTCGAAAATGCGCGACTGCGCATCGTGATATGCGGCCAGCCGCGCGCGCTCCTTTTCGCTTGGCTTGCGCGCCAGCGCGGCCAGGTAGGCGTGCTCGATTCGCTCGCCCACCCCTTCCGGCGTCTCCTCGTTCAATCTCCACGCCAGCCCCTTGGCCGCTTCAAAAAACACTTCATCGTTCAGCAGATTCAGCGCCTGAAGCGGCGTATTCGATCGCGCCCGCCTCGTGCACGCCACGTTGGAGTCCGGCGCGTCGAAGTTCATCAGCATCGGATAGGGCGACGTCCGCTGGAAATGGATGTAGAGCCCGCGGCGGTAGCGGTCCGGACCTTCGCTGGCCGCCCACTTCACGCTGTTGGCGTAACTCAGTTCCGCCACTCCGGGCGGCTGCGGCGGACGGATGCTCTTGCCGCCGATGCGCGTGTCCAGCAGCCCGCCGGCCGCCAGCGCCACGTCGCGAACCTGCTCCGCGCTCAGCCGCAACCGCGCCTGGCGCGCCAGCAGCGTGTTCTCCGGGTCGCGTTCGGTGAGTTCTTTCCTAGCCTTCGACGATTGCCTGTAAGTGGCCGAAGTCACGATCGTGCGGTGCAGCTGCTTCATGCTCCAACCCTTCGCCATAAACTCGCTCGCCAGCCAGTCCAGCAGCAAGGGATGGGTCGGCTCCTCGCCCTTCACGCCAAAATCCTCCGTCGTCCGCACCAGACCCCGCCCGAACAGTTCCGCCCAGGCGCGATTCACCTGCACGCGCGCCGCCAGCGGACTCTCCTTCGACGCCACCCACCGCGCGAACTCCAGCCGTCCCATCTTTCCTCCGCCGAGCACAGCCGGCGGACCCTGCTCCACCGCGATCCCCTTCTGCCGCCAGTCGCCCCGCACCCGGATTTGCGTCTTCTCGAAATCCTCGTCAGCCCGCACCGTCATCGCCTGGCTCAGCCGCGGCAGGCTCTTGTCCAGCTCGTTCAGCTTGGAGCGCAGCTGCTTGAACCGCCCCATCTTTTCCTTGTCCAACCCGACCGTTGCGCCCGTGCGGTGTATGAAATGGTCCGTCAGCCGCTCCTGGTCGCGCGGATCGCGTTCACCGCGCGGCGTCTTGAGTATCTTCACGGCGCGGTCCAGCATCGCCTTCGTCGAGGTCACAGTGAAATCCCATTCCGGAGAGCGGCCCGGATGATCAATCGCTTCGATCATCTTTGCCTCCCATTGCGGCATCAGCTCCGGCACGTGATATTCGGCAAGCAGCGCATCGCGCTTCTTCTCATACCCGCCCAGCGCGGCAATATGCGGACCCACTTCGCCCGGCAGCGGCGCGTCGATGTCCACCTCCTCGAGCGCATCGAAGTAGCTCAGCATCCGGTAGTAGTCGCGCTGCGACAGCGGATCGTACTTATGGTCATGGCACTGAGCGCAGCCCATCGTCAGACCAAGAAACACCGTCGACACTGTATTCGTGCGCGTCACCAGTTGCTCAAAGCGCGCCTCTTCCCGGTCCACACCCGCCTCGCGGTTGGTCAGTGTGTTTCGCAGAAAGCCCGTCGCCACGCGCTGGTCCACTCCGGCATCGGGCAACAGGTCGCCCGCAAGCTGTTCCACCGCGAATCGATCGTACGGCATATCGCGGTTCAGCGCCTGGATCACCCAGTGCCGGTAACGCCACGCATGAGGCCGCACCTGGTCCTTTTCATAACCGTCGGAGTCGGCGTAGTGCGCCAAATCCAGCCACGAGCGCGCCCACCGCTCTCCGTAATGCGGTGAGGCAAGCAACTGGTCAACCGCCCGTTCGTACGCATCCGGACGCTGATCGGCGAGGAACTCCGCCACCTGCCTCGGCGTCGGCGGCAAGCCGGTCAGATCGAGCGAAATCCGCCGAAACAGCGTAGCCTTCGAAGCCTCGGCGGCCGGCGCGATCCCTTCCTTCTCCAGCCGGGCCAGAACAAACCCATCGATCGGATTCCTCACCCATGCGTTGTTCTTCACCACCGCCGCTGCCGGCCGCTTCACCGCCTGAAACGCCCAGTGTGCCGGCTTCGATACCGCGGCGCTCCTGCCCGCGGTCACCGGCCACGGCGCTCCGCCGTCGATCCAACTTTTGAGCGTGACAATCTCCGCCTCGCTCAACGGCGGCGCGCCCTTGGGCATGCGAATCTCTTTATCGGTGGCAGTAACCCGTTGGATCAGCCTGCTGGCCGCGCTGTCGCCCTTCACGATCGCCGGCCCGGAATAGCCGCCTTCCAGCGCGGCCTTGCCGTCATCGAACCTCAATCCATTGCTCTGCAGCTTCGCAGCATGACAACCGATGCAGCGCTTCCTCAGGATGGGTTGTACTTCGGCGGAAAAATCGGGCGTTTGCGCAAGAAGCGGCGCCAGCAGAATCGCGGCAATCCAAACAGGTTGGGACATGAGGCTTTGCCTATTAGTATACGCGCCGCATCTTTACCGGCCGGCGCTTACCAGGTTCGCAAACAGACGCACCGCCCCGGGCACCGCGAAAGGCAACTGACGGTACCAGGCCAGAGCGCAGTATACAGGAGCCGTGCGTTGTAGACCTTCACGTCCTCGCGGGCCGCGTAGGCGCGGATGCCAAGCAGGATGGTGTGGAAGCGCGACAGATCGCGGCGCGCCAGCGCCTCGGTATCAAGCATCTCCACCTGGGCGCCGGTTTGAAGCCGCTTCACCGCCTGGTGCAACCCCCATCGCGCAAATCAGCAAACCCCACTGTGGGCCGTGCAGGATTCCCCTGATGCGGCGATGATAGGAAGGGAGGCCTGGTTATTCGCAGACGCGCAGTTTTCCTACTGACCATACTGATCGCCCCGGCGGCCGCACAGCAGCGCCAACCCTCCTACATCCGCCTTTCCGGTTTCCCGCAAGCGGCCTCGATCAACTACTCCTACGTGCGCGCGCAAGCCGCCGAGCCCGTGCCGGGCCTGCTTGCCTATTGGGGAATGCTCGCCGCAGGCGAGTTCGACCGCATGCTGCCGCTGGAAGCTCACAAGGACCGTAACCTGGAGCTGCTGTGCCTGATGCTACACCGGCACGCCTACCACCCCGACGCCGTCTTTCTCAAAAGAGCGGTTCTCCCGCTCGCCCAGGAACTGCTGGACGGCTACGACAAGAACTATCTGCTCGGCCCCGGCGGCCGGCTCCTCATCGACACACCCAAGGCGGTGAATCCGATGCCGGAAGTGGCCGGGCTGCGCGACGTGCTCGATCGCATGGTGTGGCACCTGGATCAAACGCTCACCCGCGACCTGCGCGAGCAGGTCCACCAGATGCGGGACGAGCTGCCCCCGGTCCCTGTCTCGAACGAAGAGTCCCCCACGGCCCGTCTGCTGCCGGCCATCGAAACCCTGGCGCCGCCGGAGGGCGCCCCTGAGCTCTCCGCGATCTTTCCCTTCCGTATTTACGGCGCCGGCAAAGAGGAGATCGACATGGCGCGCCACACCTTCAACGCCCGGCGGCCCGGCGCACTCGACCCCGTCTACGCCGCCTACGCCGGTCTTGCTCCGGAAGCCGTCAAAAGCTTTCAAGGCGAATTCACGCCGGCGCATGCGCTCGCGCTCCAGGCGATGCTCCTCCAAGGCGACTATGGACGCATTCACTTGTTCCCCGCCTGGCCCAAGGAATGGGATGTCGATTTCCGCCTGCACGCGCCGCCCGGCACCGTCATCGAAGCCTCGCTCCGCAAGGGCCGTATCGAGAAGCTGCGCATCACACCCTCCTACCGCGCGCGCGACCTGATCCGCCATCCGCCGCAATTGACACAGCAGCGCTGATGTGATGGATTGAGGGTGCTATGGCCCTCAGCAGAAGATCGTTGCTCGCCTCCGCGGCCGGCCTGGCCGTACCCGCCGCCACCGCCACGCCCCACGGCGTTTCCCTAGCCGCCTGGTCCTTCTCCGGAAGCTTCCGCCAGGGAAAGTGGAAGCTGATCGAAATGCCGGGCATCCTCCGCAACAAGCTTGGCATTGAAGCGCTGGAACACGTCAACCAGTTCTTCGAGAATCCCATGTTCACCTATCTGCAAAAGCTGAAGAAGGCTTTCGCCGATGAGGGCGTACGTTCCACCATCCTGATGGTGGATGGGGAAGGCAACACCGCCGGGTATGAGAAGGCAGAGCGCGTGCAGGCCGCCGTCAACCACCGCAAGTGGATCGATATCGCCCATTACCTCGGCTGCAATTCGGTCCGCTGCAACGTCTACGGCGGCGGCGAGGACTGGAAGCAGGACAAGGACCTCGTCAGCCGCGCGGCGGAGACCCTGCACATGATGCTCGATTACGCCAAGGGCTCCGGTCTGGACATCATCGTCGAAAACCACGGCCGCGCCTCTTCCGACCCCGAGATCCTCGTCGCTCTCGTCAAAAAAGTGAACCACCGGAAGTTCGGGCTTCTTTGCGATCTCGGCAACTGGAACAAGGGTGATGATCGTTACGCGGCCGTCCGCAAGACGCTCGGGCACGCCAAGGGCCTTTCGGTGAAAGGCACCTGGGGCGCCGGATTGGATCCGGAGTTCGACGCCGAAAAACTGGTCCGCACCGCGCTCGAAGGCGGTTACCAGGGCTGGTGGGGACTTGAGGTCACCCCGCGCCGTGCTCAAGGGCAGGCACTTTCAGCCGACCAGCAGTTCGCGCTCGAAGTGCAAACCGTGCTCGAAGCCAAGGCCATCGTCGACCGTGTGGTCCTGAAGAAGAGCTAGAACGCCATGCTCACGCGTCGTGAGTTCTCCGCCGCCGCGGCCTTTACGAATCGGCATGGGGCGGCAGGGCATGGTAGTCACCATGGATCTGCTCGCGCTCAGCCCCGCGGGCTGAATGCGCAAAGCCGCGCCCTGTTCCGGCACCGCGGGGAAGGTATCATGTACGTTGGCGACAAAGGAGCGCTTGTGGCCGGCTTTGCCTCGCAGGCTCCCGTGACCGAAGGGTTCCTGCCCGGCTGTCTTGCCCAGCGCCGTCCGGGAGAGCGGATGGAATGGGATTCCGCCTCCATGCGGATCAGCAATCACGACGCGGCCAACAAGCTCATTGATCCCCCCTATCGAGGAGAATGGACTCTATGAAACATACCCGCCGGAGATTCGTCAAGAACACCGCCACGGCGGCGTCGGCAGGCGCCTACCTGTTCGACATCGTCCCGGCCCGCGCACTCGGCCTGCAGGGCGAGCCGCCGCCGAGCGATGTCCTGAACATCGGCCACATCGGCATCGGCGGACGCGGCCGGCGCTTCCTACGTCCGGAAGCCGACATGACCAAGCGCATCACGGCACACACCAATCTTGGCGGCGACGGCTCACGCATCATGCGCCCGGCGCGCTCCATGGCGCTATGCGACGTCGACTCGGGCCGGCTGGATCAGGCCGCCACGCTCGTTGGCGGCCGTCCCCGGCTCTATAAGGACTTCCGCAGGCTGCTCGAAGACAAGGAAGTGGACGCCGTCTATATCGCTTCGCCCGATCACTGGCATGCGCTGCAAACGATCATGGCTTGCCAGGCCGGCAAGGATGTCTATGTCGAAAAGCCGGCATGCAACACCATTGAAGAAGGCCGCGCGATGGTGAAGGCCGCCGAACGCTACGGCCGGGTAGTACAAGTGGGCTCGCAGGGCCGTTCGCAGCCCGGCGCATGGCAGGCCGGCAACTACATCCGCGCCGGACGCCTGGGCACGGTGCGCAAGGTGACCTGCTGGCACTACGCCAGCCCCGACGGAGACTGGACGCCGGATGCGGAAGCTCCTCCCTCGCTTGACTACGAAATGTGGGTCGGCCCGGCGCGCTGGATTCCGTACAATCCCAAACGCACGCATGGCGCCTTCCGCTGGATGATCGATTTCGGCGGCGGCCAGATCCGCGACCGCGGCGCGCACGTCATGAGCATCGCCAACTGGATCATGGACTGCGACCACAAGGGTCCGGTCAGCATCCGCGCCACCGGTGAGCCGCCGAAAGACGGCATGTACAACTCGGCCGTGACCATGGAGGTCAGCTACGAGTTCAAGAACCCGGATTGGACACTTGTGTGGGCGCAGCCCGGCGTGCCCTCCACGACGCTTGACGCACGCTACGGCGCCGTCTACTGGGGCGACAATGGAAACCTCACCGTCACCCTCGGCGACGGCGACCGCACCTTCACCGACCAAAAGGCCAAGGACTTCGCGGCGGAATGCGACTGCGGCAAGATCTTCCGCAGCCCCGGCCACAGCGAGAATTTTGAGGACTGCATCCGCACGCGCGAAAAACCGATCATGCACATGGAGGCGGCCCATCGTGTCGCGTCGCTGTGCATCCTCGGCAATATCGGCTTCCAGTTGCAGCGGGGGCTCGATTGGGACCCGGTGAATGAGCGCTTCCGGAACGACGAGGAGGCGAACCGCCTGCTGAGCCGCCCCGGCCGCGGACCCTGGCACCTGTAAGGAGACCACCATGGCTGACGAGAAAAAGTTCCTGGCCGATATACAAAGCGACGATGCCAATGTCCGGTTCGACGCCTGGCGCCGTGCGGGCGAGGAATCCGCCACGGCCATTGCGCAGCTTGGCAAACTGGCCGCCTCAACCAACCCCGGTGTTGCGAAAGCGGCGCTGGAGGCGATCACCACGATGACCCACGCCGTGGGCAAGGACCCCGCCTCCGCCAAACGGCCAGCGGTCGTCAAAGGCCTGCTGGAGATCGCGGGCGCCGGGTACGCACTCCCGGTGCGCGTACATGCCTTGCGCATGCTCTCGGGCATCGCCGGCGAAGAATCGGTTCCGGCCATAGCGGCGCAGATCGCGAGCGCCGAACTTCGCGAAGAGGTGATTTATTGCCTGGAACAGATTCCAGGCCGCGCCCCAATTCAGGCGATGCTCACCGCCTACAACAACGTCCGGGACGAGTTCAAGCCGCGCATCCTGGCCGCGCTCGGCCACCGCCGCGCCGCCGAAGCCGTCGAGCTTTGCGCCGAGGCGATGCGCTCCCCCAACAAGGAGGTCGCCCTGGCGGCCATGAAAGCCTTCGCCCGCATCGGGCTCAAACCGGCCGCTGAGCCGCGCTTCCCCGACACCGCACAACTTTCCGACTGGGAAAAGACGGAGCATACCGACAGCCTGCTGCGCTATGCCGATTCCCAGGCCGGCTCACCGGAAGCGCTGCGTATTTACAGAACCGCGCTCGAGCGCCCGGAAGAGCATGTGCAATGCGCCGCCGTTATCGGGCTGGCGAAGATCGGTACGCCCGAAGCTGCCGCCGCCATTGTTCCCAAGCTGAAAAGCACGAACCGCACCGTACGCCTCACCGCGCAGCAAGCCTGGAAGGCTATCGCCGGTTAGAGCCGCTTCCGTACCGCCTCGGTCACCTCGCGCGTGGTCGCGTTGCCTCCGAGATCGCCCGGATGCGCACTGCGCGAGGCCAGCGTGCCCACAATCGCCTCGTGCAGCTTTGCTCCGGCCGCGGTCTCCCCCAGGTGATCGAGCATCATCGCCGCCGAGAAGAAGGCGGCCATCGGATTCGCGATCCCTTTCCCATAAATATCGGGCGCCGTCCCGTGCACCGGTTCGAACATCGACGGGAAGCGCTTTTCCGGATCCAGGTTCGCGCTCGCCGCCAACCCGATGCTCCCTGTCACGATCGCGGAGAGATCGCTCAGGATGTCGCCGAACAGATTCGACGCCACCACCACGTCGAAACTCTGCGGCCGCCTCACAAAGTTCATCGCCGCCGCGTCCACCAGCAGCGACTCGGTTTCAATATCGGGAAACTCCTCCGCCACGGCCTGAAACGCGCGGTCCCAGAGCACCATGCTGTAGCCTTGCGCATTGGACTTGGTGATCGACGCCACGCGTCTCTTCTTGTTCCGCTTCCGCGCCAACTCAAACGCGTAGCGGATCACGCGCTCACAGCCCTTGCGCGTGAACACCGAGCTCTGCACCGCCACCTCCTCGGGCATGTGCTGATACAGAAACCCGCCGATCTGCGCATATTCACCTTCCGTGTTCTCCCGGACCACCACCATGTCGATCTCGCCCGCCTTGCGGCCGGCGAGCGGTGAATCCACTCCTTCGAACAAGACCGCGGGCCGCACATTGGCGTACTGATCAAAGCCGCGCCGGATCGGCAGCAGCAGCCCGTTCAGCGTCACGTTATCGGGCAAATCGACATGCCCCACGGCGCCCAGCAGTATCGCGTCATGCGGCTTCAACTGCTCCAGCGCACCGGCAGGCATCATGCGCCCATGCTGAAAGTAGTAATCGGCGCTCCAGTCAAAGTGTTTCCATTGAAAGGAAACCCCGAACCGCTCCCCGCAGGCCTCCAATACCTCCAGCGCCGGCGGAATCACCTCTTTCCCAATTCCATCGCCTGCGACGACCGCAATCGAATAGCTTTTCATGAGAAGGACTCATGATAACAAAGCGGTGTCCGGCTCTAAACCCCGTGCAGAATGACATGGAACCGCGATCCCCGCCCCGGCTCCGATTCCACCCAGTCGACGCGGCTCTTCATCAGCCGCAAGACGTCTACCACTTCCGGCGGGGCCGATTCCCGCACGCGGCCCGGCGATCTGCCGCTCGAGCTCGGAATTGGCCGCTTCCAGCTGAACCGACCGCTCTCTCATGCCCGCCTCCGCCGTCCTCCACCGCTCTACGGCGATCGTTTCCTCCTGAAACGCCTTTACGTAGTCCTTGCACAGCCCCATAAACGAAATCAGGTAAGCCAGGCACTTGAGCATGTGCGCCGCCAGGGAGTCGTGATCGTGTAAGTACGTCGATCCAAACGCCATGTGCAACTGTGCCGCGACCTGCGGGAACAGGCTGAGCAGCAGCGCATGCGAGAATAGATCCCCTCACCTGTTGTGGAGCCGGGTTATTGGCCAGAAACTCACCAGGCACAGCACCAGAACCACTCTCACCCAAGAACGTGGAATTTGATCAATCCGGCCCATCCATGGAGGTAGTAGAGCGAGAAGGGAAAATACTCCTGTCAGCGGGCATATCCGCTTCCGGTACAATCGCTAACGGAACCAACGATGGAAGGCCTTCTCCGCCGCCAATTCCTCAGCCTCGGCTCGCTAGCCCTGCTTCCGGCCAAAAACCAAACAAACATCTCGATCATCTTGATCCTGCAATCGGGCGGATGTTCCCCCTTGGACACGTTCGACATGAAGCCCTGCGCCGCCCGGGAAATCCGCGGCGAATTCGACCCCCGCCGCACCTCCGTTCCCGGCGTGCATATCTGCGAGCACCTCCCCCGCACAGCGCGGATCATGCATAAGCTCACCCTGTTGCGCTCCCTCACTTCCGTCGAAGATACGCACGGGCGCGCCAGCGAACTGCTTCTCGGCGGCCTCCCGACCGACCGGGAAATGCCACTGTCTCAGGGAGCGCCCGCCGCCGCCCGCCTGGTCGAATCCGGAACACGCTTCCTCATCCTCTCGCAGGGTTGGCTGCGCTACGACACGCACGGCAACGGCTTCACTACCTTGAAACAGGAACTGCTGCCGGAGTGGGACAGGGCATTCACGACGATCGTCGAGGACCTTGCCGCCCGCGGCCTGCTCGACACGACCCTTGTCGTCTCGACCGGCGAGTTCGGGCGCACGCCGCGGATCAACGCCTGCGGAGGCCGCGACCATCACCCAGGCGCCTGGAGTGCGGTTCTCGCCGGCGCGGGCCTCCCCGGCGGCCGCGTCATTGGAGCCACGGATAAGACCGGCACTGAAGTCACCGATAGCCCCGTTACCCCGCAGGACCTCAACCGCACCATCCGAAAGCTTTTACTGCTATGAAACAACTCCTCATCCTTCTCGCCGCCTCCCTCCTGGCCCAGCAGCCTCCGGACACACAAGCCAAGCCCCGCGCCACGCGCCCGGAATCCCGCCCGTTCGACTTCTGGATCGTCGAGTGGCGCGACTGCGTCATCTTTGAAAACTGGTCGAGCGTCCGCGGCATGACCGGCAAGAGCTTCAACACGTTCAACCCGTACAAGAAGAAGCGGCAACAAAGCTGGGTTGACGACCGCGGCGACGTTCAGGACTTCCGCGACGGCGAATACAATAACGGCGTGATGCGCTTCTTCGGCGACTCGTTCACCCGCGAAGGAAAACCCTTCCTTCGCCGCCTCAGTTTCCACAAGCTGGGGCCGGACAAAGTCCGCCAGCACTCGGAGCGCTCCTATGACTCGGGCAAGACCTGGATCACCGAGTACGACTGCTTTTACTTGAGGAAGGAATAACCTCCCATGCTCAGCGACACCCTGAAGGAGTTTCCCGGTAACGAAGCCGTCTATCAACGGCTGCTCGAGTTGACGAAAAGCAAGCAGGCCATGGCGTTCGCCGGCGCGGGCGTGTCGACGCCGCTCTATCCGCTCTGGGGCGGACTGATCGAGTTCCTCATCCAGGAGGCTCTCAAATGGGGCGCGGCGACGGAGGCGGACGCGGCTTTCTGGCGCAAGAACGCCGGTAAGAAACCGCTCCAGATGGCCGGGCAGATTCTTGGAAGACTCGGCAAGAGCCGCTACGAGACTTTTCTCTACGAGACCTTCAAGCCAAAGCCGGAGCGATTTACTCCGGCGCACGCCGCGCTGGCGGGCGTGAACTTCAAAGCCATCATCACCACCAATTACGACCCGGGCATCCTGGAGGCCCGCCACGATGCGGGGCTGCGCGATTCCGGTTATACGGTCTGGAATCAGGAAACGCCCGTGCGGCTCTGGCTGAACAGAGATCTGTTTGCGGAGAATCCTGCCTGCCCGCTGCTCTACGCGCACGGGCACTATTCGAACCCGGGCGATATCGTGCTGGACCGCGACAGTTACCGCGCCGCCTACCAGCGCACGCCCTACCGGCGGCTGTTCGAGGATCTTTGGTACCGCGAGCATCTCGTCTTTGCCGGCTTCAGTCTCGAGGACCCGGTGCTGGAGCAAGTGGCCGATGAGGTGCTGGAGCAGGTAGGTGCGGGCGCGCCGAGACATGTGGCGATCCTGGGGCTGGAGGAGGAAGATTACTCCCCGGAGATGCGAATCGAGTATCTCGAGCGCTTCAACGCGGAGGTGATTTTCTACCGCGTGCGGCAGGGAGATCACTCATCTGTGGTCGAGCTGCTGAATTCCTTGCCCCGGGCGGCGGCGGTTACGGCCCCAATCAGCAAACCAAAGCCGGCGGCGCGGGCCACCGAGCGGCGCTTCGTACATGAGACTACCGACGATGAAAGGTTCACCGGCCGTGACGATCTGCTGGCAAGGCTCGACGGTTGGGTGCGCGAGGAAAGCGTACGTGTAGTGGCGATCTCCGCCGTCGGCGGGCTGGGCAAAACCGCGCTCGTGGGCCACTGGCTGAAGCGGCAGCAGGAAGGCTTATGGGACGGCATCCTCTTCTGGAGCTTCTACCGGGACCGCGACCCGGGGAAGTTCCTGAAAGAGTTGCAGCCCGCACGGCTGAGTTCCCAGCGCATGCTGGTGGCGCTGGATGGCCTGGAGGTGTTGCAGGAGATGCCGGGCACGGTAGCCTACGGCGAACTGTTATCACCTGAGGTGGCAGATCTCCTGCACGCTCATTGCAATGGCAACAGCCAAAGCCTGCTGGTGCTGACCAGCCGGTTTCCGTTTCCCGATCTGAATCCCTATATCGGAGGCGCTCTGCGGTCCCTTCCGCTGGCCGGTTTGCCGAAAGGCGAAGGGGCGGCGCTGCTAAAGGAGATGGGTCTGGGCGGGGAGGAGGAGGACCGGAAGCGGATCTCGGAGCAACTGGAAGGGCATCCGCTTGCGCTGCGTATCTTCGCGCGATCGGTTCCGCCGAAGGATCGCGGGGACCCAACGCGTATTCGACAGTTCGAAATCGGCCACGGCGAGCTCGAAGACAAGATGAAACGTCTGCTGGGGTTTTATGAAAAGACACTGCCGGAGGAGCAACGGCTGGCGCTGGGATTGGTGTCGCTATTCCGGATGCCGGTGAGCGCGGCCACGCTCAGCCGGTTGTGGGAAAGCTTGCTCAGGCGGAATCAGGCGGCGCTGTCCGCGGCGCTGGGAACCTTGCACGGCGATCACCTGCTTACCGGGGATACGGGGTCTGATGGGCAAACGCAGTATGCCTGCCACCCGATCCTGCGCGACCATTTCCGGCGCGGCGCGCTTGGGGATCAGGCCAAGGAGGCAGCCAGTCTGATTGCCGGGCAGCCGGATGAGGCCTCGTCCCGGTCGCCGGAAACGATCCGGCGAATCTCCGCCGCCATCGAAGTGCTGCTGGATGCCGGTGAGGTGGAGGCTGCCGATGACTTGTACACGTCGCGGCTGGGGAATGGGTATGTTTTTATCTCGCTACCCGCGCCGCATTGGGGCATGGAAGTAGCCCTGAACTTTGTTCGCGACGCGGACCGCCGGTCATCGCTCGCAAGCCGGATCAGCACCCGGGGCCTGGGTTTCTATTTGAACGAAGTCGGGCTATTTGCGAATCACGCCGGGGAGCCGGAGACGGCGCTGGTGTGGTACCGGGAGAGCGTTGCTCTCTACAGGCGCGAGGAAGATGAAAGGAATCTCTCCATTGGCCTGCAAAACCTTGGCGATACGGAGAGCAGGCTTGGCCTGCTCCCGAAGGCATGCGGCAGTTTCCAGGAAGCGCTGGAGCTGGCCCGGAAGGTAAAGGGCGAGAGAGAGGAATGTAACAGCCTGGCCTATCTCGGCTACGCCACTTCGCTGCGGGGAGAGGTGGCGGAGGCGGAGAGCCACTTTCGGGCGGCGAATGCTATCGAGAATCGCATCGACCCAGACGGCGACGACTTATACAGCCTTCATGGAGTGCAGTGGGCGGAGCACCTGATGCGCATAGGCGCGAGCGAGGAAGCGGCGCGATTGACGGAAGCGAACCGAAAGATCTGCGAAGAAAACCAGTGGCAGAACGACGTAGCCCGCTGCGACTGGATGCTCGGCTGGGTGGAGAATGCCAGGGGGCGTCCGGAACCGGCGCTCGAACATCTCGGCCGCGCTAAGGAGACCTTCACCACCGGCCACATGATCCACGAACTCGCCCGCGCGCTGGTGAGGGAAGCGGAGTGCCACCTCATGCTCAAGAACCGGCCCGCGGCCTTCGCCGCCTGCGAGCGCGCGCTGCAACTGGCCCGGCCGCGCAACTACCGGGTGGTGATGACCGACGCGCTCAACCTCCGCGCCGGATACCGGCTGGAAGCCGAATCGAACGCCAGGGCCGCGCGCGATGACGCAGAAGCCGCGCTGCAACTGGCCGAGTTCTGCGAATACGCCTGGGGCCGGCGTGACGCGCACGCGCTGCTGGCCCGCGCCTATGACGCACTCGGTAAGCAGGACGAAGCCACCGTGCAGCGCCGCAAGGCCGAGCAACTCATCCGAGGGCTGGAGGTTAAGAAAGCGACGAAGGCGTAAGGTCCTGCACGCGAACTCATGCTTTCACGGCTTGGCTCTAGTGTAGTGTCCGGAAAATAGCTGGACAGGGCAAGGTTGGCTAGTGCTAGTCGGCCCGAAGCCGGCGTCGCAGGTGGCTCTGCACTCTGAAATCCGTTGACGATTCGCTTCCACTCGACCTTGGATTTCTGGAAATTGACGAGCAGACACACCGTCCGGCCCG
>VFZE01000056.1 GCA_016871315.1 Acidimicrobiia bacterium | reverse complement strand
ACCTCCTCGAAAGCGACGAGCATAAACAGCGCTTCCTGCGCGAGGCCAAAGCCGCCGCCTCCCTCGATCACCCCAACATCTGCATCGTCCACGAGGTCGGCGAAGTGGACGGCCGTGTCTTCCTCACCATGGGCTACATCGACGGTCCGGAAGTCCGCGCCAAAATCCGTGAACGCCCACTCAAGTTCGACGAGGCTCTCGACATCGCCATTCAAGCCGCCGAAGGCCTCCGCGCCGCGCACCAGAAAGGCATCGTCCATCGCGACATCAAGAGCTCCAACCTCATGCTCACCTCTTCCGGCCAGGTCAAGATCATGGACTTCGGCCTCGCACAGCTCGCAAGCGGCACTCGGCTTACCAAAACCGAAACCGTCCTCGGCACCCCCGCCTACATGTCTCCGGAACAGGCCCAGCGCCTCGAAACCGACCGCCGCACCGATATCTGGTCCCTCGGCGTGGTCCTCTACGAAATGGTCACGGGCCGTTTGCCGTTTGAAGGCGAACGGGAAGCAGCCGTAGTCCATTCCATCATTCACCAACCGCACGAGCCGATCACCGCGCAGCGCGCCGCCGTGCCGTTGGAGTTGGACCGCATCGTCAGTAAGGCGCTGGCCAAGAAACCCGAGCAGCGCTATCAGCACATCGACGACCTGCTGGTAGACCTGCGGGCGCTGCGCGACGGCGCGCGCGCCGCGCCGCCGCTCCGGCGGCGCCGCTGGGCATGGGCTGCGTTGATTCCCGTGCTGGTAGCGGCAGCAGTCCTCGCTTGGAAAACGCTACCGTACTTTCATCCCGCCGAACCGCTGAGCGCCGTTGCGCTCACTACGTTCCCGGGCATGGAGTATTATCCGTCCCTTTCCCCGGATGGCAATCACGTCGTGTTCGCCTGGACCGGCGCTGGCGGGGGCAACCAGGATATCTACGTACAGCAGATCGGCTCGGGCTCTCCCTTGCGGCTCACCACCGATCCGGCCAGCGACTACAACCCGGTCTGGTCTCCCGATGGCAGGCACATTGCTTACTTCCGTGGTCCTGCTCCTGCCCCTACAGGTCAGCGCAGCCGCGAGTTGCGCATCATCCCTCCCCTGGGCGGTCCCGATCGGAAACTGGCCGATGTCCGGTCGCAAGACTTCATGTTCGCGACGTATCTGGCTTGGTCGGCGGACAGCAAGTTCCTGGTAGTGACCGATTCCACCGGCGGGGGCAAGCCGGACGCTTTGTTCCTGCTTTCCGTCGAAACGGGCGAGAAAAGTCCGCTCACCAAGCCTCAACCCCCGGTGCTTGCCGACATCGCCCCAGCCGTCTCCCCAGATGGCCGCTCCCTCGTCTTCCTCCGTCGAACTTCGTGGGGGGCGGGTGAGCTTCACCTGCTTCCCCTCGACAGCGGACTGGCCCCGGCAGGTGAGCCCACGCGTCTCACCCCCGCCTCGCTTCGCGCCGACCACCCCGCCTGGATGCCCAGCGGTACCGAGATTCTATTCTCCGCCAAGGGCAGCCTGTGGAGACAGTCCGTCCCCGGAGAGAACACGCCAACGCGGCTTGTCAATGTCGGCGAGGACGGAATGATGCCCGCCATCTCGCGTGCTCAACCCGGCAGGCCTGCCCGGTTGGTCTACGTGCGCAGTTTCGTTGACTTCAACTTCTGGCGGATCCAGGTGCCGGCGCCGGGAGCGCCATCCACCTCGGCGCCGGTCCCGGCTGCGTTTTCATCCACCAAGCCGGAATACCATATCCGGTTTTCTCGTGATGGCCGCCGGGTTGCCTTCAGCTCTGCCCGCTCGGGAGATCCGGAGATTTGGCTTGCCGATGTGGATGGAACAAACGCCGTCAAGCTCACCTCAATGGGCGCTCAGGAGACCATGTGTCCGTTTTGGTCGCCGGACGGCCAGTCCATTGCCTTCTCCTCCAACCCGGAAGGCGAGTTCGATATTTACGTGGTGCCTGTTGCCGGCGGCAAGCCGCTGCGTCTCACTTCGCACCCGCTCATTGATCTCTGTCCTTCCTTTTCGCGCGACGGCAAGTCGATCTACTTCGCCTCGATGCGTTCCGGCGATTATCGGATTTGGAAAATGCCGGCCTCCGGAGGAGATGCGGTACAGGTCACCCCGAATCAAGGAGGCAGCGGCCCCATCGAAACCACCGATGGCAGCCTCTACTATAATTCCGTGTCCGTCGCGGACGGGACCGTGTGGCGGCTGCCCCCCGCGGGCGGCGCACCGGTCAAGGTGCTCGGCGGGATGGTCTGGTTCAATTACTCAGTGATCGACACCGGCATCTACTACATCGACCGGCTCGACAACGAGACTCGGCTTCAATACCTTAACTTTGCCACCGGCAGAACCACGACCGTTGCTCGTAACCTCGGCGAAGTCACGGCGGGGCTCGCCGCGGCTCCCGATGGCAGAACGATTTTCTTTACCCGCATGGACGCCTCCGCAGACGACCTCATGCTTGTGGAGAACTTCCGGTGATCCTACGCTTCCTCGCTCTCCTTACCCTGCTACTGCCCTTTACAATCCAAGCGCAGCCCGCCCTTGGTTCACCCCAGCCCGCCCGCGCCGAAATGGAACGGTTCCTCTCAAAGGCCGCCATTATCGGCAAACGTCAACACAACAATTTCCAATGGCGGATCAGCCTGGATGACGGCGAGCGCCGGCACGACGCCAGCATGGAAACGGAAGTGGGTACCGCGCGCCATCAGCGCCACTACGCGTTCAATCCGGCCGCCTATGAGCTGGACAAGGCGCTCGATCTCAACATGGTCGCCGTTTCGATTCCACGCGATATGGACGGTCGTCCCGTGGCCGTCACCTGGTGGGTGGACAACGTTGCCATGTCCGAGCGCGACCGGAGATCGAAGAAAATCGAGCCGCCGGATCCGGAACGCTGGAACAAACAGTTACAAATCGCGCGCGTCTTTGACGAATTGATCGCTAACCCCTACCGCAATATCCACCCTGAGTTCCCCGCCGCGGCCGGCACGAAGGGGAACGAGTAAAGTACCGGATGAACGGGAACTCCGCCAAGTTCTACGACAAGGCCTACAGCGAGATCGGCAGTGTGCTGCGCGGAGCCGAGACCACACTCAATGACGTGAGCGATTTTCGAACCTATCGGCCGAAGGAAGGCGGGCCGGAGGACGAATTGGCATGGAGGCCGATGAGAAAGGGAATTGCCGATCTGCATCGGAGGGCCGCGGTGTCGCAGAAAGCCAACGACTGGTTATTGAACGCGCTGGCGCGCGTAGATGACAGCCGGAGCGTGGAAGAGTTGACGCGCGACATTCAGCGGTCCACGACCTACTCCGGACGTTCGGTGCGGGGACTTCACCCTTGGTCGGAGGACAAGGATCTGCTTACGGCGATCAATCACGGCGAGTTCCTCATCAATGGCTTCCGTAATCGTGACCTGCAAGGTTTGCTCCATCCGACGGAAGCCAACTCGCTGGCGGAACGCCGGCGCCGGTCGGCAGCCATCAGCCGGAAACTGAGGATGCTTCGCGCCCACGGCCTCATCCACAAGGTAGCTCGGACCCACCGCTACCACGTCACCGACTCCGGTCGAGCCATCCTCATCGCCGTGCTGACAACCGCGCGGACCAGCGTCAGTCAACTCAACCAGCTTGCCATGGCCGCATGAAAAAATCGTCGCGCTAGGCAAAGAAACGCAGATTTAGTAGTGTAGTACAGAGGGTGGCTGATGAAACGCGTCCAATACATTGTAGCCATAGGAGTTATCTCCTCTTTTTCGCTTCTCCTGCCTGCGGCGGCCAATCCTTTCCATCGTAAACTCTCGAAAGACAAGAAAATCCAGCATGCTCTGGACCGCCTCAGCTTCGGAGCCCGGCCCGGGGACGTCGAAGCGGTAAAGAAGATGGGTCTGGAAAAGTGGGTCGAACGCCAGCTGCACCCGCAACGGATTGCCGAGAACCCGCTCCTTCAGGAAAAACTCAAGCCTCTGGAAACACTCGCTTTAAGCAGCCAGAAGCTGGTCCAGGATTACCCGCTCCGGCCACCCAACCCCGAAAATGCAAAACAAACCCAATCGCCGGATTTGCGGTCCCTGCTCACCCCGATGCAGGTGCGGACTCTGCGGCAAGGCAGCCCGGCAGAGCGCCTGGCGCTCATCCAAAGCATCGAGGACGAGAAGCGCGAAAAGCTGCTCGCCGCCCTCCCCGGCCAACTGCGTCAGATGGTGATGTTAACGGCCCCAGTGGAGACCCGCCGCCAGATGATGAAGGCCCGCCAGCCGGTGGCGGTCATCGCCAGTGACTTGATGGAGGCGAAGCTCTACCGGGCGTTGCTCAGCGAGCGGCAACTCGAAGAGGTGCTGGTCGACTTCTGGTTCAACCACTTCAATGTCTACATGAACAAGGGCGCGGACCGGTATCTGGTCACCAGCTACGAACGCGACGCCATCCGGCCCCATGTTTTGGGCAAGTTCTCTGACATGCTGCTGGCCACGGCGCGCCATCCGGCGATGCTGTTCTACCTGGACAACTGGCAGTCGATGGACCCCAGGGCCATCGAGAATCTGCAACGGATGCGCCGCCGCCGCGGACCAGGCATGGGTCCGCTGCCGCCGCTGCCGCGCCAGGCGCGTGGGCTGAATGAAAACTTCGGGCGTGAGCTTCTGGAGTTGCACACGCTCGGCGTCGATGGTGGCTACACACAGCAGGACGTCGTCGAGGTGGCGCGCTGCTTCACCGGCTGGACCATCCAGAATCCGCGTCAGGGCGGAGGATTCCAGTTCGCCGCGCGGCTGCACGATCGTGGGGAGAAAACTGTCCTCGGCCACAAGATCCCCGCCGGCGGCGGTGAACAGGACGGGTTGAAGGTGATCGAGATCCTCTCCACACATCCCTCCACGGCGCGTTACATCTCTACGCGCCTGGCGCAGCGCTTTGTCGCCGATCAGCCGCCCGCCACTCTCATCGATCGCATGGCGGCAACCTTCACAAAAACCGGAGGCCACTTGCGTGCCGTCATGCGCGCGATGCTGACCTCGCGCGAATTCTTCTCCGAAGGCGCCTATCGTTCCAAGATGAAGTCGCCTCTTGAGCTGGTCACCAGCGCCGTGCGTGCCGTTGACGCGAAGGTGGAGGCGGCGCTGGTGCTGGCTTCCCGCATCGAACAACTCGGACAGCCGCTCTACCGCAAGGAGGAGCCTACGGGCTATCCCAACCTCAGCGAGGAGTGGATGAACACGGCCGGACTGCTGGCGCGCATGAACTTCGCCACCGTGCTCGCCAGCGGCCAGCTTCCGGGCGTGCAGCCGGATCTGGCGGCGCTGCGTTTGGATCAGCCCGGCGTCGAGAAACAACTGGCCGCGGGCCTCTATCTTGGTTCGCCCGAGTTTCAAAGGAAGTGACATGAGAACACGGCGCATCTTTCTTCGTGAGTCAGCTCTCGCCGTGGCCGGCATCGGCGCGGCGCCGCTGTGGCTGACTCGCGCCGCCGGGGCTGCCACCTCGCGCAACAAGATTCTCGTCGCCATCTTCCAGCGCGGCGCCGCCGATGCGCTGAACATGCTGGTTCCGTTCCGCGAGAACCGCTACTACCAGCTCCGCCCCACGCTCGCCGTGCCCGCGCCCGGCAAGCCCGAAGGCGCTCTGGACTTGGACGGCAGCTTCGGTCTGCACCCTTCCCTGCAACCCTTCCACGAACTCTTCCAGCGCAGCCAGCTCGCCATCGTCACCGCCTGCGGCTCGCCCGATCCCACGCGTTCGCACTTTGACGCGCAGGACTACATGGAGTCCGGCACACCGGGCGTCAAGTCAACGCGCGGCGGCTGGCTCAACCGCGCGCTCAATGACGATCCCAAGGCTTCTCCCATCCGCGCCGTCGCCATGGGCCCGCGCCTGCCGCGCGCGCTGCGCGGAGCCAGCAGCGCCGTCGCCGTCGGCAATCTGCGCGACTTCAATCTCCGCAGCCAGGAAGCCTCGGGCATGCTCGAGTCGATGTACTCACGCTCGGAGGATCAGGAACTGGCAGGCGCAGGCAAGGACACCTTCGATGCCATCAAGCTGATCGAATCCATCAACCGCCGCCGCTACACCCCCGCCAACGCAGCCGCGTATCCGCGCGGCCGCCTGGGCCCGAGCCTGGAGCAGATCGCACGCCTCATCAAGGCCGACGCCGGATTGCAAGTCGCCTTCGCCGACACCGGCGGCTGGGACCACCATGTCAACGAAGCCAACATCCTGCCGAACATGCTGCGCGAGTTCTCCCAATCGATCGCCGCCTTCGCCGCAGACCTAGGCGACCGCATGGAGGACATCGTTCTCGTCACCATGTCCGAGTTCGGCCGCGCCGCGCATGAGAACGGCAATCGCGGCACCGACCACGGCCACGGCGGCGTCATGTTCGCCCTCGGCGGGGCCGTCAAAGGCGGTAAGATCCACGGCCGCTGGCCGGGCCTCGAAAAGGAGCAGCTGTTTGAAGGCCGCGACCTCGCCGTCACCACCGACTTCCGCCAGGTGCTCGGCGAGCTGATCAGCGGCCACCTCGGCCACAGCGGTCTGTCCGATGTCTTCCCCGGATTCGCGTTCACTCCCGGCGGCCTGGGCATGTTAGCCTGATGTAGCTCGAGGGAAGGTCATTGCGTGGAAGCTGTCTTTCACCTTCTCCAAAGGCGCCCTCGGCTTGCTAAGCTGAGGCAATGCGGTATGCGATTCTTGTTGCACTGTGTTTGAGCTTCCCCGCCGGTTCCGAACAGATGGCAGAGCCGCGCTATAACGGCGATCAGCTGATCCGCCCGGAAGGCTTCCGCGAATGGATGTTCGTCGGCGCCAACTACGGCATGGGCTACACGGAGCCCGACGGCACCAAGGCGGAGCGGCCCAAGACCTTCCACAATATCTACCTTCAGCGCGAAGCTTACCGGCATTACGTGCAAACCGGTAAGTTCCCCGACAAGACGATGCTCGTGATGGAGGTGATCCGCCCCGGCATCAACGCATCCATCAACAAGCAGGGCATGTTTGAAGACGCTCCCGTCGGCATCGAGGTGGCCCTCAAGGATGAACAGCGCTACCCGGATAAATGGGCCTACTTCAACTTCATCGGCTCGGGCGGCAAGCCGCTGCCGGAAGCGAAACCGTTCCCCAAGCAAGCCTGCTGGCAGTGCCACAACGATCACGCCGCCGTGGACAACGTCTTCGTGCAGTTCTACCCGGTGCTGCGCGAAGCACGCAAGTAACTACTTCACCTTCTCGTCTTTTTCCACCTTGCCGTCGCGGATGTGGATGACGCGGTGGGCGTGCATGGCGATGTCGTGCTCGTGCGTAACCAGAATGATGGTGTTGCCCTGCTGGTGCAGCCGGTCAAACAGGGCCATGATCTCGTTACCGGTGGCCGAGTCGAGGTTTCCCGTCGGTTCGTCGGCTAGCAGGATCGAAGGGTTGTTTACCAGTGCCCGGGCGATGGCCACGCGCTGACGCTGGCCTCCAGACAGCTCGTTCGGCTTGTGGTACATGCGAGGTTCCAGATCTACCGAGCGCAGCGAGCTCTTCGCCTTCTCCTGGCGCGTGTCGGCGGGAACACCGGAATAAATCAGCGGAAGCTCCACGTTATGCAGGGCCGTGGCGCGGCTGAGCAAGTTGAAGGTCTGGAAAACGAAGCCGATCTCTTTGTTGCGGATACGCGCCAGCTCATCGTCGGTCAAATTGCTGACCAGCGAGCCGTTGATGTAGTACTGGCCCTTGCTCGCCGTATCCAGGCACCCGATCAAGTTCATCAGCGTCGACTTACCGGAGCCCGACGGCCCCATGATCGCCACGTACTCTCCCTTGCGGATCTCGATGTCAACGCCGGAGACCGCGTTGATCTCCTGGTCGCCCATGATGTAGGTCTTCCACAAGTCGAAGGTGCGGATAATGATACCTTCGCGCCTTAATTGATGGCCGCGTTCGACTAATGGATCCACTGCTGCCTGTGCCATGTTTACTCCTGCTCGATTAGGATTCTGCTTTCGCCGGCGCCTTGTTGTCCACCTTGATCTTGGCGTCGTTACGCAACGTGCGGATCACCTTGTAGCTGCCGGTGATGATCTCATCGCCTGATTTCAGCCCGCTCAGCACCTCGATATCCGTGGCCCCCGTGATGCCCGTATCCACCTTGCGATAGACGGCCTTTTCCCCCTGCACCACAAACACGCCCTGGATCTCTTCCTTGCGCGCCTTTTCCTCGGCGGGGTCCATCTTCACCGCGGCCTGTACGTTCTTCTCATCCTTGGCTTCCAGGTCGCCCTTTTGGCGCACAGTCAGCGCCTGGATCGGAATCGCCACCGCTTTCTGGCGCGTGGCCGTCACGATCTTCGCGGTGCAGCTCAAGCCCGGCCGGATCTCCGATGGCGGCTCCGTCAGCGCGACCACCACTTTGAAGTCCTTAGCCTCCTGGCTGGAAATGGCGCTTTGGCTGGCCGCCAAACCGGTGGAGCGCAAGATCGCTGTGTTGCCGATCTCAATCACCTTGCCCTTAAAGGTCTTGTTCGGGATGGCATCGATAGTGACATCGGCTATCTGATCCAGCTTCACGTTGACGATATCGGTCTCATCCACCTTCACTTCGGCGGTAATCAGCGACATGTCGGCAATCGTCATGATCAAGCTCGCGGGCGAATTCTGGATACCTGGGACAACCGTTTCACCGACTCGGACCGGTAGGTTCGTCACCATGCCGTCGATCGGGGAAACAGCTTGCGTCCTCTTCAAGACGTCCTGGGCGCGCCGAAGGTTAGCTTGCGAAAGCGCAATCCGCTTCTGTGCGGCGGAAAGGTTCGCCGCCAGCTGCGCGCGCTGGGCGCGCGACTGCGTGATCCGCGCCTCCGCCTCACGAACGGCGGCTTCGCCGGCCTCCAACTCAATTCGCTTGGTGTCGTATTCCGATTGCGCGATCAGCTTCTCTTTGTATAACTTATCGGTCCTTGAGAAGTTGATCTTGGCGCGCTCCAACTCCGCCTTGGCACGATCAAGCGAGGCTTGCAGGGTGCGGATTTGCTCATCCGCCGCTCGCAACGACGCTTCCGAGGCGGCCGATTCGGCTTCGGTGCTTGAGAGGGAAGCTCGTTGCGCTGCCACTTCCGCCTCCGGCTGCACCGCCTCAAGCTGCGCCAGCAATTGCCCACGCCGGACCTGCTGACCCTCCACCACCAGAATCTCGGTGATCCGCGACGGGGCTATCGCGTTGGTCCCGATGTTGATGTAATTGCGGGGCTTAATCTCTCCAGAGGCGGTCACCAGCGAAGTCAGGTCCTTCGTCACCACGCGTCCGGTCTGGACCGTGACGATGCCTTTTTTGCTGTACTGAATGCCGCCTAGGATGCCGCCGCCGAGGATGATCACAGCCGTCACGCCAAGCGTGACCTTCCATTTGGTTTTCAAGACAGGTTTCTCCCCATGGAAAAGACGTTTGAGGGGCGGCGAAAGTTCACACCTTTATCCTAGCAGAAGCGCAGGAGGCTAGTTGCATCCGGAGCAAACCGCCAGGTGCAGTTGGGCCTAAGGTTTTCGTTCTGACCATAGATTAAAAAATTTAATTTTATTTGACGGGCAAACGCTCTAAGTGGTTTATTTGGAGAGCTTTGCCTGTTCCTGTGTGACAACATTAACAGTATCAAAACAGAATGAAGTCAGCTATAATTATCTAAAGCTCGACGGGCTTGCTTTCAGGAATCCAGGTGTCTAGTAACGAAAGGGAATTCAATGAGGACTAAGTTGTTTGCAGTTGCTTTGTGCCTGCTCGCCGCCTCGCTGGCGTTTGGCCAGACTTACGGCGAGATCACGGGTACAGTGAACGATTCTTCCGGTGCCGCGATTGCCGCCGCCGCGGTGGCGATAACGAATCTCTCCACGAACCAGGTGCGCCAGGTGACCACCAGCGCGGCGGGAGCTTACACAGTTCCATTCCTCGTTCCGGGCCGTTACAAGATAGAGGCCAAGTCGACTGGCTTCAAGACTGCCGTTACCGGTGAACGAACACTCCAGGTGGGCGACGTCCTCCGCGTTGACCTCGCGTTGGAGGTTGGAAACGTCACTGAGTCGATCGAAGTGGCCGCGTCGGCCGAGATGCTGCAGACGTCGAGCACCGCGACCGGCACCGTGATCGAGCAGAAGCGTATCGTCGAACTGCCGCTCAATGGACGCAACTATCTGCAACTCGTTCGCCTCGCGCCGAACGTCAGCGCCGAAATGCCTGCGGGAGGCCAAGCCAATGGACGGCAGGGCGGCGAGCGTGCCAACCAGGCCCTGTCGATCGCCGGCATGCGCCAGCAGTACAACCGTTTCACTTTGGACGGCGTCGAAAACACAGACGTCAATTTCAACACCTTCGTAGTCCGGCCATCGATAGACGCCTTGTCAGAGTTCAAGGTACAGACGGGCGTTTATTCGGCTGAGTTCGGCCGCTCGCCCGCCCAGATCAACGTGAACACCAAGTCCGGCACTAACGATTACCACGGTGTCCTTTTCGAGTTCCTTCGTAACGACAAGATTCAGGCACGGCCATGGCTCCAGTCGGGTCCCAAGAATCCGTTCCGCCGAAACCAGTTTGGCTTCACTCTCGACGGGCCGCTGTCGATCCCGAAGGTCCTCAACGGCAAGGACAAGCTGTTCTTCATGGTGAACTATGAAGGTCTGCGCGAGCGCGTCTATTCGGTGCGGCGCGCCACGGTGGCCGATGAAGCAATGCTGAGAGGCGATTTTTCTGCCCCGCAGCACTTCCCGATCTTTGACCCGAACACCATCCGGCCCGGCGTTGGCGGCGGCCAGCCTTCCGCCATGCCATTCCCGAACCGGCAGATTCCGGTGGCACGGTTCAATCCGACCTTCCTCAAACTGATGGAGTTTTATGGCAGGCCCAACCTGCCCGGCACTGTTGTGGGCGTATCCGGATTCAATTACGTGCGCAACGCTCCGAGCCCGACAGACTGGGATCAATTCACGTCGCGCGTCGACTTCAACGAGAGCGTCCAATCTCAATGGTTCGGCCGCGTAAGCTGGGGCAAGGAACTGGTCACCGGCGGCCTTACCTTCCCATCCCAGGACGACAAGATCGACACAGGCGTCTGGCAGTATATGATGTCCAACGTCCGCACACTTTCGCCCACCGTGGTAAACGAACTTCGAGTCGGCGCCAACATCTTTTCCAACGACAAAGCGACCGCACTGGCCAAAACTCGGGATGTGACTTCCGAGCTGGCGATTCCCGGATTGCCGGCGCCCATTCCGGCAGCGTGGGGCGCTCCCGCGGTCGGTTTCGACGGCAACAACCTGGTGTCCGGGTGGGGCGAAACGACGGAAGCTCCGTTCATTGTCAATAACCAGACCTACCAGGTCCTCGACAACCTGAGTTGGGTGAAGGGCACGCACTCCTTCAAGTTCGGCGGTGAGATCGTCAGCCGGCGATTTAACCAGATCGGCAACCAGTTCCCGCGCGGCTTCTTCCAATTCCCGGCTCGGTACTCGGCTGACCCGGCCAATCTTGGCCGTACTGGCTCTGGATTCGCGACGGGCCTGCTGGGGTGGACGCAGGAGTCCACGCGCGCGCTCGGTATCGCGAATACTCAGTTCCGCCAGTGGTCCGAAGCGTTCTACGTGGAGGACACCTGGAAAATTCGTCCAAACCTGACCTTGAACATCGGCCTTCGCTACGAGTTCACGCCGCCATTCAAGGATCGCCACCGCGGAATCTTCAACGTGAAGCTGTCCTGCACAGGCGTGCTCGATGGCGGTAGGGCTCTTGACCCAAGCTGCCCCGTCCCGACTCTCGTGCGGCCAGGCGACGGCGATTTCCACCAGGATCTCAATGTGCGCTTGGCCGATATCATCCCGAAAGCGACCGGTGACGACGTTTTGGGCGGACGCGCCACCGTGCGGCCCGACAAGAATGACTTTGCTCCCCGCATTGGAATCGCCTGGCAGCCCAGCGCCAAATGGACGGTGCGTACCGGGTACGGCCTCTTCTTCGCTCAGGACACGATCAATCCCGTTTGGGATATGGCCCGCAACCTCGGCTTCCGTGAGTCGGCGCGATCGCTTGACCTGGTTCCCACGTCCAACGTGTCCAATCCGTGGGCGTTCAAGGGCGTCGACTCAGGAACGTGTGCCGGCTGGACGGGACTGTGCCTGGGCGGCCTCTACACGTTTTCGAACGAGAATGCCCGCAGGACCGCATACGTTCACCAATACCTGCTCAACATCCAGCACCAGTTGACCGACTCGCTGTTGGTCGAAGTCGGCTACCAGGGCAACGCAGGACACAAGCTGCAGCGCATGTACGGATGGAACGACCCCATCTTCAGAAGCGGCCCGGACGACACGCGGGTCGCGAACGCCCGGCGGCCGTGGGGCGGCCAGATCTACGGCCGCATCCAGACTATCGGCGGACACGTAAACTCCAACTATAACTCCGGCATCGTCAAGGTCCAGCAGCGTTTCAGCAAGGGGCTGACATACCTGCTTGGGTACACGTGGGCCCGGGCCATCGACGACGGCTCCGGCATCCGCACCAACGACGGCGACAACCTGTTCCCTGCGAACAACCATAATTTCGCGAGCGAGCGGGGCCTTTCGCAGTTCCACCAGCTGCATCGTTTCACGGCTTCCGCCCTGTACGAATTGCCGATCGGCAAGGGTAAGAAGGACCTGGGCGGATTCGGAAACGCAATTCTTGGCGGCTGGTCCGTCGGCTCGATTCTCACCTTGTCGACCGGCACGCCGTTTGGCGGCGGCGGTTGTGGCGATCTCGGGGGCACCACCCAAGGCAGCCGCGGCGACGCGACGGGTATTAGCCCGTTTGTCGATAACCCGACTCCGCAGGAGTACTTCAAGCGGCATTCGTCCGGCCGCGGCGCTGCGGCAATTACTTGCACTTCGCCCGACTCGCGGGGCTTCAACGAGCTAACCTACCGCGAAGGCAACGTCGCTCGCAACATCTACCTCTCGCCCGGCGTCCTCGGCTGGGATTTCTCCATGATGAAGCGGTTCAATTTCGGCGAACGGGCGAACCTCGAATTCCGGTTCGAGTCGTTCAACTTCCCAAATCGCCCCAACTGGACATTCCCGGATACGAACGTGACCTCTCCGCAGTATGGGCAGATCACCAACGCTCGCGAGATGCGAACGAACCAGTTCGCTCTGAAGTTCGCTTTCTAGGTACGGCAAGACGGCACGAAAGAGAAAGGGCCGCCCCGCGCGGTCCTCTCGTTTTTTGGCACACGGCAACACCTGGTGGCACACCGCAACTCCTGGTGGCGCACCGCCCGGCGGTGTCGGCCCGCTGTCAGGCTCGCGGCGTTTTTGGGGACGTCAGTCGCCCTACGGGCTCCCTCCGCCCCAAAAACGCATCAGCGGAAACGGTTGCCTACCCTTAGCCTACTCCAGAACAATTTACACAGAAAATGTTACAGCACCCGAACATCGCCTGTTCTCCTACATCACCCAGAACTGGCGAGGAAAACCTCTCCAAAGCTTCCAGACAATTGTCAATCTGATCGCGGCGACCACCACAAAAACGGGGCTGAAAGTTCATGCCGAGTTGAATACCGAAACCTATCAACCCGGCATCAGGATCTCCGATGAGGAACTGGCTCAGGTGAACATCCGCCGCGACAAGTTTCACGGCGATTGGAACTACGAAATCCAGCCCCTCAATCCATTACACTGACTATCTTATTTTTAGACAAATCCTTAGTCCGGCAATTCTTCCAGTCGTGTTCCCCCGCCTGACCGCAAGCTTTCTCTCGCCGCGGCGATCCTTTTCAAGAATCGAGGATCGTTCTCTATCCGGTAATCGATCCACTCCTCCTCATTTTCAAAACCCACCAGAAGCCCCGCTGGCCGGCCATGCCGCGTGATCACGATGTTCTCTTTTTCAGCCAACCGCAAGTACCTCGATAGATCGTCTTTTACCTCAGAGAGCGGCACTCTTTTCATTCCCGGCTTCCTTTCTCCTCAAGCCATAAGGCGGCCGCCTCCTTGGAGACGATCGCCAGAACCTCCACTTGGTTGCCCGATACGTCGTAGTAGATTCTCATATCGTCTATTCGCAATCTGTACTGTGGACGGCGCATCCCTCTTAGCCGCTTGATTCTGCTCTTACTGATCATCTCCGGCGAGTGACGCAGGTGCGTCTCCATCAGCTTGCGTACCCAAGCCCTCATTGGTGCACTCAACCGCTTTAGATCATTGTTGGCCTCGGGGGCCAGAACGATCTCGTAGCGCATTTCTGGCTATATTATAGCCAGAATCGGTTCGCCTCGGCTTGCTTATCGCGCCGCGCCGGACTTCTCCGCCGTGTTCCGGGACGATTGTCCGGTGGCAGGCTTCACCCGCACCCGCACCGCATCCACCGCCGCGTACGAATTCTGCTGTGGGGAGCGTGTCTCCACGTTGCCTGCAACGTAGATCATTCCTTCCACAGGTTCGGCATTGGGCAGTGCCCACAACGTGAAGCTGCGCACATCTTCATCCTCGTTGAGCAGCACGCCGTTCAAGCCGGAATCGGTGACGCGGACACGCGATGGCAGGTCGCGGACCTGCACCGGAATCCGCCCGGCAAAGCCGTTCTGGCGCTGCACTCGCACGGTGACCTCGGCCATCTGGCCGGGTTCCAGCTCCACCACCTTCGTCTGGGCCGACATCAGAATATCCGGGCGCGGCATCAGCGCCACCATCCTCATGCGGTCGTCCGGATCGGCCTTGTGAGCCACCCGCCGGCCGTTGATCGTTGCGCGGCCGGTCACTTCAAACGCCACCGCGCCGTCGAGCTTGGCGTCGGCATCGGCGCTCAACAGGATCGTAGCCGAATCCTGGCCGGCGGCGATCGTGTTCGCGCTGGCGCGCATGCCGGCGGGCAGTCCGCTGAGCTCCAACTCGATCGCGCCCTGAAAACCTTCCCGCCGCATCGCGGTCACCGTCACCGGAATCACTCCGCCGCGAGGTACGTTCGGATTGCGCGGATTCACCGACAGCCGGAAATCCGGACGCGGCCCGCGGACGCTGAGGCGGTAAGCATGATTGTCGCCGCCCGTGCCGCGCACATCGGCCAACCGGATCAAGTACTCGCCGTCCTCCGGCGCGGTGAACTCCAGCCAGCTATCCTTGCCATAGCCCGGGCCGCCGTCGTCGTTGCGATAGTAGAGGCGAACCAGCGGCAGCCCGTTGGGGGAAAACTGCGCGCCCGGAGGATGCACCTGCACCTGGTAAACGGCTCGATCAACGCCATGCGCCTCCGAGCTGGTGCCAAAGAAAGCCCTCCGCTGGCCGCCGAAGGATTCCACAGTCATGTCCTCGTCGGGACCGTCCGGCACCTCATCGACGCGCATCACCTCGTTCCCGCACATCACCCAGTCGCCGACGCTCAGCACGTTCCAGCTCTGTATGCGAAGCCCGCGTTGGGAGGAGTCATGATCGCGCAGCACCAGGAACGTCTCCCACACCGCGCGCACCGTCGCCCGTTCCACCGGCTTGCCGGCGGCATCCAGAATTTCGAGCACCGAGTCCAGCTCCGAACCCAGCCGCCGCGCGTTCACCTCCGCCACAATCTTCTGGCCCTTGCGTGCGGCCAAACGGAAATGCTGTGGCCCCTTGACCCGGCCATTCACGGTCACCGGCAGCGCCAGCTTCTGCGCCGACGTGGCGTCCATGTTGGTACCGGACGCTTCCATCTCCGGGTCATCGCCCAGGGCCAGCTTCACCTCGCTAAACGCCGCGCCAGACGGTGCGGTTGGCCGCACATCGATGGTCTCCTCCGCGGAAGTTGTTTTCACAACCGCCTTCCCCGCGCCCAGGTTGAAGCCGGTCACGGAAAACTCCTTCTCCGACCCGCGCCGCAGCCCCAACGGATACGCCGAAGCCGCCACTGGCAGCTTACCCACCATCATGCGGTAGAAGTGCGTACCACGCCCGCTCTGCTCAAAATCGGAGATTCGCACATAGTAGGTGCCGTCCTTCGTAAATCGATGCGCGAACCGCTGGCCGGAATCGGCGGCCTCATATCCATAACGGCCGACGACGGACTGATCCTCGGCCACGATCTCCACTACCGGCTGCAACGTTGAGCCGATGCGTGCCGCCGGATTTTCGAAAACCAGCTCCTCACCCGCCTTCGCCTGAATCTTGAAGTGATCCACGTCGCCTGGGCGGGAAATCGCGCCCGTAAGCACGGAGGGAAGATAAGTCTCAAAAGCGCCCTCAAAACTGTCGTTCGGCTCGCGGTCCGGGCTTTCCCCAAAATACGGCTCGATCAGAAAACTGCCCTCCGGGCTGGTTCCCAGCGGCGTCAGCACCCGGAAACGTACGGGACCGACATGGGCTCCCGGGTCGATATCCACCTCCACGGTCACCTGATTCCGCGGCGGCAGCGGGCCGACGTCAATCGTCGACGGCGTGCCATTGGAGCCGAGACGTATATCCGGCAGATCAGGCAGCTCCTTCACGCGAATGATCTTCCCCTTCACGCCTGCTTCGCTGAAGTAGATCGCCGAGGCGCCCGCCAGGTTCAGGCCTTCAATCGTCATCTCCACCGTCGTGCCGCGCGCTCCGCCCAGCGGCGTTACCGAGTTCAGCGTCGGCGGCGTGATGCGCGGCCCTGTGGGATCGTCTATCATCTGCGCCGCGGCGAACATGGCCACGGTGCCGAACAGAATCACTCTTCGCATAAAAGTTACCTCCCGGCCCGCTGCGTCGCGGAGCCTGTCAGCTCGCTGCTCGCGTGAGCCGCCAGCGTTCCGTCAAAGCATGCGATGGACAGTGTCTTGCCGTCAGGGGAAAACGCGAGCCCGTGCACCCAATCCGGCTGATCCCGCAGTACCTTCACTTCGCGCAAATCGGAGGCGCGCAGCAATTTCACCGTGCGGTCGGCGGCGGCGGAAACCAGCGTCTTGCCGTCGGGCGACCAGGCCAGCTTCAAAATCGCGTCCTCATGCGCCATCAAGGATTGCAGCAGCGTGGCCGAGTTCGATTCCAGCTTCCAGATGCGGATCGACTTGTCGATGCCACCCGCGGCCACCAGCGTACCCGTCGGATCCACGGCGATCGCGTTGATGCCGTCCAGCGGCTCGCTCATCGTGTACAGCCGCTCCCCGGTCGCCGGGTTCCACACCTTCACGCTGCGGTCGGCGGCCCCGGAAATCAGCCGCCGCCCGTCGGGCGTGAACTCCAGCGCGTAGACCGCGTCGATGTGGTCGGTGAGCGTGCGGATCTCCTTGCCCGTCGCCGGATCCCAGAGCTTGATCAGCTTGTCGTAGGATGCCGTGGCCAGCATCTTCCCGTCCGGGGAAAATGCCACGGCGTAGATGCAGTCGTCGTGGCCTTGAACGTTCGCCGTCACCTGGCGCCGGGACAGATCCCAGATCTTCACCTCGCCCTGCTTGCCCGGCAATCCACCGCCCGCGGCCAGCAGTTTGCCGTCAGAGGAAAACGCAACCGCGCGCACGGCGTCGGCGTGACCGGTCAGCGCGGCGCCGGATGGTTGCATGCGCCCATCCACAAGCGCCACTTCCTGATAACGTCCCAGCGCCAGTTGCGCGCCGCCCGGATGCCAGGCCATCGAATAAACCTGCTTTGCCGCAGGCTGCGCCAGCGAGGCGAACGCGCATAATAGAACGGCGGCTCTCATCAGTGGTTAAACAGAAACTCCTTGCTCGTCAGCATCGCCCAAACCATGTCTTCCATCGCCTGCCGCCGCGCTTCCTTCGCAGCTTCCGATGTGGTGCCGCTGACGCGCGCTTTGTTCAGCGCATCCAGCATCTGCTTGCGCTCTTCCTCAGCCGGATATCGCCCATAGGCCGAAAGCATCAAGTGCTCCAGCACGCGCGAATCCGACAGGCCCAGCCTCTGGAATAGCGCCACGTAGCCATCAGCGGCGCTCAGCTTCTTGTTCAGCGTGTCGCCGTTGATGACGTGCAGCGCTTGCGAAATGCTCGGGTCCTGGCTGCGCTCGCCCGCATCGCAGATGATGCGCTCCGGCCGCCCGAAGACGCTCAGGAAGCGCGACTGCACGCGCACGTCGGGCAGCTGCATCGCACGCGTGCCCGCCGGGTAACCGGAGAATGCCGTTGGCACGCCCGTCACATGCGACATGGCGTCCAGAATCACCTCCGCCGGCAGCCGCTTCACGATGTACTTCGAGTAGAAAATGTTGTCGGCCTGGTTGGTGGCGTTGGCTTCCGAGCTCAGCTGGTAAGTGGCCGAGTTCATGATCGTGCGGATCAGCCGCTTGATGTCGAACCCGCCGCGAACGAAATCCTTCACCACGGCGTCGAACAGCTCTTCGTTCGATGCGGGATTGGTTGCCCGCACATCGTCGATCGGATCCACCAGGCCGCGGCCCATGATCGAGCCCCAGACGCGGTTGACGATGTTGCGCGCGAAGTATTCGTTATCGGGACTGGTCAGCCATTCGGCGAAATGCATCCGCCGGTCCGCCGCGGCATCGAGCGGCATGGACTTCCCATCCAGCGGCGTCGGCGCCAGCGGCCGCAGCAGCCGCGGATGATTAATGTCGCCCGCCGCCTTGGCGTAGATCACGGTTTCCCCGGCCCGGTCGCCGTTTTTCTGACCCACCCGCGAGAACAGGTTCGCGAACTGGTAGTACTGCGTCTGCGTCCATTTCTCCAGCGGGTGGTTATGGCAGCGCGCGCAGGTAAGCCGCTGGCCTAGAAACGCTTGCGTGACGTTTTCCGCCAGCGCCACGGTGTCCTTGTGCAGCACGAAATAGTTGAGCGCGCCGTTCTCGCGGCTGGAGCCGGAGCCGGTAAATATCTCCCTGGAAAACTTGTCCCACGGCTTGTTCTCTTTCACCGAATCGCGGATCCAGTGATAGAAGGCCCACATCGCGTTGGGGCGCAACTTGCGCGAGCTCACCAGCAGCAGGTCGCTCCACTTGTACGCCCAGTAATCGGCGTACTCATCGCGGCGAAGCAGCCTTTCAATGGCCCCCGCACGCTTATCCGGTGCCGTGTCGTTTAAGAAAATCTCCACCTCTTCGGCGGTGGGCAAGATGCCCGCCGCATCGAGATAGGCGCGGCGCAGAAACGCGGCGTCGGACGCGGACTTGGAGGGAGCCAACTTCAGACTCTTCCACTTCGTCAGCGCCAACTCATCAATGTAATTGCGGGGCTGGAAATGCTGATAGTCGGCCGCCGAGACCTGATTCTCAAAGGGCGAAGTGACGCGCGCATAAAGCACGCGGCTGGAATACCACAGCGTGATCGCCGCTTCTCCCGCTCCGGTCACCTTCACGCGCCCGCTGTCGTCCACCAGCGCCACGCCTTCGCTCGATGAGCTGAACTTGGTCCACCTCGTCACATCCTGCACCCGCCCGTCGCTGTAGCGCGCGCGAACCACAAGCTGCTGCTCATCGCCGGGCTTGAGGATCGCACTCTTCGGATAAACTTCCAGGCCGGTCACTACCGGATCGTTGGCCTGCGGCGCCTTAGCCCCGTTGGCGATCCATTCCTGAATCACGCGGTATTCGAGCATCGATGTCGAGAAGCGCTTGCCGCCGCCATGCGGCAGCGCGAAAGTCGCCTTCTTAAGCAGGAGGCTCGCCGCCGGATCAGCGAGAGAAACGCGGCGTCCGGCCGCCTGCCGTGTTAACGTGTCGTAGTCCACCTCGGGATCGTAACCGCGCAGCGTCAGCTTGAAGCCGTTCTTGCCGGCCAACGCCCCGTGGCATGCACCCTGGTTGCAGCCCATTTTGGTCAGCACCGGGATGACGTGTCCGGAAAAGCTCCACGTAAACGGGGCCGCGTAGCCGCTCACCTTCACGCGCGCCGTCGCCTTAGCGCCGCTGGACACAGCGGTGATGACCGCCTCTCCGTCGCCGGCCGGCGTGACGATGCCCTTGGCGTCCACCTTCGCTACCGCTTCATTCGACGAACTCCACTCTGCCTGCCGCGTCAGGTCCTGCTGATAGCCGCCGCGGACGGCTTCCGCGATCAACTGGTGCCGCGCCTCGCGGTGGGTCAATTCCACGGAGGCAGGCAGGATGGAAAGCTGCTGTGCGGCCAGCAAGGCCGGTAGGAGAAAAATCAGGAATCTCATCGTCATCCAACAAACAACTGGTGCATTGGTTCATTGCCGCGGTCGACCAGCGGAATCGGCCGCCCTTGCGCGCCCGGCAGCTCTGTCTCGAGATCAATCCCGAGACCTTTATAAACGGTGGCCGCGATCATCGCCGGCGTCACCGGATTGTCCTTCGGGAATCCGCCGATATCGTCGGAGGAACCGACAACCTGCCCGCCCTTCAGCGGTCCGCCGCCCATCAGCACCGTCCAGCACTGCGGCCAGTGGTCGCGTCCGCCCGCGGGGTTCACCTTCGGTGTCCGCCCGAACTCGCCGAAGCCCACTACCATCGTCTCGCTCAACAAACCGCGGTCGTGCAGGTCCTCGAGCAGCGACGAATACGCCATATCGAACATCGGCCCCACCAGGTCCTTGTAGCAGCTGATCGGGCTGAACGGCTTCGACCCGTGTATGTCCCAGGTAATCTCATCGAACACCGTCTCAAACATATTGATCGTCACAAACCGCACGCCGGCCTCGATCATCCGCCGCGCCAGCAGGCAGCTCTGCCCGAACCGGTTCATGCCGTACTTCTCGCGTATCTTCTCCGGCTCCCGGTGCAGCTCAAACGCCTCCCGCGCCTTTTGCGACGACATCAGCGTGTAGGCCTGATGAAAGGTGGAATCCAGCAGCCGCGCATCCTGCGAGGTTTCAAACTTGCTGACTTCCTTGTCCACCAGCTCGCGCCAGTTCTTGCGCCGGTCCACGCGCAGCGCGCTCAGGTAATCGGGCGGCAGCATGTCGGGTACGCGGAAGTTCGGGTCTGCAGGATCGGCGTTCAGCACAAACGGGTCGTACATCTTTCCCAGGAAACCCGCGTTTTGCCCGTGGGGCATGTTGCCGCCCGTGTTGCCGATCGGGCGCGGTAGCAGCACATGCGGCGGAACGTCTCCCTTCGGACCCTTCAGCTTGCCCAGCACGCATCCGAAGTGCGGATGCTCGACGCCTCCTTGAAACAGCCTTCCGGTCTGCATCATCTGATGCCCGGTATCATGCACCGCGGCGGCGGTGTGATAGACACTGCGCACCAGCGCGTACTTGTCGGCATGCTTTGCCATCCGCGGGAAATTCTCGGAAATCTCGATGCCGCTGACGTTGGTTTTGATCGGCTTGTATGGCCCGCGGATCTCAATGGGCGCATTGGGCTTCATGTCCCAGGTGTCCAGCTGCGACGGCCCGCCCACCAGCATCAGCAGGATGCAGTTGGTTTCCTTCTTCTTCTGATCGACGGCGCCCAGCGCCTTCAAACCGAACATCTGCTGCAGCCCCAGCCCGAGCAAGGGCAAGGTGCCGGCGTGCAGAAAGTCCCGGCGCCGCAAACCGTCACAGAACTCCACCGCGCGATCGGCGTCCAGACGAAACATAGGCATCACCTCCCTGGGACAGACTAGCCCTTGCTCTGTAGTTTACAAGAAAACCACTTGCCAGAGCGCTACAACAAGCGCATGCGCCACCATCGCCGCCCGGATCCCGCCGGCTGTCTGAAACGCCTTGCCGAGAAACAGTCCGAGGACTGTGGCCAATATGACATGACGCCAGTTTGGGAAGCCGCGGAACGGCAGATGAACCAGCCCGAACGCCACGCTGGCAACGCAGAGTCCCGTCAACGGCGTCGTCCACTGCGTCAGCCTTCGCTGGAGCACGCCGCGAAAGAAAAACTCCTCCGCCAGCGCCACAACAAAGAAAATCCCGGCAAAGGTGGCCGGAGCCTTCCACCACCAGTTGGCGTCCAGGCCGAACTGCGGGTAACCGAGCAGCGCCGCAAGCCCCAGCCCAAACGGCACGAAGTAAAGGAAGAATTTCGCCCCTGTTTCCCATTCCTTTCGGCTGGGCCAGAACCCTAAACCTGTCTCCAATCCCGGCCGGTTGCGCAGGAACGCCGCAACGCCCACCCTGATCCACATCAGCTGGCCCAGCGTATCCACACGCAGGCTCTCCACCGGATCCATGTAAATCGCGCGAAACGGTTTTGCGAGATACACCGCGCCCATGAAGACGAGAAAAACCACATCGAGCCCGGCCTTGGGGCTCAACTGCAACATCGTGCACGCCATCAGCACCAGCAGCGCCAGCAGCGAGGCCTGCCACAGCGCGAACTTGCCAGTCGCAGCGGCGTAGATTCCGTAGGGAACCACTGCCGTTGCCGCCACGGCCAAAGGCGGAAATGCGGCCAGCTGGCGCACCCCGAGATAGAGCGAGATCTCGATCAGAAATGCCAGCCCCATCGGCACGGCAACCATCGCCGGGATATGCTGGTTTTGGGCATATAGGAACGCCGCAATGCATCCCAGCAGCCACACTACGGGCAGGACACGGCGCAGGCTGCTGGTCGGCACCATCTTAGTATCGATGATCGTGCCCGTCCCCTGCCTGGCGCAGCCTTCCAACCTGGCGCGCCGCGTGGCGGAGAAGGAAACCGAAAACCGCGAAGCCCGCGCGCACTACATGTACCGCCAGGAGGTCGTCATTCAAGAGATTCACCGCGGTACGCCGGCTGGACAATACAGCGAGACGCGTGAGGTAATCTTCTCCCCATCCGGCGAACGCACGGAGCGCATGACGGACCACCCCGTCGACAACCTGAAACGCCTGCGGCTGACCGAAGAGGATTTCCGCGACATCCGTGACGTCCAGCCGTTCCTGTTCACCACTGATCAGCTCTTTCTCTACGAGACCCGCCCTCGCGGGGAAGAAGTGTCCGACGGTATCGATTGCTGGGTGCTTGAGGTGCGCCCCCGCCAGGTGCTCGACGGCCAGCGCCTGTTCGACGGCCTCTTCTGGGTGGACAAGCGAGACTTCTCCGTGGTGAAGACAGAAGGCGTTGCCGTTCCGCAGATCCTGCGACGCAAGCAGGAGAATCTCTTCCCGCGCTTCACCACCTTCCGCGACAAGATCGACGGCAAGTACTGGTTCCCGCGCCGCACCTACGGCGACGACACGCTCCCTTTCTCCTCCGGCCCCATCCGCATGAAGCTGGACATCCGGTACTCCGATTACAGACGCTTCGGCTCGGAGTCCACCGTCACCTTCGAGCCACGCTAGTCTTTCTGCAATCCGATCTGCCGGAGCCACGATCAACTCCGAGTATGCCGCTCCCGGTCCTCGAACGCTGTCCCAAGTCTGTTGCCTGTTGCGGCGATCCGCCCACGGCAGGTGCTAGACGACCAAAGCGGGAGAGCTTCCCTGATTGTTCCTTTTACGGGGCAACTTCAAGGAACACATTTGGCTGCGACGCAACCCCGTCTAATGTGATCGCGACAGCTTGATCCCCGGCCGCGACCTCCGGGAGTCGAACATTGATTTGGTAGAGTCCTGGCGCCACCAAGCCCACGAAGAGAATCTCTGCCGCCTTGCCTCCTATATCAACTCTCATCCGGCCGGGTTCGCGCAATGGATAATAGGTAGAGAGAATCTCACCCGGCGGATACGGCGGATCCGTCGGCCCCAAACCGGAGGCGTATAATTCGAGGGTTCCGCCTGCCTTAACCGGGCGGAGGACTACCGCGTAGTCTCGCGTTCCCTTTCGGGTTGTGAAGAATCCAGGCAGCACCGGTTGCACTGCCACGGTCGCGCGCGCCGAACCGGTCGCGCTCACCACCTCCACCATGGTCGCCGCCCCTAATTGTGTGTTGGGCGGAAGCAATGCGTTGATCTGGGTGGGTCCGGCATAGTGTATAACCGCGCCCATGTTACCTACACGAACCTCGACACCATTCAGTCGAGTGGGAAGCGCCCGGGTTTCCGGACCAATCGCTTGCGACCAATCCGTTGCGCTTTGCGCGAAGCCTGACCCAAATATTGAAATGAACGCACCCCCGGCCACAAGCGCGCGCCCCGAAGCCGTGTCGCGAATCGCGTCCCGACTGATCGCGGGCGGAGGCGGCTCGATCCTCTGAAATGCGAACCGGCTGAGCCACGCACCGCGTGTATTTGGAGTGGCCCACAACGTCATCATCCACGCCGAGTCTCCGCTGGGGTCTAACGTCGTTCCGTTATAGTCACTGAACCGTGCCACGCCACCGGAGGCGCCCATCACGAACGGTCCCTCGCCTGCGCGCAGCAGCACCGAAGACCGAAGCGTTCCTTGAGGGTCTGAAGCGCGCCGCCAGGTATACCAGGCCGATGGATACTCCGAATCGCTCGATCGCGAGTAGGTGATCACCACGTTCCGCGCCGAGTCGACCATCAACTCGGGGCAGTAGTAGTGGATTCCAGCTTCGGCGAGCAAGCCGCTTTGCACGAGCCGTGGCGCTTCCGGCCAGCGCGTGAGGTCCAATTGCATCCACAACAGACCTGAAGCCGCGTTGCCGGACGGTGTAGTTATGGGCCGAACCACCCACAGGTTGCCATCCCGATATACCGGCGACGTCTTCGGTCCGGTCAGCGACATGATGCGAATTCCACTCCCCAACTGGCGTCCCGGCCCCGGGTTGAGCGATTCTATGGGTACGAAGCGCCGGTCGATTCTCGCCTGGCTGAGCGGATCGACAATACCGGTAATGTCCAGCCCACTCGGTACCATGTTGACGACGAAGAACCGGTCCGACGCCCCGAAATTGCGGGCCACGGTGCCGGAAATGTCGCGATAGTCGCGCCACTGCTGCGGAGGCAAGCCACTCAACAGAGGCGATTTGTCGAGAATCCGCAACTTGTAAGGCCGTGGCGAATAGTCCCGCCCGCTCATGTCCGCGCTGATCGCCAGTGCATTCCCAGCGATCGAGAGTCGATCGTAGTCACCGCGATCTTCCGTTTGCCGCGCACCCGATGTGGTGATGTCCAGTCCGCGATCGAACGAGTAGAAATACCAGTTAGTTTCATCGAGAGTGGAGGGGGAGGAGTCCTTTGACACAGCCAGCAGATACAGATACGTGCAACCGGTGATGCAACCGGCGTCCACTTCGGCTTCGACTACAAAGAACCGCCCGGAGCCGGGGTCGAAAATGGCGTGGGGATCGGTCACCGACGACGGCCCCGTTCGAGGGCGAACCGGCCCGAAAAACTCGCGGGTGTAGCGGCTGGTCGTCAACGCTCCTGTGCGTCCACGCAGTTCGATCCTGCCGTTGTCAATCCCCAGCACGGTGGTGGAACTCACGGCGACACTCAAATCCGGATAACCATTGCGGTCAAGGGAGTTTATTACCTCCATGCTCAGACAAAGCGTAAAGGGTTCGCACGCCTGTTGTGCGCGGAGGGCGTGGCCGAGGGCGATCAAGAGCAACAATCGAAAAGTCATGGCGTGATGGGAATGAAGACACCGGGTTGCGAGTCCCGTCCGTCGAGCGATAGCGTGATGGCGTGATCGCCGGTAAGAAGAACTGGCAGCCGGATGTTGACCTGATACAGCCCCGGTGCGATCAATCCGCCGAACAGAACATCGACGGAGCGTCCGCCCACCATTACTCGCATCCGCGACGCGTCCCGCAAAGGGAACGCACTCGTGAGGATCTCTCCACTGGGATAAGGTGGATCGGTGGGGCCCAGGCCGGAAGCGTATAACTCCAGCACTTCCCCGCTCCGAGCCGGACGGGACAGCGCCGCGTAGTCGCGGCCCATGATTCGAATCGCGAACAAAGAAGGCAGTACCTCCTGGATGGTCAGCGTCGATCGAGCAGCGCCGTTCGGCGACTGCACTTCGATGCCGATTCCGGCACCTTGAGGGGCGCCTGGAGGTAGAAGCGCATTGATCTGCGCTGGTCCGGCGTAGTGTAGGGGGGTGAGTTGGCCCGCTACGCGAACCTCGATCCCGTTGAGCCTGGTGGGGAGAACTCGGTCGCCCGGCCGAATCGATGCGGACCAGTCCATCGCCGTTGCCGAGAATCCCGCGCCGTACAGTGAGATGAATGAACCGGCGGCGCCCCCCGGCCGGCCGGAAGCCGTATCGCGGACGGCATCGACAATAGGGGGCGGCGTAGGGATAGCCTGTAACGCAATTCGGGCGAGCCAGGTCGCTTGCCTGCCGGCCGCATCTGTGTACATTCCAAGCACCCATGCTGACATCTGCTCGAAGTCGAGCGAGACTCCAGAGTTCCGTAGAAAACGTACGGTTTCGCCGGAGGAAGGCGGCACGTACGGGGCTTCTCCGGTTTTGATCAGTCTCGGTTGCCGTAGAATGCCTGGCGGATCGGCGACAAGACGGCCCGTGTACCAGACCGAAGGATACTCGCTGGCGTCAGAGCGGTGAAACAGCATGATCATGTTTCCGGCAGCATCCACGGTCAGTTCAGGCTGGTAAAGGAACTTTCCTGGCGTTTCCAGCAATCCCTGTTGGACGATTCGCAACGTCGGCCAGGAGCGGACATCCACCTGTAACCACTGGATCGCCGAAACGGAGCCCGAGGCCACTGGACGCGCCAGCCACACGTGGCCATTCCGGTGCTGCGGGATCGGGCGGGAAACGGTCCGAATCGGTTTTCCGCCCCTCTGCGGAGCAGCAGGGGGCGCAGGCGCGTTCACTATCAATGAGGATTGAAGTTTCTCGGCGGTTCCCAATGCAGAAGTGACTCGAGTGAACCCATATAGAGAATCCGGGGATCCGATGTAAAAGAATTGATCGATGGTGTCGAAGTTGCGCGCCGCCTGTCCGAAAACGTCGCGGTAGTCGAGCCATGCCGCTGGCAAGTTTCCCGATATCATTTCAGCGGCGCGGAAAAAGCGCGTCTTTTGCGGGCGTCCCAAATCATCCAGAAGCTGGTTCATCTCCGACGAAATCATGATGATTCCGCCAGCCGTCGCGAGGCGATCCTGGTAGCCGTAATGGTCGGTGACCGTGGTGCCCGCGGGCATTCGGTCCACCGTGCGATCCCAGGAGTAGAAGTGCCAACTGGCGGAGTCGAGCGTGGCCGGTGTGGAGGACTTGGAGACGGCAATCAAGTATACAAATTTGCAACTGCCGGGAGCGCATCGGAAATCGATCACGGCGTCGGACATTACCAGAAAGAACCGCGCCGTCGTGGGCTCGAATATGGCGTCCGGGTGCGTGAGATCGTTGGCGCCTTGCGCACGGACGGAGCGGAAGAAATCCTGCGTGGACGCTCGAGCCTGCAACTGTCCCGCCGAAGAACGAAGCTCGACGCTGTTCTTGCGGGCCAGCACAATCGCCGACGGCCCTGCGGCGATCGCCAGCGCCGCGTCTTCGCTATCCAGGTTTGGCAGCAGCGCGGAGATGGTGGTGCACACTTCCAGAGGTCCGCAGACGCCTTGCGCGTAAAGCGCGGGCGCCCACGACACCAGCGCCAGCATCACCGCGCCGCGTCCATTTCGCCCGTAAGAGCTTGAACCGACCGGCCGACCGATCATCTTCGAATCGCAATCGTCGCGTCATCGGCGGCCCCAGGCATGGAAACGATAAGAGAAATGTCGTCTCCATTTGGAACGTCCGGCACGAGCACATTGATCTGATACAGACCAACGAATCCAGGCGCGATCCCCGAGAACAACACCTGCGCTTGGATGCCCCCAATTCGCACAACCGGTCGCTGCACCGTGGCGTACAGAGGGTTTCCATCGGCTGGCGCTACAGCGCCGGTCGCGAGTGGAGTGCCGTCGGGGTCGCCTCCTGGGGTCGCTTTGCCTAGGCCAGTAACGAAAAGTTGCACGATATCGCCCGGCGCCGCGGGCTGGGCACATAGTATTCCTACTCCAATGCCGCTGGTTCGGCAGTTGCCAGGAATCTGTAAGGCGCGCGCAGTGCTGTCCGGCAGCACCAGCCATCGTGTATTTGCGAGCAACACTGCAGCCGCTTTCCTGGAGGCGTTGGCGGGATCGCGGACCACAAAGATTCCGGGTGCTGCCGCGGCTACCTGTACCGCACAGTTCAAACTGACGCCGTTGCGGGTTCGCACCTGAACCGCGATCGTTCCCGATTCCGGCAACTCCACCGGCGCCAACAGGTTTAGCTGGTTCGACGTGCCGAGCACATGGAACAGCGGGGCTGGCACTCCGTTCATTGTCACTGACATTCCGTCAAGTTCGGTGGCCGGAAACACCCCCAACTCGGTTCGCGGCCCGAAATTCACGCCGAACACGCTCACAAACGATCCAGGTGCAATGGGCGCGGCGGGATCAAAACTAGCCCCATTCACGACATTCCTGATCGCGGGCGTTTCCGGGCCGGAAACGGGCAGCTCGACTTCATTGCTGAAGGTCCCGGCGGAATCCAGTCGCAGTGAATGCACTCCTGCTGGGAACGCCGCTGGAAGCGTGAACGTGACTTGAGAAACACTGGGGAAACCCGGAACGAGTCCCGCGAACACTACCGGCTGCCGGTGGCAACCCAGCACGACTCGAGGTGAAACCACCAACGGAGTGGGCGCGGACGCGTTCATGCCTGTGGGTACCTGCGGGTTGGTGGCGCCGAGTCCGAATGCTAACACGCTCACATTCTCGCCACCCACTGGACGATTGTTCGAGCTAATGACGGTGAAGTTGCCGCGGAACCCTTGTACCGTCCCTGTCCCGATTTGATTTGCTGTAAAAACCGACGGAGCATACCGTTGAAGCGTGAAATTGAAGGGCTCGGAGCGAGTACCGCCGCGCTCCATGACTAGCGTGGCCGCTCCCGGCTCCAGTTCGACCGGAATCTGTAACTGAATCGTCGCGGCGTCAATAATTCGGACGAAGCCCGCCGCTCTCCCATTGATCAGAATCGTCGGACCGAGGTTCGTTCCCCTTGCAATCGCCAGCACGCCCGGAGCAAAGCGCATATCACGGCTGGCGCTGTTCTCCAGACTCGTAATCACTGGATTTTGCGCGGCCACGTGACCCACCAACACCAACGCAAGCACCGTCAATCCGGCAACTTGCCGAAGAAGCGAACTCCAAGATTGGAACTGTGATCTTATTGGAATACGTCTTCTCCGCATCGTCCAACCGCCTCCCAATAGGCCGACCGCGATCCAAAGTCTTATGCTAATCATATTTGCGAGGTTGCAGTTCACTCTTAGTCTAGTCTAGGAAGCAGGCAGGCCATGGACTATCCCTTTTTAGTTGTGATAGGTTAGCGGGACAATAGGCAATGCCGGGCAATTCAGGACAGGGCGCCGAATCTGGGAACAATCAACCTCTGGACGGCTGGAAGGAGATCGCCTCCTGGTTCGGCCGGGATGTCAGAACCGTTTCCCGTTGGGAACAAAAACGAGGTCTGCCCATCCATCGGCTACCGGGTGGCGGCAGAGGGTCTGTGTTCGCCTACCCTGCAGAACTCGAAGCATGGAAGAACCGGCAGGCAGACCTCCTCGCAAACGGTCACACTCCTGCAGCACATCAATGGCGCTGGGCAGGTCTCGCGGTCGGACTGGCATTGATTGCCGCGCTTGGACTTTCTCTGACACGGGCGACAACAATCCATACCGTAGTTGCTGGGCCACAGGAATTGCGGGCCGTAGACGCTTCCGGAAAAGCCATCTGGACACACGCATTTTCCAACCGTTTACATGCGTTCTCCCAGGAAAAGCTGGCGCGCCGGCTTCGACTTCAAGATCTGGATGGCGATTCGCAGCCGGAAGTTCTGTTTGCCGCGGCCTATCACACCGGCGGTATCCCCAGCCGGGAAGAACTCCTATGCTTTGACTCCGCGGGCAGGCTCCGCTGGCGTTATCAACCCAACCTGCGGCTCGCCTACAGGGGAAGGACCTTCGATACGAATTGGGGATTCCTGGACTTGGAGGCGGGCGCCGGAGGGATTTGGGCTGCCCTCATTGAAGCTCCTTGGTGGGGCGGAGCGCTGGTCCGTCTCGACGCCGCCGGCCGGCCCGAGCTGCGTTTTGTCAGTTCCGGAATGATCTATCGTCTTGCGGTAATGGATTCAGGCCTGATTCTGGCCGGTGGAGTCAACAACGAGTACGCCGCTCCATTTTTCGCTGTGGTGGGCCAGGATGACCCTCCGGTCTCCTCCCCGCAAACTCCGGGCTCCCGGTACGAATGCCTGGAGTGTCCGGACTCGAGGCCGCGCCGGTTCTTTGTGCTCCCCAATTCCGAACTGGCCAAGCCCTACGGGATGCCTTATTCCAATATGGAGCTGATTCACGTCCGGCCGAATGAAGTGCTCGTGGAAACCGGTCATGGGGACTTCTCTCAATTCCTTTTTCGATTCTCGCTTGATTTTCAGCCCTTGGAAGTCATGCCTAGCGCCAGCTTCCGGCTTAGACACGATGAGTATCAGAGAGCGGGCAAACTCGATCACGGCTATGAGACCTGCCCGCAATTAGCCAAGCCCGCCCTTCTCCGCGAATGGACGCCCTCCGGCTGGCGCGAGATGCAAGTCCCATGGCGGCTTCCGGTGCGCCCCTAAACCGCGCCTGTCAGCCGCCGGTACAGATCGTGAAACTCCTGCAACGTCAGCTGCTCGGCGCGGCGGTCGGCTTCCGCGATCTTTTCCAGCGGCTCCCGCCCGAAGATTCCTGCCAAGTTGTTCCTGAGCGTCTTGCGCTTGTGCCGGAAGCAAAGCCCGACAAAGGCCAACAGCGGCGCCGGGTCAACCACGGCTGACTGCGTTGCCAGCCTGTGCCGCGGCGTCAACCGCACCACCGCCGAATCCACCTTCGGCGGCGGTTGGAACGCTCCCGGAGGAACGCCGAACAGGAGCTCGGTTTTCGCATAGAGCTGCGTCGCCACGGTCAGGAAGCCATAGTCGCGCGTGCCGGGCTTGGCGGTCAGCCGTTCCGCCACTTCTCGCTGCACCAGGAACACCGCGCGGTCCAGCAGCTTGCCGATCGCCAGCGTCCGCTCGATCACCGGCGAGGTGATGTAGTAAGGCAGATTGCCCGCAACGACGACGTCGCCCCATCCCGCCAGGTCTGTCTCCAGAACATCGGCCTCGACAATCTCCAACCGTGGCTCATCCTGAAACCGCTCGCGTAACAGCTTCACCATTGCCGGATCGGTTTCGATGGCCACTACTCGTCCCGCATGCTCCAGCAGATGCGCGGTGAGCGCACCCTGCCCCGCGCCGATCTCCAACACCAGCGGAGTAGGCTCCGCACAAGCCGCGCGGGCGATGCGCGAAAGATTGGATGAACTTTTCAGGAAATGCTGGCCGAGCCGTTGCCCCACAAGTTCAGGATAGCGGTCCTAAACCTCTATCCGCGAACCTCCATCATGTGGCTCCGCCGAAGTTTGATGCGTGTCCGCCCGTTGGCCGGCATGCCGAACATTGTCGCAGGCGTGAACTTGGTGAACATCAGCGTCGTCTCAATACTGCGCACCATCGCAGCATCCTGCGCCCACTTCTGCCCGGCGGGGATCGAGTAGTCCACCATGCGCCCTTCGCCGTCGGTCACCACATCCACCACGATGTCTTCTTCCAGCGCATCCACCAGCAGAGCGAACTGCGGTGCCGCCATTGTGGTCAGCCCCGTAGGAACGTCTCCGGAAACGGGACGGTGAATCACAAACTGCGGCGCCATCAAGGCGAACAGGATCACCGCCGAAACTAGACCGCCGGCAAAGGGAACCGCCACCGGCCGCATCAGATTATGGAACCACAGCACCACCACGTCGCGGCAATGCTGGAAGAACGCCTCCGCGCTTACGCGCCGCCGCCGCCGCAGGCTTTCCCGCGAGGCCATCACTCGCAGCGAGTCGTGCAATGAGCCTGGCACCGAAAACCGCGGCAGCCCCTTCAAGCTTGCCCGCAGCGGATCATAGGATTTTTGATTCATGACTGCGCCAACCTTGCTTACACCGAATCGGCTATCTGTGGAGCCAGTTCCAATCTCGGCTCCGCCTTTCCTTGTAACAACTCGCCGAGGGCCTCACGCCCCCGCCGTATTCTCGACTTCACTGTTCCCAAAGAGACTCCCAAAACTTCGGAGATCTCCTCATACGTCAATCCTTCAATCTCCCGCAGCACAACCGCCGCCCGGAAAGCCGGCTTCAACAGCGCCAGCGCCTGCTCGAACTTCTCCTGCATCTCGTGGTCCAGCGTAATCTCGTATGGTGTACGGCCCGGATCGGCCAACGCCTGCTCGTAGGTCATGCCCTCGAACGGCTCATCTTCCAGCCCAATCTCGTGTCCGCGACGGCGTCCGAACCACCTCCGGTGGTTATAAGCCTCGTTCACCGCAATCCGGTAGACCCACGTCTTCAAACTGCTCTGCGAGCGGAAGGAGTCCACGTTGCGGTAGATCTTCAGGAAAACCTCCTGTACAACGTCGCTGGCATCCTCCGGATCCTTCAGCAAACGCGCCACTACGTTGTAAACCTGCTGCTCAAACCTCTCGACCAGAGTCTCGTAGGCCTGCTCTTCCCCGCTCCGCAGACCTTCTAAGAGAAGGGCATCGGATGAGGACAGACCTCCCCCTTGGCCGCTGGTATCCCAGGGCCGGGTTAGATCCAATCGCAAGCTCGAGTCAGCCACGGTTCCCCTCATCCACTATTGTATTCTGAACCTACCGCACGGCCAACAACTCTGTACCTGATTGCTTAGACAGCCGTCGGCGGTGGAAAGTTCCCGCTTTATGGAATCCAGGCCACAAGCTCGATCTCCACCCGCGTCGCCGTGTCGGGAAAAATCGCTCCCAACGCCGTTCGTGCCGGTGCATCTTTCTGAAAATACGTGGCATACGCTTCATTGAAGGCACCCTTCTCGGTCTTCACATCGGCGAGAAATGCCGTCACTTTGATGACATTTTCAAGCGATGAGCCCACCGCCTCCAGGTTCGCCTTGTGCGCCTTCATGATGTTGTGCGTCTGTTCCTTAATGTCGCCGCCGAAGGCCAGCGGGTCCTTACGGGCTTCCGGCCTGACCCCGGTCAGCCCGGCGCTGAAGAACAGATTCCCGATCCGCACGCCTCCTTGCAGCTTCACCTTCCCCGACGTGTTTGCCTGCGCCGCCGCAGGCGCAAGTGCCACCGCGCCGGCGCCGGCCGCCGCTTTGAAAAATGCTCTGCGTTGCTTCTTCATTTTCGTCTTGCCTCCCGGTTGAGATACAGCCAAATTGTATACCCTGCCAGCGGAAAAAATGTAGCCAGCCCGAACGCCTCCGTGTACATCTTCAAATCGAAAAGCCGGCCGAACCACGGCATCATCACCGCCACCATCGCCCCCCAGGCTCCCGCCGCAAGCCCCGCGATCAGTCCCGAATGCGCCGCGCCGTAAATGTGCGTCGCGTAGCGAATGGGCACGATGATGAAGCCGGCGACCACGAACATCGCGAAAAACAAAACTGCCATCACCGCGGCAAAGCCCGGGAGCACTGTCGTCGCCGCCAGCGGCAGGCTCAGCAACGTCGCTGCCGCCAGCAGCCGCCGGAATGCGGGCATCGCTTCGCCCTCGCTCAGCGCACGGTCCGTCGCCCAGCCCCATACGAAGTAGCCTATCTCCCAGCCGAGCGGCGGCAGCCAGAGCACTTTGCCGATGTCCACCT
>VFZE01000055.1 GCA_016871315.1 Acidimicrobiia bacterium | reverse complement strand
ATCGGCAGTACGCAGACTCTAGTGGAAACTGCCTGCCAGTTACCCGAGAATCGCCGGCCTCCTCAGACTACAGAGCTGTCCCCGACCGGGACCAGCCAATTAGGCTAACCAGTCATGTCGCTCAGCGCTCCAGACTGAAGCAAAACCTGTTATCATTGTTTGTGACTATCCTATGGTTTTTGCACATGGAAGATGGAAATCTGTTTGCCTTTTGTCGACTTAAGGTAGGATAAGGCTTGCGGAATCGAAACCTCCTCGCTCTATGCACACTGACATTACTGGCGTCGGGTTGTAGACGCGCGACGGATGACGAGTACGAACAGGGCAAGCTACTCCGGGACACCCTGGAACAGGCTGAGTGTGCTACCCAGATCCTAAGCGATAAAGAGGAGCACTTAGCAATGCACGTACACCTGAGGCTTTCGGCGATGGAGCACCAACTCGCGGACCTAAGGCGAATACGCGCAACGACAGGCACAACGACGGACAGCGGTCCGGGGAGGTTGGAAGACCTCCCCTTGCGGATCGACATCCGAAAACTGGCTCCGGATGCAATAGCGAATTTGAATGTCCAAATTGCGGCGCAAATTGCCGAGCGCCGCCGGATTGCCTTCGAGATTGCGAATCGAACCGCCCAGGTGACCAGCCCGCTGCCTTTGGCCGTCAAGAAGAGCGTCCAGGATGATTTCAATGAGGGCGTTAAAACTTTGCAGGACTGGCAGTCGCAACTGGAGCAGCTATCGGTCGCCATCCAACTGCAGAATCTCGGAATCACAGCGAAAGAGTTGGAAGAAACTCGCGCCGCACTCCAAACGAATGGCTACGTGGTGAACTCGTTGCGCAATTCCATCCGCCTGCTTCGCGAACAACTGCGACTCGATCCTGGAAACAGCCATATGGAGAATTGCATTTGGGATACGACTCCATCCCAATCTGTCATGAATGACAAGCCTCCGGCCAATCCCAAGGAGTGACATCCAAAGGATCTGCGCCCTCACCAACCAAGGAACGCGACTCACACTTTTTCACATGAACAACGAAACGGAAGACTCTACGTTATACAAGGTGGTGGTCAACCACGAGGAACAATATTCCATCTGGCCTGATTACAAGGATATCCCGGCTGGCTGGCTCGCTATCGGTTTCAGCGGCCCTAAGGCGGCTTGCCTGGCAAAAATCGAGGAGTTATGGACCGACATGCGCCCCCTCAGCCTGCGTAAAAAGATGGAGGGCTAACGGGACCGTATTCGGCCACGCCTACCGTCGAATGTCATGAACAAGCCACACCTACACGCCCCACCCTGCGACCGGTTCATTCATCTCTGGCCGGTCTGGCTCGACACAACTACGAGTGGTATTCAGCAATGCCGCACCCTACTGCCACCCGCCGAACTCCTGGATGGCGACCGCCGGACTGGACAGGTAGCGCGGGATTTCCTCACGGCCAGGGCGGCCCTTCGCATCCTGATAGCTCGGTATACCGGTATCCAGCCGCAGTCGATACGCTATCGAATCGGATCTCATGGCAAACCACGTCTGGATCACGACACAGCCAACCTCTCCTTCAACGTGTCCCACTCCGGAGGGCTGGCCGTCTTTGCGTTTGCACGCGGATGCGAACTCGGTGTCGACATAGAGAAGATTCGCCCGATTGAGGATCTGGATAACATCGCTAGGAGATTCTTCTGCACGCGAGAGTTCGAAAGCATCCGACGGACCTCTGGACAGGAGCGAGTAGACTCTTTCTTTCGCTGTTGGACACGAAAAGAGGCTTTCATTAAAGCAGATGGGCGCGGCCTGTCGTTTCCACTGAACGGTTTTGCAGTCACCATTGGCAGTGACGAACCGGTGCGACTAATGCACGTCGATGGCGATCCAGAAGAAGCGTCGGCTTGGACGATGCACTCCCCCCCTCTCGCCGCCGGGTACGCCAGCGCCCTCGCTTATCGGGATCAACCACGACCGATCGAGGCCCTACCACCCCAGACAGTGAAGAATCTGTTATTTGCCGTATGCCCGGATTCAGCAGGAGCCAGGAATCACACCCATGAATAAGACAGTCAGGACGAGAAAAGCCAAGACACCAGCCGCCGTTGCTACGTCGATTGCCTGTGAACTCGCTCCTGTGCCCGATGTCGAGGGAATCAAACGCGTGCCCCCCCCCGCGAGACCAGCAGCCGTCGAACCAAAACAGCAGTTGCTCACAATCTCGTCCACTCCACCAAGAACTCCGCCCGTTGGTTTCCTCACAGCAGTAGGACTGCTCATCATGATCGCTGTCTTCCCGCCTGCATTCTTCGTCTTGAGTCTACTCACGTTCCCATTGCTCATACTGCTCGTTTGTTTGGGTGTGTGGAACATTATAGACCGCCTATTGCGTTTTTAAAAAGGACCTGCGATTGCAACACATTCGTCGATTAACACTGCTTATTGTTTTTGCCGCATTGCTCTTTGTCAGCGGCCCCTATTGGACCCTACTTCTCTGGCCGTTACCATACGCGATCCCCGTGGTGGTCGTGGCCGGGCTGCTTTTCTGGATCGTCAGGCGAACCGCGGCTGCTATTCAAAGAGGGCGCCGCCCGGATGCTAAAGCGCTAACCGCGTCAGGAAACTGATAAGACTCCGTAACATCAAATCGCGGTGTTCCCTCAAGAAAAAGTGGCCGCCTGGGAAGAGCTCCGTTGTTAGGGGCAAGGATGTGTGCGCCTGCCAAGCTTCCAGGTGAGCTTGAGGCACATGACGATCTAACACGCCGCCAAGAGCGACTAACGGAAGAGCTAACGGAGGAAGTTGCTGGTATCTATATGTTTCGCACACCTGCAGATCGGCGCGGAGAGCCGGCATCACAAACTCCAGCAGCTCCGGAGACTGGAGAATCTCTTCAGACACACCACCGAGCTCTCGGATCTCTGCCAGGAAACGATCATCCGGTAAGTTCCAAATCGGAGTTCTCGTCGACGGCAAATGCGGTGCGCCGCGAGCTCCAACAATTAACGCAGAAGGCATCGGGAGCCCCGCCTGACGAAGATAGTGAACCAACTCAAAGGCAACCAGTGCGCCCATGCTGTATCCGAAAAATACGCTCGGCACGTCACACATATCGGCCAGAGCAGGACCCAGCTCGGCAACGATTTCGGCCATGGTTCGATGTGGCGTCTCGTTCCAACGTTCTTCGCGGCCCTTTAACTGGACTGGCGAGACAAGAAACACAGGCGGCAGAAACTTCGACCAGGCGCGATACACCGATGCCCCGGCCCCGGCAAACGGAAAACAAATCAGCCGCACGCAACCGGGACGCGATGTTGGCGCGAAGGGAAACCATTGCCGGGCGGCAGAATCACTCATCAACGGAGCCCGTCCATCTCGCCATTGCCTGACTCCTTACCTCAAGCAGGCCTTCGACGAACGCGACGGACTGTTGCTCCTTTTCGCGGTCCTGGAATTTGGCCGACATACCGCGGGATCTGTTGCGGAAGTCCGGATCGGTGAGGATCTGCTGGAGTAAGTGGTGTATGCGGTCGGGTGACGCTTTGGCGAACTCGCCGGTGACACCTAATTGATGAAATTGCACTCGGGCCGCGGACCCGCGCTGGTCGAAGAAGATGGGAAATACGACTTGGGGTACGCCGAAGAAGATGCATTCCCGCACCGAGTTGATGCCGCCGTGGTTGATCATGGCGTCGGCGTGGCGTAACAAGGCGAGTTGCGGCGCTCCGTTGACCAGGATCGTGCCGGACGGGATTCGCCCAAAGTCGGATTGCGAGAATGCGGGTCCGATGTTCATCACCAACTGCCATTCCGGCTCGCGCGCAACCGCATCGAGTACCTGCTGGAAGAAGTAGCGATTGTAGGCGACGCTGCCGAGGGAGCAGTAGATCAGTTTCTTTGAGGGTTCCAGACGTTCCCAGGGAAAGTCGGGCTCGGGGCGGTCGAGATTGATGAGCGATTCGGCGTGGTGGACGAGCGGACCTGTTTTGGCTTCCGGAAAATCGAACTCCCGCGGGCAAAACATGAGTGTGGGCAATTCGAGAAGCGGGAAAAGCAGGGTCCGGACGTTGAGTTGTTTTCTCGGGTATCCGGTTGCGCGCGCCAGACGGCGGATACTCGCGATGGGACCCGGAATGCCGGCCAGGCGCATGAGCATAGTCCTCACACAGCGGGCAGTGAAGTGCAGTCTCCAGGCAAGAGCAACGCGGAGTTTGGAAACCACGTCGCGCGCGGGATAGAGGAGGCTGTCGAGCGGTGGTATAACGTCGTCGGCCGCGGTGGGGAGCAGGAGGCTCGTATAGGCGATCGGCACGCCGACCATGCGGGCCATGAGTGCCCAGTAGGTGTGAAGTCCGTTGTCGATGAGAATGACTGCCGGGTCGAGTTCATTCACGGCCTTGAGGAATTCGACATAACCTCCGGTGATGAGGTCCTCGACAAAATTCTCGTGCTCCATGAGTTTCCGGCGCTCGGCGAGCAGGTAGTCGAGCTTGCCGCGCCAGCCCGGGCGGTCCATTTCGCCAGAGAGCCAGTCCTTCATCTTGCCCTCAGGAAGGCGTGAGGAGAAGAAGGGGATGCAAGGCCAACCGTAGTCTTTGATACGACTCACCGCATCTTCCATGGCGCCGAATACGACCTTATGCCCGCGGGCTTGCAGTTTAGCTGCCAGCAGGGCGTGGCTGTTGATGTGGCTGGGAAGCGGGAGAACCAGGATTAGAATGGTTGCCATCTATGTTCCTTCATCGACGGGCGTGGAGTGCCAGAGGTACGTCTCCCCGATCGAATGGCTTGAAGTCCGTGCTTGCAGGCGGTATCGACGGTTCGGGGCGGAAGCGTTGGATGATGCTGGCGAGCATGCACTTCAGGATCAGGGTGGACAGCGCGCCGGCCACGCAACTGCGTGCTCCCCGGCCGAACGGGAGATAGGAGCAGAGGGGGAGTTTGCGCTCGAAATCGGGGGTCCAGCGCTCGGGGCGGAAGGAGAGCGGGTCAGCGAAATAGCGGCTGTCGCGGTGCATGACCCAGGCCGATACAAATACCTTCGATCCGGCGGGTATGCGCCATGGGCCCACCTGATCGTCGGCGGCTGCAACGCGTGCGAGCATGCCCGCCGGAGGCGCGATGCGCAGCGATTCCTTCACGACCTGTTCGGTGTAGGCTGATCCGGCGCCGGGAAGACTTGCCACTTCGTCGAACAGTTTCTCGCCCACACGCGGGTGTTGGGCGACGAGCCGTAGGGTCTGATTGATGGCGATCCCGATGGTCTGAGAGGCGGCCGCCATCATGCTGACCAGTTCGTGGCGGATCTCCGCATCGCTCACGGACTCCTGACTGGCGCCTTGGGGATCCACGAAAGAGGAGAGGAGATCCGTGCCGGTGGGTCCGGTCGCCCGCCGCTGGCGGATGCGATCGAGGACCGCCTCATCCAGTTTGCGAATGGCTTGGCTGTACCGGTTGTTTGTCGGCGTGGGCAGCCAGGCGGGCAGGAACACCTGGTTCAGACCGAGCAATGCCTGTTGAAACAGGGAGGCGACGTGGCGTGTGTCTTCGCCAGGGTTTGTTCCGAAGTGGGTTTGCACGCCCACCGAGAGTGCCATCTCCAGGAGATCGTTGGTGAGTGTAGGCCGGGCGCCGGGCTGCCATTGGGAGAGGGATTCGTCGATGGCGCGCATTATGAAGCTGTTCATATCCTGCGCTACGCGCGAGTGGTGAAAGATGGGCGTGATCCACTGGCGCAGGCGGCGGGCTCTCTCGCCGTTGTTCAACTGCATGGAATCGCCGAAGTACATGCGGGCGTGTGTGCTTCCTGGCGTTTTCAGGTAGTTGTCACTGTGGTCGATGAGCGCATGCTTGATGCGGTCGGGACCGTTGAGCAGGTAGGCGCGCACGCCGGGCAAACGGACGCAGACGACATCGCCGTATTGCTGCGCCAGGGACTCGAGCGCTGCCAGCCCGTTGCGTTGCCAGTCGAACAGCAAAGATACCAGAGCCCGGCCGCTTGGCCCCGGTGCTTCCGACGCCGGGCGGGATACTTCGACAAGCGAGGGTGCGTGGGGCATAGCTAGTTCTTTTCGAGTTCCTCGAGGATGGCGGCGGCGAGTGGGATAGCGTGTGGTTCGGCGACCATGGTGGTGTGAGCGCCGCTTGCGAATCGAACCCGCACGTGGCCGGTGGTGAGCGCGCGCCAGCCGAGGGAGTCGTCGGCGTTTTGGTCGTCGGAAGAGTTCACACGGAACAGGGTCATGGCGCCGTTGCGGGGAGCGGGCGAATAGGCGTTGAGGGCGGCGAGGCTAGCCCGGTAAACGGAGGCCAACCCGGCGATCATCCGCGCGCCTGCTCCGGCGGGTGAGATGCCGGCGGCGACAGCGCTTGCGACGACGCGATCGAGTTGCTCAGGCTCGGTGAGTCCGGCCAGCATGGGGGCTGAGATGCCGAGATCGATGTGGAAGTGAGCGCCGATTTCACGGGCGAGGAAGGCTACGATTTCCTCGGGCGGGAGCGGGCCGGCGGCGCTGTTAGAGAACGGGGGAGGGGGATCAAGCAAGATGAGACGGCCGACGCTTCCAGGAGTATCCTGCTCTAGCTGACAGGCCATTTCATACGCGACGACGGCGCCGAAGGAGTGTCCGCCGAGGTGGTAGGGACCCTGGGAGAATGCGCTCCGGATTGCCTGGATGTGCACTGCGGCCAGTTCCTGAACGGTTTGGACGGGCGGCTGATCGCCATCGACGCCGGGCGCTTGCAAGCCATAGAATGATCGCGAGGCGGGGAAGTGCCGGGCCACGGCATAGTACGAGAGGACGGAGCCAGCGCCGGGGTGTACGCAGAAGAACGGGGGCTGTGTGCCGCCTGGGTGAATCGGAACGAGGGGAGAGAATGGCTGTGGCGCTTGTCCGGACGTGATTTCCATGGCCATGGCCTCAATGGTACCGCGGAGGAATAGGAAGCTGAGTGGCAGCCGGACGCCCTCACGTTTCTCGACGGCGGTCAACAGGTGGGGGACCAGGAGAGAGTGTCCGCCCAAGTCGAAGAAGTTGTCGTGAACGCCGATGGGAGAGATTCCGAGGATTTCCTCCCAGAGTTGTGTAAGCCGGAATTCGAGGGGCGATCGAGCGGGCATGCGGGCGCCGCTTTCGCCATAATCGGCGCTCTGCGGAGCGGGCAGCTTGCCGCGATCCACTTTGCCGTGGCGCGTCAGCGGGATTGCCTCGAGTGGTACAAAGCTTGCCGGGACCATGTAGCGGGGGAGGCGTGCACCGACGAAGGCACGGATTTGCTGAGGCTCCAGGCGCGCCCCGGGCGCGGGGACCCAGTACGCTACCAGTTGCTTGCCAGCATGGGGATCGTCGCGATCGGTGACATAGCAATCGGCCACATCGGGGTGGCTCTTGATGACCGTCGCGACTTCTTCGGGTTCGATACGGAAGCCGCGGATTTTGATCTGGTGATCGACGCGGCCGAGGAATTCGAGCGATCCGTTGGGTTGCCAGCGAGCCAGATCGCCGGTTTTGTACATACGGCCACCGGGTTTGCCACCGTCGACTTCGGGGAGGAATCGCTCCGCGGTGAGGCGGGGCTGCTGAAGGTAACCACGGGCAACACCGGCTCCGGCGATGTAGAGTTCGCCGGTGATGCCGACGGGGACGGGTTCCAGCCGATGGTCGAGCACGTAGACGCGCGTGTTCCAGATGGGACCGCCGATGGGGACGGATGGTCCGCCGGCGAGCGGATCGGTGAGCGTTGCAGCCACGGTGATCTCGGTGGGGCCGTAGGCGTTGAAGAAGCGCAGTTTGCGTGCCCAAGCGGTGGCTAATGGAGCGGGACAGGATTCGCCGGCGACGATGAGATCGGTGAGGGGGAGATCGTGGGCGAGATCGAGCGTCGCCAGGACCGCTGGGGGGAGCTGGGCATGGGTGACGCCATGGGCGATGATCGCGTCGGCGAGTTCGCGGCCGCTACGGGCTTGGGCGGGGGCGAACACCAAAGCGGCGCCGGCGCCGAGGGTCATGACCAGTTCGGCTACGGAAGAGTCGAAGCTGAGCGATGCGAACTGGAGAAATCGCGAGGCGGGCGTGATCGCGAGTTTTTCGATGTGAACGCCTGCCAGACTGGCGAGTCCGGCGTGCGTCACCACGACGCCCTTGGGCGTGCCGGTGGAGCCGGACGTGTAGATCACATAGGCGGCGTTGTCGACGTTGGCCGGGGCGGGGTTGTGATCGGGCGAGCACTGGATGGCGTGCCCGGTATCCTCTGCATCGAGGCATAAACAACCCGGGTATTGAGCCGCGTATTTCGTGGACGTGAGGAGCAGAGCGGGCCGTGCGTCGCCGAGCATTTGGGCTATGCGCGCGGCGGGATACTCGGGGTCGACGGGGACGTAGGCGGCTCCGGCCTTCATGACGGCGAACAGCGCGATCACCATCTCGGGAGAGCGATCCATGACGACGGCGACCCGGTCCTCCGGGCCGATACCGCGCCCGACCAGGATGTGGGCGAGTCGATTGGCGGCGGCATTGCAGTCGCGGTAGGTGGTGACTTGGGAGCCGGAGAGCAGTGCTGGCGCGGCGGGTCGTTGTTGCGCCTGCTCTTCGAGGAGAGCCGGCATGGTGACGGCTGGGGCGGCCCGCGAGGTGCGATTGAACTCGCGCAGGACGCGACGGCGCTCCGCGGCAGTCATCCAGCGGAGTTCGTTGAGTGGCGCGGCGGGAGTTTGCACAGCCTCTTGCAAGAATGTGGAGAAGTGGCGGGCGAATCTATGAATGGTCTCGCCGGTGAACAGGTCGGTGCTGTATTCCCATTCTCCGGTGACGCCGTTGGCCGTTTCCTGGAGCAGGAGAGTGAGGTCGAACTTGGTGACGCCTGTTTCGACGGGCAGTTCTGCAACCTGGAGCCCATCGAGCACGAAAGCGTTCTTGGGTGTATTGAGCAGGACAAGCGCCACTTGGAACAGTGGCATGCGGCTGGGATCGCGCCGTGGGGCTACAGATTCCACAACCGCTTCGAAGGGAACTTCCTGGTGCTGATAGGCAGCGAGGCAATGGGTGCGCGTGCGGACGATGAGTTCACGGAAGGAGAGCGTGTCATCGACGTTCATGCGGAGCGCGAGCGTGTTCACGAAGAAGCCGATCAACGGCTCCACTTCCTGCATAGGCCGGCCTGCGACGGGTGTGCCGACGACGAGATCGTGCTGGCCGCTCTCCCTGCTGAGCCAGCCATAGAAGCCGGCGAGGAGCGTCATGAACAGTGTTGCACCGGTGCCGCGGGCGAGTTCGCGAAGATCCGTGGTAAGGCTTTCGGAGATGGTCCAGGGGATTCGGTGGCCAGCGCCGGAGGGCACGGGAGGCCGGGGAAAATCGGTGGCGAGCGACAGAACGGGCGGATCGGCCAAGCTGTCTGCCCACCAAGCCAGGCGGTTGGCGAGAGTGGCGCCTTGGAGCCACTCGCGCTGCCAGGATGCGTAGTTGGCATACTGGAAGCGGAGTTCTGGCAAGGGCGAGGGTAACCGGTGGCGGAAGGCTTCGTAGAGCGATATGAGTTCGCGGATGGCGACGCCGACGGACCATCCGTCGAAGGCGATGTGATGCGTCACCAGTCCGAGCCAGCATTCATCGGATGACAGGCGAATCAGCGTGCCCCGCAAGAGCACTTCACCAGTGAGATCGAACAGATGGGAAGCCTCGGCGCGGAAGATGCTGTGCGCTTCGCGTTCACGCTCTTCGGGATGGCGGTGGGTGAGATCGCAGTGGCGGAGTACGAATGGTGCCACGGGTACGGCGAGTTGGAGGGTCCGGCCTTCTTCGGAGACGAAGCGAGTCCGCAGGATCTCGTGCCGGCGCAGGAGTTCGCTCAGAGCCGATTGCAGTCCAGATGGGTCGAGTACTCCGGTTAAACGCAGCAGGATGGGGATGTTGTATGTGGTCCTGCCGGGTTCTAATTGCTCGAGCAGCCAGAGGCGTTCCTGCGAGAAAGAGAGCGGCTGCGGTTGTTGGCCGGCGGCTTTCTGGATCGGTGGGATATGCTCGGCGTGGTGGTCTCGGAGGGCCTGTATGCGGGCTGCAAGGGTGCGGATTACGGGGGCTTCAAAGAGCTGGGTGAGCTCGATGCGAATGCCGAACGCCTGTTCGATGCGCGACACCGTTTGGGCTGCGAGCAAGGAGTGTCCGCCGATCTCGAAGAAGTTATCGGTGACTCCGACGCGGCTGCGTTCGAGGAGGTCCTGCCAGATTTCGACGAGGATTTCTTCGATGGCGCCGGTGGGCGCGACGTACTCCATGGCGGCGGACGTGTACGCCAGTGGCTTGGGAAGCGCCGCACGGTCTACCTTACCGTTCACCGTGAGCGGAAAGCGGTCGAGCAGTACGAAATCCGCGGGAATCATGTACTCGGGCAGTTGCTCGCGGAGTCGATGGCGGAGGGACGGGATGAGTGTTCGCGAGAGTTTGGCGCGGAGAGGGTTGTTGGCGTATGCGGAGAGCGGAAGCGTGAGGTCGGCTGGTGGCGGCACCGGCGTGATGTCGGGCGTCGCGGGGATGGCAGGGAGCGCTTGCCGTAGCTCTCCGACTGTTTCGTAGCCATAACTTCGGTTGAGCCAATCACAAATCAGGAGGTCAGTGGCGAGAGATGCTCTCACTGCCGGAGTAAGTGAGTAGTCGACGTTATCTGGTTGTAGCTGGCGCGGACCGATGTATAGGACGACATCGTAGCGGAACTTAGACAGCTCGTTGGGAATCGGGTGGATCCGCGGCCGGATCTCGACATCTGTGATTCGGGGGAAATGGCGCCGCAGAGAGCGGAAATAGTCAGCGTCGAGGACTAACTCTTCCTCACGATCGACGGCGCGGTGTACTTTTTCGGCGAGCTCGGATCGCGTGGTTTGGTCCCCGGCTTTGGAGAACTGTACGGAGGCGTGGAAGGCGGTGAGGAGGCTAAGGTTGCGCACATCGCCGATGAAGATGCGGGCTCCGCTGCAGGCTGCGTTGACGGCGCCGACGATGACTTGCGTCAGGTAGTCGGTACTGGCGAAGTACTGGATGACGGAGTTCACGATCACTAAGTCGAATGTGTCGTGGGGAACACCGGCAAAGTCGCTCGCTTCCCGATGGAGGACGTGCAGTTGGCGCACACCGGCGGAGGCGGCGAGGCTGCTCATCATGGTGACGGCGGCTTCGGAAAAGTCAGAGGCGAGATAGAGTTCCGTGTTACGAGCGAGAGCGAAAGCCAGGAGGCCGGAGCCACAGCCGATCTCGAATACGCGGCGGGGCGGGGGAGTGCGGAGTTGGACTACGGTTTGATTGCGCCACTCACGGATCTCCTGTTCCGGCATCGGCAGACCTGTGTAGCTGCTGTTCCAGCCGATGGCGTTGAACTCCGGATCCTCTTCGGGCGGGCCCTGACGGTAGTTCTGTTCGAACATCTGCCGCCACTGATGCACCTGTTCGCTGCTTGCGTACCCGTCATCGGGTGCGACACTCTCGACAGCCGTTGCGGGCACAATGTACGCCACCAGGTGCGGGTCACCTGTTCCGGCGGTGCGGATGTGGACGATGGCTTCCTGCACATGTTCGTCACGCGACAAGACGGATTCAATTTCGCCCAACTCGATGCGGTATCCACGGACCTTGACCTGTTCATCGAAACGGCCCAGGAATTCCAGCACGCCATCGGGACGGCGGATGACCTGGTCGCGGGTTCGGTACATCCGGCTTCCGTCCGTTGCGAACGGGTCAGGCCAGAACGTCTGTGCTGTGAGGCCGGGACGATGGCGGTAGCCTCGGGCGAGCCCACGGCCGGCGACCCAGAGCTCTCCGGGGGCTCCAGCAGGAACCGGATTCAGATGCGGATCGAGAACATAGAGCCGGGTGTTGGCGATGGGCCGGCCGATGGGAATGGCCTTGCGAGATAGATCCGCGTCGCTGACTTCGTGAATGCAGCATCCGACGACCGTCTCGGTGGGACCGTATTCATTGATGAAGCGAGCGTCCGGCATGAGTGAGCGGAGCTTGGCGACATGCTCCGGGCGTAGTTGCTCGCCGCCGATTACAAAGACGCGCGCGCACTCCGGGGCCTCGCTGGGGGCGAGCAAACTGTTGAGTACGTTCATGTGGGCGGGCGTCAACTTGAGAGGTGAGGAATGCTTTCTGCGGACGAGAAGGGATGCGAGACCGCCCATGCCTTCCGCTTCGGGAACGATGACGACGGGGCGGCCCACCGCGAGAGGCGGCAGGAGGCTGGTGATGGTGAGATCGAAGGAAATGGAGGTGTGGAGGGGGGATCCGGATCCGGCGGTCACTTCGTAGGCGTCGCAGGCCCAGTCGATGTAGTTATCGAGTCCCCGGTAGGTGACCTCGCTTCCTTTCGGCCGGCCTGTGGATCCGGAGGTATAGATCACGTAGGCGAGATCGTCGGGATCAGGCGTAGGCCATGCGCACGGCTGGGTAGGCGCAGGTTGCGCCAGGAGCGCGTCGGTGTCGATCCACGGGACGGCGAGATCCACGGGACTGGCGCCTTTGCCGAGCACCAAGGCCGCGCGGCTATCGCTGATCATGAAACGCAGGCGGTCCGCCGGGTGAGCGGGGTCCAGGGGCAGCCAGGCGCCTCCGGTACGCATTACGCCCAGCACCGCGGCGATGAGTGCCGGGCACCGATCCATCCAGATTGCGGCGACCGATTCGCGGCCGAATCCATGACTTCGCAGGCACGCCGCTACCTGGTTGGAGCGTTGCTCTAAATCCGTGAACGACCATTCCACGCTGCCAGCTACCACCGCGATGCTTGCTGGAGACGTTTGCATCTGGTGTGCCAGTTTCTGGTGGAGAGACCGTGCCGGCAGGGGTTTTGCTGTTGCGTTGCAGCCCTCGACGAGTTGCCAATGTTCCATGCCGGACAGGATGGGCAGTGCGGAGATGGCTTGGGCAGGCGCCTGCAAGGCAGCGGCCAACAGATGCGACCAGTGCTGGGCGATGGAGGCGACGGTCGCCGGGTCGAACAGTCGTTGATCATAGGCGATGGATCCGGAGAGTTCGCCGTCGTGTTCATTGAGGAAGACTTCCAGGTCGAATCGCGCTGTTTGGTCGTCGTCAACACGGGAGACGGTCAGGCCGGGCAAGGATAGCCCTGTGGCGGGCGTGTTTTGGAAAGCAAAGGCGACTTGGAACAGCGGATGCCGGTTGGGAACGCGCTCGGGTTTCAGATCGTCGACGATCATCTGAAACGGAATGTCCTGCCATTCCAAAGCTGCGAGGGTGGTGTCGCGGACCTGTTGCAGCAGATCGTGGAAGCCGGCACGACCATCGACGTGCGAGCGGATGACCACCATATTCACGAAGAATCCGATGAGGCTCTCTAACTCGGTGCGGCTGCGGTTTGCCAGCGGCATTCCCACGCTGATGTCGGCGCTCTGACAATAGCGGTAGAGGAGCGCTTGCAAGCTGGCAAGCATGGTCATGGCTACGGATGCGCCCGATGCATCAGCGAGTGCGCGCACCTGGGCACAGGTGCGTCGCGAGAACCGCAATGGATGGCGGCCGCCGATGATGGGCCCCGGCTGCATGGGACGACGTCGACCGAAGGGCAGGTTGAGGATCGTGAGATCCCGCAGTGCATCGCGCCAGTACGCGAGGCCAGACTGCAGCCTGCCTTCGCTCATGGTCCGGCGCTGCCAGGCAGCGTAGTCGCGGTAGCGAACCGGGAGCGGGCGCGGAAGGCCGGGGCTCTCGGTGCAATGGCTTCGATACTGTGTGCCGAGTTCCGCAGCGAAGACACCGACTGACCACCCGTCGGCGATGATGTGGTGCAGCACTATCGTGAGGATATGGTCGGTGTGGCTGAGTCGCAGAAGCCGGAGTCTGAAGACCGGGCCTTGCTGCAGATCAAAGGGGTACTCGGACTCCTCTCGGACGCGCCTCTCCACGGCACTTGCGTCCTGGCTGAGATCTTCCAGGATGAGAGCAAACGGCTCTACCGGGCGGATCCGCTGGGTTGCGCCGGAGATACCAGGATGGAAGGTGGTGCGTAGGGTTTCGTGGCGGGTGATGATGTCTTCCAGCGCGCTCTGGAGCGCATGGAAACGGAGTTCTCCACGTAAGCGCAACGCGGTGGACATGTTCATCGCCGTGGAATCGGGATTCAGTTGCTGGAGCAGCCACAGCCGTTCCTGTTGGAAGGAGAGCGGCGGGGCGATGTCGTCAGAGATGGGAGCGATCGTATCGGCGTGGTCCGGGGTGCGGACGCCGACGTTCTCCTGCTTCAGCAGTACATCAAGTAGATCCAGTTCGTCAGCATGAAAGCTCATTGTTGCCCTGCCGAGATTTTTCGATTTTTGAGTTGCTCGCGCTCCTCTGGCGACATGGCGCGCAGCCGGAGGATGGCTGTCGCGATCTTCGGAATTCGGCCTGCGGGTGAGTCGGCGGCCAGCAAGGAGGCGGCGACGGCTTCCGGAGTTGCGGTCTGAAAGAACTTTCTGAGCGGCAGTTGTACTTGGAAGTATTTCTGCATGCGCGACAGCACTTGCGCTGCGAGTAGCGAGTGCCCCCCGTGCTCGAAGAAGTTGGTGTCGATGCCTACCTGCTGTTTTTCGAGCAGTTCCTTCCAGAGATCTACGAGCACCTGTTCCACCGCATTGCGAGGTGGTAGCGCGGTGGCTTCGGGCAGCAGATCCGTGGGGAGGTTCCGGCGGTCCACCTTACCGTTCGGCGTCATGGGCAGCGCGGCGATTTCGTGGAATGTGCTGGGAACCATGTACTCGGGCAGACGTGCACGCAGGCCGGCGCGGACTTCGGCAGGGCCGCCGGCGTCGGCTAATCCTTGTGCAAACGCGAGCAGTTGGAAGCTTCCGCTGGCATCACGCCGCGTGGTGACGGCGGCATTGCGGATTCCCGGCAGAGTTCGGAGCGCTGCCTCGATCTCCTCGAGTTCGATACGGAAGCCGCGGATCTTCACCTGCTGATCGGTTCTGCCCAGGAAGCGAAGGAGTCCGTTGGAATCCCAACGGACGCTATCGCCGGTGGCATACAGGCGTGTGCCTGTACGAAAGGGATTGGGAATGAATCGCTCGGCGGTGAGTGCGGGTCTGCCGATGTAGCCGCGGGCGAGGCCCTCGCCGCCCAGATATAAATCGCCCACCATGCCGGGAGCTACCGGATTCAGACAGTCGTCGAGAACCCAGCATTGCGTGTTGGCGATGGGGCGGCCGATGCACGATGCTTCGGGTCGATCCGTAACCTGATGAGCCGTCGACCAGATGGTGGTCTCGGTGGGTCCATACAGGTTCCAAAGCAGGACTCCGCGATCGAGCAGTGACTGTGCCAGATCCGGAGGAAGAGCCTCTCCGCCACACCATGCCTGGAATCCGGGAGCAGGGCGCCAATCGGTTTCGAGCAGCAGGCGCCAGGTCGCCGGGGTGGCTTGCATCACGGTGGCTTTCGTTTCGGCCAGCATGGTGGCGAGAGCCGTTGCATCGGCGACCGCATCCCGGGGAGCGATGACGACTTTGGCCCCGACGGTGAGCGGGAGGAATAGTTCCAATGCCGCGATGTCGAAGGAAAGTGTCGTGATGGCGAGCAGGACGTCGGTGGTCCGCAGACCGGGGGACTCCGCAAAGTGGGACAGGAAATTGGCGAGCGCCCGTTGGGTGACTTGCACGCCTTTGGGGCGGCCGGATGATCCTGAGGTGAAGATCACGTATGCCAATGCGTTGTTATCGGGTGCATGGCTGGAGGGATCGACAGAGTGCGCTGCGATTGCGGCGGCATCGGCGTCGATGTGGATCCGGACGATGGAAGGAGGGAGCAGTAAGTGGTGGCTGTTGCCTGTTGTGTCGGTTACCAGATGCGTCAACTGACTGTCGGTCACCATCATTTGCAGTCGCTCTGCCGGGAAGGCTGGATCCATCGGTACATAGGCCGCGCCCGCTTTCCATATGCCTAAGAGTGATATGAGGAGATCTGGAGAACGGTCGAGATAGACGCCCACGATGCTGTTCTCACGGACGCCGGAACTGCGGAGGAAATGGGCGAGTTGCTGGGAGCGGTCGTCTAACTCGCGGTAAGTGACGGATCGCTCCATCCAATCGATGGCGATGGAGGATGGATGGCGCCGCGCCTGGGTAGCGATACGCTCGATGACGGGCGTCGCGTCCCAGAGATCGCGATTGTGATTCGACTGTGCGTCTATGGCCGGATAGAGAGCGGCTGGCAGGACGCCGATGCGCCCGAGCGGCTCGTCGAGGCGCGATGGAAGTGCTGTCAGAAGCCCGGTTAGCGAGTCGGCGAGCACGTTCATGCTTTCGGCGGTGAAGCGACTCTGCGCGTACTCCAATCGCAGTGTCAGCTGTTCTCCGGGTACGGCGTACAAGTTCAGAGGGAGGCTTGTCTGTCCCATTGCCTCCACCTTGCCGAACGTGATTCCGGCGACCGATTGGCTTTCGCCTTGATTGATGGGATAGTTCTCGATAATGAGGAGGGCTTCGAAGAGTTGGTCGGCTTGTGGGAAGCCGCTCCATCGCAGTACGTCGACCAACCTGCTGTGTTCGAATTGCCGCAGTGTGGCGATGTCTTTGTGCAGCGAGCGGATCCACTGGGCGACGGACTGCTCTGGATTGACACGAACTCGCATGGGCAGGGTGTTGATAAACATGCCGACCGCGGATTCGATTGCGGGGACTTCCACGGGCCGTCCGGCTACGACGACGCCGAAGACGACGTCTGCTTGCTTCGACCAACGGGCAAGAAGCAAACCCCACACGGCTTGCAGGCAGGTTCCGATCGTCACCTGCAGCCGCTCCGCCATGCCGCGCAGTTGTTGCGTGGCTACCGGAGATAGCTGCCATTCCATCGTGGTCCGAGCGGAGGTACTGGTCTTGGGCGGCGTGCCGAGTTCCAATTGTGCGGAACGCCGGAACCCGTGCAACCAGCCCTTCCAGAAATCCTCTTGCGCGATACTCTGTGTTTCGTTCAGCCAGCGGAGATAGTCGGCGTAGCGGAGGCCGGAGTCTTGCCGGCGCGCTGTTGCGCCCTGGGCAGCCGCTGCGTAGGCTGCCGTGAGTTGCTCGAAGACGAGGGGAAGAGACCAGCCATCGAGCAGAAGATGATGATGGGTCCAGACGAGGCGGTTCTGTGCGTCAGCGAATTGGAAGAGGGCGACACGCCAGAGCGGGCCTTGGGTGAGGTCGAATCCAGCGGAGCGGTCGGCGTTGAGCCATTGCTGGAAGGAGGATGCTATAGCGTCCCGCGGCTGTGTCGACCAATCGAATATGGTGATCGCTAGGGGCACGTCGCGGCGTACGATCTGGCAAGGCTGGTTCAGATCCTGCCAGCGGAACTCACTGCGAAGGACTTCATAGCGCCGGGCGAGTTCCTGCCACGCAGTCCGCAACGCGTCTTGGTGGATAGCACCGTGCAGTTCCATGGTGATCTGCTGCACGTAGCTTCCGGGTTCATCGCCGTGGACGGCGTGCAGCAACATGCCTTCCTGCAACGGAGTTACCGGCCAGATGTCCTGAATGTCGTCGCGAGCCTCTACGATTTTGGCGAGTGCGGCTGCGTCGAGTTTGGCGAAAGGGAAATCGGACGGGATGACGGCGGTCGCTGCCGGTTGCCGGGCGAGCAGTGTTGATAGCTCCTTGTGGAATGCCGCTGCCGCTGCCTCCACTTGCTCGGCGCTATGCATGGCTTGGGAATAAAGCCACTCCACTTGCAACCGTCCCCCGGCTATCTTGGCGACGACGTCAATGAGGTAGCGGCGGGGCGTGTCGGCAGAACGAGCCATTCCAGAACCTTCAGGAGCCGGTTCGAATGGTCCGCTCGATACCAGCACTTGATCGAGCTGGCCGAGGTAATTGAAGCTGACGGCAGCGCGTTGACCGGCGGTCAGGCGTGCTCGCAAGGTCGGGTCAGGCGCGAAATCGCGCAGGAGTCCGTAGCCAATGCCGTTGCGGGGAACACTTCGCAGTGTTTCCTTGATGGTGCGGAGCCTGCCCCAGGAGTCGTCGCCCGCGGCTGGCAAGCGGACGGGGAAAATAGTGGTGAACCAGCCGATGGTCTGCGAGAGTTCGCCACCGCCGAGCGACTGCTCGCGCCCGTGGCCCTCCAGGTCCACCAGCACGCTTCCGCCGGTCCAGTTTTCCAGTGCGGCAGAGAGCGCGGAGAGCAGTAGATCTTCGACGCGACAGCGGTAGAGTACGGGGAGTTCGCGCAGGAGTCGCGCCGTGGCGGCGTCATCAAAGCAGGTCCGTATGGATTGGACGGATCGCTCGGTGTTGCGCGTGGGTTGCGCGGGCGTCTCGACAGGCAGATTGTTGCTGGGACCCTCGGTCACTGCGATCCAATAGGGCGCCTCAGCCAGCGTCTCCGGTTTGGCGGCTTCGCGCCGCAGGCGAACAGCCCACGCGGCAAAGGAGGTCTCCTCATGGACGGTGGCATCGAGCGACTGACAGGCTAGCGCCAGTTCCTCCAGCCAAACGCGCCAGGAGACGCCATCGGTGATCAGATGGTGCGCGACGATGAGCCAGCGGCCTGGTTCTCCTGCCGGGCCTTCGCAGTAGACCGATGCCGCCAAGGGGCCGCGTTGCACATTGAGACTGGTATGCGCCTGTTCGACGTAGCGGTCCATGTCCGCAAGGGGGACGCAGACAAAGGGGCATTCGGCGCTTTCCGCGAGCCACTGCCGCCAACCGGCCGTCTCCCATTGGAACCGCAGCCGGAATGCGTCGTGGCGTTCGACGACTCGTCTCCAGGCCGATTCTGCCATTGCGGCCAAGAAGTCGGCGCCTGTTTTGAGAAGAACCGCCTGATTCCAGTGGCTGGGATTAGGCGCCTGCAGCGCGAAGAAGTCGGATTGCACGGGCAAGAGCGGAATGTTGCCGGTGTCGATGTCAGTCTCGGTGGGAGGTGCCTGCGCGGACCGCAGTTCCAGGACTCGCGCGAGCGCGGCGATGGTGGGGTGATCGAAGACCTGTTTCGGACGGATCTTCCAGCCTGCCTGCGCGGCCATGGAGACGAGGCGGAGGCTCTGAATCGAGTCGCCACCGAGCTCAAAGAAGTTGTCGTGGATCCCTAGGTTGGGAACACCAAGAATGCGCTTCCACATCTCGCATAACTGCTCTTCAACAGGCGTGCCGGGTTGTTCGCGGGGATCATTCGGAGCGGGCGCCGTTGTGTCGGGTGCGGGGAGGTTGCGGCGGTCCACCTTGCCATTGGGCGTGAGCGGGATGCGATCCAGCATCATGATGCTGGCCGGGATCATGTGCGCGGGCAATCGCTGCTTGAGGTATTCCGTTGCTTGCGCGCCGCTCCAGGAGTCGCTGTTGTGCGGCACGACATACGCGATTAACGAGACGCGCCCGTCTTTCTGGCGCGGGACGACAACGGCCCTGGCGACATCGGGCATCGATTCGAGTGCCGACTCAATCTCGCCGGGCTCCACTCGATGACCACGGATTTTCAACTGGAAGTCGGCACGCCCGACAAACAGCAGTACGCCATCTTCGCGGAGGTGTACCACGTCGCCGGTACGATACATCCGTTGCCCCGGAATCGGGGAGAAGGGATTCGGAACGAAGCGTTCCGCTGTGAGTGCGGGCGATCCGAAGTATCCGCGTCCTAACCCGGCGCCAGCCAGATACAACTCGCCGTCTACGCCGACGGGAACCGGAGACAGGTGGCGATCCAGAACCCAAGCCTGCATGTTCGCAACGGGCCGCCCGATGGGTAGTTCTCCGTCGCGCTCGCAAATATGCACCAGGGCGTCGATGGTCGCCTCTGTTGGACCGTACAGGTTGATCAACTGGAGGTCGAGCAACTGGAAGACACGATCGCGGGTTTCCGGGCGCAGTGCTTCGCCGCCGCTGAAAATCCGTTGCAGAGATCGGCCTTTCCCATTCGCCAAGGGCTCCAAAACGAAGTCCAGCATGGATGGGACGAGTTGCAGCGTCGTGATACCCCACGACTCTACGGCGGTGGCGAGATACTCAGGATCCTGATGACCCTCGGGCTTCGCCATGGCCAGGGTTGCTCCGGCGAGCAGCGGCGCCCAGAACTCCCATACGGAGGCATCGAACGTGATGGGCGTCTTCTGCAGCACGACGTCGGTGGCGTGCAGGGGGAAATCGCGCTGCATCCACAGCATGTGATTGACGATCGCGTCGTGCGTGATGATGACGCCCTTGGGCGCGCCCGTAGACCCGGATGTGTAGAGTACATAGGCGGCGCATTCCGGCCAGAGGGTGACGCTCGGTCTGGTTGCTGGTTGCTCCTCGATTGCGGCTGCGTTGGCGGTCAGTGTGGCGTCGCTCAGAGTGAGGATCGCCTGCATGTCACGGGTCAGCAGGTCCAGCCGGTCGCGCGGATGACTGGGATCTAAGGGAACCCAGGCGGCGCCGGCCTTGAGCACGCCGAGGAAGGCGACGACGAGATCGACCGAGCGGGAGATCGCTATGCCGACTCGCTGTTCGGGGCCGGCTTGCTGTTGGCGAAGCCAGTGGGCCAGGCGGTTGGCGCGTGTGTCCAATTCGGCGTAGGTGAGGGTTGCTCTCTCATCGATCACGGCGACGGCATGAGGCGTTTGATCGACCTGAGCCTCTACCAGGCTGTGTAGCAGCGGTGGTGCTACCGTCTGCAGCGGCGTTCCTTCGAGGGGCGCCGCGGGGGAGATCTGTGCCTTGCGCCAGTCCTGCTCGGGAGCTTCTACGATTGCCCGCAGCGTTTGCAAATAGAGATCGGGCAATGAGGCGGTGACGACGGGATCGAGTGACTCGAGATCGACAGACAGACTGCCGCTGATGGATCCTGTGACGCTGTCTCTGGCGAAGTTCGCTGCGAGAGCGAAGTTGGTTTCTTCCCGGGATTTACTGTCCAACAGTTGCAGCGAATCGGCGCCGCGCAAATAGTCGAACACGTGGAAGTTGACAAAATTGAAATCCGTATTCAACAGCGGCCCGGACCCGGTGCGGCGTTGGAGTTCGACCAGCGGCACCCGGCGATGCGGCATCGCGGCGGTCTCGGCGGCAAAGACGGCCTTGATCACGGTGGTCCAGTCGCCGTCGGGAACGTAGAAACGGAATGGCAGGACATTCAGGAACAGTCCGGCAAGGTGCTCAGCGTCGAGTTCCTCGGGACGCCCGTTCGAAACGAGGCCCGTGACCACGTCCCGCTGGTTTCCGACCAGACTCAGCACGCGGATATGAGCCGCGAGGAGAACGCTCTTCAGCGGAAGGCCGAGGCGCTCGGCCAAATGTATAAGGCCGTCGCTCAGCGAGTCGGGAATTGAAACCGACACTGTCTGGTAGCGATTGTGAATACTTGCCGATGCCCTTGGGGACGGCTTTGGCAGTGTGAGAAAGGAGGCGCCGTCCAGCGTCTTGTGCCAGAAATCTTTGGACTCGCTGCTGCTGATCGCATCCCGTTCGAGCTTGACGAAGTCTCGGAAGGAGGATTTGGGAGTCCGCTTGCCGCGACCCGGAGCGCGTCCGGTGCGGTGTAGATAATCGTGAAAGAGCTCCGTCAGGAGACTGGCTACGCTCCAGCCGTCCAGGATGGCGTGGTGGACGGAAACGGTGAATTGAAAACTGTCGGTTCGCCTGTGTACATGCACACGGAGCAGAGGGGGCGTTGTCCAGTCGAACGGCTTGGTCGCCTCCTGCCGGACAAAGGAGTCGACCGCCAGCGCCTGTGCTGCCGCGGGGAGTTGGGAGAGATCCGTCCATGCGATGGGAGCGGGTGAAGAACGATGGACTCTTTGGAGCGGCTCCGGTTGCGCGGCCACGTCGAAGGAGGTCCGAAGAACCGCGTGTCCCTGGATGATTGCTTCGAGCGATGCTTGCAGGGCAGCTTCGTCGAGCGGTCCGCCGAGGTGAAAACTGAATGTGTCCAGATAACTGGAACTGCCCTCCGTTTCATGACTATGGAAGAGCATTCCCAGTTGCAGGCTGGTGAGCGGGTACGCGTCTTCCACATCGGAGGGGAGTGTCGCCGGATCTAGCCCGGAGACGAGCGAGAAAGGCTGGGTGAGCGAGTGCTCGGGCGCAGGCTCTGCGGGAGCAGGCGTGCCGGTGTCGGCCAGGAGGGCTTCGATGGTTTGCTTTTCGAAAAGATCCTGCAGCGTGAAATCGATGTCGGCCTGCTTGGCACGGGAGCGAATCGCGAGACTGCGAATGGAGTCACCGCCGAGAGCAAAATAGTTGTCGCGGATACCCACATGCGCAACGCCGAGAACATCGCGCCAGATGGCGACGAGCTTGGCCTCGGGTTCGTTGCGCGGTTCGACGGGCTCCAGCATGGGCGCGCGTGCCTCACCGTCGGGCGAGGGAAGTGCCCGGTGGTCGAGCTTTCCGTTGGCGGTCAATGGCAGGCGGTCCAGGAACAGGAATACGGCTGGAACCATGTAAGCGGGCAGGCGCCGTAGCAGCCTGGCGCGCAGTTGGTCGGCTTGCGGGCGTTCGCCTTCGCTGACGATGTAGGCGATGAGCCTTTCGTTGCGCAACTCGACGACGGCGTCGTGGACTTGTGGGTGCGCGGACAGTTCGCTTTCTATCTCGCCGAGTTCAATGCGGAAGCCTCGGATCTTGACCTGGTGGTCGATTCTGCCGAGATACTCGCAATCGCCATCGGGAAGCTGCCGGGCAAGATCACCCGTTCTGTAGAGCCGGCCACCGGTCGTGTCTAACTGGAAAGGGTCGGGAATGAACCGTTCGGCGGTCAGTGCAGGACGGCTGAGATAGCCAGGTGACAGGCCGGCTCCGGCTACGTGCAGTTCGCCTGCTATGCCGATGGGGGCCAGATGGCCGTTGTGGTCGAGGACCACCATGGCGAGGTCGGGGATCGCTTCGCCGATCAGGCTGCCACGGCTTTCCTGCGCGTCCGTCGCAGTGAGTGCCCGGTAGGTGACATGCACGGTGGTCTCGGTGATCCCGTACATGTTCACCAGTTGTGGCTGTTGATCGCCGTGTCTTGCAAACCAGGTCCGGAGGCTACCCAGATTCAGTGCTTCGCCGCCGAAGATCACATAACGGAGGGCGAGGCGCGATGCTGTGTGCCTCGATTCTTCGGCAACCATGAATTGCCGGAACGCTGACGGCGTCTGGTTCAATACCGTTACTTGCTCACGCAGAACCAATTCGAGAAAGACTCCCGGTTCGCGGCTCTGGTAGTAAGGGACGATGACCAAGCGTCCGCCATAGAGCAATGCGCCCCAAATTTCCCATACCGAAAAGTCGAATGCCGCGGAATGGAAGAGCGTCCAAACATCCGATGGACCGAAAGAGAACCAGTGGCGGGTGGCGTCAAAGAGTCGAGTTACGTTGAGATGGGTGATCACACAGCCTTTGGATCGGCCGGTGGAGCCGGAGGTGTATATGACATAGGCAGGGTGGGAGGGTCCGGCTGCTACGCTGGGCGCGACGCCTTTGTGGGGTAATTCGTCCAGGCACATCACGGCGGCCAATGGCACCCTGGTTGCGAGCGAGGAATCTGTCAGGACCACGCGAAGGGCGCTATCGGTGATCATCCATGCCAGCCGGTCGTCCGGATAGACGGGGTCCATCGGCACGTAGGCAGCGCCGGATTTCAGAATCCCGAGGATCGCCACAATCAGGCCGACAGAACGATCGAGGAGCAATCCGACACGATCGCCTGGTTGCATGCCCATCGCCGCGAGCGCGCCGGCGACGGCGTCGGAGCGGGAGTCCAATTCGCGGTAGGAGATTTGCCGGTCGCCATCCGTGATTGCAATGGCTTCCGGAGTCGCCTGCGCCTGTGCGGAGAAGGACTGGTGCAGCGTTGTGGTTGCGGGGCTGACGGCTCTGCGCTCGTTGGCTCGCCGGAGGATTTCTTCACGCTCCTGCTGGCCGACGATTTCGATCTCCCCGACGCGGGCATCGAGCTTGGTCAGAGCGAGCGCCGCATGCGAGATGTGGCAGAGCATACGCGATACGGCCGCGCTGTCGAGTTGCTGGGCGTCGAAGGAGGCGCGCAAGGTCAACTGCGCTCCTGGAAGGGCAATGATCGTCAGTGGATAATTCGAACGTTCGACGAACGAGATGCGTTTGGGAGTCAGACCACCGAGGCGGTTGGGGAGACTCTCGTCGATGGGATAGTTCTCAAATACGAGCAGTGACTCAAAGAGCGGTTGCCCCCGAGGTACATCGCTCCAGCCTTGTATGTCGGTCAGACCGGCATAACTGAACTCATTTAAGGCGAGTTGCCGGTCCTGTAAGCCGGACAGCCAGGACGCGACTGGGGCGTTGGAGGGCACGCTCACGCGCAGCGGCAAAGTGTTGATGAAAAGTCCGACGATCCTCTCCACGCCGCGTAAGTCTGCGGGACGTCCGGCAACCGTGACGCCGAATACAACATCGTTGGAGGAGTTATATCGGCTGAGGACGGTGGCATAAGCACCCTGCACCAAGGTGTTGAGTGTGACGCCCGCCGTGCGCGCCGCGGTCTGCAGTTGTTCGGTTTGCTCTGGGCTGAGGACGATCGACGCATCCTGATACTCTTTGACGGGTGCTTGTCCTCGGGGCAGTGGCAGGGGTGTCGGCGACGTGAATTCTTCGAGTTCCTTCCGCCAAAATCGTTCTGCATTGGAGGAATTTCTTCTTTTCAGCCACGCGATGTAGCGGCTGAAGGGGATCGCCGGAGAGAATCGGGGCGTCGAGCCTGAGCATAAGGCGCGGTACGATTCGCCGAATTCCTGCAGGAGCAATGGGAATGACCATCCGTCGAGGATGATGTGATGGTGGCTGGATACCAACTGCCAGACGTCGTCCGCCATGCGAATGGTTGCTAGGCGCAGCAGCGGTGCGCGCTTCAGCGCGAACCCTGCGCGGCGATCCTCGTCCAGCCATTTCTCTAAACGGGTGGTTTGTTCCTCGGACGTCAGATGACGCCAGTCTTCCTGAACCCATGGGATCTCCAGGCTCTTGTGGACCACCTGCATCGGCTCGCGCTGTCCCTGCCAGACGAAGGCCGTGCGCAGTATCGAATGACGTTCCGCCAGCAAGCGCCAACTCCGGGAAAATGCATCGGCCTGCAACTCCCCGTGTAACTCACAGCTCAATTGCTCGATATAGACGCCGGAGCCGGTTTCGAACTGCGTATGAAACAACAGGCCAGCCTGTAGTGGGCTGAGCGGATAGATCTCTTCGATGTTGGCTTGTTTACTCACTGACTATTTCCGGTCGGGGTCCGTAGGATCCGCAAGGTCTTCAAAAACGGCATTCAGTTCGTCGAACGTTAATCCGGCGAGTTGGAAGTCGGATGGTGTGTACCCTCCGGTATCCGGATGCAGGCAGTGCTCGACGAGGGCTTCGAGGTTTTTCAGGAAAGCAGTCGCCAATTGCTCGACGGTTGTCTTGCGGTGCAGTTGCGTGCCAAACATCCACTCCATCTGCAACTCTCCTCCCGAGACCATCGCGACCACGTCGATCCAATGAACCCTCCTTGTCAGTGGGCTTTGGCCGGACCCGACCGGTCGGCGGGATAGTGCAAAGGGCGCATCAGGATCCAGAGTCTGGTCCGTCTGGCCGAGGAAATTGAAGCTCAACTGTGGTGCTGTTTGCGCAGCAAGCTCTCGTCGCAGATCTAATTCGGGTGACAGATAACGGAGGATTCCGAAATCCATTCCTTTGCCGGGTACGGCGCGCCAGTCTTCTTTTACCGAGACCAGTAGTTCTTCGTGAGTCGCCTTTGGCGGCGCTGTGAGGCGGAAGGGGAATATGGTAGTGAACCAGCCCACGGTGTGGCTGATGTCGACTGGCGCAGTAATCTCTTCACGGCCATGACCTTCCATGTTGACGACGTGTTCCGATTGACCAGTCCAATCGGAAAGGGTTTTCGCCAAGGCCGTCAGCAGGAGTTCATTTGTTGTTGTTCTGTAGGCGGCATTGGCATCCCGGAGCAGTTGCGAGGTGGTGTTTGCATCGAGTCTAACTCGCACCACGTCCAAGAGGGCGATGGTGTTACTCGCTGAGCCAAAGGGGAAGTCGGAGGGCAGGCAATGGCTGACGGCGCCAGCGTGTAACCAGTAACTCGCCGAGGAGGTGCGGGATAAGACATCGGCATGCCGGGTCAGAGCGGTGGCCCACTGTGCCAGAGGAGCGGATGGCGCCGGGAGAGCAATCGGCTGTTTTTGGCGGAGTTGCTGGCAAGCTGTGGCTAAGTCGGTGGCAAGAATCCGCCAGGACACGCCGTCAACCACAAGATGATGCACAGTCAGGAAGAGCAGGTCGGGCGTTCCCGGGAACAGAGCAGCTCGCCAGAGTGGGCCGGAGGCTAAGTCGAGGCTCGCCTGCAAGGACGCGATTACCTCGGACATATGTGCAGCGGGATGAACGGGAATGGCGACGGGATCCGGTTGCGGCGCGTAGTGTTGCGTCCACCCTTCGTCCGCGGTCTGCTGGAAGCGCAGGCGGAAGCTGCTGTGAGTCTCTATGACGGCACCGAGCGCCGATTCCAGGACATCCTTGATGGCCGGATCCCTCAACTCGAGCAGGAGCGATTGATTCCAGTGGTGCGGCTCCGCGTGATCTTGGTCGAAGAACCAGTGCTGGATCGGAGTCAGCGGTGCGGGACCCGATGCTTTGGTTGGTTCCGTGGCGGCTTCTGCTATCACTTCGGCGACGCCGGCGAGCAGTCGTACCGTTGGGTTCTGGAAGATCTGTCTGGGTGTGATGCGGATGCCGGATTGGTGCGCACGCGCGATCACCTGCAGAGACAGAATGGAGTCACCGCCGATGGCGAAGAAGTTTTCGTCCAATCCGACTCGGGAGCGACGGAAGACATCCGCCCAAATGGCGGCGATCCTTTGCTCCAGCGGACTTACCGTTTCCTCTGGATCGGGCGCGTCGGATAGCGGCTTCGGCAGCTCTATGTCGGGCAGAGCTTTCCGATCTACCTTGCCGGATATGGTTACCGGCCACGACGGCAGGATTGTCACGGAGCGCGGAATCAGATAGTCAGGCAGGTTGGACCGCAGATGCTCGAGGAGTTCGTTCGTGGTTACGGCAGCATGCGTGAGGACGAATGCTGCCAGGTAAGCGTTCGCCGCATCGTGCTTCACGATCGCGATGGCATCGGTGACCGCTCCCTGGCGACGCAGCGCTGCTTCCACTTCGCCGGGTTCTACACGGTGCCCTCGGATCTTCGCCTGGCGGTCCATGCGGCCCAGGAATTCCAAACGCCCATCCTCCGCGATGCGGCCGCGGTCTCCCGTGCGATACAAGCGGGAGCCTGGTTGTCCGGACAAGGCATCCGGCACGAAGCTTTCGGCGGTGAGTCCAGGTTGGTTCAAGTAGCCGCGCGCGACACCGGGGCCTGCGACCACGATTTCTCCCGTGGCGCCACGGGGCGCGAGCTCCATCTGGGAGTCGACGACAAAGACACTCAGGTTTGCCAGCGGACGCCCGAGCGTGACGGGGTGGAGATCCTCAGCAACCTCCTCCATCGTGGCGCAGACGGTGATTTCTGTGGGGCCATATGCGTTGATGACGACGCGCCCGCCTTCCGACCAGCGCCGATAGAGATCTTCGGAAGCTGCCTCGCCTGCGATTAGAAGTGTGCGGAGGCCGGGGAAATCGCCGGGAGCTAAGGCCTGTAGGAGAACCGGGGGTAAGGTGGCGTTGTCAATGCGCGCGTCGCGGAACAGTGTTGCGAACGCCGTGGGGTCGGGAACGTGTTCGCGGGGCTCCAGCCAGATGGCGGCGCCGGCGACGAGTGTCATGAAGATTTCTGAGACGGCGGCATCGAAGCTTGCCGAGGCGAATTGAATGCCGCGCCGTCCGGGTTGCAACTGGCAAGCCGCAGCTTGTGCCATGACGAGGTTCGCCAGACCGCGGTGCGACAGCATGACTCCTTTCGGGCGTCCTGTGGAACCCGACGTATGGATGACGTAAGCCAGGTTTTCAGCAGCTACGTCGGGAAGCGTGCCGGTGGCCGGTAAAGGGTCGGGCTGATCAACATGGATGACTCGGGTCTGCAGACGCTCCTCGACCCATGCGGTTGCCTGATGCAGCAGGACTAAGGACGCCTGTGCGTCGTTCACGATGGCCGTGATCCGGGAGTCGGCGAATCGCGGATCCAGAGGAACGAACGCTGCACCGGCGAGCAGTACGGCCAGCCAGGATATGACCATCTCGGGACACTTCTCTAAACAGACAGCAACACGCGCTTCCGGACCAACGCCCGCATGTCTCAGTCGCCAGGCGAGTTGCGTCGCCCCGGCCATCATTTTCTGATAGTTGATGACGCGCCCTGGTGCGAGCAGCGCCTCTGCTTCCGGATGCAGGTCTGCCTGCGCGGAGACCAGCTTGTGCACGCAGGGCTCGTCAGCAAACGACGCCGGCGTGTGACTCCACTGCTGGAGAAGCTGCTGGTCCGCAATGCTCAAGCTTGCGATTGCATGGAGCGGCGTTTTCGGCTGCTGGCAGAGATTGAGGACCAGCCTTTGCCATTCCTCGAGCAAACGAGCGGCGTACTCTGCCCGAATACGGCGGCCGTCGAAGTGCAGCCGGAGAGTGATCTGATCGTGTGGCAGCACGGCCGCGGTCAGCAGATAGTTGGTGCGCTCAATGGTCCGGATCCTGCCAACGCGCAGGGAAGATTGGGCCGTTCGGAGCTTGTCGTCACCGGGGTAGTTCTCGAAAACCAGAATAGTCTCGAATAGAGGTTGGCCGCCGGGTGCGTCGATCCAGCTTTGTATATCGGGCAAGGCGGAGAATTCAAACTGCCGCATGGCGGCTTGTGTGCGCTGTAGGTTCTGCAGCCAATCGCCCGCGGGCCGGTGCGGAGGAACGTCGATCCGCAGAGGGAGCGTGTTGATGAATAGGCCGAGTATGCTTTCGACTCCTGGTAGTTCCGCCGGCCGCCCCGACACAGTGACGCCAAACAGTACGTCGGCACCCATGCCGTGGCGAGATAGCAGCAACGCCCATGCGCCCTGGAAGATGTTGTTGAGCGTCAAGGACTGCGCCTTCGCCCATGCCCGGATAGTCTGGCTTTCCTCCCCATCGAATGACGATTCGCACTCGCCATCGGGCAGGAGCGTCGCCGGTGCGGCGGGAGTGAGCGTGTGTGACGAATCCCAGGTGGCTAACGCATCGCACCAGTATCGTTCCGCGGCGTCGCGATCCTGGGCTGCCAGCCATTCCACGTAAGGGCGATACGGCGGCCCGGTCGCAGGCCGATGGCCTTTGCCATGCGCGAGGAACTCGTAGTCTGCCAGAACATCCTCAAATACGAGAGGCAGGCACCAACCATCCAATAGGCCATGGAAGTGGCTCCAAAGCCATCGGTACCGCGTTGTGCCGGTCCGGACGAGTTTGACACGCCACAGAGGAGCCCTGTCGAGGGCGAATCCTTGTGCGCGATCTTCCGCCAAAAGGCTCGTCCATGCGCGCTCTTGATCCAGTGACGGCCGGGAGGACCAATCCTGCTCCTCCCAGACCACGTCGACATGGCGGTGGACGACCTGTAGCGGTTCGTCCCCGTTCTGCCATAGAAAACTGGTGCGGAGAGTCGTATGCCGGTCCATCAAGCCTTGCCAAGCGGCGCGGAGCGCTTCCGGCACCAGCGGGCCTTCCAGTTCTCCTGTCACTTGCTCGAAGTAGACGTTGCGCTCTGGTTCCAGGAGCGACTGAAAGATCATGCCCACCTGCATGGAAGTGGCCTTGTACAGATCTTCCACATCGACTTGAGCTTGGGACAGTGCGAGCCGCGCCGCTGCATGATCGGACGCTACATGGGGAACTGGGATCGGTGCCATCTCTGCACGCGATTGCTCGGCCCACGCCGCTAATTCGCCCAGCGTCTGGCGATCGAAGATGTCCTTGGGGCTGATCTGCAGGCCGGCTTTCCGCGCCAGTGTCACCACTTGAATGGTGAGGATGGAGTCGCCGCCGAGAGCGAAGAAGTTGTCTGCAATTCCGACTTGAGGAACGCCGAGAACCTTCGCCCAGATCTCCGCCAAGGCGATCTCGGCTGGACTCTGCGGCGGTTGGAAGCCGGCAGCCGGTTCTTGAGCATTGGGTGCGTCGGGCAACCTGCGTTTGTCGATCTTCCCGTTGTTCGTGAGCGGCAGTCTCGGCAGGACTACGAAGGCCGCCGGGACCATATAATCGGGTAGCCAACGCTTGCAGAATTCCCGAGGTTCGATGGTGGACTGCAAGGCATCGGACGATTCTGTCGTGAGGTAAGCGACAAGACGTTTACCGCCGCCCGGGTCGGGTTTCGCTAGAACAACTGCCTCCCGTATGCCGGGCGCACGAAGCAATACACGCTCGATCTCACCCAGTTCAATGCGGAAGCCCCGAATCTTCACCTGCTCATCGAGGCGGCCGAGATATTCCAGTCCGCCATCGCGCAGACGCCGTGCCAGATCGCCGCTTCTGTACAGACGCCCCGGACCGAATGGATTGGCAACGAAGCGGAGCGCCGTCAGACCTGGGCGGCCCAAATAGCAGCGCGCCAAACCGGAGCCTCCGACGACGATCTCGCCCGGAACACCGTAGGGAACTGGCTCCAGCCGTTCGTCGACGACGTGAAGCGCGAGGTCCGGTATTGCCTCCCCCACGAGACTTCCGCTGCTTAAATCCGATTGTCGGATTCTTCGATAGGTGACATGAACCGTGGTCTCGGTGATTCCATACATGTTCACGAGTTGTGGCTGTTCGTCACCGCGGCGCTGGATCCAGGGCTCGAGCGTCGCGAGTTCCAATGCCTCCCCGCCGAAAATGACGTAACGCAGGGGCAATCGCCGGTTGGCGGCCAGGTCTACGGCCATCAACTGGCGAAATGCGGAAGGCGTCTGATTTAGGACCGTGACGGCTTCCGACTGCAGTACATAGTGGAAGTTCTCAGGGGAGCGGCTTACCTCGAAGGGGATAATGACGAGTCGGCCGCCGTAGAGCAGCGCGCCCCAGATTTCCCAGACCGAAAAATCGAAGGCAAAGGAGTGAAATAGCGTCCAGACATCGCTTGGTCCGAAGGAGAACCACGCTTCCGTTCCCAGCATCAGGCGCGTGATGTTGCGATGTGTGACGACGCATCCCTTGGGCTGCCCCGTGGATCCGGACGTGTAGATGACGTAGGCGGCGTTGTCGGCCACCGGTTGCGGTAACGGACTGCCGGCCTCGGCCTGCGGGCATGGCGTCCCCAGTTCGGCGAGATTCAGGACTGCGATATTGGCTGGGGTCTTGAATCCATGAGTCGCAATCACCGCGGTGACGCCGCTGTCTTCGAGGATATAAGCGATGCGGGCTTCCGGATACGATGGGTCAATCGGTACATAGGCCCCACCCGCTTTCAGAACTCCGAGGATCGCGACCATCAGGTCTTCTGACCGGGGCAGGCAGATGCCGACTCGGGTCTCCGGACGAACGCCGATTCGAGTGAGACCGTGAGCCACGTCCGTGGCTTTGCGGTCCAGTTCTGCGTACGTCATCGTCCTAGCACCGTCGGTGATGGCGATGCGCGTCGGATGGGTGACGACGGTGCGCTGGAACCAGTCGTTCACGGTGCCGGCGTCTTCATGGAAGTCCTTGCGAGGATTGCTCAGGCGCACCATGGCAGCGCGTTCTGCGGGTGTGAGCAAGGGCAAAGCGGCGACGGAGTGGCTCCAGTTCTCGCCGTTACTGAGTGCGCTGCACAGCGTCTCGAAGGTGTTGGCGAAGCCATTGACGGTTGCCTCAGAAAAGACGTCCGTGCAGTACTCCCAGCGCAGTTGTGTTCCTAGGGCGGCCTCTTCGACCGCCAGTGTCAGATCTGCCTTCGCCGTGTGGAGTCCGGGGTCGAGGAGCGTGGCCGTAAGCCCCGGAAGCGCCAGTGCTAGGGAACGTGTCGACTGGTATGTAAAGTAGACCTGAAACAGGGGCGTGCGACTGGTGTCTCGCTCGGGTTGCAGAGCATCCACCAACTGGTCAAACGGCACAGAATCGCACGCGAATGCCGCCAGACACTCTTCCCGGACGCGTCCGAGTAGCTCTCGAAACGTTGGCGCTCCGGTCAGGTCTGCTCGGAGTACCAGCGTGTTGGCGAAGAAGCCGATCAGGTTCTGGGTGTCCTGTTCGGATCTTCCGGCCGCTGGATAGCCGATCAGGAATTCTGACTGCCCCGAGTACCGGGACAGCAACACCTGGAAAAGCGCCAGCAACAACATGGACGAAGTCGCCTGTTCGCGCAAGGCTAGAGCGTACAGCGCCTTGCTGGTGTCTGGTGGTATGTGGCGGAAGATCGACGCGCCGCGATGGCTCTGCTGCAGCGGCCTGGGTAAGTCGGCTGGCAGGTTCAGGATCTGTGGAGTATCGCGGAGATGCTCACACCAATCGGTAAACCCTTTTGCCGTCTGCGTGCTGGCATTGCGTTCTTCCTGCCAGTCAACGAAATCGGAAAACTGGATGGGAAGCTCTTCCAGCTCAGCGGGTTTTCCCTCTATGCTGGCGCGATAGAAAAGGTTGAACTCGCGCACCAGGATGTCCATCGACCAGCCATCCGCGATGATGTGATGCAGAGTCAGCGCAAAGACGTGTTCCGTATCCGACAGACGGAAGAGTGCGGCGCGATAGAGTGGGCCGTTCGCGAGCGAAAACGGTGTCGCGGCTTCTTCCCGTAGACACGACCTGAGTTCGCTTCCCGTGCTCACCCGGCGCAGCGGAATCTCGACCGGTGACGACTGCCGGATGATCTGAACCGGCATCGAGTCCTGCATGCCGAAGATGGTCCGCAGAGAATCGTGCCGAGCGATGATGTTCCGCAGGGCGTATTCCAAAGCGGATAAGCGGAGCGCGCCCTGGAGTCGGACCGCGATGGGCATGTTGTACAGCGGCGAGCCTGGATTCCATCGATCCAGAAACCAGAGTCGCCGCTGCGCCTGAGATGCAGGCGCGGAGTAGCCGGTGAAGACAGTGGGGACGATCTCAGTTTCCGACGCCAATCGGCACCTCCCCGGCGATTTCGCCATCAGCCTGGAGCGAAATCTGTCCGCTTGTTCGCCTGGCACGCCGAATCCGCGGCGACGGAATCGCTGCCGCGGGCGCACTCCGCTGTGTCTTCACCGCAGTGGATAACCCCTGGACGGTGGGTTGCTCGAACAGAACGCGGAGATCGAATGAAACGCCGCACCTGTCGTTGATGCGTGAGATGACCTGGGTCGCGAACAAGGACTGCCCGCCCAGTTCGAAGAAGTTTTCGGTGATGCCGACTTCGGGGATCTCCAGAACCTCACTCCAAATGCGTACGATGATCTCCTCGTCGGAATCGCGCGGTGCCACGCGGGCTGTGTGCGCTTTTGCCTGCGGCTCCGGCAATGCGCGGCGATCCAGTTTGCCGTGGACGGTCAAGGGAAGATCGGGTATCACGACGATGGCTGACGGGATCATGTAGTCCGGCAAGCGCCCGGAGATCGCGTGTCGCAGACTTCCGTCGTCGATCCACGCGGCCACGGTGGGCACAACATAGGCGATCAGGCGCTTCCCGCCATGGCTTGAGTCTTTGGCAATCACGGCTGCCTGTGCCACTTCCGGTTGTGCGAGCAGTGCCGCTTCGATTTCGCCGAGTTCAATACGGAAACCGCGAATCTTGACCTGCTGGTCGATCCGCCCCAGGTACTCCAGATTGCCATCGCGTTGGCGGCGCGCGAGGTCGCCCGTGCGGTACATGCGGGTACCGGCCGGGCCATGTGGATCGGCAACGAATCGCTCGGCCGTCAGCGCGGGTGCATGTAGATAGCCGCGCGCCAGGCCTGCGCCGGCGACGTACATTTCTCCGATGACACCAGTTGGCGCGGGCTCCAAATTCTCGTCCAATACGTAGATGCGCAGGTCCGGTATGTTGCACCCGATCTGGCTTCCGGCGCCGCTGCGAGCCCAGTCGGTGTCGAGCGGCTGATAAGTCACGTGCACCGTTGTCTCGGTGATGCCGTACATGTTGATCAGCTGGGGGCCCGGCCCGGTCTGCAGACGGTACCAATCCTCGAGACGACTGAACTCGAGAGCTTCTCCGCCGAATACGATGTAACGCAATGCGAGGTTCACCGTGTTTTGGGCATAACTCTGCACGAGTTGATAGAACGCCGATGGAGTTTGGTTTAGTACCGTGACTTGTTCAGCTGCCAGTAATTCCAGGAACTCTTTCGGAGATCGGGACACTAACTTGGGAACGATGACCAGGCGGCCACCATGGAGGAGCGGTCCCCAGATCTCCCAGACGGAGAAGTCGAAGGCGAAGGAGTGGAACAGTGTCCAGACGTCGGTTTCATCGAACGAAAACCAGTCTCTTGTCGCCGCGAACAGGCGCACCGCGTTCTGGTGAGTGACGACTACGCCTTTGGGTTTTCCTGTGGATCCGGACGTGTAGATGACGTAAGCCGCACTGTCCGGGAGTAAGCGAGACGCCGGATTATCACTGTTGTTGCTGGTTATGGCTTCACTCGCAGCGGCGAGCCATTGGGAAGTGATGACGCACAGGGGCTTGGCGTCTGCCACCATCGACTGAATGCGCGCATCGGGGTATTCCGGATCGATCGGCAGATAGGCTGCTCCGGCCTTCAGTACGCCCAATAGCGCCACGATCATTTCGAGTGATCGTTCCAGGCAGATCCCGACGACCACCTCCGGCCCCGCACCCATCGCGATCAGGTGGTTCGCCAGTTGGTTCGCCCGGTCATTCAGTTCCCGGTAGCTGCGGTGCTGTCCGCCGCAGGTCAGGGCGATTCGATCGGGTGTCCGTGCTGCTTGCTCCTCAAACAGCGCTACCAGCGTTGATTCGCTATAGCTGTGTTGCTCGCCGTTGTATCCGGCTAGTAACTGATGCCGCTCGCGGGGCTGGAG
>VFZE01000054.1 GCA_016871315.1 Acidimicrobiia bacterium | reverse complement strand
GCCGATAAGAGCTATGACCCATGGCCGTTCTTCTCTCTCTGCTGGCTCTTGTCCTGCCCGCCGCCTCCGCCGTGTTGCCGGCTCATCTTCCCCCGGCCACTCTCGGCAAGAACTACTCCGCCGGCCCTCTCACCATCAACGGTGGCGGCGCCTGCACCCAGAACTTCGTCGCCTTTGAAATCGCCGCCGGCCATCTCCCTCCAGGCGTCAGCCTCTCCCGCGCCGGCTACTTCTCCGGCGCTCCCGCCGAATCAGGAGCCTTCTCCTTCCTGCTGCGTGCCTCCAACAACTGCAGCGCCACGTTGCAGCCATACCATCTCCGAGTTGAAGGCGCACCTATGCTCATCGTCACCCCCTCGCAGCTGGAAGTCGAGTACCTGCCAGGTGGTCCGGCGCCGCAGCCCCTCCACATCCGTGTGGCCAGTACGCATGCCGGCCTCCCTTATCGCGTCCAAGCGCCAACCTGGCCTTGGCTTTCACTCCGGCAGCGTTCCGGCGTCACACCATCGCCCGACTCCGCCTTTGATTCCGACCGCGTGGAAGTTCATCTAGACGCCGCCTCCCTCTGGCCTGGGCACTACGAGATCCCCATTCGCTTCTCCGCTTGGCGCTCCGCCAACCGGCCTGTCATCCACTTACGCCTCCTCGTGCACCAGCCTCGGCTGGCCCTCCACGCCATGGCCCTGCCACGTACCGCTCCGCGCATCCATATCCCTCCGATGCCCGAATGGCCGGAGCGGATCTGGGTTCCACCGCCGCCCCCTCCACCGGGGTCCAAGCCCGAGGCTGGTCCCCGCTCGCGTTTCCGATATCGCCCCTGGATTCGATCCGGGCCACCCCCGGCTGCCAATCCGCCATCGCAGACAAAACCGACAGCCCTTGGGGCGCCCGTCGCCACCGCAGCCGTCAAGCCTGCCACCGAAACCAAGGCCCCTGACACCGCTCCCGCCAAGCCCGGCGCCGGGGCGAAAGCCAAGTAGTTAATGCCCGCCCCGTTCGTTGCCGATACTGTTTACAAGACACATTTGTGAAGTTCGTTTCGTGGTTTCGTGCTAGCGTAAGAGTGTCGGTGAACCTGTTGCCCCGGAGGAATCTTTCTTGGCAACCGAACCTCTCATTCGCGCACAAAACCTGGCGATGAAATATCGTTCAGGCCAAGGTGAGCTGGTTGTGTTCACTGCGCTCGATTTTGAAATTCAGGCCGGCCAGCGCTGCGCCATCACCGGGCCTTCCGGCTCGGGAAAATCCACTTTATTGCACCTGCTGGGCGGTCTGGAGCGTCCCACGGCCGGCGCCGTCCTGTTCCAGGGCCGGGACATTTTCTCGCTTTCCGATGCCGCGTTGGCCGATTATCGCAACCGCCACGTCGGATACGTCTGGCAGCAGCCATCGCTGTTGCCGGAGTTCACCGCCGCCGAGAATGTCGCCTTCCCTCTCCTCATCCGAGGCGAAAACCAGTCACAGGCCCAAAAAGCAGCCCGCGAGCTTCTCGCCGAAGTTGGCCTTGCCGATCGCGCACACCACCGCGCCGGCGAGCTCTCCGGCGGGGAACAGCAGCGTGCCACACTGGCCCGCGCCCTTCTTGGAGGCCCCAAACTCCTGCTTGCTGACGAACCCACAGGCAACCTCGATCAGCAGACCGCCGACGCCGTCGCCGAACTGCTGGCCAGCCTTCACCGCTCCCGCCAGCTCACCTCCATCATCGTCACGCACAATCTCGCATTCGCGCAAACCTGCGATCGCGTCTTACAATTAGGGAAGGGAGCAATCGCTCCCTGGGTATTGGATTCTCCCGGCTGGGCATCCACTTCAGGGGTTGGCCGGGCATGAACAACGGCAGGTATTATGTTTGAACGATACACCGAGAAGGCCCGCAGAGTTATTTTTTTCGCACGCTATGAGGCCAGCCAGTTCGGCAGCCCTTATATCGAGACAGAGCATTTGCTGCTCGGCCTCCTGCGCGAGGACAAGGCGCTTGCCAACAGGTTCCTTCGCTCCACGGCCGCGCTCGAGTTGATCCGCAAGCAGATCGAGGCGCACACCACGATGCGCGAAAAAGTCTCCACTTCGGTCGACTTGCCGCTGTCGCATGAGTGCAAACGCGTGCTCGCCTATGCCGCCGAGGAGGCTGAGCGCCTCTCCCACAAGCACATCGGCACCGAGCATCTCCTACTCGGCCTGCTGCGTGAAGAGAAATGCTTCGCCGCCGAGATTCTCCACGAACGCGGCCTGCGCCTTTCCCAAGTGCGCGAGGAGATCGCCCGCTCCTCCTCCGAGAAGATGTCCTCCTCCAGGCCCAAGGAAAGCTCCCTGCTCGCCGAATTCTCGCGCGACCTCACCCAAGCCGCTATCGATGGCGCGCTGGACCCGCTCATCGGCCGCGACTATGAACTCGAGCGCGTCGTGCAGATCCTTTGCCGCCGCACTAAGAATAATCCCGTGCTGATCGGCGAACCGGGCGTCGGCAAGACCGCGATCGTCGAAGGCCTCGCCCAGCGCATCGCCGAAGGCGACGTCCCCAGCTTCCTCGCCGACAAGCGCATTCTCGCCCTGGATCTTTCCCTCATCGTCGCCGGCACCAAGTACCGCGGCCAGTTCGAGGAGCGGCTGAAGACCATCATGAAGGAACTGATGGACAACCAGAACGCCATCATTTTTATCGATGAGCTCCATACGCTGGTCGGCGCCGGTTCCGCCGAAGGTTCGCTCGACGCCGCCAACATCCTTAAGCCCGCGCTTAGCCGCGGCGAAATCCAATGCATTGGCGCCACCACGCCGGGCGAATACCGCAAGTCGATTGAAAAGGACCGCTCGCTTGAGCGCCGATTCCAGGCCGTCAAAGTTCCGCCCCCCACCGAATCCGACGCCATAAAGATTCTCTACGGCATCAAGGAGCGCTACGAGAAATTCCACGCCGTCGCCTATACGGACGACTCCATCGAGGGCGCCGTGCACACCTCCTCGCGCTTTATCCCGGACCGCTTCCTGCCCGACAAGGCTATCGACCTGATCGACGAAGCCGGCGCGCGCGTCAAGCTCCGCCAGACCACCGTGCCGTCGGAAATCGCCGACGTCCAGAAGCGCATCAAATTCATCGTGCACCGGATGGAGAACGCCATCGCCAACCACGAGTTTGAAAAGGCGCGTTTCTATTCCGATGAAGAGCGCAAGGAACGCGAGAACCTCCGCCAGCTGCGAGACAAGTACAATCTCGATGACACCTCCACCGGCGTCGTCACCAAGGACGACATCGAAGACGTCGTCGCGCGCTGGACCGGCGTCCCCATGACCGCCATCCGGGAAGAGGAAGTCACCAAGCTCCTCCGCATTGAGGAAGAGCTGCACAAACGCGTCGTCAGTCAGGAAAAAGCGATCGGCGCACTCGCCCGCGCCATCCGCCGTTCCCGCGCCGGCCTGAAATCTCCCAAGCGCCCCTCGGGCTCTTTCCTGTTCCTCGGCCCCACCGGCGTCGGCAAGACCGAAGTCGCCCGCGCCCTCGCCGAATTCCTCTTCGGCACCGAAAAATCTCTCATCCGCTTCGACATGAGCGAGTTCATGGAGAAGCACTCGGTTTCGAAACTCATCGGCTCGCCTCCCGGCTACGTCGGCTACGAAGAAGGAGGCCAGCTCACCGAGCGCGTCAAGCGCGCTCCCTACTCCGTCATTCTGCTCGATGAAATCGAAAAGGCGCACCCGGATGTCTACAACATCCTGCTCCAGGTCTTTGAAGATGGTCAACTCACCGACGGCCTCGGCAACACCGTCGACTTCAAAAACACCATCATCATCATGACCTCCAACCTCGGCGCGCGGCATCTGGAGAAGAAATCCCCCATGGGCTTCTCCTCGCCGGCCACCACCGGCGTCCCGCCCAAGATCGAGGACATGGTCATGCAGGAGGTCAAGCGCGCCTTCAATCCTGAATTCCTCAACCGCCTCGACGAGACCATTCTCTTCACCTCACTTGTCGACGAGGACCTGCTCCAGATCATCGGCCTGCTCACCGAGCAGATCAACCAGAACCTGGTTCCCAAGCAGATCCGCATCACCCTCACCGAAGAGGCCGCCCGCTACATCCTCGAAAAGACCTGCTCGGACCGCAGCTATGGAGCGCGTCCGCTCCGCCGCGCCCTGCAGAAATACATCGAGGACCCGCTCTCGGAAGCCCTCATTCAAGGCTCCCTGCCCCGCCCCTCGGAACTGGAAGTCTACCTTGGCGACACCGGCATCTTCTGCCGGCAGATCAACAAGGAGGCCGAGGAACTGGTCGGCGTCGGCACCGGGGAGAGCTCCGAGCCCTCGGCCGGCACCCCGCTCTACATGTTCTGAACCCTAACCGAGCTTTGGCTGGAAGTGGCGGATCCAGTTCGAGAGAAACCTGCGGCGAGGCCGCGCAGATCAGCGAGGGGAGGAGACGAGGGCGGCGATGGCCGCCGGCTCATGCAGATGGGTGGGCAGGCAGAGGTCGACCGCTTCAATCTCATCATCGGCGAGCGCCTGCTCGAGTTTTCCGTACTTCTTCACGCCGGAAAAATCGAGCTTTTCGCCGGGCCGGTCGAGGTTGCCCTGGATGGCGCTCAGATCCCCGGCCAGCTTCACGGGATCATTGCTCACGACGGCGGCAAGGTGGGCGTGGGGAATCTTCTGCAAGGCCTGCAAATGGGTGGAACCCATGAATCCAAGACCAACGACGGCAATTTTCATAGGAGCGGCTATTGTAGCAGCGTGAAGGCAATGAGTGCCCTCCCCGATGCCACGGTGACATATTGCTTGCCGCCCGCCACATAGGACACCGGATTGGCGTTGATCCAGCCGCCTGTTGTCCTCGGTCTTGGGCTCCGGCCGGCTGCCAACGCCGCAGGTTGTGTTGCTTAGTATAACTCGGCGGCGGTCTTCGAGGGCGGGAAGGTGAAGGGGGTGTATCGCAAGCTGCACCCAGCGAAGCGGCGTTCCGTGTATAGCGCCGGGAAGAGGGTGGATGTTTTTGAATGAGTGCGTGCGCTACTTGAGGTTGGATTCGAAGAGGCGGAGGATGCGCTTATATTCGTCGGCCCAGCTGGAGGGTTGGACGAAGGCGTGGTCTTCAACGGGGTAGACGGCGAGTTCCCAGTTATCCTTGCGGAGTTCGATTAGTTTTTGGACGAGGCGGACGGCGTCCTGGAAGTGGACGTTGATATCGACCATGCCGTGGGCGATGAGGAGGGCGCCCTTCAGGCCAGCGGCGTGGTAGATGGGGGAGCTTCTGCGGAAGGCTTCCGGGTCCTTGTGCGGGGTGTTGAGGATGTTGGAGGTGTAGCCGTGGTTGTAGTGGGCCCAGTCGGTGACGGGGCGGAGGGCGGCTCCGGCGCGGAAGACATCGGGCTGGGTGAACATGGCCATGAGGGTGATGAAGCCGCCGTAGCTGCCGCCGTAGATGCCGATCTTTTGGCGGTCGACGCCGTGGGTCTTGACGGCCCAGTTGGCGGCGTCGACGTGGTCGTCTAGGTCCTTGCCGCCCATGTGGCGGTAGATGGCGGTGCGGTGGTCGCGGCCGTAGCCGGCCGAGGCGCGGTAGTCGAGGTCGAGGACGAGATAGCCGCGTTCCATGAGCAGGTGGTGGAACATGTACTCGCGGAAGTAGCTGGACCAGCGCCTGTGGACGTTTTGCAGGTAGCCAGCGCCGTGGACGAAGATGACGGCGGGCCCGCCTTTGCGGAAGTTGGCGGGCTTGTAGATGCGGGCGGGGACTTGGACGCCGTCGCGGGCGGGAATGTGGACGATGGGGACGTCGAGCCAGGGGTAGGTGGAGAATTCAGGAGTGGGTGAGGTTGTGATTTTGCGGAGCGGTGCGCCGGGTTTGTTGTCTTGCAGGTAGAGTTCGGGCGGGCGGTTGGTGTAGCTGTGGATGGTGGCGACGAGAGAGCCGTCGGGGGAGACGGTGGCGTTGTGGCCGCCGGCGGAGGTGGTGATGCGGGTTCGTGGGCTGCCGTCGAAGCTCATCGAGTAGAGATGATCTTCGCCGAGGTGGACTTCGCTGGTTGTGAGGTAGAACTTTGATTTGTCGGGGGCGATGGAGACGTCGCCGACTTCCCATTTGCCGGAGGTGAGCTGGGTGGGGTCGCCGCCGGAGAAGGGGACGGTGTAGAGATGGGCCCAGCCGTCGCGCTCGGAGACGTAGTAGATACGCTGGTTGTCGGGGAGCCAGCCGATGGAGAGAGCGCCGAAGATGACCCAGGCGTCATCGTGGATGTGAGCGAGGATGCGGAGCTTGGCGGTCTCCGGGTCGAGCGCGAAGATCCAGCGGTCCTTGTTGTCTTCGGCGGCGCCCTGGAGGACGGCTTTGGAGCCGTCGTCGGAGAAGATGGGGTTGAAGAGGCGGATGGCGCGGTCGCGGGGTTTAGGCGGTTCTTTGTCCTCGGGTTTGGCCTCCGGGGTTTCCTTGATGCCGTGCTCGATCCACTTCAGCTCGCCGGAGGAGGCGTTGACGAGGGCGAGGCGCATGCGGTGCGCGTCGTCGCCGACTTTGCTGCGGGCGTTGAGATTGGCGGTGTAGCCGGATTCGGTGACGTAGTCGGGGACCTGGGTTGGTTTGTTTTTTTCGGCGGGTTCGCGGATGGCGGCGATGATCTGTTTGGCGTCTGGTGAGAGTTGGAGGGATTCGACGGTCTGGCGGCCGGTGAGGTTGGTTTGGGGAGGGAGTTCCTTCTTGCGCTTTTTCTCATCTTCTTCGCGCTTGGCGGCGCGGTTGCGGACGATTTCAAGGAGGTCCTTTTCCTCCTTTTTGAGGAATTCCTGGCTGTCGCTGCCCTTGCGAGTGGATGCATCGGCGGTGGCGGGGGTGCGGAAATCGGTGAGTTGATCGGTGAGGCCGGAGGCGAGGTCAAAGCGGAAGAGATTGCCGGCGCGGAGGAAGGTGACGGCGGAGGAGTCGTGCGTGAGGCGGGGGTTGGATTCGGATTCGGTGGTGCGGGTGATGCGGCGGCGCTTGCCGGCGGTGTGGTCGTAGATGTAGATGTCGCCTTTTTCCGAGAAGGCGGTGAGTTTGCGGTCAAGGGAGCGGTGTCCGGAGGTGGGCGGGGCTTGCTGTGACTCTTCTTCGGTGAGTTTTTTCAGGCCCGAGCCGTCGCGGTTGACGACATAGGTGTCGGTCTCTTTCTCGGGTGCGTCGGCCGCTTGCTTCCATTGGAAGTAGAGGCGGGCGCTGTCTTCCGACCAGCGGATGGATTGGGGCGGGTAGCCGGTGAGGGCGTGGCCGCGCATGATGGAGTCGACGGTGAGTTCGAGTCTGGGGGTGGATTGGGCGTGGAGGAGGGGGAGGAGGCAGAAGAATGGCCACAGAGGAACGCGGAGGAACGCGGATGGGGAATGCATGAGTCTTCCTTTTATAGCAAGGAGCGGGTGCGGATGGCATGGGCGGCGCGGTGGGTGAGCGCGAGAGCGGTGAGAGTGGGGTTGACGCTGGGATTTTGGGGCCAGGCGGAAGCGCCGAGGACGAATAGGTTGGGGGTCTGCCAGAGTTGGTGGTAGCTGTTGATGGCGGAGTTTTCGGGGCTGTCGCCCATGATGACGCCGCCTTGGATGTGAGTGGACTGGTAGCGTGTGGCGTCGTAACGGCGGAGGCCGGGGTGGGGAGTGATTTCGGTGGCTCCCATGGCGCGGGCGATTTCGGCGGCTTTTACGGACATGTGAGCGCCCATGCGGCGCTCGTTATCGGTCCAGTCGATGGTCATGCGGATGAGCGGGTCGCCGTACTTATCTTTGTAGGTGGGGTCGAGGTCCATGTAATGGGAGCGGTAGGAGTGATGCTCGCCGTAGAAAGAGATGCGGCCGGTGCGGTCATAGTGGTGGAGGGCGGCTTTCTTCCAGTCGGAGCCCCAGGTGGATTTGACGGAGGTTGGAACGACGCCGAAGTTGGCCATGGGGCGGAAGCCGTAGCAGACGGTGTAGATGATGCCGCCGCCTTGGAAGCCGAGATCGGAATGATCGAGGAAATCGGCGTCGAAGTCGGCGATGGCGACGCCGGCCGAGCCTGCGCCGATGAAGCGGTTGAGGGGTTGGGGGAAGAAGGCCATGGCGGCGGGGAGGGAGACCTGGTGGGTGAGGTTGCGTCCTATTTGGCCTTTGCCGGTTGCGGGGTTGTAGGGTTCGCCGATTTTGGAGAGGAGGAGAAGGCGGGTGTTGTTAATGCTCCAGGAGGCGAGCATTACCATTTCGGCGGGTTGGAAGACTTCTTCGCCCGAGACGTCGATGTAGGTGACGCCGCGGGCCTTGCCGGATTCGACGACGACGCGGCGGACCCAGCAGCCGTTGCGGAGGGTGAAGTTGCGGCGGCGGTTGAGGACGGGGAGGAGAGTGTTGGTGGGCTGGGCTTTTGCGCCGATCATGCAGCCGTAGCGTTCACAGTAGCCGCAGTAGACACAGCCGGAGCGCAAGATGCCGTCGGGGTTGCGGTAGCTTTGCGAGTTGGTGGCAGCGGGGAGGGGATGGGGGTGGTAGCCGAGTTTTGTTGCGGCTTGATGGAAGAGCTCTGCGAGGTAGGGACGCTTCATCGGCGGCGTAGGGTATTCGTGAGAGCGGGGACCTTCAAAGATGTTGCCACCTGGTTGACGTTTGCCGCGGAGATTGCCGGCTTTGCCGGAGAGGCCGAGGAGTTGTTCGGCTTGCCAGTAGAAGGGTTCGAGTTCGTCAAAGGTGACGGGCCAGTCTTGCAGGGCGTGGTCTTCGGGTAGGCGTGCTGCGCCGTAGCGTTCGCGAAGATGGGAGGCGATTTTGAAGGATTGCGGAAGGTAGCGGTAGCTGATGCCGCTCCAGTGTTCGCCTCCGCCGCCGGTGCCGGTGCCGGGGAGGAAGGAGCCGTACTGGCGAACGGGGAGGGCGCGGTCCTGGACGGTGTGGCGGACGGTGACAGTTTCGTGCCGGATGTCCTGCATCATGCGGAGGCGGATGGCATAGTCGAGTTCATCCATGTCGTCGATATAGTCGGCGGTTTTGCGCGCGGGGCCACGTTCGAGGACAACGATGGAGCGAGCCGAGTCGGCGGAGAGTTCCTTGGCCATGAGGAGGCCGGTCCAGCCGCCGCCAACGATCACGACGTCGACGGGTTTGAGGGTTCTCATGCGGGCTCCTCGTCTTCGGAAGGAGTGACGGGGCGGCCGAGGATTTCCGAGAGGCTCTCGGGTCTGGGGCGGAAGGGCTTGCCGTAATAGGAATCGACTTCAGAGAAATAGCTCATGCGAGGGCCGGGGAATCCGATCAATTGCCAGCCGATTTTATCGATGTTGCCGCCGTGCATGGGGTCGCAGAACATGCCTTCGATGGTGTGTTGGCGGAGGAGGGAGAAGAAGGGGGTTCGTTCGATGGAGCGGAGCTTTGCGTCGGCATCTTCAGGGGAAAGGGTGTCGATGCCTTCGAGTTGCGCAAGGCCTTCAGAGTAGATCTGGCGCGGGGTGAGGGGGCCTTGGTGGCCGAGTTCGGGCGGGCCGTCGAGGAAGGGTTCGGCGGTGTAGCGGAAGCGGTCGCGGCCATAGGCTGAGGCGAGCTGGCGGTCAATATAGAGGACGACGCCGGCTTCGTTGGCGCCGGGGCCGGTATCGTCTGAAGGGAAGATGCGGGCGGCGGCGGCGGCGAGGAGGAGGGCCTGTTTTTCGGTGAAGAACTTGAGGGGAACGCGGATGGTTCCGGATTGAGATTGAGCGCGGAGAGGCGTGCGCTGGAGGCTGTAAATAAGGAGGCCGCCGACGGATTCCGCGGAGAGAGAAAGGAAGTGACGGCGGCGCATATTGCTATACTATAAATCTCCTATGAGTTCGCACGGTTCGCCGAGCGGCGAAACAACGGGCAAACGGGTGATATTGCTGACGCCACGGGGCTTTTGCGCGGGAGTGGTGCGCGCGATTGACGTGGTGAAGATCGCCCTGGACGTGTTTAGGCCCCCCATTTATGTAAGGAAAGAGATCGTGCACAACCGGCACGTGGTGGAAGAGTTGCGGCGTGCGGGCGCGATCTTTGTGGAGGAGCTGTCGGAGGTACCGGAGGGGGCGCGTGCGATCTTCAGCGCGCACGGGGTTTCGCCGGCGGTTCGAGCGGAGGCGAAGGAGCGGAAGCTGGATGTCATCGACGCGACGTGTCCATTGGTGACGAAGGTGCACCTGGAGGCACTGAAGTTCGCGCGGGAAGGCTACACGATTCTGCTGATCGGGCACCGTGAACATGATGAAGTGATCGGGACGATGGGGGAGGCTCCACAGGCGACGATCGTGGTCTCGGATGAGGCGGAGGCGGAGAGAGTGCAGGTTCCTGATCCGGAACGCGTGTGCTACCTGACGCAGACGACGCTGAGTTGGGATGAGACATCGGGGATCATCGCGCGGCTGAAGGCGCGATTCCCGAAGATGCAGGCTCCGCCGGCGCAGGATATTTGTTACGCGACGGAGAACCGGCAGTTCGCGGTGAAGGCGGTGGCGGGGGAATGCCAGCTGCTGCTGGTGGTGGGATCGCAGAACAGCTCGAATTCGCGGCGGATGGTGGAGGTTTGCCAGAACGAGGGGACGCCGGCGTACCTGGTGGACGATGAGCACGATGTGGATGCGCGGTGGATGGACGGCGTGGAGACGGTGGTGGTGACGGCGGGGGCGTCGGCGCCGGAGGTATTGGTGCAGAACCTGGTGAGCTCGCTTGCGCGGTTCGGGTTCGACCGGGTGGAAGAGCGGGAGATCAAGGAAGAGGATGTCCGGTTTTCGCTGCCGGGCGAATTACAGGCTCCGCAACAACTGACACAAATCGCATTATGAGCGCCGGGGTTCAACTCGCGGACTCCTTGCGGCTGGAGACCGAGAGAGCAGTAGAGAAAGCCGCGCGAAGCCTGTTGAGCCGTCAGCATGCGGAGGGTTACTGGTGGGGCGATCTGACGGCGGACACGACGCTTGAGTCCGACTATATTCTGCTGCAGCTGTTTCTGCACCGGCCCGAGGGAGCGGCGTGGAATCCGCCGACGCGTGAGCTTGTGGACAAGGCGGCGCAATCGATACTGGCGCGGCAGCTGGGGGATGGCGGGTTCAACATCTATCCGGGCGGACCGAGCGAGATCAGCGCGACGGTGAAGGCGTATTTCGCGCTGAAGCTGGCCGGGATCGATGTGGAAGATCCGCGGCTGGAGAAGGCGCGGGAGCGGATCCTGGCGCTGGGCGGGATACAGGCAGCCAACAGCTACGTGAAGGTGAACCTGAGCCTGTTCAACCTGTATCCGCGCGAGTGGTGCCCGTCGATTCCGCCGGAGCTTATTCTATTGCGGAATTTCATTTATGAGATGTCGTCATGGACGCGGGCAATCGTGATTCCGCTGTCAGTGGTGCACGCCTACAACCCGTCGCGGCCAGTGCCGGATGGGTTCGACTTGCGGGAGCTGTACCTGGAAGGGGCGAGCATGAAGTTCCCGAACAACGACGGGTTCTTCAGCGGGCGGAATTTCTTCCTCACGGTGGACAAGGGATTGAAGTTGTGGGAGCGGTTCGGGTCAAAAAGCTTGCGGGAAAAAGCGCTGCGCAAGGCCGAGCAATGGATGCTGGAGCACACGAAGCATTCTGACGGGCTGGCGGCGATCTATCCGCCGATGCAGTACATCATCATGGCACTGGATCTGCTGGGATATGGCGCGGAGCATCCGGGGCGAGTAGAGGCGGAAACGCAGTTCAACCGCCTGATGGTGAATGATGAGCGGGGATTCTTTTTTCAACCGTGTTTTTCACCGGTGTGGGATACGGGGATCGCGGCGTACGCGGTGGGCCGCAGCGGGCTGGCGCCCGTGGAGGCGATGCAGCGTTGCGGAGACTGGCTGCTGAAGAAAGAGGTACGGCAGAAGGGCGACTGGAGCGTGAAGCGTCCGAATACGGAGCCGTCGGGCTGGTACTTTGAGTTCGCGAACGAGTTTTATCCGGACATTGACGATTCGGCGATGGTGCTGATGGGGCTGCGCTATGCGCGTTCAGCCGACGAGAAGGCGCAGGCGGCGACGGAGAAGCGAGCGGTCCAGTGGCTGTTGGACATGCAGTCAAAGGACGGTGGCTGGGCGGCGTTTGACGTGGACAACAACTGGGAATTTCTGGCGGATGTTCCGTTCGCGGATCACAACGCGATGCTGGATCCGACGTGCCCTGATATCACGGGGAGGGTGATGGAGGCATTGTGCACGTGCGGGGTGAGCAAAGATCATCCGGCCATCCGGCGTGGAGTGAAGTATCTGCTGGAGACCCAAGAAGACGAAGGCAGCTGGTACGGGCGCTGGGGAGTGAACTACATCTACGGAACGATTCTGGCGCTGCGCGGTTTGCGGGCGGCGGGAGAGAGCGACCGGGAGGCGCATGTGTTGCGTGCCGGAGAGTGGCTGCGGTCAATCCAGAACGCCGATGGCGGGTGGGGAGAGAGCTGCGAGAGTTACGACCGTGGCTGTTACGTCAGGAACCCGAGCTGCGCGTCACAGACGGCATGGGCAGTGCTGGGGCTTCTGGCGAGCGGGGATCACACGAGCATGAGCTTGCGCAAGGGCATTGAATACCTGGTGGAGACGCAGCGGGATGACGGAAGCTGGAGCGAAGATGTGGCGACGGGAACCGGATTTCCGCGGGTGTTCTATTTGACGTACCATCTGTACCGGGATTCGTTTCCGCTGCTGGCGTTGTCGGAATACCTGAAGATCGGGGAGGGGCGGGCATGAGATTTCCGCTATCGATGACGGCGGGGATGGCGGGCTACATCTTCCGGAACAAGTTCCGGCCGCGGCCGGAGTGGCAGGAAAATAGAGTAGCGGCGAACGGTTCCGCGAATCCGTTCAAGATTATTCACGGGGGTCCGGCGAAGAGGAAGCGTGAGCCGCATCCGATGATCGGGAAGCGGTTTCCGCTGGTGCTGATGCTGGAGCCGCTGCATGCCTGCAATCTGACGTGCACGGGATGTGGGCGGATCCGGGAGTACGAGTCGACGATTACGGAGATGCTGAGCGTGGAGGAGTGCCTGCGCGCGGTGGATGAATGCGGCGCGCCGGTGGTGTCGATTTGCGGCGGGGAGCCGATGCTGTATCCGCAACTGCCGGAGCTGGTGGAGAAGATCCTCGAGCGCGGCAAGCATATTTACCTGTGCACGAACGGGATGTTCATCCGGAAGAAGCTGGGCGATTACCGGCCCGACCCGAAGCTGTTTTTCAACGTGCATCTGGATGGGCTGGAGAAGACGCACGATTTATGTGTGGAGCGGGACGGCGTGTTCCGGGAGGCGATTGAGGGGATCAAGGCGGCGAAGGCGGCCGGGTTCAAAGTGTGCACGAACACGACGGTGTTTCAGGAGACGGACATGGCGGAGGTGGAGGCGCTGTTCGAGTACCTGAAACCGTTTGATCTAGACGGGCACATGATATCGCCGGGGTATGCGTACTTGGCGGTGAACGACCGTGAGATTTTTCTGACCCGGGAAGACATCCGGGAGAAGTTCAAGAATATCGACCGGCTGGGCGCGAAGTATGCGTTGAACGCGACGCCGGTGTATCAGGATTTCCTCAAGGGGGAGCGGGAGCTGCCGTGCACGGCGTGGGGGAATCCGACGTACAACATCAAGGGCTGGAAAGGCCCGTGCTACCTGATCACGGACGCGCATTATGAAACGTTCGAGGATCTGATGACGAAGACGGACTGGGAGAGCTACGGACACGGCAACGATCCGCGGTGCGAGCATTGCATGGTGCATTGCGGCTATGAACCGTCAGCGGCGCTGGGCATCAACGGGCAGCTGAAGGACGGGCTGCGGATGCTGGAGTGGGCGCTGCGATAGAACGTATCGAGAAAAAGGTGAAGCCGAATCTGGTAACGGGAGCAAGTGGTTTTGTGGGCTGGCATGTGGCGCGGCGGCTGCTGGAGAAGGGGCAGCCGGTGAGGGCGCTGGTGCGGCTTGGGAGCCGGGTGCGGGAACTGGATGGGGTGGAGACGGTCACGGGAGATCTGCGGGATGCGGGTTCGCTGGAACGAGCGGCAGCGGGCTGCGGAGTGGTGTATCACGTCGCGGCGGATTATCGGCTGTGGGCGGCCGACCCGCGGGAGTTGTACGAGAGCAACGTGGAGGGGACGGGGAACCTGTTGCGCGCGGCGCGGGCGGCGGGGGTGGAGCGGTTCGTGTACACGAGCACGGTGGGCTGCATCGGGATTCCCGCGGGAGGAGCCGGTGATGAGACGACAGCGGTGGGTTTGGAGGAGATGAGCGGGGATTATAAGAAGTCGAAGTTTCTGGCGGAACAGAGGGCGGTGGAGTTCGCGGGGGAAGGGTTTCCGGTGGTGATAGTGAATCCGACGGCTCCGGTGGGAGATCACGACGTGAAGCCGACGCCGACGGGGAAGATCATCGTGGATTATTTGAAGGGCGAGATGCCGGCGTATGTGGATACGGGGCTGAACTTGATCGATGTCAGGGACACGGCGGAAGGGCATCTGCTGGCGTGCGAGCGGGGCAAGCCGGGCACGCGGTATATACTTGGCGCGGAGAACCTGACGCTGCGGGAGATTTTCGAGAGGCTGGAGCGGATCAGCGGGCGTCGCGCGCCGTCGGTGAGGATTCCTTACCCGGTGGCATACGCGGCAGGGGTGTGCAGCACGGCGTGGGCGGAGATTACGGGCAAGCCGCCGCGTGCGCCGCTGGAGGGGGTACGGATGGCGCGGAAGAAGATGTTCGTACGGAACGCGAGAGCGGTCCGTGAATTGGGATTGGAGCCTGCGCCGGTGTACAAAGCGCTGGAACGCGCGGTGAAGTGGTTCCGGGATAACGGGTACTGCGGATGAGCAACCAGATGCCAACGGTGCTGTGCGTGGCGGCAGAGTCGATGGAATTCGCGGGGCTGCTGAAGAGGCTGCCCGAAGCGGCTTCCCTGCCCTGGCCGGTGGCGTACGGGCGATGCGCGGAATCGGGTGGCCGCAGGTGGTTGCTGGTAGCGAACGGTCCGGGGCCGAAGCTGTCGGCGGCGGCGGTGGATGAAGCGGTCAAGCGCGAGAAGGTGGATGCCGTGGTGAGCGTGGGCTTCTGCGGCGGACTGGATCCGGCGCTGGCAGCGGGCGATGTATTCATCGCGGATCGAGTGGTGGAGACGGAAACGGGACAGAGCATGGAGGCGGAGCGTCCGGCGTGCGGTCCCGCGGCGCGCGGCGCGATTGCCTGCGATGACCGGGTGTTGCAGACGGCGGAGGAAAAGCGCGCGGTCCGGGCCAAGACGGGGGCGGCGGCTGTGGACATGGAATCGATGGGCGTGCAGGCGCGTGCGCGGGTGGCGGGGGTGAGGTTTTACTGCATCCGCGCGGTGACGGACACGGCGGAGGAGAGCTTTTCGGTGGATTTCAATTCGCTGCGGGATGATGACGGCCGGTTTTCGCGCGGCGGGATCGTGCTAGCGGCGTTGCGGCGTCCCGTGAAGCGGGTGCCGGAGCTGATCCGGCTGGCGGGCCGGGCGCGGATGGCATCGGAGAGACTGGGAGGGTTTCTTGCCGGCTGCAGCTTCTAACGGATCGATACCGGCGAGGATGCATGCGGCGGTATATACCGGCGGCGGCAAGGTGACGGTGGAGGAAGTGCCGGTGCCTGAGATCGGGGCGGGAGAGCTGCTGGTTCGCGTGGAGAGTTGCGGGATCTGTCACACGGACCTGAAGAAAATCGAGTATGACCTGCTGACACCGCCGCGTATTTATGGGCATGAGACGGCGGGCGAGGTGGTGGCGGCGGGAGCAGGAGTGACGAAGTTTGAGATTGGCGATCGTGTCGCGGTGTTCCATCACATTCCGTGCCTGGATTGTTTCTACTGCCGGCACAGATTGTACGCGCAGTGTCCGGTGTATAAGAAAGTAGGAGTGACGGGCGGGTATGAGCCGGCGGGCGGTGGATTCGGACAGTACGTGCGGGTGATGGACTGGATTGTGAAGCGCGGCGTGGAGAAGATCCCCGACGGGGTGAGCTATGAGCGTGCCTGTCTGCTGGAACCGCTGAACACGTGCCTGAAGGCGGTGGAGATGCTGCAGCCGTCGCGCGAGGAGTTCGTGCTGATTTTGGGACAGGGCCCGATCGGGATGATGTTTACGATGCTGTGCCGGCGGCGCGGGGCGAGGACTGCGGTGACGGATACGATCGCGAGGCGGCTGGAGCAGGCAAAGCGGTTCGGGGCGGATGAGGCGTGGGATCCGCGGGAGATAGATGTAGCAGGAGAAGTGAAGCGGCAAACGGAGGGGCGTGGAGCGGACATAGTCATCGTGGCGGTGTCGGCGCCGGGCGTGGTGGAGCAGGCGGTAGGCGCGTCGCGGCCGGGGAGCAAGATCATGCTGTTCGCGCAGACATCGGATCAGGAGCGGATCGAGCTTTCGGGTGGCGATATTTGCCGTGATGAGCGGACACTGCTGGGCTCCTACAGCGCGGCGGTGGATTTGCAGGCGGAGTCGGCGCGGCTGCTATTTGAGGGCGAACTGGCGCTGGAGGAGTTGGTTTCGCACCGGGTGGGATTGACGCGGATGACGGAGGGGATGGAACTGGCGTTGCATCCGGATGCTAAATCATTGAAAATAATTGTTCAGCCACAGAGGTGGACTTAAGTGAATCGACACATGCAGGCGGCCGTGCTCTACGGCAAAGAGAACCTGAGAGTTGAGTCCGTTGAAATCCCGAAAATCGAGCCCGGCGACCTGCTGGTGCGGGTTAAGGCGGCTTTAACTTGCGGCACGGATGTGAAGGTGTTCCGGCGCGGATATCACGCACGCATGATCGTGCCGCCGGCATTGTTCGGGCATGAGTTGGCTGGAGATGTGATCGCGGCGGGGGATGAAGTTTCAGGCTTTCAAGCTGGGCAGCGAGTAGTGGCGGTGAATTCGGCGCCGTGCGGGGAATGCCACTACTGCCGGCGCAATCACGAGAATCTGTGCGAGGATCTGCTGTTCAACAACGGGGCGTATGCGGAGTACATGAGGATTCCGGCGCGGATTGTGGCGAAGAATACATACCACATCCCGGATCATGTGAGTTATCAGGATGCGGCGCTGATTGAGCCGCTGGCATGCGTGTTGCGTGGGCTGGCCGAGACAGGGCTGCGCAGCGACGATACGGCGGTGGTGGTGGGACTGGGTCCTATCGGGCTGATGTTCGTGCGGCTGGCGAAGCTGACCGGTGCGCGTGTGATCGCGGTGGGGAGACGGAAGACGCAAGTGGACCGCGCGTCGCGGCTGGGGGCGGATAGCGTGCTGATCGGCGACGACGGGTTCGACGTGGTGGGAGCAGTGCGTGAGCTGACCGGGGGCCACGGAGCGGACGTAGCCATTGAAGCGGTGGGAATCCCGGAGACCTGGGAGCAGGCGGTGCGGATGGTACGGCGTGGCGGGACGGTGAATTTCTTCGGCGGATGCCCGAACGACAGCCGGGTGACGATCGACACTTCGCTGCTGCACTATTCCGAGATCACCTGCAAGGCAAGTTTCCATCACACGCCGTCGCACGTGAAACAGGCGCTGGATGTGGTGTCGCGCGGAGAGATCACGGCGGCCGATTTCGTGAACCGCGTGGAGCCGCTGTCGAACCTGCTGGAAGTGATGCGCTATCTGATGAGCCACAACGGGCACATGAAGACGGCGATCATTCCGTAAGAGCGTGGATTGAAGGATTCGTTTGCGGCTCCGAAGCAGTTTGTGGCCAATGGGCCGGCCATGGGGCGGCGGTGGGACCGCGAAGAGTCACTATCCTATACTCGCTGGCTGGCGACGTCGCATTACGAGAATTTCCATGTGGTGAGCTTCCTGCTGCCAAAGCATCTGCATCAGGATTTCTATAACGTGTACTCGTTCTGCCGGTGGGCGGATGATTTGGGCGATGAGATTGGGGCTACGGCGGAGAGTCTGCGGCTGTTAGGGTGGTGGAGGGAGCAGCTGGGTGGGATGTATGAGGGGAGGGTGTCGCACCCGGTCTTTGTGGCGCTGCGGGAGACGGCGGAGCGGCACCGGCTGCCGGCGGAGCCGTTTCAGGATTTGATCGGGGCGTTCGAGCAGGATCAGCGGGTGAGCCGGTACCGGAATTGGGAGGAACTGTTCGGCTATTGCAAAGGGTCGGCGAATCCGGTGGGGAGGCTGGTTCTGTATTTGTGCGGGTACCGGGACGAGGAGCGGCAACGGCTGTCGGATGCGACATGCACGGCTCTGCAACTGGCGAATTTCTGGCAGGACGTGGCGGTGGATCTGGAGAAGGGGCGGATCTACATGCCGCTGGACGTGCTAGCGGCGCATGGGTGCGCGGTGGCGGATGTGGAGGCGCTACGGTGCACTGGAGAGTTCCGCACGGCGATGAAGGAGATGGTTGTAGTGGCGCGGGGGTTGTTTGAAGAGGGGTTGCCGCTGACGGGGATGGTAGACCGGAGGCTGTCACTGGACTTACAGCTTTTCAGCCGAGGCGGGATGCGGATTCTGGAGAAGATCGAGGAGCAGGATTACGACGTGCTGAGCCGGCGTCCGGCGATCACGAAGGGCGAACGAGTGATGCTGGTGCTGGGGGCGCTGTGGCGCTGGAGTTGGAGACGGGCGGCGTGACGGCGCGGGAATCCTCCTATGCGCATTGCCGGCAGGTGACGCGGAAGAGGGCGCGGAATTTCTTCTATGCGTTCCGGCTGCTGGATGCGGAACGGCGCGATGCCATCTGCGCGATTTATGCTTTCATGCGGCGGTGCGATGATCTGAGCGATGAGGCAGGAGCGACGGTGGAGGCGCTGGAGCAGTGGCGAGGTGAGTTGAACCGCGCGCTTGAAGGCGCTTGGGGCGCGGATCCGATCTGGCCGGCGTTCCACGACACGGTGACGCGGTACGGGATTCCGGTGGAATTGTTTCAGGAGATGATCGACGGGGTGAGTTCCGACCTGCGGCGCAGCAGGATGGAGGATTTCGAGGAGCTGTACCGGTACTGTTACCAGGTGGCGTCGGTGGCGGGGTTGTCGCTGATGTATGTGATGCAGGCGACGAGCAAGGAGGCGCTGGCGCTGGCCGAGAAGTGCGGCGTGGCGTTTCAGCTGACGAATATATTGAGGGACGTGAAAGAAGATTTCGAGCGTGGCCGGGTGTATTTGCCGCGGCAGGATATGGAGCGGTTCCAGGTGGAGGAGATCCGGGAGACGGATGCGTTTTTGGAGCTGCTGCGGTTTGAGGCGGAGCGTGCGGGTGGCTACTATCAGGAGGCGCGCGCTTTGCCGGAGATGGTGGATCGCTCCTGCGCGGGGGCGCTGTGGGCATTGATGGAAATCTACCAGCGGCTGCTGGAGAGAATCGAGCGGTGCGGGTATCGAGTGCTGTCGGAGAGAGTGCGGGTGCCGGCGGCGGAGAAGCTATGGATTCTGGCTCGGGCGCAGTGGCGGTGGCGATGGAGTTCGTAGTTCGAGCGGGGGGAGTTGCGGGTCGGCTGGGGGTGCTGGCGGGGAGTTTTCATCCGGTGACGCGGGCGCACATGGCGCTGGCGGAGGCGGCTCTTGCGCATGTGGATGAGGTGCTGCTGGTGATGCCACGGGAGTTTCCCCACAAGAAGTACGAGGAGGTGGGACTGGCGGAACGGCTGGAGATCGTGGAAGCGGCGTTGAAGGGACGTTCCGGGCTTTCGCTGGCTGTGAGCGAGGGAGGACTGTTTCTGGAGATCGCGCGAGAGTGCCGGGCTGCTTATGAGGAGCTGGAGGAGATTTGGTTTGTGTGCGGACGGGATGCGGCGGAGCGGATCTCGGGATGGGATTACGAGGGGGAGACGGGATTCGAGCGGCAGTTGGAGGAGTTCGGACTGCTGGTTGCGGACCGGCAGGGAAGCTTTGAGGATTTGGGGAAGGGAGTCCGGCGATTGGGGGTGGAGGGAGATTGGGATCAGTTGTCGGCGACCGAGGTGAGAAGGAGGATTCGCGGCGGTGAGCCGTGGTTGGAGCTGGTGCCGGAGAGGACGGGGGAGTTGATCGAACGGTATTACGGTGGGCAGAGGCGAGCCTGAGCTCCACGGGCCGGGGGCGATTTCCGGTAAACGGCTTTCTCCCCCTTTTCGTCAGTCAATATGACCGTCAACGTGCGCACTTTCTTGGTTGTCCTGATTCTCAGCATGGCGGCTTCTGCCGGCGAACTGGAGGAAGGGCTACGAAAAGCGGCGGGGACCGGTAACACCATGCTGGCAAAGGCATTGCTGGATGCCGGTGCAAGCCTGGATGCCAAGGACCAGAACGGGAAAACGGCGCTGGAGTTGTCGGCGGCAGGCGGGCATACTGAAACCGTGCGGCTGTTGCTCGGAAGATTGCCGGCGGCGGAATCGCGGGAACGGGCTATGGTGGCCGGAGCCAGGGCAGGCTATCTGGACACGGTAGAAGTTCTGTTGGAGACGGAGATTGCGGAGGCGGCGAAGCAAATAGCACTGGCGGAGGCGATTGAATCGAACCACCTGGATCTGGCGCGCCTGCTGCTATGGACAGGCATGAACCCCGACCACGGGCCGAAGGGGACGCCGTATCTGTTCACAGCGGCGGTTGCCAACAACGGGGAGCTGATCGAACTGCTGCTGATGTCGGGCGCCGGTATCAACCAGCGTAACCAGGAAGGGAGAACGGCGCTGTGGGGGGCGGTGGTGACGGGCAATGCGGAAGCGGCGCAGACGCTGCTGAGTTTTGGCGCCGATCCGAACACGGCGGATGAGGAAGGAAACCAGGCGTTGGTGGCCGCGCTGGTTCGGGGACGGACGGAGGTCGGGAGAATGCTGCTGGCGAGCGGCGCCGATCCGAATGCACGGAACAAGGGAGGGGAAACGCCGCTGATTCTGGCGGCGGCAGCGGGGCGTGCGGCGTCGATGAGGCTGGTGCTGAGCTTCGGAGCTCGGGTGGATGAGCGTGACAGGCAGGGTTACACAGCATTGATGCACGCGGTGAGCCAGGGGCGGAGTGATCTGGTGCGGCTGCTGCTGGACTGGAAGGCGAATCCGAGCCTGCGGACGCCGGACGGGCTATCGACGTTGAATATGGCGATTGGCAGGCGGCATCCCAAGGTGGTGGATCTGCTGCGGCAGGCGGGTGCGCAGCCGTAGCCTCAGGAAGGACGTCATAATGGGAATTGCATGTCCTGCCAAACGCGGCTTTTCGCCGTCATCTTTTTTTCCTTTCTGATTGCCCTTCCGATCCAAGGGCAATTATTCATGAATCAGCCGGTGCACGCGATTGCGGCGGCGGCTGGGGCCACGCCGCGCGTGTTTGCGGCTGTGGGGAGCGGACTGTTCCGCACTGCCGATGAAGGGATCAACTGGCAGGCGCTGCACCTGAGGCCGGCCGGGCAGCGTCAGCCGGCGGTTCATATGATCGTGGCCGATCCGGTGAATGCCAGCGTGCAGTATGTGGCGACGGACCTGGACGATGGCGCGTTGTGGAGAACGCGGGACGGGGGAGACAGCTGGGCGATGGCGAACCGGGGCTTGCCGACCGGACGGGGAGCGGTGGAGTCGCTGCACATGGTACCCGGCAACCGGCTAACGCTATACGCGAAGATCCGGGATGAAGTCTACAAGACCGTGGATGGTGGCGATAACTGGACGATGCAATCCAAGTTGCGGGGAGAGATTGGGGCATTTACGATTGCGCCGTCTGATCCGACGGTGATGTTCCACAACTTGGTGAACCAGGTTTTCTTGAGCCTGGATGAAGGCAGGACGTGGACACCGAAGTTCCCACTGAGCCTGGCAGCGGGAACGCAGGTGGCGATTATCGCGGTGTCGCCCGTGAATCCGTCGACCGTGTTCATCGCGGCGCGAGGCAGCGGGGACGGCTTCGGGCTGTACAGGAGCACGGACCAGGGAGAGAATTTCACGATCCTGTTGCCCATCCAAGTGGCATCGATCAAGCTGGACCCTGGCGGGCGGCTTGTCTATGCGAGCACATTGCAAGAGGTGTGCCTGGTCCTCAGCCGGGATGAAGGGCGATTCTGGGAAAACTTCTGCCCCGGGAGTGGATTGAGGGATGTGACGGTTTCCCCGGAACCGACTACTCCCGCGGTAATCTGGGCGGCAACGAGCAGCGGGGTGTTCCGGTTCCTGGATCCGGTGACACGGTGGCAGACAAGGAACGGTTTTGTGCGGCCGACGCTATTTTCGCCGGCAACCACGGCGCGGTACGATTTCTTCCTGCCGCCGGGGGGCAGAGGGCAGCTGGATCTGCCGGTGGAATTGGTGGAGTCAGATAGGTGGTCGGCCCCGGTGAGCGTGACCCCGAGCGGGGAGAGCTGGCTGACGGTGACGGGCGTTCCCGCGGCAACACGGGCAACGGCGACGGTCCGCGTGAACGCGCAGGGACTGGCGGAGGGAACGCATAGCGGGACGGTCCGCATCAGTTCCACGCAGGCGAACAACAGCCCGGTGGTGATTCCGGTGCGCGTTACCGTGAGAGCGGCCGGGGCTGGAGATGGGTACACGATCACGACGGCGACGGGGATCGGGCAGAACGCGACGTTCGGCGATGGAGGACCGGCGAACCTGGCCGGAATCGGGCCGCCGGACTCGGTGGCTGCCGACGCCAACGGCAATGTGTACATTTCCGATCCGACGAATAATCGCGTGCGGCGCATACGCAGCAACGGGAACATCGAACGATTCGCGGGTACGGGCCAACCGAATTTCAGCGGCGACGGAGGAGACGCTCTTCTGGCCGGATTCCAGGGACCCAGGGGTCTGGGAATTGACTCTGACCAGCGGGTGCTGGTTGGAGACACGGGGAACAACCGCGTGCGCCGTGTAACGGCGGACCGGTTCGTGATCTCGGTGACGGATCAGCTGCCGGCTCCGCGTGGAGTGGCGGCGGACCGCAACGGGAACGTATATGTGACGCTGCGGGATTTCCACAATGTGATGCGTGTGGCGCCGGACGGAACGGTGAGCCGATTCGCGGGCATCGGCCTGGCGGGCTACCGGGCTGATGGGGTGAATGCGAATGAGACGCGGCTGAATACACCGACCGACGTGGTGGTGGACGCGGCGGGCAACGTCTACATCGCCGACTCCGGTAACCATCGCATCCGGAGGGTGAGGCCGAACGGGATCATTGAAACGGTGGCTGGAAACGGAGTCTCCGGGTTCCAGGGAGACGGGACGGCAACGGAGGTTGGGCTTTCGAGGCCGACGGGAATCGCGCTGGATGGAGCGGGCAACCTATTGATTGCCGATACGGACAATCAGCGCGTGCGCGTGCTGAATACACAGGGCCAGCTGCGAACGATCGCGGGGACCGGCACCGGCGGATTCCGCGGCGATGGAGGTGCTGCGCTGAGCGCGGAGTTCCAATCACCGGTGGACGTGGCGGTGGATCCGGCAGGGAGTGTCTATGTGGCGGACAACCTGAACATACGCGTGAGGAAGTTGACTCCGCCGGCGCCGGTGGTGAGGCCGGAGATTTCGAGCGGCGGATTTGTGAACGCGGCCGACGGCACGCCGCGGCTGTCGCCCGGGGGACTGTTCAGCGTGTTCGGAAGGAATCTGGCGGGCGCGACGCAGCAGGCGGGAGGAGTTCCGTGGCCGGAAACGATGGGCGGAGTGCAGGTGACGGTGAACGGCCGGGTGGCTCCGCTGTACTTCATCAGTCCGGGCCAGATCAACGGGCAGGTGCCGTACGAGACCACCGTAGGAGATGCGATCGTACGTGTCACGGTGAACGGGGTTGCCAGCCAGGAGGCGACGGTGCGGATTACGGCGACGGCGCCGGGGATTTTGATGTTCGGCGCCGGGCGCGCGGTGGCGCAGAATCCCGATGCCAGCGTGAACACAGCGGAGAACCCGATCGCGGCGGGTGCGGTGATTGTTGTGTATCTGAGCGGGCAGGGCCTGCTGGATAATCCGGTGGCTACGGGCGCGGGTGCGACGAGTTCGCCATTATCGAGGCCGATGGCCGAGGTGTCGGCAACCATCGGAGGGCGCGAAGCCTCGGTGCTGTTCCTGGGGATGTCACCGGGATTTGTGGGGCTGGCGCAGGCGAATCTGGTTGTGCCGGAACTGCCGCCGGGCGATTACGACGTGGTGATCACGATCGGCTTAGCGGTGAGCAACGCGGCGAAGATCACGGTTGGCGGCGTGTAGGGGGTCAGGCCGCGTCGAGGTGGACGGGCATGTAGTTGCCGTCGGTGCGGGAGAGCGGCTTGGCTTTGACGATGCGGTGGAGGGAGAGTTCGACGAGTTCGGTGGAATTGTCGCGGGGCTCGGGGTAGAGGTTGAACTCCACTTCAACACCTTCGCGGATCTGGCGGGCCTGGTCGGGGGTGGCGTAGCCGAGTATCTGCACGCCTTCCGCGGTTTTGTGAACCTCGAAGGACTGAAAGGCGCGCTTGTTATAGAGCGGCGTCGAATCGTTCAAAGGAGAGAAGGTAAAACCGTAGATATTCTCCGGCAGGGTGCCAAGCGGGCAGCCATCGAGTTCCGGGCCGAAGGCGATTAATTTCTTGCCGAGGCGAATGGCCTCCAACTGCTTTTCGTTCATTTCCAGAATAGGTTAGCATGGCGGTGATGCAGACAGTACGAAGCGCGAAGGTGCATGACGTGGTAGTGATCGGTTCTGGGGCGGGCGGCGGCACGGTGGTGCAGGTGTTGGCCAAGCTCGGCGTGAACGTGACGCTGATCGAGGCGGGACCGATGCTGAATCCGGCGAAGGATTTCAAGGAGCATATGTGGCCGTGGCAAGTGGGGCACCGGGGAGCGGGCGAACATGCCGAGCAGTATTTCGACCGCCAGCAATGGGGCTACTTTAACGCGCCGAATGGATATTGGGACATCGAGGGAGAGCCGTACACGACGGCTCCGGGGACGGAGTTCCGGTGGTTCCGGTCGCGGATTCTGGGGGGCCGCACGAATCACTACGGCCGCATTTCGCTGCGGTTTTCCGATTACGACTTCAAGCCGTATTCGAGCGATGGGCTGGGGACGGACTGGCCGATCGGCTACGAAGACCTTGCGCCGTACTACGACAAGGCGGAGGCATTCATCGGGGTCACGGGAACAAAGGAAGGCATACAGAGCGCGCCGGACGGGGTGTTCCAGCCGCCTGCCGCGCCGCGGGTGCACGAGATTCTGGTGAAGAAGGCGTGCGACAAGCTGCGGATTCCCTGCATTCCGTCGCGAATGGCGATTATCACGAAGCCGACCAACGGTCGCGTGGCGTGCCACTACTGCGGGCAGTGCGGGCGGGGATGCGTGACGGCGTCGAACTATTCCTCGAGCCAGGTGCAGATTCTGCCGGCGATGAAGACGGGCCGAGTGGAGGTGATCGCAAACGCGATGGCGCGGGAGCTGATCACCGATTCCCGCGGCAAGGTGTCGGCGGTGAGCTACATCGACAAGGCGACGCGGACGGAGAAGCAGATCCGCTGCCGGACGGTGGTGGTGGCGGCGAGCGCCTGCGAATCGGCAAGGCTGCTGCTGAATTCGAAACCGGCGCGGCATGGGAATGGACTGGCGAACGGGAGCGGCGTGGTGGGCAAGTATCTCACCGATTCGGTGGGGTTCGGGCTGAGCGGAAGGATACCGGCGCTGGAAGGATTACCGCGGCACGATTCGGACGGCTTCGGCGGGATGCACATGTACATTCCGTGGTGGGAGTTCGATAAAAAGAACAAGGCGTTTCCGCGGGGGTATCACGTGGAGATCGGCGGCGGGTTCCGGATGCCGCAGGTGGGCTCGTTTCATGGGTCGTGCCGGCGGCACGAGGGTTATGGAGCGGCGCTGAAGACGAAGATCAAGGGCGATTACGGGGTGACGGTGAATCTGGCCGGGCGCGGCGAAATGGTTCCGAACGCGCACACTTATTGCGAGATCGATCCGCAGGTGGTGGACCGGTTCGGGATTCCGGTGCTGCGGTTCCACTACCGCTGGAGCCAAAGCGAGATGGATCAGGCCAGGCACATGCGCGAGACGTTTCAGGAGATTATCCAGACAATGGGCGGCACCGTGCTTGGGCTGGCGAATCCGGAGCGCGAAGGGGGCGGGATTTCCGTGGGCGGGACGATCATCCATGAGTTGGGCACGGTACGGATGGGAGATGATCCGAAAAGTTCGGCTCTGAACCGGTACTGTCAGGCGCACGAGGTGAAGAATCTGTTTGTGGCGGACGCGGCGCCGTTTGTGAGCAATCCGGAGAAGAACCCGACGCTGACGATAACGGCGCTGGCGTGGAGGACGGCGGAGTATTTGGCCGAGGAAATGAGGAAGGGCAATGTCTGAAGTATCGCGGAGAGATGTACTGAGGAATATTGCGCTGTCGGCGACCCTGGGGGGATTATCCGCGGATGCGGCGCAGCATGTGCATCATGCGGCGGCCGAGGAGAAAAAGGCGAGCGGGGTCTACAAGCCGAAGGCGTTCAACGGGCATGAATACCGAACCGTGGGCGCGCTGAGCGAGATGATTATTCCGGGAGCGAAGGCGGCGGGAGCGGCGGAGTTCATTGACCTGCTGGCGAGTGGGAATCCGGAGTTCTTGGCGATATTCACGGGCGGGATCGCGTGGATGGACCGGCGCGTTACTCCGAATTTCGTGGATGCGGGGAAGGCAGAGCAGACGGCGCTGCTCGACCAGATCGCCTACCGGAAGAACGACTCGCCCGAGTTGGGGGCGGGCATCCGATTCTTTGAGTGGGCGCGGAAGATGGCGGCCGATGCTTACTATACGTCGAAGGCCGGGATGGAGGAGTTGGGCTACAAGGGAAACGTGGGGATGACGGAATTCAAGATTCCGCAGGAGGCGATTGATTGGGCGGTGAAACGGAGTCCGTTCGGGGGCTAATTTACCGCCAATCGAACTCCGCCACTAACCGGAATCAGAACTCGATCCGCAGGGCGAGCTGGACGATTCTCGCCGGGAAGGTGGATCGAATGGTGCCGAAAGCGGCCGAGGAACGGTTGACGGAGGGGTTGCCGAAGTTGGTTTTGTTGGTGAGGTTGAAGGCTTCGGCTCGGAAGTGGAGGCGCATGCCTTCGCGGGGGAGCGGGAAGGCTTTGGCGAGGCCGAGATCCATCTGGAAGAGGCCGGGGCGGCGGGCGATGTTGCGGCCGGCGTTGCCGAAGGGTTCGCTGGCGAGCGTCGGAATGACGACGTTGGCAGCGTTGAAATAGTTGTCGATGGTGCGCTCGGATTCGGGACGCATGACGGGACCGGTGACGTTGGGACGGTAGCTGATGCCGCCGCGCCAGTCGGGGAGGGTTTGTGAGACCTGAAAGGCGGCGGGCGGGGCGTAGCTGAAGTTGACCGGATTGCCGCTCCAGAGATTATTAATGGCGCTGATCTGCCATCCACCAATGATGTAGTCGGCGGCCTTGGGGATGTCGGCGGCATACTTGCGGCCTCGGCCGAAGGGGAGCTCATAAAGCACCGTCGTGGTGTTGTTGAAAGGCTGGTCGAAATCGGAAACAGCCTTCTCCGAGCGCAGGTCGTAGAAGTTCTGTGGGCTGGCGCGTCCGCCGCTGCCGCCTTGGGCTTCCAGTGCCTGACCAGAGTTGTCGATCGCCTTGCTGTAGACGAACGAGTTGAGCAGGTAGAAGCCTGAGGCGAATTTACGCTCCAGGCGGGCTTGTAGGGCATGGTAGTTGGCCCATCCGGCGGGGAAGGTGACGGTGATTGCCGAGAACGCTGGGTTGGGACGGCGTGCCTGGATGGAGGCATTTTCGCCGGGGCGGTTGGGGCGGGATTGGTTGAAGTCGGCGAACAGGATGAGGTGCGTGGATTTGTTGCCGACGTAGCCGATGTCGACGATGGTGTTCTTGGCGACCTCGCGCTGGATGGAGAAAGACCAGGTCTGGACGTAGCCGGTTGGCGTTTCACGCGGGATGTAGCTGATGTTGGCCAGCAACGGGTTGAACTTGTCGGGATCGGTGAGGCCGGCGGGATAGCCTTGTTGCGTGGTGCGGAAACCGGCTTCGCCAGGGCGCTGCGCGATGGAGGCGTTAACGACCTGCGGGCCGTTGATGCCGAGAATGTTGCCGCCGCCGGCGCGGTTGAAATGAAGGTGGCTGATGCCGTAGCCGGTGCGGATGACTGTTTTCGGATCGAAGCTGTAGGCGATGCCAATGCGCGGGGCAAAGTTATTGCGGTCCGGATTGACCTGAGCGCGGTTGGCGATGGAACCGGAAGTGGCCGGGATAAGGCGGTTGGAGATGGGATCGAAGTTGGTGAGCTTGTTGTCGCGGTCCCATTGCGGGGTGGCATATTCGTAACGGAGGCCGAGGTTGAGTGTCAGCTTGTTGTTGACTTTCCAGTCGTCCTGGAAGTAGGCGAAGTTCATGACCTGCCGGTATTGCGCGATGTAGAAGTTGACCAGGCGGTATTCACTGCGGGCTCCGAACAGGAAGTCAGCCAGATTGTATGTGCCCTGTTCAAAAACGTTGGGATTCGGAGAGCCAGGCACGCGGCTAAACTGGCCGTTATAGATGTCCTGTCCGTAGAGAGGATTGACGTCCTGGATTTCGGTGTGGATGCGCTGATACTCGAAGCCTGTTTTCAGCGAATGGCGGCCGCGGATAAAGGAGTAGACAGCTTTGGGGTTGGTGAGGAAGGGATGCTGCCATTGGGGGTTGGTGGGCTGGCGGCCGAAACGGGTGAAGCCGGAGACTTCTTGCGCGGTGAGACCACCGGCGAGGCGAGGATCCTCGGACAGCCCGGTGATGCCGTAGAGCTGGAGCATGCTGGGGCCGCCGAGTCCGGGAGGCTCCTTGCCGGCACGAGTGCGTGAGATTCCAAGGCGGAGTTCCAGTAGCGAAGTAGGGGTAACGGTGTAGGTCCAAGCGCCGACCATCTGCTGGTTGAGGACACGGATGAACCCGTTGCCGTCACCGCCGGAGGGTCCGGGGATCTCCGGCTGCTGGAGGATGTTGCTCTTGCGGTGGCTCACCCGGACGAAGGCGGTCATGCGGGAGTTGAGTTGGCCATCGAGCTTGAGGTCCATCTTGTCGTTGTTGTTCTTGTCGCCGCGCAGGAAGCGGAAGTTTTGCGTGCGGGGGTTGGTGGCGGCACCCGGATCCGTTGGCAGCGGAAGCCCGTCGAGCACGCTCGTGGCAAAGGAGCCGAGCTGGGATCGCGGAATCGGCGTGTTGGCGGGGAACATGGCGCCGGTAAGCGGATTGCGGACGGCGACGGTGAACAGGGCGTTGCGGTCATTCGGCGTGGGGAGGCTGGAGAAGGTGACGAATTTCAAGCGTTCGCGGAAGCCTTCGTAGTTGGTGAAGAAAAAGGCGCGATTCTGCTTGACGGGGCCACCGAAGGTGAACCCGAACTGATTGCGCTGGAAGACAGGCTTGCCGGTGGCCGGCTTGAAGAAGCCGACAGCGTTGAGTTCCGTGTTGCGGAGGAACTCCCAGGCGGTGCCGTGGAACTCATTGGTGCCGCTCTTCATGGTGGCGTTGACGACAGCGCCGGAACTGCGGCCGTATTCGGCGCCGGGGAGCCCTGTGACGACCTTGAATTCGCCCACGGCATCGGGAGTGAGTTGCACGACCTGATTAGAGAATCCCTGGTTGGAGGTGCCATAAGCGTTGTTGTCGACGCCGTCCATGAGGAAGTTGTTGAAGATGGAACGCTGGCCGTTGACGTTGAAGGAGCCTTCGCGCGGCGGGTTGGCGAAGGCGTAGTCAGAGCGGCGGACGCCGGTGGACAGCAGCGCGAGGTCGGCGTAGTTACGGCCGTTGAGAGGAAGGTCGACGATCTGGCGGCGGCCGACGACGAGGCCGCGGTCGGTGGAGTCCGATTCCACGGCAATGATACCTTCGGTGACCTGTATGGTTTCGGTGACCTGGCCGAGCTGAAGTGCGAAGTCGACACGCTGGCGAGCGCCGACCGAGACTTGCACGTTGTCGGCGGTGGCCAGAGCGAATCCGGACTTCTCGGCGGTGAGCCGGTAGCGGCCGATGCGGACGTTCAAGAACTGGTAGTCGCCCGTTTCATTGGAGACGGCGGATGCACGAATACCGGTCTCCCAATTGAGCAGCGTGATGGCGGCGCCGGGGACGATGTTGTTGCTCTGGTCGCGCACGGTGCCGAGCACGACGCTGGTTTCAAACTGGGCGAAGGCAGTGGAAGCCAGACCAAGGAGCAGGGCGAATGCAAACGTGTTTTTCCTCATGAAACCTCCCGAAACGAGTACCCAGATGAATGTAGCACAGAGAGACGCGGGAGGGAATGTCCAGGCGGTGAAACTCCGGTTAATCTTTTGCCGCCGGGCCGGATCCTTCCATGAATCGGGCCGCCTGGAGAAGCTGGATCTGTCGATGGACGTGACGGGCGGAATGCGCGCACTTACGTTCCATGCCGCGCAGGCGGCGGAAGGCTTTCACCAGAGGACTGGAGGGCATCTCGGCAAGGTACTGATCAAGCGCGCGGTCGATGTCTTTGGTATTGGCAGGCAGGTGGGCCATGGCGAGCAGATCGCGCTTGGCCGACTCCACACGGCGAAGATGCCACAGGTCGGTGAGGAGGGTTTCGATGAGGAACCACTCGTCCTGGTCAACGGGTTTGTAGCGATCGACGGTGGAGGCGAAGATCTGATCAAAATCAGCGCGGGACTCGTGTTTGGCGACGAGCCGAAGGGCCAAAGCCAGGCAAACGGCGTGCTGGCATGTGGCGGCGGAAGCAGTTGCAGTAGACATGGGTTATTCCCGCGCTGAGTTTGGCAGGCCGGTGGTCAGTACTGTCGAATTCGAATAGGGAAGTATATGAAAACGGGAGAAAAATAATTCAGGGCGATCCGTGATGATGAGCAGAGAGCTACGTCGCCGGCAGCCTTAGTGGCCACAAGTGATTGTTAGACAGGCACTTCGGCTCGAACAAGGCGCGACCAACGGATTGTTCAACCCAATCGAACCATCGTGTAGACCGTATCTGGCTGAGCCGCAAAGACGTCGTTGTCGTTGATCCGCACTTTACGAATCGACCCCGAATTGGCGACGATGTACCGGCGCTGGGTGGCAATTTGGCGCGCTTCCACCAGCGGAGGATCACCGTGCGGTCCACTAAGGTTAAGTGTCAGGACGCCGTTGGATCCGAGGGTGATCTCCAGCCGCTGGTTCGGCTCGGAGATGATCTCTGCGGTTTGCCCGCCAGTGAGACTGAATCGAGGATCGTCCGCACTCGCCGGGAGTCTGGTAACACGGCCGTTCTTATCAATGCTATTGATGATTACTTGGCAGTGCGCCCCAATTACTCCGCCGATGTTAGCCGGAAACGTACCAGCCGCGAAATCGGTGTGCGGGTCTGTCATCAACCGGTCCATGTCGGGGTTGGCATTACCCGCTTGCTTAATCCGCGTGGAGCCGCCGTCGTCAATGATTACTGGTGAAGCAGCCATAAATCGCCTTCCTTTCTGTATTTCCTATTCTGCCCGGAAGCTGATTAGTCCAGGCGAACCATCGTGTATACGCTGTTCGGAGGAGGTTCGAAAACCAATTTTCCATTCAAACTGATGCTGGTAATTGTGCGGGCGTTTCTGACGATGTAGCGGCGCTGATTTCCGAGTTGCCTCGCCTCTACAATCGGGCTTTGTCCCTCTACCGCCGAGATCGATAGTCTGACCTTTCCCTCTTTGTTTAGGTCGACCCGGACCTTTTGTGTTGTGCTGTTGATTTCCACGTGGTCACCGCTTCCCAGGAAAGGAAGATCGGGAGCAGTGTTGTTCCCGTTCACATCGATATTCACCACAAGGACCCGGCACTTAGGTTCCGCCGCCGAGTCTTCGGGAAATCGGCCGTCTGCGAGGTCGTGATGGGCAGGGCCCAGAAGATGATCCATATTTCTGCCGTCAGAAGCCGCCAGAATCTGTTTGATTCTCGTTGAACCTCCGTCGTCAATGATAATCGGTGAAGCAGCCATAACATCTCCTCTTCATGGCGAGTTGATAAGTAAGCGTATTGAATGAACAGCCGATGTTGTTCCTCAAAGTGCCATTGATCCTCTTAACCGAACGATATCGTGCCGGGCCAGGTAACCCTCTATCCAGCCGGCAGGCCATGAACGACGCAAGTTGGAGAGCGCGGCGAGTGACTCGTCAAGCAGACTGGAATCGGCTTGGTCCTGGGCAGCCTGATAAACAATGAACTGACACCGCCATTCGGATTCGTAGATTCTACGTGGCTGGAAGAACCGCAGGGCCTCGAGGGCATTCTGTTTTGCGAGTGGTTTCTCGCCGGAAACCAGGCATGCTTCCGCCAGCAACAGGCGGCCGGAAGCCGCTTCATGAGCCAGCCCCGCATGGGAGAAGTTCTGGACGGTATTCTCCGCGGCCGCCGAGCCTTGGGAAACCAGTCCCATCCGGATCTTGGCCAACGCCAATGCCAGTTCGGCCTTGAATCCGACGGCGCCTGGATCCCTGGCGGAGGAAGTTATCGCACGCTGCGCCGCGGAGGCTGCCTTCTCCCAGCGACCCCAAAGATAGGCAATTTCGGATTGGCGGAGGTTGTGCCAGAATTCCAACGAGCGCTGCCTGGCGCCGGCGCCGAGCATTTGCCCGACCTTGGCCAAGGACTGCTCGGCTTCCTTCATCCGCCCGAGGCGGGCGGCCAGCGCCGCACAATGCAAGATGGCGTGGCCTGACTGGAGGCCCGGACCGAGGAGCCGGAGGGCTTCCTCGCACTCCTCTAACGCCTGCGGAAGCGCTCCCTGATCGCCCAAAGTGCCGGAGAGTCTCTCGCGCACTTGGGCCAAGGTGCGGCGGTCGTCCAACAGAATAGCGGCACGCAGCGCCTCCCGGAGAATACGCGCGCTTTCTTCCAATTCGGCCAGCCTGCGGTGAACGCTGCCCATCAGGAGCATTGCCTGTACGAATTCCCTGCGATAGCCGGCTTTTGTGTAGAAAGGCAAAGCGAGGTCGATATAGCGCTTCGCATCAGCGAACTTGCCGGCTTGTTCGCACAGTGAGGCGAGCGAGAGCCGTGCCCGGGCCTCACCTCGCTGCGCCCTGCTACGTTGGGCCAGTTCCAGGGCTTGCCTGAAGTAGCCCTCAGCCTCATTCGGTTGTTCCTGCAACAAGTGCAGATTGCCCAGGTCGTTCAGGCCACTGATGGCAATGTTCTCCATTTTCTCGTTGCGTGCAACCTCCACCGTCTGGTGAACCATTTGTGCGGCGAGGCTCAGGTTACCCGCGTTTCTGTAGGCCACTCCTTGCAACAGCTGCAAGCGAAGCTGTTGCGTGAGTCCGCCGGTGGCCCGAGCGATTGCCAGCCCCTTTTCAATCACCGGCATCGCCTCGGCAGCCCTGGTGGAACGGTTCAACAAGCTCGCTTTTTCGATCAACGTCTCCGCCGCTCCTTCAAAGTCGCTCACCGAGTCATACATCGCCTCCGCTTGCTGGAATGCCTCCAGTGCCGGAGTGAGCTTTCTTTGACGCCCGAGGATGAAGCCCAGCCGGAGCTTGGCGGCCGCATAAAGGGGGTTCAGCTGGAGAGCACGGCGGTAGGCAGCCTCCGCGTCATTTGTGTTCTCCCTTTGCTGTTCCAGCCATCCGGTTTCCAGGGCCGCGGCGGCCTTGTCCCCTGCGGCGGCTTCCTCCTCCAGCTGCCGGATCAGCGGAGCCGCCTGCTCAAAATCCCGGAGCAACCACAACTGCAACGCTCTGAGACGTATCTCATCCAATCGCGACAGGCGCGAGGTCCGCGCGATGCCCAGCGCGCGCAGCATTGTTGCCTTAGCCAAATCAGAAAAGTCCAGTTCATCGTGAGCGCGGGCCAGCCGCGCATGGGCGAGTGCAAACCCGGGGTCGGCGCTCACGGCGTTCTCCAGGGCGCGGCGGGCCGATTCGTAGGTCATCGAATCCATGGCGGCAACCCCGTGCCGGTACCAGACCATTGCTTCCGGGGACGGCTGGTAGGTTTTCCGACCCCAGATCCAAAGTCCGATTCCGCCGGCGAAAGCGCCTCCCGCGATTCCTGCCGTCAGAGCCCAGTCCCGCCGCGTCAAATTCAAGTGCTGCCAATGCCAACCTTCGAACAGCTCAACCAGTTCCCCGGCCGAGGAAAACCGTTTTTGCGGGTCCCTGCGCAGACATCGGCGAATGGCCGACTCCCAGCGGGGATCGATGCCGGGGACCAACAGGCGCGGCGAGATCACGTCGCTTCCCCGTTGCATGGCGGACTGAATCAAGTGACGGGGATCGAAAGGCAACTTTCCTGTGGCCATTTCATAGAGGACTACGCCAAATGCAAAAATGTCCGAGGCCGCCGTAACGGGTCCGCCGGTTAGCTGCTCTGGCGACATGAAGGCAACCGTGCCGGCGAGAGGCTGGGGGTTGTCCGGCGCTAACGGGTCAGAGTCGGCGGTAGCCCTGGAGAGGCCGAAATCCGTGATGACAGCGCGATCGCCTTCCGGCGCGGGAACCAGGATGACGTTGCCGCTCTTGAAGTCGGCGTGAACGATGCCTGCCTGGTGCGCGGCCAGCAAGCCTCTCGCCATCTGAGCGGCAAGAGGAAAAGTCTCGCCCCGGGAAAGCCTCCCGCGCCTTCTGATCCGGGCGGAAAGTGTTTCGCCGGCCAGAAGTTCCATCGTGAAGAAGCGCAGCGGCGCCTCGTGGCCCCGGTCCCAGGTATGCACGCCAACTTCGTAAACCCGGCAGACATTCGGGTGGGTCACTTTGCGGGAAAGCTGAATCTCCTGCCGGAACCTGGAGAGGCTGGCCGCACTCCCGGCAAGATCCGGCCGCAACCTCTTCAACGCCACAGCCTCGTTGAGAAGATTGTCGAGGCATTCGTACACTTCTCCCATTCCGCCGCGCCCAATCATCCGGACGATGCGGTAGCGGTTCGCAATGAGAAGGCCCGGGGCCAAAGACTCCCCGGCAGTGGGTACGGTTTCGCCGGAGCTTTCGACCGTGAGAGTCTGCGATAGAAGAAGCTGCGCGACTTCATCGGCCAGGGAGGTATCTTGTTTTCTCAGGTTCTGAAGATACTCGTCTCGTCCCGGCCTAGGGACGCGAAGAGCCAACTCGAAGGCTTCACGTACGCGATCCTGAGCTTTGGCCGACATACTCAGCCACCCAATGGAATCGGGTCTTCCTGAGATTACCGACTTTCCACCCTAGATTGTACATCCGAAAGTGGCAACAGGAGAATTTTCCAATACAAGATGATCCTGAAACCGGGATTGATTCCAACACAAGATGATCCTGAAAATGTGAGAGGGCGAGGCGTTCCGCGGCCGGATGCA
>VFZE01000053.1 GCA_016871315.1 Acidimicrobiia bacterium | reverse complement strand
AACGCGCGTAGCCGCTTTCCGCAAACTAACCCCTTTCTCTGCAATACTTGAGTATGGCACCCCAGTTGCCCATTCAATATCGAATGAGGATTCTGGTGCTTACGGTTGCGCTTGTGCCCGTATGGGGGCAGACTTCTATTACAGGAGTAGTTACAGACCCTTCCGGCGCCCTCCTCTCCGGAACTCGCCTCAACCTCGACTGCAACGGACGCCTCTCCCGCACCCGCACCAATCGTGCCGGCCAATTCCGCTTTGATCGCCCGGGAGCCGGTCCCTGCCTGCTAAGCATCACCCTGCCACCCTTTCAGCCCTTCCAGTTGAAGGTCACACCGCCTCAATCGGCCCTTTCCATCCAACTCTCCCTGGCCGAGCTCCGGCAGGAGCTGACCGTCCAATCCACTCTCCCACAACTGAGCGTTGAGCCGGCCGGCAACCGCGACGCGCTCGTCCTCGACAAGCAAACCCTCGATCTTCTTCCCACCATGAACGGCGATATCGTCCAAGCGGCCTCCCGTTACCTGGACCCCGCCGTCACCGGCACTGACGGGGTCAGCCTCGTCGTCGACGGCATGGAAACCGACAAGCTCGGCGTCACTGCTTCGGCCATCAACGAAGTCCGCATCAACCAGAATCCCTACTCGGCCGAATACTCGCGGCCCGGCCACTCTCGCATCGAGGTGATCACAAAGCAGGAGACCTCCGACTATCATGGCGAGCTGCGCGCCCGCGCCCGGCACTCCGTGCTCGACGCCCGGAACGCCTTCGCGCTGGAGCGGCCGCTGCAACGGCGCATGGCGGTGGAAGGCCACTTCACCGGCCCCATCGGCAAGAGCCGCCGCACATCCTTTCTCCTTAGCGGGGAGGCCGATCGTGAAGATGAACAGTCGCTGATCGTCGCCCGCAACCGCGACGGCCTGCTCCAGCAGCTCTACCCGCAGCCGGGCCGCGAGTACGAATTCTCCGCGCGCATCAACCACCGGCCATCCGATACCAGGATGCTCTCCATACGGTATGAACTGGAACGTCAGTCGATCCGCGGCGCAGGAGTAGGCGGTTTCTCACTGCCCGAGACCGCCTTCACCCAACGCGAGCGGGATAATGACCTCTACATGAAGCAAGTCCTGTTTCACTCCCCGCAGTGGATGAGCGAAATGCAATTCCGCATTCGCCGCGACTCAGAAACTACACGCAGCCTGCATCCCGGCCGCCCGCGAATCGTCGTCGAGGATTCCTTCACCGCCGGCGGCGCGCAGCAGGACACACTCTCTTCCCGCACCGGAGCCGAAGGTGTCTATGTGGTCAGCGCTTCGCGGGGCCGCCACTACCTCCGCGCCGGCGCCGCGCTGCGCGACCTCACGCGCTACTCCGATAGAGACCTCACCAATCGCGAAGGCACTTTCTTCTTCGCCGGTCTTGCCGACCTGGAAACCAACCGCCCCTATAGCTTTATCCAGCAGCGCGGCAACCCCACGCTTACTTTCTGGAACGCCGATGCCGCCTTGTTCCTTCAGGACGACTTCAAACTCCGCTCCAACCTAACCCTGGGCGCCGGCCTGCGCTGGGAGCGCCGCCGCTGGCCCGCCGATGGCATCAACTTCGCCCCGCGGGTCTCCGCCGCCTGGTCTCCCGGCAGATCCTCGGGCACAGTGCTGCGCGCCGGCGTGGGAATCTTCTATGACCGTATGAGATCCAGCTCCGCGCAGGATGTGCTCCGCTTTGACGGCCAGCGCCTGCTCCGCTTTGTCCTCACCGATCCCGGCTATCCCGATCCCTTCTCCGCCGGCGCAGGCGGAATCACGCCGCCGCCGAGCGTCGTGCGGTTCGATCCCAGCCTCCGCTCTCCTTACCTTGTCCACCGCAGCTTCACCGTCGAGCACCGCCTGGCCGGCAAAACCACCCTCTCGATCGGCTACTCCGGCCTCAGCGCTGCCAAGCAATTCCGCTCCCGCGATCTCAATACACCTCTTGCAGCGGGCCTTCCCCGGCCCGATCCCTCCTTCGCCGTCATCCGCCAGATCGAATCCTCGGCCCGGCTGGCCGGCGATTCCCTGCTGTTCTCCTTGCGCGGCAATCTCACTCCCTGGATGCAGGGCACCGCGCGTTACCGCATCGGTTATGTCCGCAACGATTCCTCAGGTATCGACGTCATCCCCGCCAACAGCCGCGACCTCTCCCAGGAATGGTCCCGCGCCGACTTCGACCGCCGCCACCGTCTGGACCTGCTCGCCACCATCAAAGCGGGCAGCCTGTTCGACCTCGGCATCGCCGCCGAGCTTGACACCGGCCGTCCCTACAACCTCACCACCGGCCGGGACGACAACGGCGACGGCCTCGCCAGGGATCGTCCCGCGGGAATCCCGCGCAATCATCTCCAAGGCCCAGGCAGCTTCACATTGGACGCCCGCTGGTCGCGCAAGTTCAAACTCCACTCCGATCAGAGTGGCCCGTCCGTCGCCCTTCAAATGGATGCTTTCAATCTTCTCAATCGCGTCAACTTCTCCCGCGTGATCGGTAACCTCAGCTCCCCCTTTTTTGGCAGCCCCGTGGCTGCCGGCTCGGCACGCCGCATGCAAGCGGGCCTAAAATTCGAGTTTTGAGGATTCCATGAAAACAGCATTCTCACTCCTGTTGATCCTCTCCGGTTTCGGATCCGCATTCTTCGCCGTCCATGCTTATGACGACAAGGACAAGAAGGCCGAGCGACGCCTGCAGGAGCGCACCGACTCCGTGGCTAAGAAGCTTGCCCGGTGCCAGGCTTGGAACACGTCGGATCTCAACCGCTTTCTCAACTCCAAGGCATCCGCCCTCTTGGAACGGGCCAAGACCAGCCGCGCGGATCATTTCATGGCGGACCGTCTGCTGCGCGCCGCCGGGGAACTCCTGGAAGCCAGCGAGGAAGTCTTCAAAGTCTCCACCAAGCCGGATGACTCCGCGCCCAAGGAAAAAGCGGAAACCGCCCGCGAGTTGGAAAAGGACTACTTTCGCGTTCAGCAGGGCGACTACTTCGCCGGCCTCAGCGGCGAAGCCGATGCCGCAGCCTGGGTGAAGCACTCGCGAAGCCTGTACCAGCAGGCGCGCGCCGCCTATGACGCCGGCCGCTTCCGCAAGGCGCGCCGCCTCGGTCACGCCGCGGACGCCGTCATCGACGCCCTGGAGTACCTTGCCCAGGCCCGCGTTCGCGTGCCAGAGCCTCCCAGGCTGCCATAATGGATAACCTGATAGACGATGCCTTACCGCCTTGCACCCGCCAGCTTCCGCGGACAGGTTATCGCCATCGTCGCACTCTCGCTCGCCGTCGTTGCCCTTGCCGTCGTCATGGTGAGGGAAACCGTGCAGAGCACGCAGCAAAGCCTGCTCGACGAGGCACGGGAACAGTGCCGAGCCGCGGCCCGCGAACTCGCCCTCCAGCTTCGCGAACGGCAGGCCTACGCCGAGGATCCGCTTACCCACTTGCCGCTTGAGGCTCAGGATCTTTCCCTGCGCGGCCTCTCCTCCGCCGTCCTGCGATCCTATGAAGGGATCTCCGGCGGCTACTTTGATTCCGATTCCGGCCGCCTGCTTGGCTACTCTTTTCCCACCGCGGCCACCGGTCATGCCCCGCCTTCCGCTTCCACTCTTCGCGCCCTCGCCGCACAGCCGGACTCGGTCTCTGTTGCCGGACTTACCGTCTTCGCCGCCGAATCATCCGAGCCGCTGTCGATCATCTCCTGGACAAGCAAGACCGTGGTCGCCGTCAACCCTCTCGGCGGACGTCTCTTCTGGTCCGCCTCGCTTGCACTCGCCGCATTGCTTGGCTTGGTTGGCGTCGTCTCCATCTGGCTCAATCTCCGCCGAGGCATCGACGATGTCCGCGATGGTCTGCAGAAACTGGAAACCGACTTTTCCCACCGCCTGCCAGCCGCCGCGGGCGAGTTTTCCGAGATTACCCAGGCGATCAACCAGATGGCCGCACGCCGCGCCGCGCTCGATGAAGAATACCGCCGGCAGGACCGCCTCGCCGCCCTCGGCAAAGTCGTCGCCGGCGTCGCCCATGAGATCCGCAATCCGCTCAACTCCATGCGCCTCACCCTGGAGCTGCTCGCACGCCGACTTGATGCTCGGCAAGTCCAGGCCGCCATCGCAGAAGTGGATCGCCTCGACGCCATCCTCTCCCGCCTACTCGCCTTCGGCCGCTCCACTCCGCACCATCCGCTTTCCCAAGACATCGCGCCGTTGCTTGACCGCGCCGTCAAAATGATTCACGAGCAGCGTCGCCAGCGCGATATCCGCCTCGATCTTCAGATCGAGCCCAACCTGAAAGCCGTCGTCGAGGCGGCGGGCATTGAGCAGGTGCTGATCAATCTCCTGCTCAACGCCACCGAGGCCGCTCCTCCGGGCGGCGAGGTGAAAGTCTCCGCGCACCGTGCTGATGACGCTGTTGTCATTCAAGTCGCCGACAACGGTTCAGGCATTCCTGCTCACGCGCGGCCGCATATGTTCGACGCCTTCTACACCACCAAACCTCATGGCACCGGGCTCGGGCTGGCCGTCTCCCGCGAAATCCTCTTGCGCCAAGGCGGCAATCTCGAATTCGAAACCTCCGATGCGGGTACCACTTTTTCCGTCAGGCTGCCCGCCAAAGGAGCCCCCGCTTGAAGCCCAACACCATCCTGCTCGCCGAAGATGAGCCTCAGGCGCGAGACTCCCTCCGCCAGCTTCTTGAAGAGGAAGGCTACAGGGTGGTGTGCGCCGCCGACGGCAACACCGCCTCGGACTTGCTTCGCGCGCGGCCCTTCGATGCCGCCCTGCTCGATATCCGCATGCCCGGCAAGGACGGCCTTACCCTGCTCGGCGAGATCAGCCGTCTTGCTTCTCCCCCCGCCGTTCTCATCATGACCGCCTATGGCACCAGCGCCGCCGCCATCGAGGCCATGAAGCTCGGCGCCTTTGACTACATCACAAAACCCATCCGCTTTGATGAGCTGCACATCCAGCTCGAGCGCGCCATCAACAGCCGCCTCCGCACTCGCGAGCTCGAGGCCTACCGCGCCACCGAACCTCAGCCCGCCCCTTGGGAAATGGTCGGCTCCAGCCCTGCCATGCAGCAGCTTTATAAATCCATCGGCCAGGTTGCTCCCACAGATTCCACCGTTCTGATCCTGGGCGAATCCGGCACCGGTAAGGACTTGGTCGCCACCGCCATCCACCTCCACAGCCGGCGCGCCGGCCAGCGCATGGTCAAGGTCAATTGCGCCTCCATTCCGGAATCGTTGCTGGAAGCCGAGTTGTTCGGGCACGAAAAGGGCGCATTCACCGGCGCGGCACAGCGCCGCATTGGAAAGTTCGAATACGCCGCCGGCGGCACTATCTTTCTCGATGAAATCGGCGAGCTCTCCGGCTCTACTCAGGCCAAGCTTCTCCGCGTTCTCCAGGAACGCTCCATTGAGCGGCTCGGTTCCAATCTCACCATCGAGCTTGACGTACGAGTTGTCGCCGCCACGAATCGGGATCTCAAGAAGGCCGTCCAGGAAGGTTCCTTCCGCGAGGATCTCTTCTACCGCCTCCACGTATTTACCATCCAGGCGCCTCCCCTTCGCGAGCGCCGCGAAGATATCAGGGAGCTCGCCCCTGCTTTGCTTAGTCGCAGCGCTTCCCGCCTCCAGATGCCCGTTCCGCCCATCACCGAGGATGCACTTAATGTGCTGGAAAGCCGTGACTGGCCGGGCAACGTACGGCAGCTGGAACACTGCCTGGAGCGTGCGCTCATCCTCAGCCGCGGCGGTCCGGTTTCCGCCTCGCACTTGGATGCGCAATCCTCCGGCCTCCTCCGCGACACCGATGAAATGCCGCTCGATGCCGGCTTTCATGAATGCGTCAGTTGGCTGCAACGCCGGCTTGTCACCCAAGCCCTCGCCGATGCCGCCGGCAACCGCACCAAGGCCGCCGAGAGCCTCAAGATCAACCGCAGGCTTCTCTACGACAAAATGCGCGAATTCGGGATCGAGTAATTTCGGCGCCAGGCCGGGTGATCCGGCTCACCGTAGTACCATGCAATTTCATGGTTCCCGAGAGCTCGCGCCGCGCTCTGCTCGAAGAGGCCGCGCAACTGCCTGCCATACAACTTGATCCCGATGCACTCTGCGCATTGGAGCTGATTGCCATTGGAGCATTGGCGCCTTGGGAGAAGTTTTCTTGCGGCGGGAGCGGGCAAATCCATCCCGGCCAGCGCGTCACGCTACGCGATGGTGAGAATCGCCGGCTTGGCGTCTTGACCGTGGAGACGGCCGGAGAGCGCCTGACCGGGAGCGTGGAGCTTCTCGATCTGCCGAAGAATCCTGGATTCGCTTCCCTGAGACGGCGGCCGGATGAACTGAAGCGTGAGCTGGCGGCTGCGGGCAAATCTCGCGTCATCGCGTATTGGGTGGATGGATGGGTCGATCAGGAGACGCTGGAACAGCTGCGGAGAGAAGATGCGGCAGTCTTGTTGCTTGTGGCGCGGCGGTGGAACGCCGGACCAAAGTGGGAGGATTTCGCCGCGGCGCGTGGGGCGATAGCGGCTGCGGAGCTGTTGCCCCAGCCGGCATTCGTGAATCTTGTCCCCTGGCCGGGTGAGGACCGTAGACGAAGGGCCGTGATCGAAAGAAATCTCGGTGCGACGGAATCATACGAGCATGTTGCTCCCAAGAATGCGAGTTACCATCCGCGCATCCAACAAATCATTGAGGAGATCACAATACCCTCTCAACGGCAGGGCTTCTGCGTCTGGTTCACCGGACTGCCCTCATCGGGGAAGTCAACGATCGCGCAGGAGTTGGCGACGTTGCTGGTGGAGCGGGGCCGGCGCGTCACGGTTCTGGATGGCGACGTGGTGCGGACGCACCTTTCCAAAGGGCTCGGCTTCAGCCGCGAGGACCGCGACACCAATATTCTGCGGATTGGCTTCGTGGCAGGGGAGATCGTGCGCCATAACGGAGCGGTGATCTGCGCCGCGGTCAGCCCGTACGGGGAGGCGCGTCGGCGCGCACGGGAGATGTGCGGGGATGGGTTTGTCCTGGTCCATGTGGCGACACCACCGGAAATCTGCGAAGAGCGCGACGTGAAGGGATTCTACGCGCGCGCGCGCGCCGGCGCTATGAGCGGCATGACCGGCGTGGATGATCCCTATGAGCCGCCGGAGGACGCCGAAATCACGCTGACGACAACCGCGGCGCCGCCGCGGGAATGCGCCCGTACGATCGCCGCCTATCTCGAACGGCAGGGCCTGCTGACCGGGCCTGGATGCTAAAATCAAACCTCGCATGGCGTTTCCGATGGAAGTGACACCGCAAGAGGTAAAGCAAAGGCTGGATACCGGAGAGAGGCTGGCGCTCATCGATGTCCGCGAGCCGGCGGAGTTTCAACTGACACGGATTGAGGGCGCGCAGCTGATCCCGATGAACTCCATTCCCGCGAGGCTGCAGGAGCTGGACTCCCTTGCCGATGAGGCGGCGTTGGTTGTCTTCTGCCATCACGGCATGCGCAGTTTGAATGTTGTGAACTGGCTGCGGCAGCAGGGCGTGGAATCCTGCCAGAGCATGGCGGGGGGAATCGAGCGCTGGAGTTTGCAAGTGGATCCCACGGTGCCGAGATATTGAACGATGGCGAAAACAAAGTTCTATCTGAAGCCGACTTGAACCAGCTGCCGGAAAGCGCGGAGTTTCCTGCGCGAAAACGGATGGGAAGTCGAAGAGATTGATCTGTCGAAGGGGCTGAGCGTACCCGAGTTGGAGGCGCTGATCGGCGATTCCGACTACAAGCTATTCCTGAACACGAAGAATGAGCTCTACCGGGAGCGCGGGATGAAGGAGAAGCCGCCGCCGCGTAAAGAGGCGATTCGGCTGATGTCGGAAAATCCCAACCTCGTGAAACGGCCGTTGTTCGTTCGGGGCAAAAAGATGGTGCGAGGCTTCGACGTGGAAGCCGTACGCACACTTCTCACCTAGGCACCTGGAAGCGGTATGCGCCGAACCGTAAGCTGTCGCCTGGCCGGACCTGTTTGTAAAGAAAAGGGCCCTGTTCTTGCCAGGTCCCTTTGTCGCTGAGCAGGTTCTTCAGAGTGGGGTCCGGCGCCAGCAGGAAGGCAACTCGATTGACGCCCGGGGGAAGCAGGATTTCGCCGTTTGCCACAGGCGGGGCCGACGTAGTGCGCTCCAGAAGGAACCAGCTGGAACGAGGTTCCGGGGATGCTTGCGGATCCTGATGGAGGACCACGAGAGGCAGGTCGGGGAAATAGTAGGAAAGGTGCCTCCAGGTGATGAGGGAACGATAGGAGATAACGGCGAGGCGTCGCCCGGTGCGTAGCTCCATCAGAGAGGTGAAGGCGGCTTGCGTCTGGTTGTCGATGGAGCGGACAGCGCGGAGGCTTGCGGCACGCGCGATGCCAGGTAGCGGCCGCACGAAAAGGACAACATTGAGCACGACGGCGGCGGCCGCGACAAGATAGGGACGGCGCACCACGGTGAACGTGTTGGCGAGGACAACCGCTCCCAGAAGGCAAATGACTGGCGCGGTGATGATGGTCTGGTCCGGGTCGCCCACATGCACGATCGCGTGAAAGAGAAAGGCGGGGAGAAAACGAACCGCCAGGAAGGCCGACTTCCAACGCCAGTCATCGATCGCCGGGCCCCGCCTGGCGATCGGCAGCGCCCAAATCCAGGTGAGCAAACCGATCCCATTCCAGGTCACGGCAGCGATGAACATCCTTGCCGCGGAATCTTGATTCCCGCCCCACAACATCGATGAGCCGCTGAATTCGCTGGTTGCGTAGTTCTGTAGCGTGCTCAAGTAGACGAAAAAACCACCTGTGGCCTGGATCGTTACCCACAACCAGCCGGCGGTAACAGCTCCGCCAAGCGCGAATGCGGTGAGCCATTGCCGGAAGGTACGGCCGCTGCGCACGCCGGCGAGAATAACGACAGGAGCCAACATGAACATCGATGCAGGACGAAATCCTCCGGCCAGGGCCAGCAGCATGCAGGCGGTGTAGAACCAGCGCGGAGAGGAGTCCTTCTTGGCGGCGCGCCAGCATGCCAATGTGACCGCCGTGGCGCCAGTGGCGAGAAAGACACGCACTTGATGAGTGATGCCGCCGAGCCAGAAGGCGGGATTAAAAAGCAGAAGCAATGCGGCGAGCCAGCCAACGCGTTCATGAAACATCTCCCTTCCCAGCAGCCAGAGAAAAAGCAGGGAGAGCGCAGATCCCAGGAGTCCGGCGGCCAGAAAGACCTCCCGCGGGGAGCCGATGACCGTATGCAGCAGGCGGCTCAAGCCAACAAATAGTGGATACCCCGGCGGCTGCGGCTGGTGGAGGCTGGGGTTAAACTCCTCCAGCGCCAAAGCGAAGTTGATGTTGTCGAAATAGTAGAGGTACTGCGGCGCGAAAGCCAAGCGCGAAACAATCAGCAACCCCAGTACGAGTATCGCGATCGGCCATCGCGGCAGGCCGGCGCTTGCCTGCGGCCCGGTGACGTTCATTTGATCAAGCGGATGTGCGCGGTGTGATGGCGGCAGTGCCAGTCATATAGGGCAAGCATGTATTCGAGCGTGATCTCGCCCATTTCCGGGTGGCGAAGCTTGCGCTGAAAATCCCGGTCACTCAAGCTGCGCAGCAGCCGTACCCAACGGTCGTGCAAGGCATCCAGGAGTTGAAGGGAGATTTCCGCCGGCGCGCTGCGGGCGTCTTCGAGCTCCGCCCAGCGGCTTTCCTCGTAAGGTTTGATCGTGGGCGTCTCCTCGGTCAGGGCGAGGCGGAAACGCACATAGCTGTTCATGTGGCTATCCGCAACGTGATGCACTACCTGGCGGGCGGTCCAGCCGCCGGGGCGGTACGGTTTGTCCAGACCGCCTTCCGGCAGTTCCTGGATCGCCTGGCGGAAGCCGGCGGGGGCGCCTGCAATACCCTCTATCTGCGCGTTGCGGTCCGCCGCGGTAGAAGCGGCTGGAGGAGTGAATTTGCCGGCGGGATAGCGAAGGTCTTCCATCCCAACTAGGATAGCTGAGCTTTTCTCGGGCCGCCTCGGCGGCGTTAGAGGCCGAATTCTCGCTTGAGGATGGGGAAGGTGGCTCGAAAAAAAGCGCCGGCGCCCTTGGGGTTGGGGTGGCCGGCGGAGGCGCGGAAGCAGAGTTCGCGATCGAGAAAGTCCGGCTCATCGCGGATGCAGACTTGCCTGCGTTCGGCGATGACTTCATCCTGAGGCTGCAGGTTGAGCTTGATTCCATAGACCCAGGGGTCTTTGGTGAAGGCGGCGTTTCCGGCTGTGAACGGCGGCTTGACGAGGTGGAAGCGCTTGGAGCTTGTTTCCGCATTGACCTGATCGACGGCGTCGGCGATGAGGGGATTTGATTCGGTCCAGAACTGAATGGCGTTTGCGATCACCCGGGCGGCGGGGTTGAGCGAGAGCAAGGAGTTGGCAAGGTCGATGCCGAACACGGCGCAGAAGGTAGGGATGCGGAGAGCATCGCTTTCGCGGCTCAGGACGAGGTGATAGGAGCAGACGAGGAAGCGGGTTTTAGGGTTGGGGAAGCGGGCGTGAAGCTCGTGAAGAAGAACCTTCAGATCCACGAAGCAGTGCTGGCGGGTCAGCGAGGAGATCTGGCCGGGCTTCGTGAAGGGGTTGAAGATGCGGCGGATGTCGACGTCGTTGATGCCGCCGTTGACGATGACAAGGTCGGTTTGGGCGGGGTCGGACTGGAAACGGTCGGCCTGATCGAGGATGGAAGGGAATGCAGCGGGGACTTCACCATCCAGGAACGGCTGGCCTGTGGGGGCGTTGACGCCGATCACGGCGCCGGAGTGGGCAAGCATTTCATGGGTGACGGTGAAGTTGGGGTGGAACTTGAGGATCCATTCCTTCACAAGCGCGTGGTGCTTAACGCCTTCCTTCAGGCCCTGACCCCAGGGAACGGAGTCTCCGATGACGAGGATGTGGAATTTTATTCCCGGCATGAGGGCAGTTTATCTGAAATGAACCACCTCGAGGCAGGAGGGGATGAGGGTGAGTTCCAGGGGAAGCATGCCGAGGGCTTCGCCATCGACTTCGATGGAGACTTTTTCGTGCGAGCGGGCGATGACGTGGCGGGCGCGGAAGTGATGGGTCTTCGGGTGGACGTAGAGGTTTTCCGAGTAGAGCACCGGCAAATCTTTGGCAAGAACAAACATGCCCAGCTGATCGATGACGGTGACCTCCAACAGACCGTCGTCCATCTGTGCGCGCGGGCAGACGTGCATGCCGCCGCCGTGGTATCGGCCGTTGCCGATGGCGATGTTGGTGATGGTGTGTGTGGTGGGAGCTGCACCGTCAAGTACGAGTTCGACCGTTTTGGGCTGGTAACGGAAGAAGACTTCGAGCGTGGCCCAGATAAAGGCAGCTTTGCCGCTCGTCTGGCTCAGCCAGTTCTTGGAGGCGAGGGCGACTTCACCGCCCATGCCGAAGCTGACAAGGTTGGCGAAGTAGCGCGAGCCGGGTTTGCCGTCGTGGCCGAGGTAGCTGACCTTGCCCGCGTCGATGCGTTCCACGGCGCCCTTCTCGATGGCCGTGAAGGCCTCCTCGATGTTGGCGATGCCGAGACTGCGCTGGAAGTCGCCGCCCGTGCCCATCGGGAGGATGGCGAGGACGGCATCGGGGTTGACGGGTTTGTCCTGGTCTAGGAAGCCGTTGACGACTTCGTTGATCGTTCCGTCGCCGCCGGCGGCGATGATGCGATGGTAGCCTTCCTCCAGGAGCTGTCGCGCGAGGTGAGTGGCGTGGCCGGCGCAATCCGTAAAACGGACTTCCAGATTGCCTAGACGTGCGGCAATCGCCGGCCAGCGGCGGGCCGTCTTGCCGCTGGCCGAGCGCGGATTGACGATGGCGGCGGTTTTCATGCGGCGCGCCGGGCGCGCAGATCTTCCACGGTCGCCCGTAGCGTTTCCAGCGGATCGCGGATGCGGAAGCCCAGCTCGGATTCGGCCTTGGCGCTGGAGCAATGCCAGAACATGGACGACATCTTAATGGTGGCGTCGTCAAGCTCGAACTTGCGGCCCACCAGCGGCATCACGCGCCGCAACAGAGGAGCCATGGCGAGCGATGCTCCAACGGAGATTTCCAGAATCGGCGGGCGCAGGCCGGAAATTTCCGCGACGTGATTCACGATGCGCCGGAACGTCCAATTCGGGCCCCCCAGCAGATAACGTTCGCCGAGGCGGCCGCGGCGCATGGCGCCGATCACCCCGGCGGCGCAGTCGCGGGCGTCTACGAAGCTCATCCCTCCAAGCGGCATCGACATGATCTGGCCGTCCAGGAACATAGCCAGATCGCCGGTGGAGGAGTTGCGGCCGTCACCGGGGCCAAGCAGCAGCGCAGGGTTGACGACAACGATGGGCAGTTTATCCCGCTGGAAGTATTCAAGCGCGGCTTTCTCGGCGTAAATCTTGCTTAAGTAATAGGCCCAATGGCCGACCACTTCGTGTTTGTAGCCGGCCGTTTCATCGTGAATGACAGGCTCGTGGCTCACGGCGATCGTGCCGGAGCTGCTGGCGACGACGACGCGCTCCGGCTGATGCTTCTTCGCAGCCTCGCAAACGTTGCGCGTGCCTCCGACGTGCACACGGTAAAGAAGGATGTTGTCCTTGGGGTCCCGCGACACGATTCCGGCCAGGTGATACACGGCGCGCGTTCCGGCCATCGCGCGGTCGACGTCATCCGGTGAAGTGATGTCGCCACGCACGACTTCGATGGCGGGGTCCTCGTCCCATACCGGCGCGCCGCGGCAGAGCACGCGCACCGGACCTTCCCCTTCGCGCTTCAATTGATCGATCAGATGTTTACCGAGGAACCCCGTGGCTCCCGTGATGAGGATGGGCTTCATTCGCGGCTAAACGGCCTCCGGAGTGCCAAACACGTCCACCATCTGAATTGGGGGAATGTGAAGGTGCGTGACCCTCGGTGTACGCCCGACGTGCGACTTAGCCATTTCGAGAGCCTCATCCATCGTGGCCGCAACGTCCCAGCCCAGGATGTCGGCGACGCGCTTGTCCTCTGCGCCCACCACGATCACCTTGCCGACATGGGCCTGCCCATTCTCCCCCCAGTACCACATGTAGAAGGGATGAACGCCGTGATAGGCGTTGCCGGTCCGGTACATGTGCCGGTAATCGGGGTTATGGGCGAACTCCGCTTCGTATTTGTGCTGGAGCTTCACCGAGTCGCGCGTTTCGGGAAGAATGCGATGGAAGAATTCAATATAGCTGGGGTGATGGATGGGATCCCATTCGTCATAGAGCGGGTGCGTGAGAATCATCACCCCGTTCTTTTTGACCAGCGGCATGCCGCGGTACATGTTGAAGAAGTACCCGAGCCCGAGGACGCGCACCAGCAGCGGGTTCAAGATGGAGTTCACGTTGTAGGGCGAGATGAACGGGACGCCGAAGATGACCACGTCGGACTGGCCTTCCACCGGCACCGAGTACTGCGCGTAGCAGTATTCAACGGTCTTGTCGTGCACAGGATGGGTGGCGCCGGCATGAACCGCGATCAGCTCATAGAAAGCAGGGAACGCGAACAACACCTTCCGCTTCATCGAGCGCGACAGCATGCCGAGGCCCGCCTGCGCCGCCTTATAGCTGATCTTGTCGGCGGCGTTCCAGCGGTCCTCGTTCTTCACAAAGAAGGCCATCTTCGGATCGAACATCGCGTTGTTGACCACGGTTTCGATGTGGAACGTCTTCAGATGCCGGCTGATCACCTCCATGATCCGGTTACAGGAATGCGTCAGCGCGGAGCGCCGGTGGTCAAAATAGGAATCGCATTCCAGGATCGTCTGCGGTGTGTGGTGAGCCTGAAGCGTTGGGTAGTCGCACAACCCGACGCTGACGCTCTTCGCGCCGCCATCCATCGGGACCAGGTTGATGTTGACGTAGATGAGCAGGTCCGATTCGGCCGCGCGCCGGTTGATGCGGACGCGCTCACCGATAGCTGTTCTGCCAAGCTCGACCATCCCTTCCGGATCTTCGCCGTCATGGTTGTAGAGTTGGTTCGGGTAATAGGTGTGGAAAATGCGGCTGCCGACGCAATGCTCGATTTCACCCGTGGTCATCCGCCGGTGGAAGCTGGTGGCGATGATGATATGGACGTCGGTGACGCCATGGGCGGCGAGCATCTCCAAGACGATCGAAAGGACCGATTCGCGCAGGTCCGGCCGCTTCATCCGCGGCAGAGTGAGGGAGACATCGTCGATGGCGATGGTGACGCGCATTCCAGGCTTGAGTTGGGCCGCGAGAGGCTCCATGCCTTCCGGATACGACAACGCGTGGCGGATCGCGCGAGCGCGGTCCCTCAGGCCGGCTATAGTGGGTTTCGGGTAGATCATGCGTGTGCCGGCGGGCAGTTTCACGCGCATGAGATCCTCTCCGTTCCACAGCAGCCGGGGCGCGGAATCGGCCTCCAGATAGTGGATGCAGTCCTCGTGGGAGACGTCGGCCAGGCGGCCGACGGTGTTCGGCCCGGGCTCGGGAAACTCGAACTTACGCTGCCTGGGTACGGCTACGGGTTCAGTCGGAATGGTGGACATGGGTCGCTTCCTTCAGGTTGAGGACGGGCCAGCCCCTGGCGGAGGCGATCCGCCGGAGGCGCGAGTCCGGGTTGGCGGCGGCGGGTTGGCCGACCGCTTCGAGCATCGGCAGATCCGAGAGCGAGTCGGAATAGGCCTTGCACTGCATCGTCTCGACATTATACTTGCCGCAAAGTCGGAGCATTGCTTTTACTTTCTCATCTCCAGCGATGATCGGCGGGCGCAGCGCTCCGGTCGCGGCGCCGTTTTCCCACTCCAGCGTGTTGGCGACGACTTCGTCAAAGCCCAGGTAGCGGACAACCGGCTCAACCGCAAAGTCGAGGCTTCCGGTTACCAGCACAGCGCGGTAACCCGCGCGGCGGTCCGATTCGACCAATTCTTTCGCGCCGGGGTAAATCGCATTGCGCATCATGGCGTCGAACATGGCCTGCGCGCTCGCGCGTAGACAGGATTCCGATAAACCCCGGTATTCGCGGTAAAAGACGACGTTGAAGACGTGCCGGGAATACCAGTCGAGCGCGATGAGGAAAGGCACAAGAAGAATCAGCTTGCCGAGCTTGAACGCCGCCCGCAAGTGGGATGGCTGGTTGCGCATAAACCAGACGTACTGCGTGACGACGTTGCTGGAGACCAGCGTACCGTCCAGATCGTAGAAGGCCAACCCCGTGCAGGGCGCCTTGTCAGCCATAGATGCGGCTCAAGGACTCCCTTGCCTGCTCGCGTAGAGCAGTGGCCTGGCTGGCGTCCGGTGTGAGCGGCCCGGCCGATTTCGCCAGCGTCTGCCGGCGCAGTTCCTGGAGAGCGACGGGGATCACCGGAGCGCCGGTGTTGAGCGCGGCATGGAGTGCGGCCAAGCGGTATCGGGATCGTGCGGCGGTGGTGCCGACGGGAGAGTCGGGCAGAAGGATGACGACCGAGCTGCGGCGCAGCGCCTCTTCGATTTCTTCTTGCGAGGCGGCGATCGCGGGCCGGATGAGGAACGAGGCGAGCGGCGGAAGGTGCATCGTCCCCTCCTCGCCGGAGAAGACAACCTTGCCATCCACGAGCGCCGCCAGCGTAAGCGGATCGAGCCTTCCGCATCGGTTGGCCATGACCACGGCCGGGCCGCTCAGCAGTTCGCCCTTGCGTTTGGGCTGGCGTCCCAGGATGCAGAGCACGAGGCGCGAGGAAGCTGGTACGATCCCGGGCCCAGCGATGCGGACAACACACCCGGTCACTAGCGCCGTGAGCCTGGCGGCAGTGTTTCTGACAATGCGTGCCCCACCGGTCAGAGTGGCGATGAAACCGCGGCGGAGCAGGGAGCCGGAGTTCTTCGCCAGCAGGCCGGTGAACTGGACCGCGGGCGGTGGGCCGTTGGCGCCGAGCTTGCCCGCAAGATAAAGCCGGCTGGCTTTCTGCCGCTGGAGTTTGCCATTGGAGGTTTTGGGAAGGGTGCCGGGCGGAATAAGGAGGACCTCATCTGGCTGCAAGCCGCAGGCATCCGTGACGGCGATGCCGACGCCGGCCTGCACACGCGCCATGTCGGCGCCGGACGCGGTACTCTCGGCGACGAGGACGAGCTTTTCGGTTCCAGTTGCCGGATCGGCTACCCCGATGGCGATGACGCAGCAGGGGCGAACGCCGGCCACCGCCGCGGCCGCGTTCTCCAGAGTCTGGGGCGCCAACTGGCGGCCATGTTTGAGAATGACGTCCTTCGAGCGGCCCGTGAGATAGATCTCCCCATCGACGATGCGTGCCAAGTCGCCGGTGTCGATCCAGTCGTCAAGTCCGCGGCTGCCGACGTAGCCTGCGCAGCGCGAAGCGCCGCGGAACAGCAGGCGGTCTCCTTCGAGACGTACTTCATGGCCGGGTAAAGGCGGGCCGACGGAATAGCAGCCCTCATCGTCAACAAGCGGGCCGCGGCCGGGAGCCGGAATGGCCAGCGCGACGGAGGATTCGGCAAGGCCGTAGCAGGGGAGCATGCTTTCGGCACCGAAACCGGAACCGGAGAAGCGCCGCGTGAAGTGCTCGACGGTGGAGCGCTGGACGGGTTCGCCGGCATTGACGGCCGCGCGCCAGCAGGACAGGTCGATCCCTTCCAGCGTCCACAGGGGAATCCGCCGCGCGCAGTGCTCGTAAGCGGAGTTGGGCGCGGCGGAGAGAGTGCCTCGGGAATCGTGTATGGCCCACAGCCAGCTTTCCGGCCGCCGTTCAAACTCCAGCGGAGACAGAAGAGTCAGCGGAGTGGCGTGGTACAGGCTGAACAGCCAGCAACCCACCAGGCCCATATCGCTCGCGAGTGGCAGCCAGCTGACTACCGCGTCCGTGGGCTGGACTTCCAGGCGTCGCCCGATAGCGCGAATGTTGCCTAGGAGGCTTTCGTGAGTGAGCACAACGCCCTTGGCTTCACCGGTGCTCCCGGAGGTGAACTGGATGAGGGCGGTGGCCGACGGGTCGGGCAGTTTCCCGGATGCGCGCCGGCCGAGTTGGCGGAGCGCCCCTACGGTCGTTACGCCGATCAGGGACGGCAGGTTCACCGACAGCAGGCGCGCGACAGGCCGCGCTTCATCGAAACTGATCAGCAGGCGAATGCCCGCCGCGGCGAGCATGGAACATTGCCTCTCGACATATTCCGCGATGCGCGATGGATCGGCGGGCGGATAGACAGGAACGGGAACGCCGCCGGCCAGCATGACGCCGAAGAACGCCTGCAGGAACTCTTCCCCGTTGGGGAGCATCAGGGCGACAGCATCGTCGCGGCGGAGGCCCCTGGATATGAGTCCGCGGGCGATGGTTTCGGCGGCATCGAGCAGCTGCGCGCAAGTGATCCCACGCCCGCTGCCTTCCTCAATCAGATGGATGTGAATGCGCCCGGGGGCGGCTTCGGCGTGCCAACGAAGCACTTCGGCGAGGTTGCCGGCCCTCTCGGGCAGCGGAATGGCTTCACCGCTGGGCGGCACGATGCGGTACACGGACTTCGCCCGCGCGTCCTGGCTACCCTGCTGAATGGCGCGTACCCAGCCGGCGGGCGTATCGGCCTGTTCGGCGATTTCGTCGGGCAGCTCCATGTCGAGTTTGGATTCGCAGCGGACAACCAGTTCCACCAGATCGAGACTCGCCAGGCCCAAGTCGCGCTGGAAAGAGGACTGCGGCGTGAGTTTGGCGGCGAGATCCCGTTTGCCTTGCTCCAGGAGCATGTCGCGGACGATGTCCAGCACCTGTGCCTCCAGGCTCTTCGGTTCCACTTGTGGTGCCGGCGTGGCCATTTGAACCCTTATAGTTTAAACGTTCGTCCCTTGCTGAATTCCGCCTGCACCCATTTCTGAATGCCGCGGACTTCGTGTTCGGACCAGTAGCGCTTCCACTCGATCTGCTCAGGGGCCCAGGGGAGTTTGCGGCGGTCCTCCTGGCGCAGGCGCTGGTGAGCGTCACGGATATTCTCGGCTTCGAAGATGAACCGGTTATCGTACATGAAGGGCTGGTAGAGTTCCAGCATCTGGTCGCGCACCGTAGCCTGTAATCCGAGCATGCGGAGCTTGGTCCCCAAGCGGGCGAGCATGCGGCGCCCCGGCATCCCGGTTTGCTGCGCAAGACGGCGCATCATCACCACGAAGCGCTGTAGCCCGACGATGTTCTTGTGCTGAATGCCGTTAAGCCGCCGTGCCATTCGCGGTGTCAGGATCCGCACTCCGGGAGAAATCAACTTCGGCCGGCCTTTCCGCTTCAAGTAGTCCTCGTGCATCCACTTGACAAGGTCGCCGAGCGGCACCGGATTGCGGTCCGCCACGCCAAGCTGATAGACGCGGTCGGCGGTGCCATGCAGCAGATGGACCCCGGCAGTGAGGATGGAGGCCGCGATCTGGTCGACAGGAACCACTTCCAGCGGTGAATCCTTGCGCAGCGGCCAGTGCCGCTGCCCGGCAAGCGCCATCATCACCAGCGGCGCCGCCGTTCGCCCGCCTTCCACCCAGCCGGGGAAGGGGAATTCCATTGCCGCCTCGACGATCGCCGGCCGCACGATGCTGTAATCCAGCCCTTCGGCGGCGGCCAGCAGCTGTTCGCCGAGACTCTTGCTGTACGTGTAGGTGTTGACCCAGCCCCACTGCGCCGCGCGCTGGGAGCCCAGGTCCACCAGTTGCTGGGTAAGCTCCTTCGGCGGCACAACCCGGGGGCTGCGGCGGGCGGCGCCGTAGACGTCACGGATCCTCTTGCGCATCAGCGCGATTTCCTGTTCGTGACGGAAGCTGCGGTCGTGCAGATTCTTGCGCCGCGGGTAGTAGCCGAGGATCGGTTCGGTCTCCTCCACAAGGCCGTCGGCTTCCCCGCAGACGAAACAGGTCGAGACGTGCACCAGCTTCGCGCGGAGGCGCCTGGCCAGCGCAATCGCGTTTTCCACCCCGTCGACGTTGGACTTGAAGGACTCATCCACCGGGGCGAAGAACTCCACCAGTCCGGCGCAGTTGATGAGCAGCGGGATGCGCCCGGCCAGGCTGTCCACAGCCTCCTCGCTCAGTCCGCACAAAGGCTCTCCGATGTCGCCGCCGTGCACTGTGACCCGCCGCGTGAGCAGATCCGGCCCGGCGCGCTCGGCAATCTCACCGAGCGCGGGCGAGCTCAGCACGTCCCGGCGGAACCGCTCCTCCGCGGGCAGCCCGGGGCGTGAGCGAACCAGAATATGCAGGTGCTTGAAATCGGGGAAGCGCTCGATGAGCAGGCCGAGCAGAACCTTACCCACGAAGCCATTGGCGCCGGTCAGGAAAACCTCGTTGTCTTGAAAAGTTTGGGTAGCGTCGATCAACGGCGTGGGTACTCCCGCGGGGGGAAGGGACTTGTTTCCGGGATTCTGTACGATACAATAGCCTAGCTGTGTCCGGAAGGCCCTGTCAAGGCCCAATGGTACCTGCAAACTGTAGTGTTCATGTGGCTTAGTAGGTTACGATCGGTTTTTTGGACATCGCCGGGCCTGGTGCTCAGTACGGCGGTAATGGGTACCATCTCGTTGATCGTGTCGCTTTTTTCCTCCACGGGGCGGACACAGCATAGCGTCGCGAGGGCTTGGTCGCGTTCCCTGTTGTGGATCGCGGGGGTGAAGGTGGAGGTGGAGGGGCTGGAAAAGATCGCGCCGGGCGGGAGCTTCGTGTTCATCGCCAACCACCGCAGCTATTTCGACGTGCCGGTGATTCTTCCGCATATTTCGGCCCAGTTCCGGTTCCTGGCGAACCGCAACCTGTTCAGCGTGCCGTTCATCGGCTATCACCTGAAGCGTGCCGGTCACCTGCCGGTGGACAGCGGCAACCCGCGGGATTCACTGCGCACCATGTCGGAGGCCGCGCGTGTGATTCAGGAACGCGGGATCTCAATCCTGCTGTTCCCGGAAGGCGGACGGACGGAAGGCGAATTGGATCCGTTCAAGGATGGCGCCGCCTATATTGCGATCAAGGCGGGCGTGCCGATTGTGCCCATCGGCCTGATCGGGCTGCGCAAGATCCTGCCAATGCACGGGGCCATCATCCGGCCCGGCAAGGTGCGGATGCGGATCGGGGATCCCATACCGACGCTCGATCTCACGCTCCAGGACCGCACCAAGCTGACCCAATCTCTGTATCAGAGCGTCGCCGAATTGCTGGAAGAGGAAGCGCCGGTTCCGGTGCCGTATTAATGTCGCTTAGCTTTCTCCGCAGCTTGCTCATTACGGACCCCATGATCATCCTGGCCACTGTCGTCATGGGTTCGCTCTCCGTCGCAACCTCCTTCTTCGATCCCGAAGGCCGCCGCCAGCACACCATCTCGCGGAAGTGGGCGCGCATGTTGCTCGTGATCAGCGGCGTCAAGGTCAATTGCCGCGGACTGGACCGGCTCAAGCCGGATGGTTATTATGTCTTCGTCGGGAATCACCTGAGCCTCATGGACACCCCGGTCGTGCTCGGCCACATCCCGCGCCAGTTTCTTTTCCTGGTGAATATCAAGTACGTGAAGCTGCCGTTTCTGGGCACGCACCTGCGCCGTTCCGGCCATTTCGCCGTGGATCCCAACGATACCAAGGCGGGACTGAAGATCCTGAGCGACGCCGCGCGGCGCATTCGAGAGCGCAAACTGTCGGTGCTGCTGTTTCCGGAAGGGTCACGGTCGCGCGGCGGATTGCAGGAGTTCAAGGAAGGAGCGGCCTATATCGCGATCAAATCCGGCGCCCAGGTGGTGCCGTTCGCGCTGAAGGGCACGCGCGAGGTGCTTCCTGTTGGCAGCGTCCATATTCAAGCAAGGACGGTGGAGTTTCTCCTCGGCGAGCCCATTTCGACAGAGGGCCTTACCCTCAAGGAGCGCGGGGAGCTGACCCGCTGCATGCGCGATCGCGTGGCTGGACTGATGGCGCGGCTGGATGGCGTCAGCGATGCCGCGAAAACGCCGTGAACGCGCCGGCATTTCATCCGCAAAGCCGCAAGGAGAACCTTGCCCGGCTCATCGGCGAACCGCTGGATGTCCTCATCATCGGTGGAGGCATCAACGGAGCCGGCATCGCGCGCGATCTTGCCCTGCGCGCCTGCGGCACCTTGCGCATCGGGCTGATCGAAAAGCGCTACTTCGGAAGCGGCACCAGCAGCCGGAATTCCCAGCTGATCCACGGCGGGCTGCGCTACCTCGAGCATTTCGATTTCGCGCTGGTCAAGGAAGCGCTGCATGAACGGGCGCGGCTGGTGAAGCTGGCGCCCGGTCTGGTGGAGCCGCTGCGGTTCGTGATGCCGTTCGAGACCTGGTTCCAGCGGCGCTACTACGGCATCGGCCTATGGCTCTACGATCTCCTGGCAGGCAGCCACAACATTGCCCCGCGGCTGAACCTCAGCCTCGCTGAGCTAAAGAGAATCGAGCCCGATCTCAACCTTGTGGGACTTCATTCGGCCGCCATCTTTTCCGATTGCCGCGTCAACTCGGCGCGCCTGCTCCTGGAAAACCTCTTCGATGCGGCGCGGCACGGGGTCATCGCCGTGAACTATGCGGAGGCTGCCGGATGGCAGCGCCGCGGTGAAATCCTCGAAGTGAACATCGAAGACAGACTTGGAGGCGGAGAAAGTGTGGTGCGGGCGCACCAGATCGTGGATGCGCGCGGACCGTGGGAGGGCGGCGCCAATCTCCGCCTCGTGCGCGGATCGCACATCATCGTTCCGGCGCTCACCGATAGCGGCAACGCCATCGCGCACTTTCATCGTGACGGGCGGATCATCTTTGTCCTCCCGTGGGGACCGCAGAACAGCCTCTCCTTGATTGGAACAACCGACGTGGATCATTCCGGATCGCCCGACGAGGTATCCATCACGCCGCAAGAGATCCGCTACCTGCAAGCCATCGCACGGGAGTTGTTCCGCGACGCTGGGGACCTAAAGCCCATTGCCGTGTACAGCTCGCTCCGTCCATTGGTGGCGGCGGATGGTTCCCCATCGGCTGCTTCGCGCGGGCATAAGATCTGGAAGCAGGATGGAGTCGTAAAGATCACCGGGGGCAAGTACACAACCTACCGTTCGATGAGCCAGGAGGCGGTGGATCTGCTGGCCCCGGACCTGCGCGGTCGCTGCACTACGCATGAGTCCGCCTTCACCCCTGCACGCAAGCCGGACACCGCGGAAGCGATAATCCAACAGGCGGTGGATTACGAAATGGCGCAACGGCTGGCGGACCTGATGTTCGTTTGCACCTATTGGGGCTATGAGCGGAGTTGGGACGCCGAAGCGCTGCGCCCGCTGGCGCACGAGATGGGTCGGCCCTTGGCCTGGAGCGACGCCCAGCGAGAGCAGCAAATCGCACTCGTCCTGCGCATTGCGGCCATTCCGGCCTATTGATCACAGAAGCAGCAGCAGTCCCGCCGCCGCCGCAAAGACGACGCCACGCGGCAACGTGATCGCTTCCGGATGCGCGATAGCGAGCTCCTCGCGGCTCTGATACGGCGCCCGCAGCATTGCCATTTCGCGGAAAATGACGGCCATGTTGCGCAGCGTGGCCACAAGGCGGCCTTGTAGAGAACCAGCGCCACCGCCCCCACTCCACCTATCACCGCGTTCAGAACGAACAGGTACAGGAAGTTCAAAGGACCGGCGATGGCCCCCGCGGCGGCCATCATCTTTACATCGCCGCCGCCCAGTCCCCGCAGCAGGTACAGCGGAATGGTGATCGCGGCAGCCGCGGCCATGCCAAGGGATGCATCCTTCAGGCCAGCCAGGCCATGCTGCGCCGTTTGGAGAAGAAAGCCGGCTGCCAGCGCGGGGATCGTGATGTAGTTCGGGATGAGCCGCCGGCGCCAGTCGGTTACGCCGGCGGCGAGGCTGAACAGGGCGAGCAGCGCGCGGAGCCAGGGGCTGAGCTCGATCATCAAAAGCATCCACCAGTGTATGCTGTAAAGGCAATGAAAGCCGATCCCGTCCCCAGTCCGGACGAGGTTCGGCAGCTAGCGCTGGCGGTAGTGGCTGCCGATCCGTTTCCGCAGCTGGCAACCGCTGATGGCGACCAGCCTCGCGTGAGGCCGGTTTCCCCCGTCCGCACAGAAGCCTTCACCGTCTACGTCGCCTCCTTGCGAAGCTCCGGCAAAACCGGCGAGATCGAGAACAATCGCAAAGTCGAGCTTTGCTACCTGACCAGGGAACACGATCAGGTGCGCATCACCGGCCTTGCGCAGCTGGTCATCGACGCCCGCGTGCGCCAGGAGATCTGGGACTCCAACCCCCTCCTCCGCGCTTACCTGAAATCCATCGACAACCCGGAGTTCATGCTCTACCGGATTGAGCCGCTCCGCGTGCGCTACATGCGCGAATGGGCGCTCGAATATCACGAAGTACCGCTGGAGTGAAATCATGAATCGAAGAAGCTTGCTTGCCGCCGCTGCATTCGCCTTGATCGCGGCGGGCGTACTGATCCGCACCGCCACCTCTACTCCCCAGATCACGAATCCACAGCCGGCGCCGCCCGCATCCGATCTGCAAGCCGTGACCCTGATCTTTGGCTCCAAGGATCCCGCACCGGCCAAGTGGGATGGGTCGGCCACCATTACCGCCGGACGCATCGAGCGCATCGTCGGACATCACTTCAATGAGAACGCCAAGATCCTGCCCGCCAACGCGTGGGAGTGCTCCACCACGGCATGGGGGCAGTTCAGCGGAGGCATGCATCCCAACGAAAAGCCGCAACCACAACCGGCGCCGGTCGAGGCTACCGGAGTAACAATCTACTTCCGCGCGCCCGCCGACGCCAGCCTCCGCGTGAAGGTTCCGCGAGGCGAGTTCGCCTTCCGGCCGATGGATATTCCCGAGACCGAGGGGATTTTTCCCCTGAACGCGATGGTCGAGGTGTACCGGACGCCCGTGGTAGAGAAGATCACCTCCGAGGAGCAGGAGGACGATTACCCGTCCATCGCCGTCGACGCCGGCCGCGTGTGGGTGGCTTGGCAAAGCTTCCGCAATAACGCGGAGCAGGTGTTTCTCCGTTCCCGAAGCAACGGCGCGTGGGCGGAGACGCTCACGGTCACCGAGAAACCCGGCGATCTGTTTGGCACCGCTGTCGCGGCTTCCGGCGGAACGACAATGGTCGTCTGGTCCGAGCATATTGGCGATGACTGGCATCTGAAGGCGCGCATCCATGACGGCACGGCGCTCGGCGCTGTCCAGAACCTCACCTCCGGCAAGGGAAACAACCTCTTCCATCAGGTGGCGGCCGTTGGGCGCGGCAATTTCCACGTCGTGTGGCAAAGCTGGCGCGGCGGCCGCAGCGATATTTATCTCCGCAGCTTCACCGCCGGCAAGTGGACCAGCGAGATGAACCTCAGCGACCCGAAGCGCCACCCCCGCGCCAATGACTGGTCGCCCGCCGTTGCCGTCGCCCGTAACGGGACCGTATACGTCGCCTGGGACGGCTACGCCACCGGCAATTACAACGTCTACATGCGGGAGGTGAAGAACAACGCGCCGGGTCCGCTGATTCAGGTCACCAATTCCACGCGATTCCACGCCCATCCATCCCTCGCCGTCGACGCGCAGGACCGCGTCTGGGTCGCTTGGGATGAAGGTCCGGAGAACTGGGGCAAGGACACTGGATTCCTGCTCACCGGCGGAACCGGCATTTATCACGCCCGCACGGTGCGCGTGGCCGTCTATGCGGCGGGACTCTGGCAGGCGCCGCTGCGCCAGCCCGACGATGTGGTTCCCTACGGCTTCAAGCGCTACTTCCACACGCCGCGGCTGGCCGCCGACAGCGCGGGACGCATCTGGCTGTTCGCCCGCCCCAGAACATCCTCGCGCCTCCCCACCTCGCTCTGGGCCGCCGGCGGCAAGTGGGAGGTGACGGCCACCTACTACCATGGCGACCGTTGGTCGGACCTCTTCCTGATTCCGGAATCCATCGGCAGGAACGAAGGTGAGCTGCGCATCGCTCCATCGTCAGACGGACATGTCTATGCGGCATGGGTAACCGATCAGCGCCTCTGGGGCGGCCCGAACTTCGGCCATCCGCCGCGCAACAACGAGATCATGGTCACCCGCCTTCGCGCGGCAGCTGCGGCGACACCGGCTCTGGCGCCAAGGCCCCCCGATCCGCCAGGCGGCCTTGCCTCCGAACCCAAAGAGCGCGAGCAGCTCGCCGCCATCCGCTCCCACGTCATCACCTCCAGCGGCAAGACCTACCGCATCTATCGCGGCGACATGCACCGTCACACCGACATTTCCCTCGACGGCGCCGGCGACGGCAGTCTTTGGGACGCCTACCGCTATGCGATGGATGCCGCCAACATGGATTACTTCCTCGTCACCGATCATCAATCCGGCGAGCAGCCCTACACCTGGTGGCGCATTGACAAGTCCGGTGACATGTTCCATGTCCCCGGTTTCTTCACCGCCATGTTCGGCACCGAGCGCAGCCTCGGTTATCCCAACGGGCACCGCAACCTCGTCTTCGCCCGGCGCGGCGTACCGCTGCTCGAGATCACCGCGGAAGAACGCAAGTCCGACACCGGCCCGCGGCTTTATCCCTACCTCCGCAAGTACAAGGGAATCGCCACTTCCCACACTTCTCACACCAACATGGGAACCGACTGGCGCGACAACGATCCTGATCTGGAGCCCGTCGTGGAAATCTTCCAGGGCGCGCGGACTTCCGCCGAGCATGAAGGCGCTCCGCTTTCGCCAACCGAGATCCGCACGGAACTGCACGCCGGTGGCTACCGCCCGCTGGGCTTTGTCTGGAAAGCGTGGGAAAAGGGTTACAAACTGGGAACCCAGGCCAGCTCCGATCACGTCTCGACGCATACTTCCTATTCCTGCGTGATCGCGGAGAACCCCTCGCGCGAAACTTTACTCGAGGCGCTGCGGAAGCGTCATAGCTACGGGGCGACATCGAATATCGTGTTGGACTACCGTCTGCGCGCGGGCACGATCGAAGCGCTTCAAGGGGATGTGGTGAAGATCGGCGCATTGCCGGAACTGACCGCCACGATTACGGCAACGGCCCCGCTGAAGAAAGTGGTGGTCGTGCGCGACAACCAGTACATCTTCTCCGCCGAACCGAACGGGGAAACCTACACGCTGCGCTACCGCGAGAACCAGCTGACACCGGGCGAGCATTACTACTACGTCCGGGTCGAGCAACAGGACGGCAACATGGCCTGGTCAAGCCCGGTGTGGGTGACATACTCGCAAGACTGAACCCGCCCAACAGCCGGGCATTTTGATATGCTGACCGCAGCCAAAAGGCGGTCTGTATGCGCACCTTGTTCTTTGCGGTTCTTTTGAGCCTGGCGTTGCTACCGGAGTTTGCCGTAGCACAGACGATCACCGGCTCCATCAGCGGCTCTGTTCGCGATGCAACGGGGCTGGCCGTCTCGGGCGCCGATATCTCCCTGCGTCATCCAGCGACAGGCGCCGTCCGGGCAACCAAATCCAATGAGCTAGGTGACTTTGTGTTCCTCAGCCTCCAGCCAGGAACCTACGAGGTTGCCGTCTCGATGGCCGGCTTCAAGACCGCGGAACGGCAAGCCATCCGCCTGTCGGCATCGGAGAGGCTCCCCTTGGGAGACATCGTGCTCGAAGTGGGTACCGTCACGGAAAGGGTGACGGTGACCGCAGAAGGTGCGACCGTCCAGACAGCGAGCGGGGAACGGTCCGGTGTGGTGACCTCGGACCAGGTGCAGAACCTCTTGATCAAGGGACGTAACGTCGCCTCTCTGCTCAGCTTGCTGCCAGGTGTCGTAGACCTGGCCGACTCCGACGGCCCCGACCGGAATTTCAACATCTACGTGCAGGGCAACCGCCGGAACACCAACGCCTTCATGCTCGATGGCATGTCGCTCAATGCCATCGGCAACAACTTCAATGTGCTGGTCGGCGTAAGCCAGGACGCGGTGGCGGAAGTGAAAATCCTTCTGTCAAACTACCAAGCCGAGTACGGCCGGATGTCCGGTGCCAACGTCCAGATCGTCACCAAGTCCGGCAGCAGGGATTTTCACGGACTCGGCTCCTACTTCAAACGCCATGAGCAGTTCAACGCCAACAACTTTTTCAACAACAGGCTGGGGGTGGTGAAGCCTCGCTACCGGTTCAACACGTGGAACTACAACGTCGGAGGCCCCGTTTACATCCCGGGCAAGTTCAATCGCAACCGTGACAAGCTGTTCTTCTTCTTCTCCCAGGAATACTGGCCGCTGCGCATCAGCCGTCCGATTGCGCAGCTCACCGTCCCGGCCGAGGCCGAGCGCGCTGGAGACTTTTCGCAGTCGCTGGACCTGAACAACCGCCTGATTCCGGTTCGGGATCCGGTGGCCAATGCCCCATTCGCGGGTAACCGTGTGCCGGCTTCCAGGCTGGATCCGAACGGCGTCGCCCTGCTGAAGTTCTTCCCGGCCCCCAACTTCTTCGATCGCGGCGTCTCCTTCGGCCGCTACAACTACGTGTTCCAGACCGACAACAATACTCCGCAGCGCACCGAGACCCTCAAGATCGACTACAACTTCAATTCCAGGAACCTGCTCTTCGGCAACTTTACCACCTACTCCGATGTGCAGGAAGGCGCCATCGGGATTCCCTCTTCCGGCGGCACTAACTGGCCGCAAATGCGCAAGACTTTCAACAACCAGGGCAGGTCGGGCATCTTCCGCTACCAGAGGATCTTCTCGCCGACACTCATCAATGAGCTGACCGTTGGTTTCATCCGCCGCCCCGCCGATGACGTAGTCAACCCAGAGGAGGTGCGGCGCAACCAAGCCCAGACGGTTGGCTACCGCCTCGGACAGTTTAATCCTTCCAGCAACCCGCTTGGCATGATCCCCAACGCCACCTTCGGCGGCGTTACACAGCCCGCCAACCTGACCATCGAAGGGCGTTTTCCGTTGCGGACCACGCACGACTCCTTCAGCGTGACCAATAACGTGAGCAAGACCTTCACTGGTCATAATTTCAAGGCTGGCATCTATGCGGATCGAATCTGGCGCAACGCGGCCAACGCCGTCAACTTCAACGGAAATATCGATTTTGGCCGCAACGTCAACAACCCGCTCGACACCGGTTACGCGTATTCAAACGCCGCGCTCGGAGTTTTCAACTCCTATACCGAGGCCTCGAATCGCCCGTTCCTCCATTTCCGCCTCAGCAACATCGAGTGGTTCGTTCAGGACAACTGGAAAGTCACCCGCCGGTTCACACTCGACTACGGGCTCCGATTCGCCATGGTGCTTCCGCTCTTTGAGAAGGACAACCTGGTCTCCGGCTTCGTGCTCGATAGATTCTCGGCGCAGCGCCAGGTGCGGCTCGTCGAACCTCGTATCGTCGCCGGCCGCCGCGTCGGCGCGCATCCGGTGACCGGGGAAACTTATCCGGCATCGCTGATCGGAGCGATTGCGCCCGGCACCGGCGATGCAGCTAATGGACTCGTGGTAGCGGCCCAGGAAACCGGATATCCGCGCTCTTTGATCGAGAACCGGGGTGTGCATTTCGGTCCCCGCCTCGGATTCGCCTGGGATCTGTTGGGGAACGGAAGCAGCGCGCTGCGGGGGGGCTTCGGCTTGTTCTACAACCGCCAGAATCTCGACGCGGTTCTAAATCCATTTACAACCCAGGCTCCCCTCGTGGAAAACCCGGTGATCACCTTCGGGACGCTTGCCACGCTGCTCTCTTCCTCCGGGTTGCTCAGTCCGCAGAATGTTCTCGGCCTCGATCGAGCCGGTCATGTGCCGACGGTGATGAACTTCAGTCTGTCGGTTCAGCAGAAGGTTGGCTTTGGAACCGTTGTGGACGTAGGTTATTCCGGTTCCCTCGCACGTCACCTGATGTGGCAACGCAACATCAACAGCATTCCGTTCGGGTCGAATTTCGATCCCAGAAACCGCGACACTACCGCCAACAATGTCCCCCTTCCCCAGGCCTTTCTGCGGCCGTTCACCGGGTACAACAACATCAACATACGGGAGTGGGCTTCCTCCTCCAACTATCACTCGTTGCAGGTGACCGCGAACCGCAGATTCACACAGGGGCTGCAATTCGGTGCTTCCTGGACTTGGTCGAAGGCGCTCGATTTCAACGACAACGACACGGATGGAGTTTCGGTGCTCGTTCCCGTCCGCGTGTGGAACTACGGCCTGGCATCGTTCGACAGAACGCACGTTCTGAAACTGAACTGGTTGTGGGATTCACCGCGCACAAGGTTGCGCGGCACGGCGGGCCAGTTGGTGAATCACTGGCAAGTATCGGGTATCACGAGTTTTGTGTCGGGTCAGCCGCTGGGGGTCGGCTTCTCGACTACGACACCAGTGGACATCACGGGATCGCCGACGGATGGGGCGCGGATCGTGGTGACAGGCAATCCCGTCCTGGCGAAGGGAGAACGTACATTCTCCAGCAATTTCAGGACGAATGTGTTCCGGCTACCGCCGGTGGGCACGATTGGAACCGCGGCGAAGAACATCCTGCGCGGACCCGGAATCAACAACTGGGACATCGCCGTCTTCAAGAACTTCCCCATTCGTGGCGAGGCGGTTCGCCTCCAGTTCCGTGCGGAGTTTTACAACGCTTTCAACCACACCCAATTCTCCGGGTTGGACACAGGAGCGCGGTTCGACCCGCAGGGGAACCAAGTTAATCCCAGGCTTGGTGAATTCACCGTGGCCCGTAACCCCCGGCAGATTCAGTTTTCACTGCGGCTCTATTTCTGATTCTGAGGAACAGCGGTGTTTCGGATGCAAGATAAGCTCACGGCTGTCAGGCGCGAATTACCACTCCGATGAGGCCGAGCCCCACCGTGATGATGGCCCCGTGCGAGATCCAGCCGATGTCGGTGCCTTCGGTGTCGGGCCGGCTGAGCTTTGTCAGGACTCCGCCGAGAATCCAGAACACATAAAGACCAAGAGCCAGTCCGAGATTGATCCAAACACGGTCCGGGTGTACCCGCGCGGCATAGAGAAGCAGAAAACCGAGCATGATGCCGGGCCACAGCGTCAGGGTGTCGATGATCGCGTGCGTGGCCACAGAGCGCGTCATCTGCACCATAAGGGCGGTGCGGATCAGGTCGTTCGCCGTCATCACGGCGGCCAAAAGGATGAGCGATGCAGCCAGGCGCGCGGGGTCAAAGCTGAGCAGATCAAGAATCGCCCAGAGCGGGCCGGTGTTGATGCCTTCGAGGAACTTAAGAATGACTTCCATGTGCGGCTCCTTTCGCGAGCATCGGCCGGGAGGTTTTCCGGATTTTGAGGTACCAGGTAGCCAGCACTGAGCCGGCGATTGTATTGAACGCGGGGGCAAAGATCAGGTCGAATTTCCCGAACGCATCGAGCGAGGGATCGGTGAAACGATAGACCAGGTCAGCAGGGACATCGATCAGGCGCATGGCCGCGACAAGCAGAATCCATTCCGGGAACCGCGCTGACTTGAAGAAGGCAATGCCTTCAATCACGGCAAAACAGATCCAGAGCGTGCCGGTGCGGCGGAGCAGATAGGAAGGATCGCTGGCGGCAGCCGGCTGAATCAGTTCCATATATGCGGTGGGGAAAAAAGCGGCGAGAATACCTAGCCCGATATCGAACAGACACAGGGGCCCGGTAATCCATCTGGACCGGCCAATGAGATCGTCAGCGCTCATCAGGTTCACCTCTGGAGTGGGAATGCAGCCATGGATTGGGAAGATTTCTGAATTTGTGGCATCTGCGGCGGCGGCAGGCTGCGAACCGATTTCAGCCATTCGACAAACCGGGGAGTGTGATGTAGGGAACTGAGTTCGGGATCCGCGGCCGGCCAAAACGGATCGCACCAGCCGTGCTTCACGGCCGCTTCCAGATGGTCCAACGCGCGGTCCGGGTCCAGGCAGCGGAGTGCGGCGACGGCGGCGGCGTAGAATAACTGCGCGATCGAGGCTTCCCACATCCAGGTGTGAGGCTGCTCCGAGGACTCAACAAGAGCGGCGGGAACCTCGCGCATCAGTTCCACCGCGTATCCGTGGCTCCCCTCGGCCGCCGCGGCGGCGGCCATGCCGAGCTGAGCGCGCAGCCTGACGCGCTGAACACCCAGCATGCGGGGAAACTCTTTGGTCAGATGCAGCGCGCGGCGATAGGCGCCGAGAGCATCGGCGGGCCGCGAACGCCGCAGTTGCACGTCGCCGAGGCCGCAGGCGGCCAGTGCCATGATCGGTTCGCGGAAGATGTGGTCCGTGGTTTGCAGAAAACCGAGGGCAAACTGATAGGCTTGCTCAGCCTCTTCATACCGCTTCTGTTTCAGCAGAAGAGTGCTCCAGGCGGTTTCCGCGCCGGGCACCCATCCGGAGGCGCGGCGCGTTTGAAGCAGCTCGCGGGCGTTATCGAGATAGAAGTTGCCGGCTTCATAAGCTCCCGCGGTAGCGGCAATCCATCCGAGAAACATCCAGGCCGGCTCCCACCGTGTGTCGATGGCGATGGCCTTCTCAAAACAGGAAATGGCCTTTGGGACGGCCTGCGAATCGGTCTCGGCGATGATGAGGTAGGTGACGCCAAGCAGGTAGTAGGAGCGGACGATGTCCCCTTGAAGCTGCGTGCCGCGGCGTCCCATCGTCTCGGCGAGTTCCAGCTTGCCCTGGCGCGCGTAGATGTAGCAAAGCCAAGGATAGGGTTCCCCCAGCTCCTTGTCGAGTTCGAGGGCGCGTTCGAGGTGGGTGACGGCGTTGGCGAGATCCTCCGGGTCCGTGCGGTGAATGAAGCGCATCGCGTAAACGCCGCCAAGGGCGGAGAAGGCGACGGCGTAGTTGGGATCCAGCGCAACGGCGCGCTCGAAGTACTGCCGGGCCAGCTCGAGCGATTCCTTGCTTAACTCGTAGGCTTTCTTGCGCCCGAGCGCGTATGCTTCATAGGCATCGAGGAGTCTGGTCTCCGGCAGCGCGATGTTGCGCAGCGTGCTGGTGTTCAGATCGACTTCGAGCACAGCCATGAGGTCCCGCACGACGCGATCCTGCAGCTCGAAGATATCGTCAAAGTTGCCATCGACCTTGGTCGAGGCGACAACTTCGTCGGTGGAGATATCAAGCACCTGGGGCGTGATGCGCAGGCGGTTGCCCGCCCGCTGAAAACTGCCGTGAATGAGCCAGCGTGCGCCAAGCCGTCTGCCGATCTCGGCAAGATGGGAAGAATCGGCGCCGCGGCGGAAAGCACCCTGAATCCGCTCGCGGCTGACAACGCGAACCTGCTTCAGCTTGTTGAGATCGGCGGTGAGAGTTTCGGCTAGGCCCGTGCCAAGCCAGTCCACGGAAGGATCGCCTGAAACGTTCTGAAAATCCAGTACTCCGACGAGCGGAGTGACGGAGACGGCCTGCGGGCTGATCGATGATCTGGACGACTCCTGGGGGCGAAGCGCGTGCGCCAGATCGCCCGCGGTAAGGAATCGGTCATCGGGACTTAGCGCCATGCACCGCGCAATGATGTTCTGGAGAGTGCGCGAAACGCCGGGATTGCGCGAAGCCAGTGGCGGTGCGGCGCCGCGGAGAATGGCCGTCGTGAGCGCATGGCCGGTCAAGCCCGAGTACGGCGGCTGGCCGCAGCTCATTTCGTAAAGGACCACGCCGAGGCTGTAAATGTCGCCACGGATGCCGGACTGTGCGCCGGTGAGGATTTCCGGCGGAAGATATTGCGGCGTGCCGACAATCATGCCGGCCTGTGTGAGCTGCGACAACGTTTCATCCTCGTTGGTTTCACCCTGGAGAACCTTGGCGAGTCCAAAGTCGAGGAGTTTGAGATGGTCCCCGGCGGTGATGACGATGTTGGCCGGCTTGATGTCGCGGTGGATGATGCCGTTGCCGTGCGCATGCTCGAGGGCGGATGCCATCGCGAGGGCGTAGCGCAGCACAGTTTCCTCGGGGAGCCGGCCGGCGGAGAGCACCTCGCGAAGGTTCCTGCCATCGATGTATTCCATGACGAGAAACGGGCCGTCGTCGGACCAACCCACTTCGTAGATCACGGCGATGTTAGGGTGATTCAGGGCGGCGATGCTGCGCGCTTCCCGTAAAAAGCGCGCCGAGGCGACCGAGTCCTGCGAAGCGCCGGAGCGGATGGTCTTGACGGCGACGCGCCGCCCGAGCACCTGGTCCTGCGCGAGGTAGACTTCGCCCATGCCGCCGGAGCCGAGCTTCTTGAGGATCTTGTAGTGGCCGAGTGTCTCCATGACCTATCAGTTCATTGTGGAACACCGGCGGCGCGCGCAGGAACACCGAGACGTTTTCTCATCGCGAGGTCTTCCCCGAACTGGACGCATTCGGCCAGCGCCTCCTCCGATATGCCGTAGTGTTTCTGCACAAAGCCGTCGAGAATCTTCGGCACGCCGGCCTTGCGGAAGATGAGATAGAACCACAGAGAGAACAAACGCGAGGGCTCCCAGCCTACATGAGTAAACGCCCGCGCCCCGACGACGTTGCCGCCGCGCCGCTGGAGCCAGCGCACGATCATCGCCTGGCTGCGGCGCCATGCGCCCCGTGCGACGTTGAGCGCGGCGGCGTCGCGGCCGGCGAAAATGCCGGCGTTGGCGGGATCCTGGAAAATCGCTTCCACGGGCGCCGTCATGCCAACCATCCAGGTCTGCGATTCGACGATGATCAGGTCGTAGTCGTGATCGGCGGGGATGCCGAGCGGATGAATGCGCGCGGGGATCCGAAGGAACGCGCGTGAGATCATGCGCACGAAATCGAGAAGCGACATCGGGAAGCGGAAGAAGCTTTCGACCGGTTTGACGTACCGGATGTCTGCGGTATAGCCCTTGCTGCGGAGACCCTTGGCAATATGCTCCAAGCCTTTGCGTCCCTGATCCGTCAGGGAGAAACCCAGAAGCAGCGCTTTGTTGGTCGGCAGACGCGCAAGACCCGTGAACACATCGCCGGAGTTGAGATAGGTCAAATCCGGAGAGAGCAGTTGGATGAGGAACAGCGTGAAGATCACCGAATAGACCGCATCCCACACTCCGAAGGTCAGGTAAAACCAGTGAATCCCGTGAAAAACGTAGAAGTAGAACGTGAAGAATGCGTAGATCGCCTTGCCTAGCGCGCCGACGATGAGCAGGCTTTTGTTGGCTTCCGGCTCCAGGAACACGAGGAACGCAAGCACCCCGACGGTGAAGGAGAAGCCGGAGACAGCCGTGAAAGCGTAAAGATCGGCGGGCATCGGGACGCCAAGCAGCTCAAACAGCGGCCGGTAAAAGAGCAACAGAAACAGGTTGCCGCCCGCGTTGGCCAGCGCCGTGATGAGGCACAGGGCGCGGAACACGATCCGCGGCAGTGGAATGAAGGATCGCAGCAGTTCCATCTCGGGCTCCTTTTAGGAAAACCGCTCGGCGAAGATCTCCGCCAGTGCGGCAATGGTCAGTGAAGGATTAGGTCCGACCGCGGTGGGGATGATGCTCCCATCGGCAACGTAAAGACCGGGGTAGCCAAAAACTTCTCCGCTGCGCGCGTCAACGACGCCTTCGCCGGGCGTGTCGCCCATCGGGCAACCGCCGAGTGGATGAACGGAGATGTACTTATTCAGGATGCTGAGCGGGTTTTCCACGAACTCCCCCTTCAGCTGCGAAGTGAGGCGGCGCATCGCATCCACCATGCGGTCAAAGTGGAGTTTGCTAGGACCCACGTCCCAGTCGAGCTGAAGATCGCCATCGGACTGGAGTGAAAAGATGCCGGTCGAGCGGTCGCGGCCCATGCCGAGAAAGATCATCGCGCGCGTGACCAGGCGGCTGTCGTGAAACAGCAGCGGGCCAAGTTCGTCGCCGAGATTCGGCTGGCGCTCCGCGAAGAAACCCTTCGCGTAGTCGAGGACGCCCTTCAAGCCGCGCAGGAAAGTGCCGGAGGAGGGTGCCATTCCGGCGATGTACCAGGCGAGTAGATTCGGGATGCCGGCGTCTTCCACAAAGAGGCCGTGCGGAAATCCATCGGGATACGCTGCGTGGAAGAATCGAACCGCGCTCGTGATGACCGGGCCTTGCGTCGGGTATAGCTCCTCGGCGCTGTCGAAGGAGAATCCGAGCAGATCGCCATTGCCGCTCCAGCGTGTTCCCAGCGCCTTGCTGACCATCGGCAGAAGGCCTGCCTGCTTCATGCGCAGCAGCATTTTTGTCGAGCCCAGGGAACCGGCCGCGAGGATCACGCGCGAGGCGTCGATAGTTTCCGTGCGGGAAGGATCGGCGGGATCGCAGTAGGAGACGCGGTAGCCGGGCTCTATGGAGGTGACCTCGGCGTGGGTGTGGATGGTGGCCCCGGCGGCCTGTGCGCGGGCTAGGTAATTCAGATCGAGCGTGTTCTTGGCGTGGTAGTTGCAGCCGATGTCGCACTCCCCGCACATGATGCAGGCAGTTTGCGGAACCCCCTGCTTG
>VFZE01000052.1 GCA_016871315.1 Acidimicrobiia bacterium | reverse complement strand
GTCGTCCTCCGGTGCATCTTCATCGCGTTCAAACCCCTATGGATATTGATGATGAAGCCCATCCGAAGATTCGCAATGCAACGTCAAAATGGAAATGTGGGACTAGAACCTGACCCCGCCAGGTACTGGAGCCTCCTCATCAGGCACTAAGGCGGAAACTGCATTACAATCCACTAGGAACACCTTAGTGGAGACCCCCGCCGTTGCCTGATCTCTCTCTCGTACGCAGACAGTTTCTCTCCTTGCTTCCCGGCCTCTTACCCGCGGCCAAAGCCGCCGCCAGTCCGCGGTCCACCGGAGTGTGGCTGCAAAATGTGGACGCAGAACACGCCACTCTGTTCTGGCTTGACCCATCGGGAAGGCGTGCGGAGCGGAAGAGAGTCACCGGGCTGGAGCCGGCCACGGAGTACTCGTTTGACCTGGAGGCGGGGGCGGCGAAATTCCGGACGGCGCGTCGGGACGGGGTAGCCCGATTGCTGGCGTTTGGGGACAGCGGTTCGCAGGATCCGCAGCAAAAGATTCTAGCGGACCGGATGGAGCAGGAGACGGTGGACTTGGTGCTGCATACCGGCGACCTGGCCTATCCGGCGGGCGCGCACGAGGACCTCGTCAACGGGTACCTGGCAGTCTACCGCGCGATGATGTCGCGGCTGCCTTTCTTCGCCGCACCCGGCAATCACGATTACGCGACCGAGGATGCAGCCCCGTTTCTGGCGCTGCATGAAGCTCCCGAATGCCGAGTGCCGGAAAAGGACCGGGGCCGGTATTACTCTTTCGACTGGGGCGGCGTGCATTTTATCTCTCTCGACAGCAACCGTCCGCTGCTGGATGCGGTGGAGGGGAAGGGAGAAATGCTGCGCTGGCTGGAGCAGGATTTGCAGCGGGCCTCGGGCGCGTTTTTCAAGATCGCGTTTTTCCACCATCCGCCCTATGCCGGCGGGCCCAACCAGGAGCACGTGATGACGCAGCTGGCGCGGCGTCACCTGGCGCCAATACTGGAGCGGCATGGTGTGCAGCTGGTGTTGACCAGTCACGAGCATTCCTATCAGCGCAGCCATCCGATCCGCAATGGCGCGCGCGTCGAGGCGGGGCACGGCGCTGTTTACGTCACCTCCGGAGGCGGTGGCGCGATGCTGTATCCGGTCTATCCGATGGAGCAGGTGGCTCTGGGAGTTTCGGCGCATCATTACCTCCGGCTGGAGATCAGCGGCGCGAAGTTGAAGCTGGAGGCAGTCGGCATTGACGGAGATATTCTTGACACCATCGAGCTTGCACCGCGGCCGGAGATGTATGATGGCGGCCTCAAGAGCGTGGCGGGAGATCCGGGCCGGATCGCGGCAGGAGGCATGGTAAGCCTTTTCGGCCGCAACTTGGCGTGCGGCGGAGGCAGCCTGAAGCTGAGCGTGAACGGAAGGCCGGCGGTGGTTCTTTACGCGAGTCCAGTGCAGATCAACGCGGCATTGCCGCCCGATGTTCGGGGGCGCGCGCTGCTGCGGCTGGAAACGGAGAACGGAGTGGCGGAGACGGTGTTGGAGCTGGTGGATGCGGCGCCGGGGATTCTTGCCGTGGCCCACTTAGACGGCGAGCTGGTCAGCGCGGCGAAGCCCGGGCGTGCGGGGGGCCGCATCTTGGCGCTGGCAGCCGGGCTCGGCGCGGGGAAGCCGGAAGCATTTTTCGAGAGCAACGCCGCGCAGGTTGTGGCGGCGGGGATGGATCCGCGGATCCCCGGGCTGCAACGGGTGGAGATCACCGTTCCCTCCATGGCGGCCGGCTCACACCAATTGCGGTTGCGGAGCGGCGGCTTTTCCAGCAATGCCGTTGCGGTCGCGGTCAGCGGACCGTAAGGGTGAATTCGGCGCTTTGCTGGTTGCCCGCGCGGTCCAGCGCTGTCAACTTGTACTTGGTGGTCCTGGCGGGGGAAATCTCCAGGCACCGGTTGAGCGCGGGTTTCAGGGCTTCCAGCGCCGGCTCCAGCCGGACCGATTCCGCGTTCAGCACGCCGTAGCAGAGCAACCCCTTCTGGCCGGGCTCCAGCATGACGGGGGAGGCGTAAAAATGCAGGATCTTCAACTCGTCGCCGCTCAAGGCCGCCGGAAGGGGAGAAAATTTTTTCTGGGCATCCTCGGCTGCCTGGCGCCGGTCCCACCAGCGCGTCCCGAACACCAAGACAAGGTACAAGGCGCAGAGTGTCGCCGTGATCGCGGTGATGCGCAAGTTGCGGTGCATGCTCTGGTTGCATTATCGGGCATCGCCGCTGCGGGAACAAATCGGCCTGCGCTACACTCACAGCGTGCGGCTGCTTTGGGTAGCGGTTTTCTTGTGGATAGCGCAGGGGTGGGCGGAGAATGGCTACGTCCTATTGATCGGCGCCGACGGCGTGCGCCACGATTATCTCGACTTATATGCCGCGCCCCGATTGCGGGGCCTGCGCGAAACCGGATCGAGCGCCCGTGCTTTGATCCCCTGTTTCCCCTCCACGACATTCCCGAACTTTTATTCGATGGCGACGGGGCTGCGGCCTGCGAGGCACGGGCTGATCGATATGCTGTTCTACGATCCGGGACGCGGAGAGCGTTTCTATTACCGCGAGCCGGACAAGGTCTCCGACGGCAGCTGGTACGGCGGGACGCCGATCTGGACGCTTGCCGGACGCGCCGGGTTGCGCACCGCCTCCTACTTCTGGGTGGGTACGGAGGCTGAAATCGGCGGCGCGAGGCCAAGCTGGTGGCATCGATATGACGGGCGAGTGAGCCATGAGGAGCGGGTCAGGCAGGTGCAGGATTGGCTCGCGCTGCCGGCGCCGGAACGGCCGCGGCTGGTGATGGTCTATTTTGCCGACGTGGACAGCGCAAGTCATATGCACGGGCCGGAAAGCGAACCGGTACGGGAGGCGATGAAACGGGTGGATGAGACGGTTGGAGGACTGATTGACGCGGCAGCCGCGGCTCAGCCGCCGGTGAACGTGATCGTGGTGAGCGATCATGGCGGGATCGCAGTCCGCGGCCGCATCCGGCTGGAGGAGTACGCCGATTTTCGCGGATTCCATGTGGCCAGCGGCGGCAATCTCGTTCGGCTGTACAGCCAGGACCAAGCACTGATCGAGCGGACCTACCGCGCGTTAAAGGGGCGGGACCGGCGCTTTGAGGTCTATCGGCGGCACCAGCTTCCGGCGCACCTGCATCATCGCGGGAATCCGCGCGCGGGAGACCTGATTGTGATGGCAACGGGGCCGGACCTGCTGGTGACCGGGGTCTCCTTGGGGCCCCCGAAGGGCACTCACGGCCAGGACCCGCGCCAGTTCCCGGAAATGCGTGGGATCTTTCTCGCGGCCGGTCCGGGGATCCGGCGCGGGGTGCGGGTTCCGGCCTTTGAAAACGTGCATGTATATCCACTGGTGGCGCATCTGTTGGGTCTAAAGGCGCCTGAGGGGATCGACGGGCGGCTGGCTCCGGTGAAGGCGCTGCTAACCCAGTGACGCGGCGGGCAGGCGAGCGAGTACAATCAACTTACTAAGCATGCAGCCTCGACTCGTCGCCATCTCCGGGCCGCTTGCGGGGAAGATCTTTCCCTTGCAGGGGAGTCCGCTCACGCTGGGACGGTCGCGTTCCTGCTGGCTGACGGTTCCGACGAATCTGGTATCGCGCACGCATTGCCAGCTGGCGCCGGATGAGGACGGTAACTGGACGGTACGCGACCTGGATAGCCATAACGGGACGCGAGTGAATCAGGAAGCGATCAACCAGGCGGTATTGCGGCATGGGGACCATCTTCAGATCGGCGATTCGATGTTCACTTTCCTGAGCCGGGATGAAGCCACGCACTCTTTTGGCGGCAGTGGAAGCGGCAGCTTTCAGACGCAGACGATTGTTACGCTGCAACCCTCCGATTGCGTTTATCTGCGCCCCGACGACAGCTCCAACCAGGCGGCCCGGCAGCTGAAGGGGCTGCTGGCGATCAGCGCCGCCATCCACGGCCTGCGCAATCAGGATGCGATCGGTGAGGAGCTGGCCGCGCGGATCTTCGACATCACGCCGGCGGAGCGATTTACTGTGTTGTGGCGGGATTCGGAGCCGGGCGAATGCGAGTCCATCATCCGCGTCCAGAGGAAAAAGAACGAGCAGTTTCTCCAGCCCAGCACGACGGTGATCGAACGTGTCCTGGCCAGCGGGGAAGCCGTGCTGTCGAGCGAGATCTCCGGCGAGACCCAATTGTGGGAGGCGAAGTCGCTTTCCGGCCACAGCGTGCGCAGCGTGCTGGCCGTGCCGTTGGGCGTGCCGGGACAATTGCGCGGCGTGCTGTATCTGGACACCAGCGATCCGGCTCAGCCGTTTGAGACCGATCACCTGCAACTGGTGACGGCCATCGGCATGATGGCTTCGGCGGCGCTGCAGAACGCGATGCACACGCGGTGGCTGGAAACGGAGAACCGCCGGCTGCGTTCCGAGAGCGGGCTGGAGCATGAGATGGTGGGCGAAAGCAGCCCGATGCAGGAGGTGTATGAGAAGCTGGCGCGCGTGGCGCAGACCGACACCACCGTGCTGATACTCGGAGAAAGCGGCACCGGCAAGGAGTTGGCGGCGCGCGCAATTCACCGGAACGGTCCCCGGCAGGAGCGGCCGTTCGTGGCCCTGAACTGCGCCGCGATTCCGGAGGCCCTGATCGAGAGTGAGCTGTTCGGCCATGAGAAAGGCGCCTTCACAGGCGCGGTGGCGCTCAAGAAAGGCAAGATCGAGACCGCCGAAGGCGGGACGCTGTTTCTGGATGAAATCGGCGAGATGCCGCTACACATGCAGGCGAAACTGTTGCGGGTGATCCAGGAGCGGGAGTATGAGCGGATCGGGGGCAACCGCACCTTGCGCGCTGATATCCGCGTGATCGCGGCGACCAACAGGGCGCTTGAGGATGCCATCGCCTCCGGCAGTTTCCGCCAGGATCTGTTCTACCGCCTGAATGTGGTGAGCATCGCTTTGCCGCCGCTGCGCCAGCGCCGCGAGGACATTCCCCTGTTGTCCGGCCATTTCCTGGCGCTCTACAGCGACAAGTGCAAGCGCAAGGTCTACGGCATTTCCGCGGCCGCGCGCCACTGCCTGGCGAGCTACGATTGGCCGGGCAATGTGAGGGAGTTGCAGAACGTGATCGAGCGCGCCGTTGTGCTGGGCGCCACCGGTACGATTGAGCTGGAAGACCTGCCGGAGGAACTGCACATCTCCGCGCCGGAGACCGAGGAAAAGCTTCCGCGGTATCTGGATGCGGTGAGGGAAGTGAAGAAGGCGCAGATCCTGCAAGCGGTCCAGGAGGCGGGCGGCAATATTACCGCCGCGGCAAAGCTGCTGGGCGTCCATCCCAACTATCTCCATCGGTTGATTCGCAATCTGGGATTGCGTCAGGCGATGAAGAAAACTGGCTAGCCCGCAAAGGGCCGTTCCGGCCCTCAATACACCTGAGAAACAGCCAGCTTCCGCGCCGGAACGAGCTCCGTTTTGCGGGCTGTTACTCAAAAGTCTCACCTCACGGATAGTGTTTTGAGGGATGCGCAGTTCACTCTATCTTTCCGGATAGACTCGGCGTGGGTAGCGTTCTTTTAGAATCAACAATATGGAGTTTGGCACGTCGAATGCCCTTATTCCACGCGGGCGAGGCAGTAGCCGTAGCGGACAACGGTGGTCACGGCATTGGAGAGGCATCTCGCTGATCCCATGGCCCAGCTTGGCAGCGCCACGTGTCGACCCTGCGTGGTGTTTGTCCGCTACGGCGGCTCTTTCCGGCGCCCCAACCCCACTTGACTCCAATGTCGTTGCAGTGACAGAGTGGTTCTGTCAAAAGGCCAGCCATAGGGGCTGAGGCCTAGTCTCTGGGCAGGAGTCAAATCATGTTCACCATTCGCATCTTCATTTTTCTGAGCCTTGCGCTCATGCTGGTGGCCGCACCCGCGGCCAAGTACACCGATACGCTGCAGCCCGGCAAGGCGGCGCTTCTGTCGGCCGGCCCGCTGGCCTTCGGCCCGGAAGGGATTCTATTTGTCGGCGACCCGATGGGCGCCTCCATCTTCGCGTTGGATACGGCCGACACCAAGCCAGGCAAAGCGGCGCCGGTGAACATCACCGGGATCAGCGATAAGATCGCGGCATTGCTGGGGACCACCGGCGATCAGATCCTGATCAATGATCTGGCGGTGAATCCCATCTCCAAGCGCGCCTACATTTCCGTTGCCCGCGGCCGCGGACCCGATGCGGCGCCGGTGGTGGTGCGCACGGATGCTTCGGGGAAGCTGGAGACTTTATCCCTCGACAACATCCGCCACTCCCGCGTCGCGTTGCCGAACGCGCCGGCTCCCGACGCCAAGGACCGCCGGAACCAGCCGCTCCGTCTGGAGGCGATCACCGACCTGTCCTTCGTCGACGGCAACGTGATTGTGGCCGGCTTGAGCAACGAGGAGTTCGCTTCCAACCTGCGCTCGATTCCCTTCCCGTTCAAGGAGGCTTCCGCGGGCACCAGCGTCGAGATCTACCATGGCCAGCACGGCCGCTTTGAGACCAATTCGCCGGTGCGCACCTTCACCACTTGGGAAGTCGCCAACCAGCCGCACCTGCTCGCCGCCTACACCTGCACGCCTCTGGTGAAGTTCCCGCTGGCCGATCTGAAGCCGGGCAAGAAGATCACCGGCGTGACAATCGCCGAGCTGGGCAACCGGAACCGGCCGCTCGACATGATCATTTACAAGAAGGGCGGCGCCAACTACATCCTGATGAACAACTCCAGCCGCGGCGTGATGAAGATGCCCGCCGATAAGCTGGAATCGTTCACCTCCATCACCGCGCAGACCGAGAAGCAGGGCGTACCGTACGAGACGCTGGAAGGTTGGAAAGGCGTCGAGCAGCTGGACCGCTACGATGAGGGCAACGCGCTCATGCTGGTACGTCAGGAAGGAGGCTCGGCCGACCTGCAATCGGTCGCGCTGCCGTAAGCTGGTTGTGTGAGCAAGGCTCGTTTTCTTTTCACCGCGGCGGCGCTGGTTACAGTTCCCGCCGCGGTGGCGCAAATCCAAATCACGCTGGAGGGCGATCCGCCGGTGTTTCGCGCCACTGGCTCCTCGGTTTTGCCGCGCTTAAAGAATCCAAACTTCTCCGCAATCTTTCGCGTCTCGCTGGACCGTGACGACGTTCCTCCGATGGCCGGCGATTATTCGGTGCAGGGCGGAACCCTGATTTTCCGGCCGGAGTTTCCGCTGGAGCCAGGCTTGACCTATCGCGCGGTTTTTCATCTTGTCACCGACAAGGTTTCCGCCACTTTCACCGCTCCCAAACCGAAGCCCGTTTCGACCGTGGTGGTGGAGCAGGTCTATCCCACCGTGGAAACGCTGCCGGAAAACCAGCTCAAGTTTTATATCCACTTTTCGGCCCCCATGAGCCGCGGGGAGGCCTACCAGCGGCTGCGGCTAATTACCGGGCAAGATCAGCCGGTCAGCCTGCCGTTTCTCGAGCTCGATGAGGAGTTGTGGGATCGCGATCAGAAACGCTTGACGCTGTTCTTCGATCCAGGCCGCGTCAAGAGGGGACTGCTGCCGAACCAGGAGGTGGGCGCACCTCTGGAGGAAGGCAAGCGCTATTCGCTGGTGATCGATCAGGAATGGAAGGATGCCCAAGGCGTGCCGCTGAAGCAAGGCTTCAAGAAGAGCTTTACGGTGGGGCCGGCCGACCGCACGCCGCTGGACCCCAAAAAGTGGAGACTTACCCCGCCGCTGGCCGATACCGCGACACCGGTATTGCTCGACTTCCATGAGCCGCTGGACGCGGCGCTGCTCATGCGCTTCATCGACGTGATCGATATTAACGGCAAACCGGTGAAGGGGACGGTGTCGATTGAGCGCGAAGAGACACGCTGGACGTTCATGCCGGCCGAGCCCTGGAAAGCCGGGGCCTACAAGCTCGAGATCATGACAGCGCTCGAAGATCTTGCCGGCAACAAAATCGGCAGGGCGTTCGATGTCGACAGGTTCGAACAGGTGGACCAGACGATCGCCGCCGATTTTTACACGCTCCCGTTCACGGTGCGGTAGCAAGCAGCGCCAGCGCGGCCCAGCCGCTGGTGGAGACGTGCTGGGCGTAGCTGGCCGCCCCGGCCGGACGCGTTGTGCCGCGCCAGCCGCCTTCCGGGAGCTGCGAATCGAGCAGATAGCGCCGGCCTCGCGCGATGGCTTCCTGAGCCCGTGGCTCTTTGTTCTGCTCGAGCGCCAGTAGCGCCAGGGCCGTGTCGAATGCTTCACTCAACCAGCTGCCGTTGGGGGCTTGCCGGGAAAGGACGAATTCCGCCGCCCCCGGATCTCCGGTGGCCATGAGCTTCGCGGCAGCGTCCACCAGGCTGGCGGCCCGCCGGTTGCGCAGCCACTGCTCCGCCCGTGATGCCTCCTGCTTTTTTCCGCCGGCCAGCAGCACGCGCCGCGCCATGTGAGTGGCCAGCATCGGCCCGTAGGTGACCGGCGAGCCGGAGCTGGACTCGGGATCCACCGTAAAGCCCCCTTCCTGTTCCTGCATGGCGGCCACCAGCGCGGCGGCCTTTTCCAGCGCACCTCGGTCCGGAATCGCACCGGCCTCAATTGCTTCCAGCAGCGCCGCGGCGAACTGAATGCGGGCCAGCTTGCGGTCGCCGAAGGCCGGATCTCCGGGCTGATTGTCCCAACGTTCCGGGTTGGCCAGCCAGTCCAGCGTCCCGCGAAGATTCTGTTGATCCACCGGGAGGCCCATGCGATGAGCGCGTAGCAGCGTGCGGGCCGCGTCGCCGTTGTTGTGGCAGGAATAACAGCGGTTCTCCCTCGGCCAGGAAGCGACCTCGCCGCCGAGATAACGCAGCGCCTCCGCCACGCCGGCGCCCCAACACAGGGCGGGCAGCATGAGCGCAGCCGGGTACAATCGAAACAGTGTCCGCATACGCAACGCCTGCAGGAACCGCGCGCTACGCCGCGCGCTTCCCGCAACACGATTCTCACTCATTCTTCCGTTCCGCGCACGGTCTGCGGATTTCCTCCATCGGACTTGGCTCGTACTTGGGCAACATGGATGCAGCCACCGATGTGGGCTACCGGAGCTCGACGCTCGCCGCGCTGCGCGGCGGCATCAACCTTCTCGATACATCGCTCAATTACCGCCACCAGTCATCGGAGCGCAATATCGGCGCGGCTCTGAAGGAGCTGCTTTCCTCAGGCGAGCTGACGCGCGAGGAGTTCGTGGTTTGCACCAAGGCCGGCTATCTTGTCCCCAATGCGCTTCCACATGGTGTGATCACTGGCGCAGACCTGGTAGGGAACATGCACTGCCTGGCGCCGGCGTTCCTGGAACATCAGCTGGAATGCAGCCGCGCCAATCTCGGTCTGGAAACCATCGACCTCTTTTACCTTCACAATCCGGAGACGCAGCTGGGACATGTGTCCGAGGAGGAGCTCTACCGGCGCATCGAAACTGCATTCGCGAAGCTGGAGCAACTGGCGGCGGCAGGGCGGATACGCTACTACGGCGCCGCAACGTGGAACGGCTTCCGGACGCGGCCCTCCGAGGCCGGCCTGTCGCTGGTCAAGATGGCGGAAATGGCCCGCGCCGCGGGCGGAGAGAAGCACCATTTCGGGTTCATTCAGCTTCCTTTCAACATGGCGATGCTGGAGGCGTACGCGGTGGAGCGGGAAACGCTGGACGGCAGGACCGTGGCCACGCTGGAGGCGGCTCGGCGTCTGGGCATCACGGTGATCGCCAGCGCGTCCATCCTGCAGGCGAGGCTCAGCCGCGGTCTGCCGGATGAGGTTGCCGAAAGGCTTCCCGGTCTTCAAACGGACGCGCAGCGCGCCATTCAGTTCGCCCGCTCCGCGCCCGGCATTGCCTCGGCCTTGATCGGCATGAGCCAGCCGCGGCACGTCGAGGAAAACCTCGCCTTGAGCCGTGTCGAACCGGCCGAGCTGAGCGCATGGTTCTCGAAGAGCCAGTAGTCTTTCCGCCCGATGGCGATCCGGCGGAGCTGCCGCAGGCGCCGGCCGTCTACCTGATCTGGCCGCACCAGGGCAATCCGTATCTGGCACGCACGAACGTTCTGCGGCGGCGCATCTCGAAACTGATCGAGCGGTGGCGGCTACGGGAAAACGCCTCGCGCATTGAATACTGGCGCACGGGCTCGCGGCTGGAGCTTTGGCTGATCAGCTATGAATTGGCGCGGAGGCATTTCCCGGAGGATTACGAGAGGATCCTGCGGCTGCCCAAACCGAGCTACGTGCGGCTGGTGCGCTCCAACCGCTTCCCGAGGACGATGATCACGACGCGCGTCACCGGCGGCCGCTCGCTTTACTTCGGGCCGTTCCCGAGCCGCGCCGCCGCCGACCAGTTCGAAGCGCAATCGCTGGACCTGTTCCAGATCCGCCGCTGCCAGGAGGATCTGGTTCCCTCGCCGGACCATCCCGGCTGCATCTACGGAGAGATGCACATGTGCCTGCGGCCGTGCCAGCAGGCGGTCACCGACGAGGAGTATGCCACCGAAGTGGTTCGCGTGGGCGACTATCTCCATGAACGCGGCGTATCGATGCTGGAAACGGTGGCGGCGGCGCGCGAGAGATTCAGCCGCGAGATGGAGTTTGAAGAGGCTGCCCGCCAGCACGCGCGTCACGAAAAAATCCAGACCATCCTGCGGCAGCCGGGTGAGCTGGCCCGCGACGTGACGACGCTGCATGGGGTTGCGGTAACGCGCGACCGCTCGCCGGAGGCTGTGCGGCTATGGTTTTTGCGGGAAGGCTGCTGGTTGCCGCCGAGGTCGTTTCCGTTGCAGTTGGACGACACGCGCTCGCTCGACAGCCGCCTGCGCGAGATCACCGCATCGCTGGAGGCGCCGGAAACGCGGCTGCGTCACGACCACCTCGCTTTGCTGGCCAAATGGTACTACTCGAGCTGGCGTGACGGGGAATGGCTCGGCTTTGAAGGTCTGGAAACGCTCAGCTACCGCAAGCTGGTCAACGCCATCCACCGCGTGGCGCGCGGCCAAACGGGCCCTGCATCTCAGGGGCAACTCGGGCTATAATGTGTCTTTGTTGCCTGACTCCCCTTGGTGGAGGTGTGCTTGTTCTTTTCAGTGAAGGAGTTAGAGCTTCACAAGGTTCCGTTTCAGGTTGAATTTCCTCCTGGTGGCATCGAGTTTTTCGATCCCAAGCTGAAGCAGGCACGGCCGCTGGAGGTGTCCGGAACGGCACAGCTGGACCCGATGGAAGAAATCCGGGTCCGCGGTCACCTGAAGGGCTTGCTGATCGCCGAATGTGACCGTTGTCTGGAGCCGATCGAGTTTCCGCTCGATGGCGATTTTGATCTTTGTTACCGTCCCGCCGAGTCGGACTGGGGCGAAGAACCAGCCTCGTTGAGCGAGCAGGAAAACGACGCGGGGTTCTACGATGGCAACGGCTTGCCGCTGGCCGACGTCGTCCGCGAGCAGGTTCTTTTGTGGCTGCCCATGCAGCGCATCTGCCGCGAAGAATGCAAGGGAATTTGCCCGCAATGCGGGCAGAATAGAAACGAGATTGAGTGCGGCTGCCTGGTGGAGCGGATTGACGAACGCTGGGCGGCCCTGAAAAATATTTGAACAGCCAGGGAGATCAAGAGAATGCCGAATCCGAAGCGCAGACATTCCAAGCGCCGCTCCAGTACGCGGCGCGCGCACGACCATCTGCGTGCGCCGGCGATGGCCGAATGTCCGGAGTGCCATCAGCCGACGATACCGCACCGTGTTTGTCCGCACTGCGGTAAGTACAAGGGACGTGAAGTAATCGAAGTGGAAGAGGCTTAGTCCGGACGGTACTCCTCTGCCATGGTGACCATCGCAGTGGATGCAATGGGCGGAGACCACGCCCCACGTTCGGAAGTCCTTGGCGCCGTCGAGGCGGCGCGCAGCTACGGCGTGCGCGTCCTGCTGGTGGGCCGCGAGGACCTGGTGAAACCCGAGCTGGAGCAGCACAAGGGCAGCAATCATCTGCCCATTCAAGTGGTGCACGCCTCCGAGTTCATCAAGATGGAGGACAGCGCCGCCAAGGCTGTGCGCACCAAGAAGGACTCCTCCATCCGCGTGGCCAGCCGCCTGGTTCGCGACGGCGAGGCGGCGGGGGTGGTTTCGGCCGGGAACACAGGAGCCGTTATGGCGACCGCAAAAATGGTGCAGGGCATGGTGCCCGGCGTGGAACGTCCGGCGCTTGCTTCCGCGCTGCCCACGGTGACCGGCAAGCCGACGGTGGTGCTGGACGTAGGCGCCAATGTCGACTGCACGGCGAAGATGCTCGCTCAGTTCGCGGTGATGGGAGAGATTTACTCCCGCTCCATCATGCATGCGCAGACGCCGCGCGTGGGGCTTCTTTCCATCGGCGAAGAAGAACACAAGGGCAACGAGCTGACACGCGCCGCCACGCCGCTGATGAAAACTCTTCCGGTAAATTTTGTCGGAAACGTGGAGGGGAGGGATATCTACAAGGGCGTGGTGGACGTAGTGGTATGTGACGGCTTCGCCGGAAATGTCCTGCTGAAGGTCAGCGAAGGCGTGGCCGACGTGGTGAAGCACATGCTGCGCGACTCGCTTACGGCAACCTTATCGGGCAAGGCCGGCGCCTGGCTGGCGCGGAATGCCTTCGCCGATTTCAAGCGCCGCGTCGATTACTCCGAATACGGCGGCGCGCCACTGCTTGGTGTCCGCGGCGTCTGCATCATCTGCCATGGCAGCTCCAATGGCAACGCGATGAAGAATGCGATCCGCGTGGCGGCGGAGTTCGCTTCGAAGAATCTCAATACAAAGATAGAATCCGAGCTGAGCCGTTTGGCATCTGCTCAAGTAGCGGCACGTGTGGAATAACGCAACAACTCGCGTCCTGCTGGTGGGGTTGATCGCTGCGCTGGCTTGGGGCCAGCCGAAGCGCCAGGATCCGGTGCAGTGGAAGCTGGAAATCGAGCCCGCCCGTGTCGCTCCTGGTGGCAAGGCGCTCGCGCGGTTCACCGCGACGATTGAGGATGGCTGGCATCTCTACTCGCCCACTACGCCGCCCGGTCCGATTCCCACCGAACTCGGCCTTGCGGATGCGCCCGGCGCAAAGCTGGCCCGCCTGCTGCAGCCCAGGCCGAAAGTGAAGTTCGATCCGAACTTCAACACGAATCTCGAGACCTTCGATCACAGCGCGGTCTTCCTGATGGAGATCGCCATCGCGCCGGATGCCGCAGCCGGAGAGTTGGAGTTGACCGCGCAGGCGCGCTATCAGGCATGCAGCGACACAACCTGCCTGCGGCCGGTCCGCAAACAGGCAACGGCGAAGATTGTGATCGATCCGGCGGCAACTGCCCAGCCCCCCGAGCCGCCATCCGATTATGTTGCGGCTTCCCGCGAGAAAGAGCCGCCCGCGCCGACGAAGGTGTCCGGAGATGCAGACCAGGGACTGCTTCAATTCCTGGCGGTCGCATTCGGGTTCGGGTTGGCGGCGGTGTTCACGCCGTGCGTGTTTCCGATGATCCCGATCACCATGTCCTACTTCCTGAAGCGGGGTGAAGCCGGCCGGGGCGACAGCATTTTCCAAGCCTCCCTGTTCTGCCTGGGGATCGTGGTGCTGTTCACCGCGTTGGGGGTTGCCACTACCGCGGCGCTTGGCCCGTTTGGCGTGGTGCAGATCGGCTCCAACATCTGGGTGAATTTGTTTATCGCCTTCGTGTTCGGAGCGTTCGCGCTGAGCATGCTGGGGGCGTTTGAGATCACTCTGCCGAGCGGGATGCTGACGAAGCTGGACCAGGCGTCCCAACGTGGCGGTGTCGGGGGCACGCTGCTGATGGGGCTGACCTTCGCGCTGACCTCATTCGCCTGCGTAGGCCCGTTCATGGGTACGTTGCTGGCCGCTTCCGTGCAGGGCGGGGGATTGCGGCCGGCCGTGGGAATGGCGGTATTCGCCGCCGGCCTGGCTTCGCCGTTCTTCTTTCTGGCGCTGTTTCCCGGCTATCTGAATCAGATGCCACGCAGCGGAGGCTGGCTGCCTCGCGTGAAGGTAGTGCTGGGCTTCATCATCCTCGCGGTGATGTTCAAATATCTTTCCAATATCGACCAGGTAATGCAGTGGCAATTGCTGACCCGCGAGCGCTACCTGGCGATCTGGGTCGTGCTGTTCGCGTTGCCGGGGCTCTACCTGCTGGGGCAGTTGCGGATGGAAGGCATCAAACCGGAGGAGAGCGTAGGAGTCGCGCGTGCCGTTGTCGGCTCGGCGTTTCTGGCCTTCGCGCTTTCGCTGGTCCCGGGCATGTTCGGCGGGCGGCTGGGCGAGTTGGACGCCTACGTTCCCCTGGCCGAGGAAACAGATGGCGGATTGAAGTGGCTGAAAGACGACTATCAGGGAGCGCTGACGAAGGCGAAGGCCGAAGGCAAACTTGTTTTTGTCAGCTTCACCGGCCATGCCTGCACGAATTGCCATTGGATGAAAGCGAACATGTTCACGCGGCCGGAAGTTCGACAGGCGCTGGAAGGCTATATTCTCGTCGAGCTCTATACCGACGGCGCCGATGCGCAGTCGGAAGAGTTTCAGAAGCTGCAGGATTCCAAGTTCGCCAGCTCCGGAATTCCCTTGTACGCGATCCTGGACGCCGGCGGCAACGTGCTGGCGCAGCATGCCGGTTCGACGCGCAGTACGCAACGGTTTGTCGGCTTTATTCAGTCCGCCCGCAAGCCAGCCGCGGCAGGCTAGAATCACTTCATGATCTCCCTCCTGCTGGTTATTCTACTGGCGGCCCCAACCGCCGTTTTCGCGCAACGCACAACATCCACGCCACCACCGGCCTCTGCTCCGGCCGCCTCACCGGCCAAGCCGGCGCCCGATCTGCCGCTCACCGACACACCGCCCGTGGTGACGGATCACCAGATGCAGGTGGGCGGGCGCACGCTGCGCTACAAGGCCACCACCGGAATGATGGCGATGAAGACCGAAAGCGGCGAGATGGAGGCGAACATGTTCTTTGTCGCCTACACGGTGGATGCGCCCGCTGGTTCGCGTAGGCCGCTGACGGTCTGCTTCAACGGCGGGCCGGGCGCCGGCTCGCTGTGGCTGCACCTGGGCGCAATCGGGCCCAAGCGTGCGCGGATGAACGATGACGGCTCGCTGCCGCCGCCGCCGTATCAACTTCCCGATAACGAACACACGTGGCTGGAACACAGCGACCTGGTATTCGTAGATCCAGTTGGCACCGGCTATAGCCGCGCCCGGAATCCGGAGGTGGCGCGGAAATTCTTCGGCGTCCGCGGCGACATCGAATCGGTGGGTCAGTTCGTGCGGTTGTTTCTGACGCGGTTTGACCGCTGGGATTCCCCGTTGTTCATCGCCGGGGAGAGTTACGGAACCACACGCGCGGCCGGGCTGAGCCAGTACCTGGCCGACCACGGTATTGGGCTGAACGGCGTGATTCTGATCTCCGCCGTGATGAATTTCCAGACGCTCCGGTTCGCGCCCGGCAACGACACTCCTTATCCGCTGTATCTGCCCACCTACACCGCCACGGCCTGGTATCACAAGAAGCTGCCCGCCGACCTGCAAAAGGATTTGCAGAAGGCGATTGAGGAGGCGCGGCAGTATGCTTCGGGTCCCTACGTCCAGGTTCTGCAAAAGGGCGATCTGCTCAGCGCGGAGGAGTATTCGGTGGCCGTCAAGAAGCTGGCCCGTCTCACCGGCCTGAGCGAGTCCTACATCCGCCTCGCCAACCTGCGGCCGGAGATCCAGCGCTTCTGCAAAGAGCTGCTTCGGCCGGCGGGCAAGACAGTCGGCCGTTTGGACAGCCGGTTGACAGGCATCGCGCCCGCCGACACAGCCGAGCAGCCCGAGTTCGACCCGTCGATGACGGCGATCCGCCCGCCGTATACGGCGATGATGAACGCCTATGCCCGCATGCAGTTGAAGTTCTCCACGGATTGGGAATACTTCGCCTTAGGCGGCGGCATCACCTCGCCGTGGAACTACGATCTGCCTGGCGGGCAGGGCTATGCCGACACCAGCGTGAACTTGAAAAACGCCATGGCGAAGAACCCGCACACGAAAGTGTTTATCGGCTCAGGCTTCTATGACTTGGCAACGCCATTCCATGCCGTGGAGTACACCATCAGCCACCTGGGACTTGATCCGGCGCTGCGCTCCAATATCCGCTGGGCGGAGTATGAGGCCGGCCATATGATGTACATTCACCTGCCGTCGCTGGAAAAGCTCAAGCACGATATAAGCGGCTTTTACCGGTTCGCGCTGCGCCAGGCCGGGTCCGGTTCCCACTCCACCGCTTCGCGATAATCCGCCGATCAGCCGGCGCCCGGCCTGATCAATTCCTCCAGTTGAAAACCCCGTCGTTTGCCCGTGTCAACGATGTGGCCGGTGAACTTCTCTACCCCGTTGAACACCAACTGTAGAGGCCGGTCAATCGAGTAGTCAAGTTTCAGGACGTCGCCCGGCTCCAGCTTCAGCAGATCCTCGGTGGAGATCGTCGCCCCGCTCAACCTACTGTCCAGATACATCACGGCGGGACGGATCAACCGCAATATCCGATCCTGCTCCTGCTCGGTCGATTCCGATTTCCGCACCGACCACTGCTGGTCGAACTTCTGCCGCAGCATCTTGATGATGATGGAGGGAATTCCAATGTTCATCATCCCGATCGATTCGCCGATGCGGACCTCCATGCTGATGGCGACCACGGCTTCGTTCGGCGCAAGAATCTGCAGCAGTTGAGGTTCGGTTTCGATCGACTGGAGATCGAAGTTCAACGTCGTCACCGCCTCCCAGGCCTGTTTCATGTCGTGGAGAATGATCCGGAAGATGCTGTCAAGGATGGTCTGCTCGATTTCGGTGACTTCCCGCTCGATCTTGGCCGGATTCACTTGCGGTACGCCACCTAGCAGAATCTCGATGATCGGGAAGACGAGGCTCGGATTCATCTCCAGCACGGCGCTCCCGTCGAACGGATGCATGCCCAGAGATGTGATGATCGTGGGCGACGGCAGACACTGAGAGAACTCCATGAACGACAGTTGCTCCACCGAGACCAGGTTCACGATCACGTAGGCGCGCAGGTAGGCCGATAGGCTGGAGGCCAGGCTGCGGGCGAAATTCTCGTGCAGCACGTGGATGGCGCGAAGCTGATCCTTGGCGATGCGGTCCGGCCGCCGGAAGTCGTACGGTTGCGCTTTCTTGGCCGGATCTTCCATCGCCCGCTGGCTTTGCAGGTTCCGGAATACATTGTCGATTTCATCCTGCGTCAGTACGCGATCCAGCTGCGGCGGGTTCATCACCCCTTACATCGGCCACCTCTCCGCTGTCCTGCATATCCCCTCAATGCTCTAATGGTAAGACTAGGATGCAACGGTTCTTCCTTCAGAACTTCGGCTGCCGGGCCACGCAGGCCGACGGAGCGGCACTCGGCGCGATGCTTGCCGGAACAGGCCTCTCCCCAACCGAGCAAGCCACCTCGGCCGACTTCATCATTTTAAATACGTGCACCGTCACCGCCAATGCCGACGATGACGTTCGCTCTACAATCCGCCGCGTCCACCGCCAAAATCCTGACGCACGCATTCTCGTGACAGGCTGCTACGCCCAACGCAGTCCGGAGGAACTGGCCGCGATGCCCGGCGTACTGTGGGTGGTCGGCAATTCTCACAAGATCCAGATCCCGCGGATTCTCTCCCGGGCCTCATTCGACTTTCACGGCGAACTGCCCGCCGCGATTCATGTTTCCGACATCGGCGAACAGCGCGAATTCCTCTCTGCGCCGGTGGAAGATGCCGGCGACCGGACGCGCCCCAACCTCAAGATTCAGGATGGCTGCAACAATCTCTGCACCTTCTGCATTATTCCCTCGGTGCGGGGGCGTAGCCGCAGCGCGCCGGCCTCGCAAATCGTGGAACAGGTGCGCAAGCTGGCGGTCAACTACAAAGAAGTCGTGTTGAGTGGCATCAATCTCGGGCGCTGGGGCCGCGATGCGGGCCGTCCGCAACCGATGCGCCTGGCCGGGTTGCTGAAACTGCTTCTCGCGGAGACCTCCGTCGAACGGCTGAGGCTCAGTTCCGTCGAACCGATGGATTTCAGCGAAGAACTGCTGGAGTTGATGGCCGCCTCGCCGCGTATCGCCCGGCATGTGCACGCGCCGCTGCAGTCCGGCTGCGACGCCGTCCTGAAACGGATGAAGCGGCGATACCGCTGCCGCCACTACGCCTCGCGGCTGCTGCTGGCGCGGAGGCTGATGCCCGACGCGGCCATCGGCGCCGACGTGATGGTGGGCTTTCCCGGCGAGACCGAGGCCGAGTTTGAAGAAAGCCGCCGCTTCATCGAATCCATGCCGTTCACCTATCTGCACGTGTTCACCTACTCGGAGCGGCCCGGAACTCCCGCCGCGGCCAGCGCCGGTCAAGTCCCCATGGCCGTGCGCAAGGAACGCAACCGCATCCTACGCGAACTGGCGGCGGAGAAGAATCTTGCATTCCGCCGGGGCTGCCTCGGGAAGAGCCTCAGCGTCGTTACACTCGACGAGGGAACTCCGGCGCTCAGCAGCAACTATCTGAAGGTGGAACTGCAACACCCGCGGCCGGCCAATCGTATCGTGAAGGTGCGGATTGGGGCGCTCGCTTCCGGCGGCCTTCGCGAAGAGACCCTGGTTCAGTTGGGAGCTTGAGAGTATGGATGAGGCGAAGCTTCCAGCTTGGTGGTGGAGCCGTCAGGGCTTGGACGGTTCACTGAGCGGAAGAACCTGCGGCGAGACGTTGTCTCGTTCCGGATGGGCGCGTTCGGTGGGCGGTTCGGGACCATATCTCACGCTGTTCTCGCGCGCGGGCAGCACTCGGGAGCGGGCCGATGCCGCCGTGGCCGCTCAGGAAATCCACGAGTTGCCTGCGGCCCGGGGCTGCACCTACGTCGTGCCCGCCGCCGATTTCGCCCTCGCGCTCCGCGCCGGCCAGCCGTTTACGGGCGGCGAAATGAAGGTGGCCGCCAAGCTGGGCGTAACGGAAAAGGAGATCGGCAAGCTGTGTGACGCAATCGTGAAGGCGCTGGCGAAGGCGCCGCTGGAGCCGGACCAGTTGCGGGAAGCTACCGGCGGCGCTGCGCGCAGTCTCGGAGCCGAAGGGCTCAAGAAGGGGCTCAGCACAACGCTTCCGGTGGCGCTCGGCCGGTTGCAGTCGCTTGGCGCGATCCGGCGCATCCCCACCAACGGCCGCCTGGATCAGCAGCGCTACCGCTATGCGCGATGGACGGAGAATCCCCTGGCGAAATCCAAACTCACCCTCCAGGAGGCCGGCATCGAACTTGCCCGGCGTTACTTCCGCTGGACTGGTCCCGCCACCCTCGCCGAATTCCAGTGGTTCAGCGGCATGGGCGTGAAGGCCAGCCAGGCGGCCGTGGCGCCGCTTGGGCTTGTTCCGTTGGAAAAAGACAGTCCGCGGCTGTTGTTCCCCGATGATCTGGAGGCGCTCAACAAATACCGCGCCCCCGGCAAGCCGCAGTATTCACTCGTCAGCTCGCTGGATGCCATCACGCTGCTCCGCCGCGACCTGAAGGGGCTGCTCGACGCCAAGGACCACGCGCGCTCCGTCCACGACGGCAAGAAGATGCAGCCGCTCGGGGCGATGAGCGACCCTCCCAGCCACTGCATCCTCGACCGCGGGCGGATCGTCGGGCTATGGGAGTTCGACACGGCCGCCGGGAAAATCGTGTGGACCTGCTTTGGCAAGAAGGACGCTGCGATGGAGAAGGAAGTGCTTCGCACCGAAGCCTACGTCCGCGGCCAGTTGGGCGACGCGCGCAGCTTCAGCCTGGACAGTCCCAAGTCGCGCGCGCCGCGTATTGAAGCCCTGCGGAAAGCTCACTAGCGTTGCGTTTCCACTGGCTCGCCACGCCAGGGCGCAACGCTCATTTCATACTCGATAGGGCAGCCGAAGCCTTCCATCTCGATCCCCAGGCGCCGCATTGCGTCCAACGCCGTGAGCCGGCGGTAGGCATTGAAAGTGATCACGTGGGCAAACATCCCGCCGAAGGTGAATGTCTCCGCCGGTTCGCACAGCGCGTCGACAAAAGTGTCGTCCCATGCCCCTCGGTTCCAGCAGCAGCCTTCGCCGCATTGCTCCGGGGCTCTCCTCGACCAGCGCCCGGAACAATCGATAGAACTGCGAGCGGCTGTGACGGGCTTGCCGCGCCAGATGGCACGATGTCCCTTCCCGGTCCAGGGATTCCAGCACAATTCCGGTGAGCCGCTCCGCCTCCTTGCTGTTCTTGCTGCCCATTGGTGAAATATGCGCTCCAAGAGAAGGTAGCATCAGAACATCCCCGTGCGCCTGATCGTGCGTCTCATTCTGCCGGCGGCAAGGCCATGGTAAACTCGGAGATGCCGCTGGCCCTGCTTGGGGCGCGTAGCTCAGTTGGTTAGAGCGCCTGCTTCACACGCAGGAGGTCACAGGTTCGAGTCCTGTCGCGCCCACCACCAAAAGGGCTCTACGCTCTACGCCAGAAACGGGGCGGACCCCCAATCCGAAGCTGATCATCCGGCTCTACGCCAGAAACTTGCCGTCAGACCGTCATTGTGCTGGGACCACGTATCCGCCACAATGATTGTGCTAAAAGCGGACTCATCGATTTTGCGGTTCATGTGAGGCAACTGCGTCTCGGAAGACATATTCCGAGATTGGCTGGGAGACAAGAATGGATGGCCAATTCATCAGCTCAAAACAGGTCAAGCGGGAAGAACTGGAGGGGGATCACTGGCCTGGTTAAGCAGCCCGGCCGCTTCGAACGCGAAGGACCTGGTGGTCATTGAGGTGACACTCAAGCCGGCGGGCGGGCATAACTTTCACAAACATCCGAGGCAAGAGGAAGTGATCTACGTGATCGACGGGGAGATCGAGCAGTGGGTGGACCACGAGAAGAGAAGCCTGCGGCCCGGAGACTCCGTATTTATCGGCGCTGATGTGGTGCACGCCTCTTTCAATGTGAGCGGCCGGAATGCGAAGCTGCTTGCCATCTTGGGGCCATGCATCGGGGAGGCGGGTTACAAACTGGTGGATGTATCCGGAGACAGGTGGCGCACCGTCTCCGAGCGCACAGCCGTCAGGCGTTGTGCACGATTAGTGCAGTCGCGGCTCCTAGCCGCGGAAGGGGATTGCGAGGGCACGGCCCCCGCCAGCACGCCAAGGGCATGCGCCACCAATCATTTTGACCAAACGAACCCAAAGTCACGCAATCCACCACCCCTCAGCGGCTTACAGCCAATTCTGGTACCAATACTCGAACGTACTTCTACGCGCGAACTTCCGCTGCCACTTCCACCTTACGCCGCACCAGCAGGAACAGCAGCCCCATCGCGATCGGGTGCAGGAAGCCCATCACACAGAACACCGACCCGTACCCGAACGCATCCACGATCCGGCCGACGAGGGGCGTCGAGATCGCTCCAGCCAGTCCGCTCCCCAAGCCGACGACGCCGGCCGCCGAGCCCACCATGCTTGTCGGGAAAATGTCGTTGGTCATGGTCATCAGGTTCGTCTTCCACGCCATATGGCTGAAGGTCACGATGCAAATCACGCCGAGCGCCGGCGCCGACGGCAGATAGTTCACCAGAATCCCGACGGGCATCACCAGCGCGAACGGCACCATCGTGGCGCGGCGAGCAAAGAGCGCGCTGCGCTTCGCCGAGATGAATCTGCCGCTCACCCAGCCGCCGAACAGCGACCCGAGGTCGGCACACAGGTACGGCATCCAGGCGATCATGCCGATCTCGGCGAGCGTGAAGCTGCGCACGTCCTGAAGATATTTCGGCAGCCAGAAAAGGTAGAACCACCACACCGGGTCGGCGAAGACGCGCGAGACGAGCAGGCCCCACACCTGGGGCAGCGCGAGCAGGCGGCGGTAGGGAATGCGCTCCTTTTCGAGGCCCGTGCGGCCCTCCAGAATGTAGAGGCGCTCGGCCTCGTTGATCTTCTTGTGCTCGTGCGGCAGCCGGTAAATGGCGAACCACGCGATGAGCCAAACGAACCCAAACGACCCGGTGATGACGAACGCGGCGCGCCAGCCGTATTGAATCGTGATCCAGGCGATCAGGGGCGGGGAGATGATGGCGCCCGTCGCGGCAGCGGCATTGACAAGGCCATTCGCAAAGCCGCGCTCCTTGGCCGGGTACCATTCCGAGATAGCTTTCTCGGCGGCCATGAAATTTCCGGATTCGCCGAGGCCGAGCAGGAAGCGGAAAGAGCCGAGGCCAAACGCGGAGCGCGCGGTGGCATGGAGAATGTTGGCCGCGCTCCACCAGGCCATGAAGGTCGCCAGTGCGCGGCGCGTGCCCCACTTGTCCACGAGCCACCCGGAGATGACGTACATGAACGTGTACGGGACCATGAACGCCGTAAGGATGTTCGAGTACTCGGTGTTGGAGATGCCGAGTTCCTTGGTGAGCACCGGCGCGACGACGGACAACGTCTGCCGGTCAACGTAGTTGATCACGGTGGCGAGGAACAGCAGCGAGGCGATGGACCAGCGGACGCGGGTCATGGCGTTGGCCTCGGGGGACAGGCACGTCTGCCGCTCGCGCCTACCACAGCGAGCAACTTAGGAAGAGTGCGGGCGCTCAGGTCAGACGAGCCTGTCCCCGACCTCCTCATGGCCACTCCAGTTCGATCCCGAGGCCGGGGCCTTCCGGCAACAGATATGAGCAGCCGTCCATTTCGATGGGTTTCGCGAGGAACCGGTTAGCGATGGCGGCCACTTGCGGATTGTATTCCACCAGGTGGCAGTTCGGCACGGCGGCGGCGAGGTGGAGCGCGGCGGCAAGCTGCGGACCAAAGGCGATACTGACGTGCGGTACTACGGGGATGCCGTGCTCAGCGGCGACGGCGGCAAGGCGAAGCCCCTCGGTGATACCCGAGCGGCCAAGGTCGGGTTGATAAACACCCACCGCGCGCTGGCGAAAGAAGGGCGCCATCTCGAAGCGCGTACGGTAGCTCTCGCCGATGGCAACCGGCGTCTTGACGCGGCGCGCCAGCTCCGCGTGAGCCAGCGGATCTTCGGGCGCGAGCGGCGCTTCAAACCACAGCGCCCCGCGGCGGTCGAGCTCGGCCCCGAATTCAAGGGCCGACTCGGGCGTGTGCCGCCACAGCGCATCGGCCGCCACTTGCACGCCGCTGGGCCAGGCGCCGAAGAATTCCTCCGGCGTGTGCGTGTCGTAGAAAAGCTTCACCTGGGTGAACGGCTCGGGCGACGCGCCCTTGGCGAGACCACTGAGATAGGCGGGGAGACGCGTCTTGGGAGCAGAGCTGAGCATCTTCGAAACAGGCACGCCTTCGGCCCGGCCGCGAATGTCCCAGAGCGCGATGTCGATGGCCGAGATGGCGTCGATCATGAAGCCGCCCGTCTGGCCGCGCACGCGCATGGTGTTGTACATGCGGTCCCAGAGGGCTTCGGCGTTCACCTCTTCGCCAACGAGGACGGGGGCGAGCAGGCGGTCGATGATGGCGCACGCCACTTCGGGCGCAAGCGGCGCTTGCGCTTCGCCCCAGCCATGGATGCCCGCATCGGTTTCAACGCGCACCACCGCAGTCTCGAAGTTCACCGAGTAGAGGCACGGGTAAACGCTCGACCATCGGTAGTCATTGGTCGACGGCGCGAGTACCGTGGGCGAGCCCGCCGTGCCCGTGGCTTGCGCGATGTCACGCGGCAGGCGCACGGGGCGGGCTTCCATGCGGGTGACTTTCATTCCATCCGATCGGCGAGTTCGCGCAGGACTTCGAGTTCCTTGAGTCCGGCGCCATCGAGAGCAGAGGTTGGCTGGCGCACGCGGGCGGATTTGATTACGCCGCGGGCAACCAGGTTGTGTTTGGCGGCGGAGACGCCGAGGCCGGGCTGGAGTTGGAAGCGGATCAGCGGCAGGGCAGGCGTGAACACACGCCACGCTTCCGCGGTGTCGCCGGCTTCGAGCGCGTTCCACACGCGAACGTACGTCGATGTGATGTCGCTTGAAGGCATGGCGCCGATCGCGCCGCGGCCGAACTCCTCGATGAGAAACTGGCCGTTGAGCCCGCCAAAGATGGCCAGCTTGTCGCCAACCAGGGCGCTAAGCGACCCGATTTTCGGCGCCGTCGGCGGCGCTTCCACCTTGGCGGATTTCACGTGTTCGATCTCTTTGGCCATGCGGGCGAGCAGCGGCGCGGGCATGGCGACCTGAGTCATCAGCGGCGCGTCCTGCACCATAATTGGAATGCTGACGGCATTGGAAATTGCAGTGAAGTAACACAGGAGTCCTTCGCCGTCCGGCTTCAGTAAATAAGGAGGCAGCACCATCAACGCGTCGGCGCCCTGATCCTGCGCCTCGCGGCTCTGCGCGGCGGCGACGTCCGTGCCCGTGTGGCCCGAACTGGCGACAAGCGGCACGCGGCCGTTCACGTGCTCTACGATCCGCTCGAGCATCTGGCGGCGCTCGGAGGAGGCGAGCGCGTAGCCTTCGCTCGCGTTCCCGAAGAGTCCGAGCCCGTGCGCGCCTTGGGCGAGCAGGTGATCGATGAGCCGGTCGAGCGATTCGTAGTCCACCGAGCCGTCGTCGGCGAACGGCGTCACAACAATGGGAAAAACCCCTCTAAGCATCTACTGTTCGCTTCCTTTGGTTTGTTCTTCGAGCGCGGCGATGAGGCTCGTGCGGGCCCGGTCGATATGGGCAGTGAGATTTGCTTTGAGCGCCTCCAGATCGCGTGCCTCCAGTGCGGTGATGATAGCTTCGTGTTCGGCATGCTCGAGGTCGAAGCGGGAGCCGCGGTTGTGTTCGGCGACGTGAATGCGGGCGATTTGAATATTGGCCCGCAGTTCGTCGTACATCTGCTGAAGACGCTGATTGCCGGCCGCCCGAATCAGAATGGCGTGGAACTCGGTGTTCCACTCCTGGCGGCGCAGGAGGCCGCCGTCGTCGGTAACCGGCTCGACCATGCGCGACACGAGATCCTTCATGGCGGCGATCTCGTCTTCGCCCATCCTTTTAATAGCGCGCTCAGCCGCCAGGCACTCCAAGGCTATTCGAAGCTCGAACGTTTCCTCAATATCCCGGTTCGTCAGCGTAGCGACGAAGGTCCCGCTGCGCGGGCGGATCTCGATCAGCCCTTCGGAGGCCAGCCGTTGCACGGCATTACGGACCGGAGTTTGGCTGACGTCGAGTTTCGCCGAGATTTCATCGATTTGGAGACGCTCGCCCGGCGTGAATACGCGGTTTAAAATCGCCTGTCGAAGTGATTGATAAACCTCATCGTTGGCGCGCTGACGCTTGATTTTGGCCAGTTCCATGAATGGCGAATTACCAGACTCTAGCATACATCAAAGTCTTTCAGATTCAAGTTCTGAAATCTGAAATTTTAGTGTTGCAATAGAATGAGAAACATGACATGATTGCAGACGAGCCACATTCCTCAGGATGCGGCGCAGGCAAGGGCAGTACCCATATGAGAAGTTTCATCCGGACAATTTCCATGACGGTGATGGCTGCTGCCTTGGTAATGGCACAGCAGGGAACCGGGACAATTTCAGGGACGGTGTCTGACGCTCAGAATGCGGTGATCGCCGGTGCGTCGGTGGAAGTGAAGAGCGTTGGCACGGGCGCCACCTTTCGCGCGACGACGAATGAGAGTGGCTTCTACACCGCGCCGGGCCTTCCGGTGGGCGAGTACGAGGTGCGCGGCCAACAGACTGGTTTCAAGGTCGCGGTGCGGAGCGGAATCACGTTGCAGGTGAACCAGAACGCGCAGGTCAATCTGCGCCTCGAAATTGGGCAACTGGCGGAGACCGTCGAGGTAAGCGGCGAGGCGCCTCTCGTAAACACCTCGGACGCCACTCTGGGCACGGTGATTGAAAACCGCCGGGTGCGCGACCTGCCTCTTAACGGACGCAATGCACTTTCGCTCACGCTGCTCAATCCAGGGGTGATCTCGAATGCCGGCCCGACGAATTCCGGCTTTGGCGATCGCGGCATCCAGATTTCATCCCTCAGCATCAACGGCAGTCCGAACTCCATGAACGCGCAGATGCTGGACGGCAACAACAACGTGTTGAGTTACGTCGGCGAGGTGGGCGTGCCACCGGCCGTTGACGCGGTGGAGGAGTTCAAAGTCCAGAGCGGCGCGATGTCGGCCGAGTTTGGATTTACTGCTGGCGGCGCGATAAACCTGGTGAGCAAGTCGGGCACGAACGAGTTCCACGGGACGGCATACGAGTTTCTGCGCAATGACAAGTTTGACGCGCGCAACCCGTTCGCTTCCGCCAAACTACCTCTTCGCTACAACCAGTTTGGCGGCTCCATCGGCGGGCCGATTATTAAGAACCGCACCTTCGGCTTCTTCAATTACGAAAAGTACTTGTTGCGCCGCAGCAGTCCGCGCATCGCCAGCGTGCCCATTGCCGAATGGCGGCGGGGCGATTTCAGCCGGCTCGCCACCGCCCGCGGTGCGTTCGTTCCGGTTTACGATCCTGCGACGACCAGGGTGAATCCTGCAGGGGCCGGACAAATTCGGGATGTTTTCCCAGGGAATTTGGTTCCTGCAACCCGGTTCGACACCATTACCCCGAAGATCCTCGCCTTCTGGCCCGAGCCGAACAAGGCCCCGGCGAACCAGTTTACACAGGAGCAGAATTTCCAGGATGCCGCGCTCAGCTCAGTCGACTGGACGCAATGGAATTTCAAGATCGACCACCGGTTCAACGATCGGAACTCAATCTTCTTCCGCTACACGAGCGCGCAGCATATACCGAAAGCTAACTCGTTCTTCCTCGACCCTACCGTCGGATCGAACCGCGAAGACGACCAGATCAATCGCAACATCATGCTTTCCGACACCCACACGTTTTCGCCGACGTTGATCAACAATCTGCGCGTTGGCGTGATGCGGCAAAGTTTCGTTTTTGTCGCCGTGAATGCGGGCCAGAACTGGCCGAGCAAGCTAGGCCTTCCCCCGATCGTCCCCAATGACCAGATGCCGCAGATAAATTTCGGTTTCGGCGCGATCGGTGGGGGCGCCGCCGGCCGCCGCGGATCGCTCAACTGGGACATCCAAAATTTGGTGACCAAGATACAGGGGAACCACTCGCTCAAGATTGGATACAACCATCGCATTCTGCAGGGCAGCAACCTGCAAGGGGCGGCCCTTTCGGGCGATTACTCGTTCGCGGGCCTCACCAGCAATCCGCAGAGTCCGGCCGGGACAGGATTCAACATGGCTCAATTTCTTCTCGGCGACACCGGAAGCGCCTTTATCGATCGAATCCTGGGCAACTCGTGGCACGGAACGGCAATTAGCGCATTCGTGCAAGATGACTGGAAATTGAACCGCCGCCTTACGCTAAACCTGGGATTCCGTTACGACTGGCAGCAAAAGCCGTACGAGCGCTACGACGGGCACATCAACTTCGATCCCAACGCTACGGCCGGCGGATTTACGGGAACTACAGTGTACGCCGGCGTCGGCGGCCAGCCTCGAAGCTTCCTTAAAGAGGACTACAACGACTTTGCGCCGCGCTTCGGGTTTGCATTCGACGTTTTCGGCTCGGGGAAGACGGTGTTGCGCGGCGGCTACGGCATTTTCTATCCGTCAATCTTTTGGCGGAATTTCCTAGGAAACACGCAGCTGTTCTCGACGACGCGTACCAATTACATCGCACAAGGGCCGGGGCTGCGCGCATTTCGCTTCCAGCAGGGATTTCCTTCGGCTCCGATTCAATCGCCGGGATCATCGGCAGGGCCTCTCGCGCTGCTCGGACAATCCGTCAGTCTGATCGAGAGCGACCCTACAACGCCAATCACTCAGCAGTGGAACTTCAGCATCCAGCACCAGATCAGCAATTGGCTTGTCGATGTTTCCTATGCGGGTAACAAGGGCAATCACTTTGCCGCCAATGGCTATAATCTGAACCAGGTCAATCCGCAGGTACGCCAGCAGCTCGGCCAGGCGCTATTTACGCCGGTTCCGAATCCTTACGCGGGCAGGGTTCCAGGCGGACTTGGCGCCGCCACCATTCAGCGGGAGCGGTTGCTCATGCCGTATCCCTACTATCAGGCCGCGAACGTAGGCGATCCGCGGTTGGGCAATTACCTTTCCCACCAGTTGCAGGTGAATGTGCAGAAGCGGATGAGCGCCGGCGTACTGCTGAACATCGCCTACACGAACGGCAAACGCATCAGCGACTCGGCGGCAATCCCGGTCAATTTCGGTCCAGTGGAGCAGACGAATGAAGGTGGATTCCAGGATGGTCTGTTCAACCGCCAGTTAAACCGTTCGGTAGATCCGGCAGACGTGTCGCAGCGTCTGGTAATCAGCGCGCTTTGGGAGCTTCCGTTTGGCCCGGGCCACACATTCAACTCGTCGAATGCCGTGGTCCGGAGGCTCATTGGTGGTTGGCAACTCAACGCCATTGCAGTGATGCAGTCCGGAATCCCCCTCACCGTTCGCGGCGCGAACAATTTCCAGGCGGACCGTCCGAACTCGACGGGAGTTAGCGCCGAGTTGCCTGGCGGCCAGCGCACCGCGCAACGATGGTTCGACACCTCCCAGTTCGTCAACCCCCCGGCCTTCACCTTTGGAAATGTGGGGGTGGCCATCCCGGACGTTCGCCATCCGGGCGCGGTCAACATTGATTTTTCGGTGATCAAGGATACTCGAATTACGGAGCGATTCAATTTGCAGTTCCGCGCTGAAATGTTTAACATGCCGAATCACGTGAATCTTGGTCTGGTCGACGATGGGTTTTCGCCGGGTCCCGATGGCAGGAATGCCCGCGCTCAATTCGGCACCATTACTTCGGCGCGTGACGCGCGCATTATTCAGTTCGGGCTCAAGCTGATTTTCTAAACCCATGCGGAGAAGAAGCGTTTTTGGCGCTCTGGCCGGGTTACCCGCCTGGGCGGCTGCTCCTCCGCAAGCCGGCTCCAGGTCTTCGAGTCCCATCAAGATTCACAGCGTCGAGTCGTTCGTGATACGCACGCCCTCACGGCCGGCAACCACCGGCGAACTGATGGTAATGCCGCCGCTCGGTTCGATGACCGGCGGCCCGGGGTTGTACAACCGGATCGATCATGCCACGCCGTCCCGCTCAGGTCCGTTTCAGCAGGCCGTGCTCGTCAAGATCACTACCTCGGACGGCATCACCGGTTGGGGCGAGTGCCACGCGCCCGCGGCGCCGCGGGTGCACAAGACCGTAATTGAGGACATGCTCGCGCCGGTGGTTGTCGGCCAGGATGCGCGGGATGTCGAACCGCTTTGGGACCGAATGTATTCGACGCAGCGTGTTCGCGGCTACTCCAGTGGTTTCTATACGGAAGCGATCGCGGGAGTGGATTTGGCGCTGTGGGATATTCTCGGCAAACACGCCGGACTGCCGCTATCGCGGCTGCTCGGCGGCAGGTACCGGGATCGAATTCCCACCTATACAGGTGTCGGCGGCGCGTCAATGGAAGCCTTGAAAGAGAATGCGCAGCGCGCCATGGAGCAGGGATATGGCGCGGTGAAAATGGGCCTCTCCAAAGGCCCGGGAACCCGCGATCTGGCGCGCGTTGCCGCGGTCGTGGATGTCGTCAAGGGACGCGGCCAGCTCTTGCTCGACTCTCTCGGTGCATACAAACTCCACGAGGCCACGGTGATCGGCCGGGAACTGGATCGCATGGGATCCATCGGCTGGTGGGAGGATGTGCTGATGCCGGAAGACACATCCAATTATCCGAAGCTCGCCGACGCTCTCGACGTGCCGATTGTAGCCGGCGAAATGCTCTCCAATCGCTTCCAGTTTCGCGATCTGTTTTCGCAGAAAGCGGTGGACATCGTGAATCCCGATGTCTGTCGCGCGGGCGGCATCACGGAGTGCCGGAAGATCGCCATCTTAGCCGATGCGGCTGCTGTGCTCTGGTCGCCGCATGTGAGCACGGGCACGGCCCCCTACGTCAGCGCGTCCGTTCATCTGGCGGCCTCGACGCCGAACTGCGTGATTATCGAAGGCGGCGACAAGCTGGCTGGTCCGATGGGAAATGTACTGCTTCAGCAGCCGCTGGCTTTCCAGCCCGGTTTCGCGATACCGAGCGACCGGCCTGGGCTCGGAGTCGAATTCAATGAAAAGGAACTGGCCAAAATAACCGTAGGCTGATACCACATGTTCTTATTAGCAGCAGCGTTATACGCTTCCACTGGCTTTTTGCAATTTCCGGCAACGGAGGAGATTGGAGCGCTGTCGGCGGTCGCGATTGGGCCCAAGGACGAAATCTACGTTCTTCATCGCGGGCCTAAGCCGCTGATGGCGTTTGATGCTGCCGGCAAATTCCTCCGCAGTTCGGGCGCCGGGATGTTTGAAGTGCCGCACGGTCTGCGTGTCGACCGGGCCGGGAACGTCTGGACGACGGACAACAAGAACAATCTGGTGCGCAAGTTTACGCCGCAGGGCGAGCTGCTTTTTACTTTGGATCTGGCATTCAAAGCGCCCGACGACATTGTCTTCACCTCCCGGGGCGACATCGTGATCGCCGATGCCGGGTATGCACGGATTATCGTGAGTTCGCCGCACGGGCACGTGATTCGAAGCTGGGGCAGCAAGGGAAAGGGCGACGCGCAGTTCGCGGCGGCACACGGGCTGGCCATCGACGCAAAGGATCGCATTTACGTGGCGGATCGTGGCAACAACCGCGTACAGGTTTTTGAACTGAGCGGCAAGCATGTGGCGTCGTGGACCGGGTTCGGGAATCCGTTCGGTCTGCTGGTAGTGAACGGCGAGTTGCTCGTTTCCGACGGCGATGCCAACCGCATGTCGCATCTTACCTTGGACTCCGGCCGCATCAACGCGCAATGGGGCGACGGTGATACGCTGAAGTTGCCGCACCTGATGGCGGTGGACTCGAAGGGCACCCTATACGTGGCTGAGGTCGATGGGAAGCGTGTGCAGAAGTTTCAACGGAGATAAAATATAGGCAACCATATGTTCAGGCTTCTGATAATCGGTTTGGCAGCGCCGCTTCTCGCTCAGGATCCGTTCCACCGGCAGGATCAGATCGACTCCGCGCACCGGGCCCTCTATCAAAAAAAGGAAGACGCAAAGAAAGCCGCATCTTCTCTTACGGAGCAGGCGGTGGCCGCGCGGCCCGGGTTGACCGTTGCCGGCCCGCCCGTGGCGCGCCGCAATTTTATCGACGACCACGTATTCGGGCGTATCGAGCGGGATGGTATCCCCCATGCGCGCCTTGCTTCAGATGAAGAGTTTGCGCGCCGGGCGTGGCTTGACGCCACGGGCCGCATCCCTTCTATTACCGAGCTGAATGCATTCCTTGCCGACGTCGATCCGCAGAAGCGTGAGAAGTTAGTCGACCGGTTGCTTGCGAGCGACGGCTTCGTTGACAAGTGGTCCTTTTACTTCGAGGATCTGTTTCGCGCTGGACAGCGAATGGGCTATGGCCTGAATCTGTTTCACTATTGGCTGCGCGAGTGGCTGGCGCTCGACAGGCCGTATCACGATGTGGTGACGGATCTGCTCACCGGGGGAGGGAAGACGAGCTTCTCGATTCCCGGCGGCCTCTATTTTGCCCGCGATTTCGTGAAGGCCCTTGACGATCCCGAAGCTCCCGACGCGATGGATCTCGTCAACATTCCCGACACTGTGGATGAGTTCACCATCACGTACTCGAAGGTCTTTCTCGGCATCAACATGGGATGCATCTCCTGCCACGACGGGAAAAATCATCTGGAGCAGGTGAATGTCTTCCTGACGAAGAAAACGCGCGAGGACTTTTTCCGCCAGGCAGGCTTCTATGGCAAGACCCGACAGATCATGAACTGGGAAGGCGGAGCGCAGGCGAACCAGGAATACACAGTGGACGACTTGGCGCCGGGTTACGACACGAAGGCCGAGAGCATCTTGCGCATGCCGCGCTCGGGCGGCTCCGGCGCCCCGCAATTCCTGTTGACTGGCGAGGCGCCGCGGCCGGGAAAACATGAGCGCGACGAACTGGCGCGGATTTTAACGAGCGATATTCAATTTGCCCGCGCGTTTGCCAATCGCATCTGGGCGGAGCTGATGGGCTTTGGCATCGTCGAGCCGCTCGACGATTTTGACCTCGGCCGCTATTATGCCAAGGACGTGCCCGAAGGCTGGCCGCAACAACCCACGAACGCCGAACTGCTAGACGCGCTGGCGAACGACTTCCGCGCCGGCGGATTTCGTTTCAAAAAGCTGATGCGCCGCATTATGACCTCGAACGCATACGGGCTGTCATCGTACTTCGACGGCGAGTGGCAGGATCGTTTCGCGTCTTATCATGCGCGGAAATTCGTGCGCATGTTGAGCGCCGCCGAATTGCACGACGCGATCGTGGTGGCCACGGACCGGCGGCAAAACATGGCAAGCGGCGACGAAAAAGTTCCGATGGCGCAGCAAATGTCTGAGCCGAAGAAGGCCGATAAACAGGTACAGGGTTTCATGAAGACATTCGGCCAGTCGAATCGCGACGAGATGCCGAAGAAAATCCCGCCGTCTGCGCTGCAGGCGATGCTGCTGATGCAGTCCAAGGTGGTAACGGACCGTATTCTCGCCATGAACGGCAGTCGCGTGGAACAGTTGCTGAAGGATACGGCTGACGATGGAGAGTTGCTCGACAAGCTCTATTTGGCGACGGTGTCCAGGCGGCCGTCTGCGCCCGAGCGCGAGGTGGGCCTGACGACGCTTGCCAAGGATCGACGCCGCGGGGCGGAGAACCTGCAGTGGGCTCTGATTAACAGCCCGGAGTTTATTTTTAACTATTGAGGTGGGCTATGCGGAAACGTGTCAGTGAGTTTCTTCCCGCCCGCCGCGATGCTTTGAAGCTCGGCGGCTGGGGGCTTCTCGCCGCGTTCGCTGACCAAGCGTTGTTGCCGATTCAGGCGCGAGCTGCGGGCAAATCGAACCCGCGCGGCACTGCCCGATTCTGCATTCTTATCGAACTGGCCGGCGCCATCAGTCACCTCGACACGTTCGACTTCAAGGAGAGCAAGGGCACGCCGCAGGATCTCGACGTGCGGCCCATCCGGAACGACCTTTACCTTTCGCACAGATTGTTCCCGGAGATGTCCAAGGAGATGGATCGCGTGGCTATCGTCCGCTCGATGAAAAGCCATGAGGTGGTTCACTTCCGCGGGCAATACTATACGCAAGCGGGACGACCGTTGAATCCAGCTCAGGCGGCCGAAATTCCGTCCGTCGGTTCCGTGATTGCGTACGAGATGGAAGCCCAGCGCCGCGAATCAGACACGTTTCCGGCTTACGTCGGATGCAATTTGGATACGTCGGGTTGCGGCGCGCTCTCCACCGGTTTTCTGCAGCCGAAATACTCGGTGCTCGATGTGAACCTGAAGGCCGGCATTGGCGGCACGGCCGTCGACGGCGAAGCCATGAAGGTGCTCGAAGAACGCTACCGGCTGCTGAACGAACTCGACAAGGCGCTGGAGACGAGCCGCGCGGGCCGCGACCGTTCGTTCGGAAGCTTCCGCGATTTTCAATCGAGTGCGTATCAGGTGCTCGGCGATCCCCGCTGGCCGGAAGCCTTTCAGTTGAGCAAGGAAGAACGCGAGCGGTACGGCGAAAATGAAGTTGGTCTGGGATGCCTGCTCGCTCGCAATCTGGTCAAGGCGGATGCCGGAACGCGCTACATCCACGTGGTCCATCCCGATTGGGACCATCATGGCAACATTTTCGAACACTCGGCGAAGACGAACCACTACATTCGCTGCAACGAATTTGACCGTGCGTTGGCCAATCTTCTGCGCGATCTTTCAGGAACGCCGTCGCCGCGCCGGGCGGGGAAAACGCTGCTCGACGAGACATTGGTTGTGATGGCCACCGAGTTCGGCCGCACGCCGGGCGCTTTGAATGGCCGCAAGGGCCGCCACCATTACAACCCCGTGTACCTGTCGATGTTCGCGGGAGCCGGAGTGAAGGGCGGACGCATCATCGGCAAGACCGACACCGACGGCGTGGCGCTCGTCGAGACCGGGTGGAAATACAAGAAGATGCAGCCTCGCACGGAGAATGTCTACGCTACGGTGTACTCCGCGCTGGGCATCGACTGGCGCAAGGAGATCACCAACACGCCTTCCAAACGCGCGTATCGCTATGTCGATCTCCTCGGCGCAACCGAGATCGTGAGCGACGACGAAATTTCGGACCTGTTCGTTTAATGCGGCTTCTGTTTTTGATTGCCACCTGCGCAATGGCCCAGGGAATCGCCCAGGAGATGGCGCAAATCCCCGCGGGTGAATTCACCATGGGCCGGACCAAGCTCACTCCGGACGACAAGACCGGCATGCGTCCCGTGGTGCTGCTCGACGACCGTCCGCCGCATAAGCTCAAGATGAGCGCGTTCGAGATCGACAAGATGGAAGTCACTCACGGCGCTTATGCGAAGTTCATCGATGCTACTGGACGTTCCGCGCCTTATCACTGGAGCAAGCGGCCGGCCGACAATGTACCGATCTACAACGTGGACTGGTCTGACGCGGACGCCTACTGCCGTTGGGCCGGCAAGCGCCTGCCCACCGAGGCCGAGTGGGAGCGCGCGGCACGCGGCGGAATCGAGGGCATGTCCTATCCTTGGGGCGACGATAAGCCGACCGCGAAGCTCGCCCACTTCGATGTACAGACCGGCGCGGTGCCTGTAGCGCGGCATCCTGCAAACGGCTTTGGTCTATTCGATATGGCCGGTTCGGTAAGCGAATGGACACAGGACTGGTTCGACCGCGATTACTACTCCAAATCCCCGGCCAGCGATCCGCCCGGCCCGCCCATGGCCCAGTACGGTGAGTACAAGGTCATTCGGGGCGGGGCCTGGTCGGACGCCCCATCGCGAATAACCGTCTTTTTTCGCAATTGGGTACGGCCAAATCAGAAGACGCCCAACCTGGGGTTCCGGTGTGCCCGGTAATCTTCGCGACACACGGTCATTGCATTTTCACAAAGCTTCGATATGCTAGACCTTAGCTTCTAGACATTTCGAAATTGCTCAGAGGTTGAGGATTTGATTATGAAACGCTTTGTCCCCGCGCTCCTGCTCCTGTTGTGCCCGCTACGTGATCGACGGGGAGATCGAGCGGTGGGTGGACCACGAGAAGAGAAGCCTGCGGCCCGGAGACTCCGTATTTATCGGCGCTGATGTGGTGCACGCCTCTTTCAATGTGAGCGGCCGGAATGCGAAACAGCCACAGAACGGGCCGCAAATCCAGATCCGGCCGTATTACAAGGGACTGCCGACCACCGGCGTGCTCTACGGAGGGTAATAATTTACTTGACACATCAAGCAGCTTGCCTCATAATGGGTTCATGGCAGCCGAACCAAAGACCCTTCAAGACGCTATCCTGTACTTCGCCGATCAGGACAATTGCCTGAACTACCTCATTGCCCGCCGATGGCCGAAGGGTGTCACTTGCCCGCGCTGCGGCTCCGATAACGTCGG